>JBJXHE010000020.1:0-39602 GCA_046160785.1 Planctomycetota bacterium
CGTATGTTAAAGAATTCGTTTCGGGCGAAGGCGGTCGCACCGAGCCGAGTTTGTCGGGATTATTACAAATCCCGTGCGCGTGCGTCGAACTCGATGTTACAGCTATTTTGGATCCGGAGCCGGTCGACGCAGCGCCTCCGGCGGCCGTGAATCCGTAGAATTACTGCGCCGTTCCGCCAGAGAAAATCTCAGCGATAAAGATTCCGGCAAAGACGAGCGCTGCGCCGACCCACTGCGCAAATGTAAATGTTTCGGCAAGAAAGATAAACGCGAGAATAGTAGCGACGACCGGCTCTAACATAAAAATCAGAGCCGCGCGCGTCGCGGAAATGTTGCGTTGCGCCCACGCTTGAATAAGTAAACAAATCGAAGTTGCAAATAATCCGAGAAATGCAATTTTCCAAAGAGAGGCCGCCGCGCCGCCCGGAAGCGGAATCGTTTGTGAAAATTCGCCGATCGCTAATGAAAAAATAATAGCGATAATGGAACAACTCAAGAACTGCGCGAAGACGAGCGGCAAAAGCGGCGTTGAGCGCGCGAACGTTTCTGTAGCAAGAATTTGGCATGCAAAGAAAACCGCGCAGCCGAGAGTTAATAAATCGCCGAAGAGATAGGCGTCGGCCGTTTCATGAGCAATCGACGCGGATGCGTCCCACGGAAATTCAAGAAAATAGAGACCGCCCAATGCAACAATACAGCCAGCCCAGACGGGTCGCCCGGGATGCGCGCGGCCAAGCATGACTCCAAAAAGCGGAACTAATAATAACGAAACATTGGTTATGAACGCCGAGCGCGACGCGGTGGTGTATTTTAATCCTACCGTTTGAAATGCAAATCCGCCGGCCGTGATCGCGCCGAGCGCCAGACCGCGTTTCCATGCAATTGTAGGAAACGGCGTTTTCTTAATAAGTAACAATACGCCGATGAAGCCGACGCCGATCGCGAACCGCACCGCTAATAGTAAGATCGGCGGGAAGCCGGCACCTTCGGCCGGTTGTACCAATTCGCGAATGACAACAAACGTCGAACCCCACGCCAGCGTGGTCGCGGCGAGCGCCAGTGACGCGCGTCGAGCGGCGCTTGCCATTTAATAAGGACCTTCGATTATTCTTATAAATTACAAATGACTAGATCGCGCCGCCTGTGAATTCGCCGTAGAAAACCACCTGATGGTTAATAATTCCCTGAAATTCAAAATTAGCGAATTTTAACTTTTTGTTTACAAGGCGGCCCAAAATAAAGAGCGTGTCCGGCGGCTCCATCGGGCGCACGTAGCGCACTTCGCCAATCTTAGCAAGGCCCATCCGCAGGCCTTGGGAATATTCATTAAAATAAATACTACATAACTGGCCGGCCGACTCGAGCGCGAGCACGCCGGGCATCATGGGCCGGTCGGGAAAATGCCCCTTCGCCCACCAGCGATCGGGAGTCATTTCATAATATCCAACGATGACCCTCTTCTCTTTATCATAATGTAAAACACCATCTAACATTTCCATTTCATACCGTTGTGCATTGTGCTTTCGAATCTGCTCTTTGCTAAAAATCGGACGGAGAACGTCGTATGAATCGGTCTGAAAGATAGGTTCGGGGATCATTTGTAATGGTTGAAATTGGTGATTTGAAAAAAGAACGGGGCAATTCTCTAATAAAACGCTTTCTATTTCACGGGCGGCGGATTGGACAGCTCCAATTGTTGTATCAACTCTTCGAGCATCGGCTCCATCCCGAGATCGACGGTTTCAAACTGGCCTTCCGCAAGGTTCACGGCGGCGTCGACGCTTTTGAAGTATTCGCGCGTCGCGCGAATAATATATTTTCCGGGAGGCAGGTTTTTAAATGTAGCTTTTCCATCGTTGCCCGTGACGATCGACTCCGTCGCGCTGCCCAGGTCGGACGCGCGAAACATCAAAACGGAAACGCCTTCCACCGGAACGTCGTAGCCCGGAACAAACGCGCGCGCCGCGATAGACGCCGGAACGGGAATATCGATTGCTACAGATGGTGCAACGCCTTCGCGCACTTGAATTGTTAAAGGCGTCCGCAGCGGGTGATTCACATCGCCGACCGTAACTGTATAATCCCCGTCGGGCACGTCTTCGAAATGAAACATTCCGGCGCCGTCGGTATTTGTATCTTTTCGAACCACGGTTCCGATTTCGTCGCGCCCCGCGAGCTCCACGCGCATCGCGGAGACCGGAACGCGCATCGTGTCGCGCACGCTTCCCGACAATTTCGGATTTTTAATTATCCGAATATTAACATTAACATACGGCGCGGTTTGTAATATATTCAATTCGGAAGCGACACCGCTCCATCCGGCGGCTGTCGCACGCAGTTCATATGCGGCGTACGGAAGTGCTTCCGCCGTGAACTCGCCGCGAGCATTCACTTTGAGATCCTTTGAAACCGCGCGTTCTTTATTCTTATGAAATCTCGCCGGCCGCAGTTGAACGACGAGATCGGCCGGGAGCGGCTCGCCCGCGGGCTCGTGCTTCACGCGTCCTTTGATCGTGGCGCCTCGCGCAATTTCGGCAGGTGACGGCGGAATTCTAAGATTCGGGTCGGCGCTCGCGGCAGCCTCGGCGAGCGGCAGGCCGGTTGCGTCTCGGTCGAGGCTATTTGTATTTTGCGACGGGCGGCTGCCGAACGTAAACGGGCTCTTTAACCCACCCACCACCCAGACAATCGCAAGAATTAGCCCTGCGGCCGACAACAATAAAAAAACGATAGATCGGGACGAGATGCGCATACGAATTCTTAGAATATGTTAGCAGTCTTGGAACGGTTTGTTTGGCACAGTTCTCGTTCAACCCTTCATTTCCACTAATTCCCGCATGCTGACTGCCCCACTTTCGTTTGTATTCGCCGGTCTCGCCATGTTCGGCGGTGCTTCCGATTCTCCCGCGGCCGCCTCTCCTGCGGCTTTTGCAAAACTGCCTGCAGCCGCCAACACTAACGTTCAAGCAGATAACAATTCGCGCATGATCGTGATCGGATTCGACGGCGCCGACAACGAAATTGTTAAGAATCTCATGGAGCAGAATCAGCTCCCGAATTTACAAAAGCTGAGTGTGAGCGGAAGTTTCTATCCGCTAAAAACTACAAATCCCGCACAGTCGCCGGTTTCGTGGGCTGCCTTCAACACGGGGCTCGGACCTGACAGCACGAATATTTATGATTTTGTCTGCCGCGAAAACGTCGACCGTGCGACCGGTGAAATGCGCGAAGCGCCGTGCGCCGCGAATGCGATGGCGTTTCGATCGGAAGGCGACGCCGATCCGTATCTACCCATATTCCTGCGATCGAACGTCCGCTATTTTACAATTGCTGGAATTGGCTTTGCGTTATTTATTATATTCTTTTTGTTATTTCGCCTGGGCGCGAAATTTCCAAAAAGCGCCGCGCTGCTTTTATCGTTAGTTTTGGGCGCAGTCGGCGCGGGCGCGGCGGCGTCGATGGTTCGTTATCTTCCGACGCGCGTTCCGATCGCAAATGCAGAGCGCCGTGGCACGCCGTTTTGGAAATATTTAGATGAACGCGGCGTTTCAACAGTTGGACTCTCGATTCCGATGGTGTTTCCGTTTGGTAAAGAAGACCTAAATCATACTAAAATTCTCGCGGGGCTCGGCGTTCCCGACGCGCGGCAGAGCAACGGCGATTATTGGATATTGGCGAGCGATGTTAACAAATTCAAATCGATCGAAAAACGAGCGCAAATGGGGCTCGAATTGATAGAACTCGAACATTTAAAAGATCGGGATCGCGGCAAGACGAAAACGTATCGCGCTAAAATTAAAGGCCCGGAGAATTTTTGGTTAAAACACCGGCTCGTGGCGGAGCAGAAAGCTATCAAAAGCGAACTCGCCACCGGCGATACCGATCCCGCGCGGATTCGCATTCTGAATCAGCGCGCCGATGATATTAATCAGGAATTAAATAATAAATTAGAAGCGACGCTCGAATTATTTGTTACTCCCTCGGACGACGGCCAGAAGGCCGCCTTCGAATTGGAACATAAAGCGATCCGCTTGAACGGCGCGGATCTTGGCGTCGGCGACTGGAGCGAACTCACGCGCGCAACGTTTCAATTCAATCCATTACTAAGACTTTCCGTATTAGTAAGATTCCGCGTCCAGTCGATCGATCCCGTCGAATTGTATGTTGAGCCGTTAAACCTCGACCCGAAAGCACCGCCGCTCACGGCGCCGATTTCGTATCCTTCGAATTTCTCCGCGGAACTTGCTAATGATCGCGACATCCGTGATTTTGAAACACTCGGCTGGGCGTGTGCTACAAATCCGCTGAAGGATCAGGCCATTGATGAAAAGACGTTCCTCGAAGACATCGAAGAAATCCTGCGCCAGCGCGAGCGAATCTTACACGGCCGGCTTGCTAAGAATGACTGGCGGCTTTTTTATATGGTATTCGGCGAAACCGACCGCGTTCAGCATTTGATGTTTCGCTTTTTCGACGAGCAGCATCCTCTTTACAATAAAGAAGACGCGGAAAAGAAAGTTACATTTTTTGGAAAGACGATGGCGCAGAAAGATTGCATTCCGGAAATCTACCGCCAGGCCGACCGCATCGTCGGAGATGTATTAAAAAAATGTACCGACGGCCGCACTCATCTTTTGGTTGTATCCGATCACGGATTCGCGCCGTTCCGCTGGCAGGTTCATACCAATAGCTGGCTCTGGAAGAATGGTTATCTTACTCTTCGCGAACTCAATGACGACGAAAAGGAAGACATCGCCACCGGCCGAAAAACATTAAAAGACTTAAATGATAAAGACGGTCTTTCCTACTTCGACTGGTCGAAGACGAAAGCGTACTCGCTCGGTCTCGGGAAAATATATATTAACGTTAAAGGCCGCGAGCCGCAGGGAATCGTCGATCCCGCTGAACAGGAAAAGCTCGAGCGCGAAATCGCGGAAAAGTTAGAAAAAGACATCGACGCCGCGACGGGCAAGGCATTTGTTAAAACTGCTTATCTTGCACGCGATATTTATCCAAATCGCGGAAAGGGATTGAAACCCGGCGAACGCGACAACTCTGAAGATATTATATTAGGGTTTAACAAAGGCTACCGTGTGTCGTGGGATTCCACGCTCGGCGGATTCGGCGGCTTTAAAATTGATGAAAAGACCGGCGCGTTATATTGCGAATCGGTCATTGCTAATAATGATGAAAAGTGGAGCGGCGACCATTGCTCCGTCGATCCGTCGATCGTGACGGGAATCTTCTTTTCAACATTACAATTCGAATTGCCGGCCGACGCGCAGATCCCCGACGTCCGCCACTGCGCCCCGACAATACTAAAATTCTTCGGGATCGACGTCCCCGACGGTCAAAGAGCGCCGATGATCGCGAAAATGAAATAAGTATTCATAGCAACACTTATATTCCAGCCGAATTGTGACAAACTACCCGCAGCCAAACGACGATTCCGCATCGTTAACAAACGTGCGCAAACGCGTGGAAAGTTATCTTTCGGCGCGCCGGTCGTTTATTGATAAAACCCTCGACGAACGGCTGCCGCGTGAACGCGAATCGGATCCGGCGAAACCGATCGCGTCGGCGATGCGCATGGCGTGCTCGGGGGGAAAACGGTTTCGGTCAATATTAGCGTTGGCCGCGGGCGAAACTCTCGGCGCGAAGCCCGAGGCTCTCGAAGGGCTTTGCGTCGCCGTCGAATGCTTCCATTCCGCTTCGATCGTATTTGATGATTTGCCGTCGATGGACGACGCCGTCTTCCGCCGCGGCCAGGCTCCGCTCCACCGCGCATTTGATGAATCGACCGCGATTCTCGCCGCGAACGGGCTGATTATGTTAGCGTTCGAATCGTTAGTATCACATTCGCCAGGCGCGACAAGCGCCGTATTAGTTGAATTAGTATCCGATGCCGCCAAGACGGTTGGCCATGGCGGTATGATCGAAGGTCAATTTATTGATTTAACAAAACTGCGAAAAAAGAACCCGTCGCGAAAATCTGTTGAATTCGTTCACGAACATAAGACTGGCAAATTGTTTGAATTCGCCGTGCGCGGCGCGGCGCATCTGGCGAATGCTAATGATCATGACGTGACGGCCGTAACGCGTTACGCGCGAAATGTAGGAATCGCGTTCCAGCTCGGCGACGACGTCCTCGCCGTGACGCGCACGCGCGAAGAGCTCGGAAAGGAATCGCGAACCGACACGGGCAAGTCGATTCTCTCGACGCCGTTCGACCGCGCGTGGGCGCAGGGCACGATTGACCGATTGATCGGCGAAGCCGTCTCCGCGGTCGCCCACCTCGGCGAACGCGCCTCTTCCTTGAATGATCTGGCATTAGTAATCCGAGATCGCGCGCGCGCTGATTGTTAATGAAACCGGCGGCTACCTTGACCGCCTCGAAGCTGCCGCTACCATGCCCGGCCCAAATTTCTTAGGAACCCTTTCGACTTCTGCGCGAGCCTCCGCTCGCAACATGTTACTCCCTTGGTAGAACCTGTCTCAGTTGATGCATTGATTGATGCTGGCGTGCACTTTGGGTGCCGGGCGAGCCGGTGGAACCCGAAAATGAAACCTTACATTTACGGGCGCCGAAACCAGATTCATATCATTGACCTTCGACAGACCGTGCGCGGTTTGCTGCGCGCGACGCACTTTTTGGCGGGGCTCACCGCGACTGGCGCGCAGGTTTTATTTGTAGGAACGAAACGGCAAATTAAACAAGTCGTCGAAGACCAATCGAAACGCAGCTCGATGCCTTATGTTAGTGAGCGATGGATCGGCGGATCGTTAACAAACTTTTCCGTGATCAAGCCGCGTCTCGAAAAGTTAAAAGAATACGAGACGATGGAGACCGACGGCTCATTAGATAAGATGCCGAAAAAGGAAATATCCAAATACCGCCGCGTTCGCCGCAAGCTCACGCGCAACCTCGACGGAATTCGAACATTGGAAGGCCTGCCCGGCGCAGTTGTAGTCATCGATCCGCGCCGCGAAGAAATCGCGATGCTCGAAGCGCACCGAATGGGCATTCCTACAATTTGCATTCTTGATACAGATTGCGATCCCGAGCTCGCGGATATTGTTATTCCAGCGAATGACGACGCGATGAAGTCGGTCGATTTGTTAATGGCAAAATTAGCCGACGCCGTCATCGAAGGCCGCGCGAACTACGCTGCGACTGCGATGATCGTTGATAAACAAAAAGCGATGGAAGGCGGCGATGAACCGAAGCCGCGCGCTTCGCGTCGTCCGACAACCGGCGATCGCGGTCCGCGCCAGGGTGGCGGTGGAAGCGGCGGCGGTAGCGGAGAACAACGCAGTGGTGGCGGTGGAGGTGGTCGTGGCGGAGCCCGACGCGGCGGCCGCGGCGGACGCCCCGGTGGCGGAGGCGGCGATCGCGGTACTCGCGGTGGACGCCCTGCTAACGATGCGCCCTCGTCCGCTCCTGCCCAGTAATAATTACTGCAATAATTAACAGTAATAATCTAAAAAAGTTCGCGCTTCGCGTTTTTTACAAATCTGGCATTACAGATTGGCATTACTGATCGGACTTTGGCCGCGCCGGGATCTCCCGGCGCATACGTAACAATTCCCAGTCAATCTTAACCTTTTGTTAACTATTAAGGAAAGCTAAGAATCATGGGCGACATTTCCGCCGACGCCGTACGCCGCCTTCGCGACACCACTGGCGGCAAAATGATGGATTGCAAAAATGCGCTCGTCGAAGCCGGCGGCGATTTTGAAAAAGCCGTCGAAGGACTGCGCAAAAAAGGTCTCGCGGCCGCTGAAAAGAAGACAACGCGCGATGCTAAAGAAGGCCGCGTTTTTGCATATATTCATCATAATCAAAAGGTCGGAACTTTTGTTGAAGTCGACTGCGAAACCGATTTCGTCGCGCGCAACGAAGACTTCAATTCATTTGTTAAGACTCTCGCAATGCATATCACCGCCGCGGTTCCGCGCGCGGAATATGTAACTGCGGATCAAGTGCCCGCAGACGTGGTCGACCGCGAGCGCCGCATCGCGCGCGAAAGCGACGCGCTGAAGGGCAAGCCTGAGCAAATGGTAGAAAAGATCGTCGAAGGCAAAGTTGAATCCTTTTTGAAAGGTTGCGTTTTATTGAAGCAACCATGGATGCACGACGATTCGAAAAACGTCGAACAGATTGTTAAAGAACTGATCGCGAAGCTGGGCGAGAATATTATTATTCGCCGGTTCGCGCGATTTGAAATCGGCGCATAATAATAAAAGGGGCTCCGTGTAAGTTTACTGGGCCCTTTTTTTAATAATCGTGGTCTATCATCGAATATTACTAAAACTTTCCGGCGAGTCGTTCTGCGACGAGTCCGTCGGTGGTCTTGATACCAATCAAATTGCTACGATTGCGCGACAGGTTAAGACCGTCGCCGAACAGGGCGTCGAAGTTGCAGTTGTAGTCGGCGGCGGAAACTTAGTACGTGGACACGAACTCGAAAAAGTAGGCTTGAATCGCGTCACCGCCGATCACATGGGAATGTTAGCAACGGTGATCAACGCGCTCGCGCTCTCGGATGCTATTGAAAAAATCGGGCATCCGACACGCGTTCTCTCCGCGATTGAAATGCGCGCCGTCTGCGAACCGTATATTCGGCGCCGCGCGCTGCGCCATCTCGAGAAAGGTCGAATTATTATATTCGCGGGCGGCACCGGCAATCCTTACTTTACTACAGATACGTGCGCCTCGCTGCGCGCTACGGAAATCAACGCCGACGTTTTGTTAAAAGCCACGAAAGTCGACGGAGTTTACGATTCCGATCCTAAGAAAAATCCGGGCGCGAAGAAATTTGATAAATTAACGTATCAGGAAGTCGTCACGCGCCGGCTCGGCGTCATGGACATGACCGCAATCGCCATGTGCATGGAAAACAAACTTCCAATTGTTGTATTTAACGGACTCGTGCAGGGCAACCTTGAAAAAGTTGTCAAAGGCGCCGCCATCGGCACACGCGTCGAATAGTTACCTCAGTTTATATTTAAATAATAACAGTAACCGCCATGTCTGCCGTCCCCGATAGTTATACGATGATTCTTCTCGAAATGGAGGAGGGCCTCGAAAAATCTGTAGTCTACTTAAATGACCAGCTCACTGGCCTGCGAACCGGCCGCGCGTCGCCCGCGCTCGTCGACCGAATCTTAGTGGATTACTACGGAACGCCGACGCCGATGAAACAATTAGCACAAATCGGCGTACCCGAACCGCGCACAATTGCAATAAAACCGTTCGACGCGGGCGCGCTCAAAGACATCATGCGCGCGATCCAAACGAGCGACCTCGGCGTCAATCCTAATAATGATGGAAAAGTCGTTCGTATCAATTTGCCTCCCCTCTCCGAGGAACAGCGCAAGAAACTCGCCGCCAAAGCTAAGGAATTCGGCAACACGTCATTAGTAGCGATGCGCAACCTGCGCCGTGATGCTAATAAAGCCAAAGACGACGCTAACGATAAAAAAGAATTAACCGACGACTTCGCCGCGCAACTCCAAGAGGAAGTCGACGCAAAATTAAAAGAATTCGAAGCGAAAGTTAATGATATTGTTAAGAAAAAGACGGAAGAGATTATGACGATTTGAGGCGGCGCCCTCGAAGCACGCCTCGAAATTGAATGCCTCATCCGCTCGGCGCGTCGCCGATCCGCAGTACTAGCGTCTCGCCCCTCCCCAAGTCGAAACTGGCCCGCTATACTTCTCGCCCTTTTCCCAGGGACTGTAGCTCAGTCGGTAGAGCACCAGCCTTTTAAGCTGAGGGTCGAGGGTTCGATTCCCTCCGGTCCCACCAATAATCCCGCGTCATTGTTAACATTGACGGGATCGCTTCATTGCAGCCGATTCTCACCTATTGCACTAATCTCCTGCCCGGCGAATCGCTCGACGAAGTGCGCGCGATGCTACGCGGGTTCGCGTCGCCGCTGCGGACAAAATTAGCAATCCAGGGCGCGCTGCCGATCGGTCTTTACTTATCTTCCCGTGCGTGCGACGAGCTTGAGCAGCCGGGGGCGTTCGACGCGTTTGAGGGCGAGTTAAAAAGTCTTAACATTCAAGTTGTTACAATTAACGCGTTCCCGTTCGGCGGATTTCACGACACTATTGTTAAAGAAAGAGTTTTCGAACCCGCGTGGGACGCCGAGCCGAGGCGCGTCTATACAGAAAAAGCCGCGCGCATTTTTGCAAGGCTCCTTCCGCGCGGAAGCGAAGGATCGATTTCGACGCACAGCGGTTATTATAAAGAATCGAATATTAACGAAGAGCGCGACTGGCGCGTCGCCCGGGCGTGGCTCCGAACCGCGATCGCGTTTAATAAGATTCACGAAGAGACTGGCCGAAAATTAATATTATCGATTGAGCCGGAGCCGATGTCGCGAATTGAAACAACCGACGAATCGATACAATTTCTCGAATTGACGTTTATGTCGACCATGCGCCGGATGGCTGCCGAATGGAGCGTGAGTCCGTCGTGGCTCGAAGGCGTCGCCAGAAGACACCTCGGCGTTTGTTTCGATTGTTGCCATCAGAGCGTTGAATTTGAGGATCCGGTCGCATCATTAACAAAACTCTCCGCCGCCGGGATTCAAATCGGCAAGATTCAGGCGTCGTCGGCGCCCGCGGTTCTCGATCCTAAGAATAACCGCGCCGCGCTCGCAAAATTATTACAATTCGCGGAGCCCAAGTATTTACATCAAACGTACGGCCGCGCCGCGAGCAATCGTATTCTTAAACATCGCGATCTCGCGCCTGCGCTAGCCGACGAAACATTCTTAACAACCGTCGACGAATTGCGAACTCATTTTCATATTCCGATTTACTTGGCGACCGCCGGACACCCCGATATTCGCACGACGCGCGGCGACTTGGAGCGCGTCCTTAAGAATTGTAGCGAACTCACGAATTGTATTGAGATCGAGACGTACACCATGTCGGCGACGCCCGAACCTCCAAACGACTACTCTGGCATGGTTGAAATCGCCGCGCGCGAGTGGAAATTCGCCGAGGCGCTCGCGGGTTTGTGAGTGACGAACGCTACAAAACCCGGCGGCCGTAACGAGACCGCTGAAATCCGCGAGGCGGGCGGGTATTCTTCGGGATTCCAAAGGCGCGTCCCTATCGTCTAGCCCGGCCTAGGACATTGCCCTTTCAAGGCAGTAACACGGGTTCAAATCCCGTTAGGGACGCCAGTTTTAGTCATGTAGCGGCAGCCGCCGCCGCCATTTATCGTTTATAATGGGAGTTAAATATTATGTTCCTCTCTGACTTTGGCGCTCTACTTCCGGTGATCTCCGGGTTGCAATTGTTGCTTTCGATCGTTTGCGCGGTCATTTGTTATAAAACCGCACCGTCGAAAGGACAGCCCGCGGTCATTTGGGGGTTTCTCGGTTTTTTCTTATCATTCATCGCCGTTCTTATTATTTTAATAATTCCAAAGAAAAGCTAGCAGCCCGTGGCAAAAGTGCTGCTAACGCCGCCGCGCACGCGGGTGCGCTTTTTTGTAAACATCGCGTAATTGTTCAATCGAAACGTGAGTATAGATCTGCGTCGTCGACAGGCTCGCGTGTCCTAACATTTCTTGAACGGAGCGCAGGTCGGCGCCTGCGTCCAAAAGATGTGTAGCAAAACTGTGGCGCATCGTGTGCGGAGTCGCTTTGCCGCCGAGTCCGGCGGCGCAGATGAATTGTTTGAAGAGCCGGCGAAGGGAGCGATCACTGAGCGGATTTCCAAATTTATTAATAAAGACGCGCGGTTCGCCGGGTGCCTTCGAATGTTTCATTTCGAGATATTCTTGCAAAGCCTCGCGCGCGGGCGCGCCGAGCATGCACTGCCGTTCTTTTTTACCTTTTCCGAGAACGCGAATGAGACCGTTCGTGGCGTCGACATCGTCGTGTTCGAGATATAACAATTCGCTCGCGCGCAACCCGCCGGAATATAATATTTCAAGCATCGCGCGATTGCGAAGCCCCAGCAGCGAATCATCAAATAACGGCGCGTCGAGAACTGTAGTGATTTCGTTTTTTGTTAAAACCTTTGGCAATTTTCGTTCGAGGCGCGGCGTTTTAACAACTTTTGCGGGATTGCCCTCAACCTCGCCGCGCAATGCTAAGAATTGGAAAAGCGACCGAACGCTCGCGAGTTTGCGCGCGATCGAAGCGCGCGATTTCCCCGCATTTCGCAGCTGCGCGACATAGCCGCGAACGTGTAGAGCCAACACATCGCGAGGCGGCGGCAGATTGCGCTTCTCAGCAAACTCTGCCCATTGCTTCAAATCGTTTTCGTAGGCGCGAAGCGTGTGTGGCGAACACTGCGCCGCGTTTTTGAGATTTTCCAAATAGGATATAATCGCGTTTCGCACACGCGGTATATTAAGATTTAAATCAACATTATGTTTCGCGTTTTTTCCGCCCCGCTATCAGCAACATTTCGGCTCGATCATCTCGCGGCCGGCGCGTGGCACGCGGGCGAGGAAATCGCGTGGCTCGAAGGGAATGGCGGGCCGCCGCAGCTCGCGTGGGATTCATTAGTAGCATTCGGACCACCGCTCGAATTGATAGAAACGCGCGGCGAGAATCCGTTTACAAAAATCCAGCGCGTGTTATCGCGCAAAATAGATATATCTGAAATTGAGAGTTCGTTTCACGGCGGTGGCATTGGATATATCGGATACGAGTGCGGGCGTTTCTTCGAGCGCATTCCGACAGCACCCGAGCGAATCTTTGATTTGCCGGATTGCCGAATGTTTTTTCCTCAGGCGTGGGTCGCGAAACAGAAGGGTAAAGAACCTTCTATTTGTTGTATTGTCGACGGCGACGCGCGAGCGGGTTTACGCGGGCTCGACGCCGCACGCACACACGCGCTCCGGCTCGAATTGTTAGGTTCACAGCGCAGAACGGCATCGACGCCCGAAGCGCACGTGGCAGCGCTTTGGTCGCGCGAACGATATTTGTTATCAGCGGCGTGGGTGATACAACAAATCGGTAACGGCGAAATTTATCAAGCAAATCTATCACAACCGTTTGTCGCTGCCGACACCGCCGACCCATTCGATGTTTATTTAAGATTGCTCGAACGCAACCCGAGCCCGTTTTCCGCATTCTTAGGATTCGGGAATTTTGCAATTGTATCGGCGTCGCCAGAATTATTCTTGCGACGGCGAGGCCAATTCATAGAAACACGGCCGATTAAAGGAACGCGGCCGCGCACCGGAAACCTACAAATCGACAATGCTGCAATTCTAGAATTAGAATCGAGCGAAAAGGACGCAGCCGAGCTCGCGATGATCGTCGATCTCGAACGTAATGATTTGTCGCGCGTTTGCGAGCCGGGATCGGTGAACGTTGCGCGCGCGCGCGAAATCGAATCGTATGCTACTGTTTTTCACGGCGTCGCGACCGTGGAAGGAAAATTACAAAACGGAATTGATACAACTCAATTGTTAAAAGCAACATTTCCGGGCGGATCGATCACGGGATGCCCGAAGATCAGAGCCGTCGAACTTCTGAACGAGGTTGAACACGAAGCGCGCGGGGTCAACTTCGGCGCGATCGGTTGGATTCAGTGGAACGGCGACCTCGATCTCAATGTTGCAATTCGAACGTTATCATTTCGCCGTGACACAAACGCCAGCGGCGCGGCCGCGTGGAATTGTAGCTTTCGAACGGGGGGCGGGATCGTTGCCGAGTCCGACCCGCGGATGGAATATGATGAAAGTTTCGCGAAGGCGCGCGCGCTTGCGAACGCGCTCGGGGATTCGCAGTTTCCAAATACCTTATCGATGACTGCTCAAAAATAATAAATATCAAATGGACAAACCTAAAATTAAATTACCTTTCGGAACCGGTGTTTACGAAACGATTGCAATCGTTAATCAGCGTCCGGCTTTTCTTAAACAACATCTCGACCGCCTCGAACGCGGCGCGGACTGGCTTGGAATTCCGCGCGCGCGCGAACGCGTCAATCAACTGATTCGTAATAAACTTGGCGCGTGCCCGAAGGAGCCCATGGCGATGCGCGCCGAAGCGCCCGGGCACGGAATTCCCGCGGCAAGTTTGTGGCCGCGCAATCGTGATATTACAGGTGCGCCGATTCGTATCTTTTGGCCAAAAGTAGGAAAGGCGCGCGGAAACGAAGATATTATTAAACATTCGTTGCGCGCCCCGAAAACTACAGCTCGAAAAGAAGCTCAAGCCGCGGGCGCGTGGGACGCATTTGTAGTCGATCAAAACGGAATCGCAGTCGAAACGACGGTCTGTAATATTTTTGTATGGATCGACGATAAATTAGTAACTCCGGGCGACGCGCAGTTTCCGCTTCCCGGTATCGCGCGCGCGATTGTTTTGGAAGAAGCGCAAAAGTTAAATATACCAATCGAGTTCCGGGGCATCACCGCCGACGATATTACAAAAGCGCGCGAAATATTTATAACAAACTGCATCGCGGGCGTGCTTGGCGTCGATTCCGTTCTATTCCACGACGGGCGAATCGTTGAACTTCCTGAAAACCGAGATATTACAAATAAGCTTGCCGCGGCGCGTTCCGCCCGCGAAGAAGAAGACTTAAAAACCGCGCCGGGCCCGCTCGAGATGGAAGAGATTTAGAAATTCGGAACGTCTCCGGACCCTTTCATGAACAGGCTTTGGCAATTCATAGCGTTCTGCGATTTCGGCGTCCTGGCTTGGAATCCCCCGTGAAACGGCGTGCGGACTTCGAAAAACGCGATTGTTTATGATGCGATTGAAATCATGGAAGGAGTATGTGCGACGGTCTCGAACGCGGCTGAGTTGAGTTAGTACAAAACAGAGTAGTGACCCAGTTGTTTGGAGCGAATCAACACACGTCACTTACCCAGTTCGCTCACACATTCGCTCCACAGTGCATCTGCATCCTTGCCGGTCAGCTCCGCAAACAACTCTATCTTGAAGTGTCCATTCTGCATCTTTCGGTGGAGCACATCCACAATGCCAGTATGTCGAGTTTCAAGCCACGTTAGGAAACTAGCGGCGATTCCGTATCCACTTTGATAACTCCAGTCGGGTTGCATTTTTTGGGGCATCGACCAGAAGGGATCGGAGTGGGGAGTGTACTGTGCTCGCGCAACGTCAGCGATGCCCTCTGTCAGCCAACCCGGTTCGTAGACTGGGTATGCTTGAACGACATGTGCCAGTTCATGTACTAGGTATCCGATGTCAGTGGGCGCGCGCCGTAGTGCTGTGAGATTAATCATAATTCTGTTACCCGATGAAGCCGCCGGCCACGGGTAGTCTGGAATGAGCACTAGGGTCACTGTACGGCTCGCAGGCTTGTTCGGATTTTCGAATCGCTTCAGAAGTTGCGGATAACACATGAAGTAGAGTTTCTTCAAACCCGCGATTGCGGAATCAAGACTCGCGTCGGGCTCGACTTGAATTTGAATTGTAAGATCCCCGAGAGTCTCAGAAGTCGTTGGAAGACCTGCTCCCGGTGGTATGGATGCGCACGCAATCATGCAAATCGCCGCGGCGCAGACGAGTCGAGTTTTCGCGTACAAAGAGTTCATCGTTTGAACGCATCCTAGATCGGCAGGCCGAATTGTGAACTGTTCGCGTCCGAGGACGCCGCGCTCTCCGTTTCGGGCTTTCCTCATTGCGCCATATTCTTCGTATAGGTGCGGAGCGAGTTTTGCCGTATTGTTAGCAGCCGTTCTCCTGCAAAACGGTCGTTAATCTTCTCTGGCTGTTAACTAAATCTCCCAAGGCGCTGTGAGGTCAACCGATGTTACGACGCTCCATCTTTACAATTTCCGCCGCGCTCGTCGCGTTTTCTACAATTGCATTGGCGCAAGGCAAGCCGCCCGACGCAAAAAATACTAAGAAAGATGGCAACAAAGAGGTGCCGAAGCTGTGCGCCGAAATGAAGAAACTCGTCGATGCTAAGAAAGACGACGAAGCCATCGATAAGCCGATGGCGGAATTAGTAAAAAACTTTGAAGAGTATGGTCCGAAAGATCAAAAGCTCGTCGCCGACGCGGTTACTAAGAATTTTGACGTGCTCCGCATTCCCGCGGAACCTAACGGCGACGGCGGCGGACGCAGTAGTGAAAAGCCCGAAGGCGAGCAATGCCGGCTTTTTCAAAGCAGCATTGTTGCACTGAGCCAGTTTCACGAACTCGGCGCCGAGCGTTTGATACAAATCTACGAGAAGCCGGATTTTAAGAAAGCAAAGAGATTTCGCGGACGAATTCTTCAAATGATCGGGAAGACCGAAGACCCGGGCTCCGTCAAGTTTCTACTCGACAAGTTAAAAGATAAAGACGACATCATCGTGGCCGACTCCATCACCGCCCTTGGCAATTATACAAAAGCGAAAGAAGAGCTTCGTAGAGAAATTATTGATAAACTAATAAAAGATTTTATCAGTTCGCAAGGACAGGCGAACGACACGTCGACACCGCAGGGAAAAGTAGCAAAAGACCGCTACGACCTCATCGCGCCGTCGATGATTGACACGCTCCAGCGCCTTTCGAATCAGAGCGCGCTGCGCGATCCGCGCGAATGGGAAAAGTGGTGGCAAAAGAACAAAAAGAAGCCGCTCAGCTAAATCGAAGATAGCAAATAAATGCAAACGCGAATCTATCAAAAACTTGGCGAGCGCGGTGAAAGCGCCATTGCGCTCGCCGCGCTTTTGTTAGCTTCTGTACTTGTTATTTTTGCAATCATACTTTTGGTCGCAAAATTAACGGCGCCCGGAAAGTCGCCGTCCGCTCGCCCGTCCGTGGCGGCGCGCGAAGATTCGATCGAGAAAGTTTATATTGGTCGTTCGGGAGATCTCGGATTTGTATTAAGAGGGCCGGGGCCCGCGCTCGTCGGAAAGTTTCGGAGCCAAACGGAAAGCCGAGTCTTAGCATTGGGCCCGGGTGAAATGATCGCGCGAATTGATGCTTATAATTTTTCGAACGAATCTGTCAAACTCGTCGACGGCGAATGGAATATTACAATTGGCTCGACCCAGATGCGCCCGCTGCCGTCGAAGGGGAACACCGATCCGCCGTCGCCGCTTCACGCCGCGCTCGCGGGCGGCAGCCTTGATACAGATCTTGCTCCGTTCACCTCGCGCCGCGTCGGATTTGTAGGAATTATTGATGCATTCGACCAGGGCGACTCGGCGAGCTTTCGCCGCGGCAAGATCGCCGAAGATGTTATATTGCGCGCGACACGCGTATCGGAACGCGAACTCGCGGAATTCGATCGTGCGCCCGCAATGACAATACTAGAACGTTTATCGGGTGAAAAAACGCCGGGAACTCCGCTGCGGTGACGGAATCTAACGAAAACGAAATTGATACGAATCAACCGAAAGATCGAGAATTAACAACTGTTCCGTCTCCGGCCGAAAAGGCCGTGATTCATGCGGCAGCGGTTTTACAAACATTAGCCGAAAACCAGCGCGTGCTGCGCGAGTCGACGGAGCGCGCTGAACGCACGGAGCTGTTACTACAAAACGTTGCTGGACTTAATGATACTTTTCGCGCGATCGCGACGACGCAATCGCGATTATTAGAATCCGTCGAAAACGCGGACCGCCGCCGTGCTGAAGCGGAGTCTCGCGCGCGCCGGTCGAGGAACTGGTCGTTCGTGCTCGCGGCGGGATTATTAGGAATGTCGATGCTCGGTTTTTTTGCGATACAGCGCGCGCTCGACACAAATGAAAATAAACATTCGGAGACGGTTCTCGCGGCGATTCGCGCGGATGTTGAAGATCGCCGTGCGGAACGCGACAAGGAATTGCAAACAATCGCGGTTTCGTTTCGCGACGCGCTCGCGGACCGGAAGAATTATGAAGATAAGATTGTTCAATTAACAAATCGCGAGTCGGAGTTACAGAAAGCCGCGGAAGCCGTTCGCGGCGACAAGACCGTCGCGTCGGACGAATTGGATAAAACTAAAAAAGAGCTCGAAGACGTCCGAGAGAAATTGAAGCAATATCAGAATCAAGCGCTTCAGGAGGGCGACGGCATCAGCCGCGTGATGGCATTATTAAATTCGAAGGGCTTGAGCGCGGAAGCCCTCCGGCAAACGTTAAAGAGCACGCACAGCAATATTAACGGACAAATAAACAGTCAAATTAACAATAACGAAGCGGCGGCGAGCCAGCCCGGCGTGAACGCGGGCGAAAAGGACCCGTTTGAACAATATAACATTCCTGCGCCGGATCCTCTCGCGCCCGTGTCCGAAGCGGTGATAAAAGAATTAAACTCAATGTTAGCATTTGCTTCGGGAACGGATATGCGCATCGTCGACGTCGGCGGGCGCTCGGGAACGGAACTGCGCGACGCCTACTTCACTCGCTATAATAAACTCGGCAAGCCCGCCGGATTTGTAGCAGCCAGGAATGTGAGAATTGAAGAGTCGGCATTCGAGCCGCGTATTGTTATGAAGCTCGAGGACGGCTACGAATTGTCAGGAAGCACTAAGATTCCGTATGTTCATAAAACGCTCGAATTCCGCTCGCTTGATCCCGCCGATTGGAAACGCCGGATTCCGGAATTGTTTACGGGCGTCGTTACCGCGGGTTCCGCGGCGCAGACCCCGGAATTAACAAAACCGAATATAACCGAGACGCCGCCCGATCCGGCCGCGATCGCGGCGATGTTAAGACTTAATAAACTATTCGCCGCGCACACTGATTATTTACGTTTGCAATTTGTTGAAATTTCATCCGTCGAGCCGGAGGCGCTCGTGGGAGTCACGCTGCAAACATTAGTCATCGATCGGGGCGCCAAGGAGCCGCGCATCGATCAAACCATTCGAGCGCGAAAATTGATAATTTCATATTTGCCGAAAGAGCGGCGGCTCGAACTCGACTTCGAAGACGGCGCGCGCGGTCGCGAGCGCCCGATCGCGTTTCCGGGCGGAAAACTGCACATGTTGATTCCAAACGTTGACGCCTCGGAAATTGAGAATGGTGAAACTCCTCTTCCGATTCGGTGGGTCGGCGGCGCCCCTCGTTAATATTAGATAAACGTTTCAACGGCGGAATCTGTTAACATAACGATTCCTCCCAATGGCCAGCCGTTCGCTCTTCGACGGATCGGTAAACTTCCCTCCGAACTCCGAGCCCCGCGGAGCTAAGAATCCAGATACTCCCGGCGCAGTGAGCGTCAGTGAGCTCGTCGCGCAAATTAAAGGTTGCGTCGAACCACCGTTTACTAACGTTTGGGTTGCCGGCGAAATTGTAGAGTTTCGTGGAATTGCAGCATCGGGGCACGCGTATTTTGCATTGAAGGACGCGGCTTCGCTTGTGCGCGCGAAAATGTGGCGATCGTCGATTGCTAAATTAAAGTTCCCGATCGAAAACGGCGCGGCTGTGCTCGTGCGTGGAAATGTAGAAATGTACGCGCCGCGCGGAGAATTATCATTAACGATTGATAAAATTGTTCCGCGCGGAATCGGCGAGGCGGCAGCGGCATTTGAAGCATTGCGAAAAAAACTTCTCGCAGAGGGATTATTTGCAATCGAACGCAAACGGCCGATTCCTTATTTTCCGAAAGCGATCGGATTAGTAACAAGTGGCGAAGGCGCCGCGATCCGCGATTTTTTGAAGCATTTATTTGAGAGATTCCCGACTCGCGTCGTTGTGCTGCCGACCGTCGTGCAGGGAAACGCCGCGCCCGCGTCGGTGGCCGCCGCGATCGAATTGTTATCTGAGGAAGCTAAAGATCTTGGGCTGGAAGTTCTCGCGGTCGTGCGCGGGGGCGGCGGAATGGAAGATTTGGCGGCTTTCAATTCGGAAGTCGTCGCGCGCGCAATTGTATCATCTACAATTCCCGTCGTCACCGGAATCGGACACGAAATTGATACAACCATTGCCGACCTCGCCGCCGACCGGCGCGCAAAGACGCCGACCGACGCGGCAAACGTGCTGGTTCCCGACCGCGAAAGTTTATTTACAGATCTTTCGCATTTGTGGCAGCGGCTCTCCGAGTCGATGGATCGTAAAATTGATAGCTTCGAATCCGAGATGATACAGTTGCGGCGCGCGACGGCCCTTGTTGGCCCCGAAGCGCGCGTGAAACAGTATATTTTACAAATCGACTCGCTGCGGCGATCGATGGCGTCGAACCTTAAAGAACGGATCGGCGCGTTCGAGTCGGTGCTCGAGCGTTCGCGAGGGCGTCTCGCTACAAATTCACCTCGCGCGACGCTCGCCGACTGGGAGCGAAGCGCGGAGATTGCCGGCCGAAGATTGATGGAAGCCGCAAAAAATAAAATTATCCAATCCGAGGGTTTACTACAATTATCGGCGGCGCGGCTCGAAGGAAAATCGCCGGTGGCCATTCTTGCGCGCGGGTATTCGATCGCGCGGCGCGCGGGCTCGCCGCAGTTTCTAACAAAAGCCGGAGAACTGGCGCCCGGAGATATTGTTGAAACGCGGCTTTCGAGCGGCGAATTTACGTCTCGCGTTCTCGAAATCCGACCCAGTTTGTAATTCATGCCCAATTGTTATCCATGAGCGATACCGCTGCCCCGACTCCCGCGCCCGAAACCGGCTCGAGCTGGCTTCGGCTCGCGGCCGAGATCGCAATTGTTACAGCGCTATCGTTAGTAACGTTCGCGAAATGTTTGAATGCACAATTCCAATTCTTAACATCCGATTATGACTGGCTTGCGCTCGCGAAATATGGCAATTCGGAACTCGAACCGCTAAAGAAAACACTCACAGCCTACCGCAGTTTCGCAGGTGCGCTGTTTGACGGTGCGTACTCCGTGTTCGGCGATCAGTCGGGCGTTTCGTACCGCGTTACGCTTCTTATTAT
This sequence comes from Planctomycetota bacterium, assembly GCA_046160785.1. GTDB lineage: Bacteria > Planctomycetota > UBA1135 > UBA1135 > JACQFD01 > JACQFD01. The sequence goes on from JBJXHE010000020.1 coordinate 20,810, forward strand.
TCATATTATCAATTCCGTTCTATGCGGCCGGTTAATCGCAAGAATCCTGCGGCGTCCGCAGGCGGCATGGATCGCGGCGGCGCTGTTCGCCATTGCGCCGGCGAGTTCGGAGGCCGTGCATTCGATCGCGGCGTTTGTGTATCCTTGCATTACGTTAATATTACTTCTGGGATTGATTCTTTATGATCAAGCGATCAAAAAGCACGGGGTCTTTTCGTATATATCTTTAGCAATCGCGTTTCTTTGTTTCGGCCTCGCCGCGCTGCTTCGTGAACATTGGATGACGGCCCTTCCGCTCATCGTTTTGTTAGAAATTGCCAACGCAAAGAGTTTTGCCGTTTTTAAAACAAAAGGGCCGTGGATTCGGTTTGCGCCCGCAATCGCGGGCGGCGCGGGATTTCTAATTTATAGACATTTTATTTTAGGCGTTTCGCTCGTGCCCGCGATCCCGGAGTATCAATTCGATTCCGCGATGGTCTCCCGGCTAATTGTTACATTACAGCGCCTCGTGCTTCCGCCCGCGCCGCTGGATATTACAGAATACCTGCACGTCCACCAGGCAATCGGCGTCGTGCTGATTGCGGGGGCGGTGTTCGCCATTATTAAAGGAAACAGCGGAGACCGCTGGCGCGCTGGCGTTCTTTTTGTTGCATTATTTGTTGCATTAGCACCGTTTCTCCCCGTAACAGGCAATCATATCCGGCCGCGGTTCGCCTATTTCGGGACGGTGTTTGCGTCGGGGCTCGCCGCGTACGCGATTTGTATTATTTCAGAGCGCATGTCTCCGAGGCTAACAATCCCGATCGTGCTCGCGATGCTCGTCGGACTACAATTAGAACAACAAACGGAATTCGAACGCGATTATACAATTTCAGCACTCGAATCGAACGCGCGCATTCCAAGTTATAAATTGGCGGCGGAGTGGGTTGCCAAGAATGATGACATAGCGTTTTTTGTAGGCGATCGCCAGCCGAGTCTTGTCGGCATCGGTTCGACGTTTCGCGTGCTCACCGGCGTTACGCGAAAGCAATTGATACAAATTAAAGTATCAAATTCGCAAGAGTTCTTTCAGAAGTATGATGAAATCCGCGCGAGATCCAAAGCGAAGGGAGTGCACAGAATCTTCGTCCGCGGCGCCGACGGCTATGATTATATTCGCGTCGCCGGACTCGACGAAGCGATCCGCCACATTTTTCAAACGGGCGTAGCGGAAAAGAAAGAATTAACAATTCTTGTTTTGTTGCCGCGCCCGCTCGAACCCAAATAACATCAATATCATACTATTTATATTTTACAGTCGTGAAAGCATCAAATCCCCAGAAGAGCGGCGGCGACGCGCCGAATTTCGAAGAAAGAATTGATAAATTGCGCCGCATTGTCGACGAGCTCGAAAAGGGCGAGCTGCCGCTCGAGCAAGCGATTGAACGTTATGAAGAGGGCGTGCGAGTATTAAAGACGTGCGCCGAAACATTAACAAAAGCGCGGCTGCGCGTGGAGGAATTGTCGCGCGACGCGGACGGAGTCTTAGGATTGAAGCACGCTCGCGAACTCGAAGATTCCGCGTCGGGCACCCAAAATAATGATACTGATAGTGAGAATGGCAAAGACGAGGATGATAACTAAATTCTTAACAAAACACGCCGCGCGCGTCGAGCGAGTTCTCGACCGCCGGCTTTCGAAAAAGCGCGGACCGAAGCAATTAATTGAAGCGATGCGCTACGCGGTCTTTGGCGGCGGGAAACGGTTGCGTCCCGGATTAGTATATTTGGGTTGTTTAACATTCGACGGCAAAGAAACCGCCGTCGACGGCGCCGCAGCAGCCGTCGAAATGATACATACCTATTCGCTCGTCCACGATGATCTCCCGTGCATGGACGACGACGACCTTCGGCGCGGACGGCCAACGCTACATATCCAATACGACGAAGCCGTTGCCGTTCTCGCGGGCGATGCGCTTCATACAGAAGCGTTTGCTACAATTGTCGAACTGTCGAATGTTACAATTGTTCCGGAGCTTATCGAAACATTAGCCATCGCGGCGGGCCCGTCGGGGATGGTCGGCGGCCAAATGCTCGATCTCGACGCCGAGGGCGAGAAGCCTCGAGGGGCTCTCGTCGAGCAGATTCACCTCGGAAAAACGGCCGCACTCATCGCTGCGTCGCTCGAAATGGGCGCGATCGGCGCGGGCGCCTCGCCTTCGGAGCGGCGGATTATTCGTAAATATGGCTATTTGATAGGTCTCGCGTTCCAGGTCGCCGACGACGTGCTCGACGTGGTTGGCGATGCCGCAACCCTTGGAAAGACACCAGGTAAAGACGTCGCTGCGGGCAAGATGACCTACCCGGCTGCCGTCGGATTAGTAGCATCGCGTAAACGCGCTCGAGCGCTCGCGGACGAAGCGCGCGCGCTGGCGAAGTCGGTCGGCGGTTCACAGAAAGAACTATTGATGGAACTTCCTCGTTTTGTGACAGAAAGAACAAGTTAATATTCAGCAGGTGCCGCTCTCGGCATTCGCCGCACGCGCCCTCCTCACTACAAAAATAAAATCAATGAACGACGCCGCATCGTCGCGCATCCTTCTTTCTGGAATTCAATCTCCGGAAGACGTTCGTAAACTCTCCGCCGAAAAATTACCACAATTAGCGCAGGAGATCCGCGACGAGATTATTGATACGGTCTTTAAGACTGGCGGCCACCTCGGCAGCAATCTCGGAGTTGTAGAAATTACAATTGCGCTGCACCGCGTTTTTGATTTTAGATATGATCGTTTAATATTTGATGTAAGCCACCAGGTTTACCCTCATAAATTATTAACAGGGCGCCGCGCGCGGTTTCATACCATTCGGTCGACGGGCGGCCTCACCGGTTTTTGTTGTGTTCAGGAAAGTGAATATGATTTGTTTACATCCGGCCACGCGGGCACCGCGATTTCGGCCGCGCTCGGCATGGCGTGCGCCGATGCGGCGGATCCTTCGCTGAAGGACCGCCACGTCGTCGCGCTCGTCGGCGACGCGGGCCTCGGCTGCGGCGTCGCATTTGAAGGATTGAATCATTCCGGCGTTTCGGGCCGGCGAATGACTATTATTCTGAATGATAACGAATGGTCGATTTCGAAATCGGTCGGATCGTTATCTGCATATTTATCAAAAATCCGCACGAGCCCATTTGTAGCAAAAGCGGAACGCAAGATTGCGGAAATGATGTCGCACCTGCCAGTCGTCGGCGACCGTCTCGAACAGGCGCTCGAAATTCTGCGCCACGCCGCGGTGCCCGGACACATTTTTGAGGAATTGGGCGTTCGTTATATTGGACCGCTCAACGGGCATGATACTAATTTAATTATTGAAACATTAGAAAGAGTTAAGAAGCTCGAAGGTGTCACGCTTGTTCATTTGTTAACACAAAAAGGACACGGCTACGGCCCTGCGTCGAACGACCCGCAGCGCGCGCACGGCGTTTCGCCGAAGGGCGCACCGAAGAAGCTCGAACCCGAAGTAACAGTTCCGGCCGCATGCACAGTTCCGGCGGCGTCGGAAAAGCAAAATACTAAGAAAAAGTCGTATACGGAATGGTTCGCGCAAAGTTTAATAAAGATCGCGGAAAAGAATCCCAAAGTTGTAGCGATTACGGCCGCGATGCCGGAGGGAACCGGTTTAAATAAATTTGCAGAAAAATTCCCGAAGCGGTTTTTTGATACAGGCATTACAGAACAGCATGCCGTCGCGTTCGCGGGAGGATTAGCAAAAGCCGGCGCGCGCCCCGTCGCGGCGATTTATTCAACATTTCTTCAGCGCGGCTACGACCAGGTTTTCCAAGAAGTAATATTGCAAGGCAATCCCGTAGTCTTTGCATTAGACCGCGGCGGTCTCGTCGGCCAAGACGGCCCCACGCACAACGGTTTATTTGATATAGCCTATTTGCGGACGATGCCGGGCGTAATCTTAATGTCGCCGCGCGACGGCGTTGAATTGCAGAATATGCTTGAATTTGCATGTATACAATCCGTGCCGACCGCGATTCGTTACCCGCGCGGCACTTCCGAAGAAGATGTAACATCTCCGCGGACGCCGATCGAACTCGGCAAATCGGAAATATTAGCAAACGGACAGGAAGCTACAATTTTCGCGTACGGCACGCTCTGTGAACAGGCGCTCGAAGCGAGAAAATTGTTACATGACCGCGGGCTCGACGTGGAAGTGATCAATGCAAGATTCGCAAAGCCCGTCGACGAAAACATGCTGCGAGAGCGCATGCGGTCGCGCGAAATGATATTTACACTTGAGGAACATTCCGCGCAGGGAGGTTTTGGATCCGCTATGCTCGAAGCCGCGTCGATGATTACACAACATTCCGACGACGCGCGCGCACGTATTATTATATTTGGCGTTCCCGACCGGTGGATTGAACACGCCTCGTCGCGCGAGGAACAATTGAAGCAAGTTGGTCTCGACGCCGCATCGTTAGCATCGCGAATCGAAGCGGCCCTTCGCACCAATAGCGGCCAGGCCGCGCTTCATTAACATTGAAGCGCGTTCTTATTGTTGGCGACCGCCGCAAGGGCCGCGCCGCGGCGCTTGCGAAGGCTCTCGCGACCGCACTCAAGAAATATTGTGATGTTGCCGGGATCGATCTCGATCATAAGCTTCAACTTAACAAAACCGACGCGGACTTAATTGTTGTATTAGGCGGCGACGGCTCGATTTTGCGCACTGCGCGGCGGCTCGCGGGAAAGCCCGTTCCGCTCGTCGGAGTGAATCTTGGCAATCTGGGATTCTTAGCAACCGTTTCCGCCGACGCGCCGCACGATATCATTGCTAAGAGCATCGCGAACGCGAATTCGTTCGAACAGCGCAAACAGCTCACCGTCGAGATTCTCCAGCCCCCGTCAAAAAAGATTGTAAACATTGGCGACGCGTTGAACGACGTCGTTGTCGACCGCGGCGCCAGCGCGCGATTATTAACTTTAGGAATTTACGTCGACGGACAATTAGCTTTTGAATCCCGCGGCGATGGAATTGTAGTATCAACTCCGACCGGCTCCACGGCGTATGCGCTCGCCGCGGGCGGGCCGATTATCCATCCCGAGCTAGACGTTATATTAATTACGCCCATTTGCGCGCATTCGCTAACAAACCGCCCCGTCGTGCTTTCGGCGAAAGCTAATATTGAAATCGTAATCATCGACGCCGGCGGCGAAGCGCGCCTCTCCGTCGATGGCCAGACTCCGCCGCGCACTGCACTGCGAATCGGCGACCACCTTCGAGTACACAGATCGCCCGACGTTGTCCGTCTTGTAGTATTACCGAACGACGGTTTTTACTCGCGATTAAGAAATAAGTTACATTTCGCGCGGCCGGTGGAAGGCTAACGCTATTTTTTCTGTACATATCGAGACGATCGCCGGATCTGATACTTATTATCTAGCAGGCCCGATGTCGCTCGTCTCGGGGAATAGCCCGGAGTGGAAGCTCGAAGGCGATAGCGCGCCGCCGGCCGAAAAATACAAATCCGCGACGGCAATCACGTCGTTCATCTAACCGGCATCGCGCCGTAAGATCTATATTCTTTGCCCGATGGGAAGCCCCGCGAATCGCGGGGCTCTTTTATATATGAAACCGAATTCTATCTATTCCTCCACCCGTCCTGCGCGATGGAGATGATTAGAGCCTATCCCAAAACTCTCGGACCGAGCGGAAGCTACAATTTGACGCGCCGACAAGGCACGCAGTTACAAAATAAATAGGGCGCAGGCATATTCCATAGCAGTATTCCGAACCCATTACTCAATAAATACAGTGTAACGATGTCGGCGTGGATGAATTGTAAGATTCAGCGACGGGAGAGGTTTTGGGATAGGCTCTTGTACAGCGATGTGTTGAACGACGTACGTTCATCCGAGAACCGCGAGCGCGGTCACCGTTCGCCTGGGGGCTTTACCGTAGAGAATTATTCGAGCGGAGAGACTAACTTAATATTATGTTTACAAAAACAGCTATACCTATATTCTTATCATTACTTTTATTCTCCGTAGGAAACGGCAGCGGCAAGAGTCCGCTCACACCCCCCGCTTCGTCTCCTTCACAGGACTCCTCAGGAGAAATCGAACTCAAAAAAATTACTACAAAACAGCAGTTTAGCGTTCGCGCGAAACAGTTGCCGAAGTCTGATCCGCCGGGTCCGTTTGAAGTGTGGATGGAAGACGAACTGCAAGTCTTTTTTAAAGTTGGCAACATGCAACAAAACGGCAAAAGCGGCCAATGGCGCCTCGAACTCGACGCTAATAATACGGCGCCTGCGGCGCTTGACGTTCTCGACATCGCCGCCCTGGAAAATAGAAATTTACAAATACGCGACACTGGCGGCGTGAATATTTATCTCGCCGGAGTCGTTCCGGCTCCAAAGGCAGTGGGCGGCGATAATAATAATTCGGGCCCGGCGTTATGCGGAATCGTGGCGCTACAACGTCCTGAGATCGATCCACCCGATACGAACGCGACTGGAAGAATAAGACTAAGAATTCAAGGTAGTGAATCGGAGTTCGAATGCGAAGCGGAGCACGTTGATACAGATGTTACCGCAAGTTTTTCTGTACACATCGAAACATTGGCCGGATCAAATGCTTATTTTCTTGTTGGGCCGTTGTCACTCGTTTCGGGAAAAACCCCGCATTGGAGACTGGAATTCAAAAACGAAGGAACTCCGGCTCCGGAACTCGGCGTGGGTACGCTGATTGATCTCGCGGGTCGAAGAATACAATTCCGCGACAAGAATGATGCTACAGTTCTTCGCGGCATTGTCCCCGCGGTTACGACGGGAATTGGCAAGAATAATTTTAATGAAAGAGCAAATCTAACACATCCAGCCGCCTCCCAGCCGAGTCCGAAGGCGCACGGTTGGGTACGTTCGAGATATAACGCACCGCAGGGCGCGTCGTCGTTCGAAGTGCGCGCGGCGAATTTGGCGGATTTGAATACTTACGATGTTTTCATCGAAACGGCCCTTGGCTCCGGCGTTTTTGATAAAGCCGGATCTCTACAATTAAAAGGCAACAAAACGAAGAGCGGCGTTTTCAAGCGCGAAACTAAGAATGGTGACGCGCTTCCGCTGGGCGTGATGACCCTCGGCGAACTCACAGATCGAGAAATTGAGATTCGCGATGGAAACGGAAACGTTCACTTGAACGGTACGTCGCCGTAGAATTGATATCTTCTTCCGACAGAAAGCCCCGCGAATCGCGGGGCTTTTTTATTATAGACTCGAAATGAACGTTAGCGTTTTATCAATTTTTACTTATTTATCTTTTACTTTTTCGCCGGATCGAACGCGTTTTTCTTAAGCCACGCGATCATTTCATCCGCGATCCCCGGCTTTTGAGCTAACAAATCAGCGCCTTTGGCGTCGATCGACTGCGGTTTATCCAGAAACGCCTTCGGGTTCGCCTTCTCTGCGTAATACTTAATATCTTTTAGGTTTTTCTTATCATCCTCGCCCTTGCCGGCATACATAAGCATCGCAGTTTTGGGCGCGAGTTTTTCAACAAACTTCGAACAGTCGTCTTTTGTATACGGCGCCGCGAGCGGGCACGATAATGTAATAACTGCTTTCACTCCTTCGTCGATCGTCCCCGATTTCAACGCGAGCGCCGCGCCGAATCCAGCGCCAATCATAACAATTCGATCTGTATCGAGTTCTTTTTGTTCTTTACACCAATTCAGCACCGCGGCGACGTCACGCCGCATGAGCTTCCATTCGTCGTCTTTTTCTAAATTAATATCGCGCCCTTCTTTCTTTGTACTTTGGTTGTGTCCGCGCAAATCAAACGTCACTGCCGCGTAGCCGGCTTTATAAAATTTCGCGGCCGCGTCGGAAAACTGCGTGCGGCGCCCTTTGGCGTCATGAATAAAAACTACGACCGGAAATTTAGCGTCCTTCTTTTTTTGTATCATCACGTCGCCATTGATTTGATAACCGTCGTCGGTCTTTACAACAAAATCGCTCGGCTTCTGCGGCGCGGCGGCGGCGTTTACTAAAATTACAAAAAGTGATATTCCGAAAATAGTAGATTTCATGGTTCTGTAGCGTCTTCTTGAACCTCAACACCGCCGAGTTCGAGCTGCCGCCGCGCGTCAACTTCGTCGCGATTGAGCAGTTGAATGGCTTCGGTAAGATTATGATAAAGAGAATACGAGGGCGCGAGGACGGAGCGCATATTTCTTAAACATTGGATCGAAGTTCGAAACGTGCGCACAATGTCGCCCGCGGCCGTAAGTGTCTGGCGTTCGAGCAAGTCGATCGTATCGCCATGGCACCACGAGAACGCGGCGATTGTTAAGGAAAAGTCGGGACGGTGGATGCCCTCCGGGATTTTTAGTGCGAACTCCTCTCGCTTCAAATCGCGAATCGATTCAGCAATCTTGCGTTTCGTCGGAGCAAAGCTCGACGGAACGGGCTGTTCGAGCGTCTCGCCTTTTCGCCCTTCATAAACAATACCAATAAACGCCGCGGCGAGTTCGCGAGATGATAAGTTTTCAAAAACTCCGCGAAAGAAACAATCGGTTAATTGTACTTCGAATGCCGCGAGTTTGGATGCGACGCGGCCGCGATCGGTGAGCCCGCGATCGTCAATGAATCCGTTTCTTCGTAAAAATAACAATTTTTTCCTTAATAACTCTAATTGTCGCATTCGGTTCTTCGCGCGGCGCTCTTCTGACAATTCTTCGTATTGATAAGCATTAAACGACCGCTCCCACGCCTCCTCGATGCGACTGCCGAGATGTTGAGTGAGCCGCAGCAGCGTTCCATAATTTAAATTAAAACGCGAGCGAACGGGCTCAAGCTCGCCGAATACTAATCGTTCGATCGGCGCGTCGTGGAGATCTTCAGTATCTACAACGCTGATCACTTTTCCTTCCTTATCCATCCCCTGCCGCCCCGCGCGTCCGGCCATTTGCATATAATCGCGCGTTCTTAACCAATCGAATTCAATACCATTAAATTTGCGAAGCGCGTCGAACACCACTGTTTTCGCGGGCATGTTGATTCCCATCGCGAACGTTTCGGTCGTGAATAGTAATTTTAATAATCCAGACGTAAACATTCGCTCCGTGATTTCCTTATGAACGGGCAGCATTCCCGCGTGATGATAACCAATCCCGCGCGATGCTAAATTTCTCATTTCGACGAGATCGCCCGCCACTTCCTGCTGAAACAGCGCGCACGTCGAATCAAACAATTCTTCGACGAGCCCTCGCTCACGCGTGTTTAAGAATGTTCTCCACGCATTGCGGCGCGCGCGCCGCTCGCATTCTTTTCTACTAAAACAAAACCATAATATTGGCAGTTCCTTTCGCTGCTGAAGTGAAGTTAACAAATTCTTTCCCATGTCGGGATCCTGGCGGCGCATCCCCTCACGCCCGACGCGTTGCTGCATTTTATAAATTTGCGTCACATCGAATTCGCCAGCCGCCGGATGATAACAAAAGTGATGCAGCGGCACGGGCCTCCAGCGCGATTCGATTTCCTCGACGGGATGCGGATGCACGCGCCGCAGCCAATTTACAAATTGATTTAAATTAGGAATCGTCGCCGACAACGCTACAAATCGCATTTGGCGCGGAGCGAACAAAATCGCCTCCTCCCAAACCGTGCCGCGGTCGACGTCGTCCAAATAGTGTACTTCGTCGAAGACTACAACTTCAACTTCGGCCAGGCGGTGCGGCGCGTCGAAAATTTCGTTTCTTAATATTTCCGTCGTCATAATTAATAACGGCGCGTCGGCGTTAATCGATACATCGCCTGTTAAGATTCCGACCTGCGTGCCCGCGACGGATTTGAAATCACGATACTTCTGATTCGAAAGCGCCTTCAGCGGAGATGTATAAATAACGCGCTTGCCGCGCGCGACCGTGTCCGCAATTGCTATTTCTGCAACGAGCGTCTTGCCCGCGCCCGTCGGCGCCGCGACGACGACCGACTTCCCCTCTCGAATCGCCGCCATGGCTTTTCGCTGAAATGGATTGAGCGTGAATCCATGAAATGTAATCGGCGCCTCCTCAGGCGGCGGCACGAGAACGCGATCGTGATACGGCGAGACATTTGTAGGTTTCGCTCTCTGCGGAACGCCGACGGCATCATTATCATTCTCGGCGCGGCTCTCCGAAGCGCGCGCGGGCCCGGCGGTTTTTTTGCGATTTGTACGCTTGCGTGGAAAACGGTTTTTAGTCACGTTCAGAACAAGATACTGTATACGCCACGAATCCAACCCCAACAGATCGTTGACCCAACGATTTTGTAATCAAATCGCCCACCGCCGAACCCCTTCGGAGTTTAGTCATGGAAAAACAACAAGAAACACCGCTCGCTCGCATTGTTCGCCGGCGCCTCGCACCGGTAAAAGTAGCAATTCGCGTTCTACAAGATGAGTTAGATCTAAGCGGCGACGGCCGCGTCGTGCTCGACCGGTCTCTCGTCGAGGATTTGATAGGTTCATTTGAGTTATTTGTTGATGATATTGAAGATGACGCGGGTGTTACAAAATCGGCGTCGTCGACGAATGTAACAAATGGCGGCATCTCGCGCTCGACGCTTGTAACAGAAAAGCAGGCGAGCAGGATCAATTAACAGCAAAGTTAATGAAAAGTCGAATTCAATAAATCGACGATTGTGAGTTTGGATGAAATTAAAGATTCGGGCGCGGCCGGCGGTGCCGTCGCGGCCCGCGCGCCCGAAGCTACAAAAACGGCGCGCGCGGGATTTCCGTGGCTGGCCGCCGGCATCACGGTGTGCCTTGCTATTTGTTGCGGACTTTTATTAAAGATCGCGTACCGCGCCGGGCGCGACCTGCCGTTTTTTCGCGTCGACGCGTCGCAGTCGCTGCCGGTTCAATTTCCCGAATGGCTCCCGCGCGAGTGGATCGCGGAAGCTAAATTTAGAATTAGCGAACGAAATAACTTTTCTGTCTTCGACGACGCCGCAATTGAAGCATTGCGGCAAGACTTACAAAAACTTCCGTGGGTGAAGAGCGTGCGCGAATCCGATCGCGGTTTGCCGCGAACGTTAAAATTAGCAATTACGCCGCGTACGCCGATTGCGCTCGTCGAAACGAAAACATCATTAATTCTCGTCGACTCCGACGGGGTCGTGCTTCCGCCCGCCGTGTTTCCGGCCGACCGTCTCGATTCGCTGCCGAGAATTGTAAAGTGGCGCGGTGAATTTACAGATCCCGACGCGGGAGTTCGCTGGGAGAACGACGCGGTGCTCGACGGCATTTCTGTAGCGTTGCTCCTGCCGCAACTTTACTTTCACCAATTATTAAATATCGACCCGGGCTTCCGCGTTTCGCGAATTGATGTATCTAATTGCGGCGGTGTGCTCGATCGCCGAGAAACGGAAATATTGCTCATTACGAATACGGGCGTCAAAATTAAATGGGGCCGAGCGCCGCGAAGCGCGAAGTTTGGAGAATTAACACCGGATCAGAAGTTTAAGAATCTCGCCCGCATCCTCGAGGAATACGCCGGACTCGGCGGCGTCGGCGCGATTAATTTAAGATTCGACCAGGCCGACGTTTTCGACGCGCAAGGACAATGGATTCCGCGCCCGGCGCTGCTGTCGCAGGCAGTTCGTTAGCATTCCAACGATTCCCGCGCGCCACGCTCGCGTGCGCTGCCGGAATTGTAGCGCCCGCCGCGGCGCTCGCGTTGATCGCACTACAATTCGAAATTCTCGCGCGCGTCGAAGCCGTGCCATTTGTTGCGATTGCATCGGTCGCGGCGACGGTTTTCTTATTATTTACAGAACGCGAACGGTGGGTCGCCGTCACCATCATTTGCGTTGTATCGTCTCTTCCCGCGCTCGTCTGCGCGGCGTGGCTCGACGGCGACGGCATCGAACGAATCTTTGTATCGATGATCAATATATCTATTGCGGCACTTCTCGCGATGACGTGCGCGCGCGCGGCGCCGGGCGCGGCTGCCGGAGTTCTTTATTGTTGTATCGCAGCATTGCCGCCGTTGTTTACAGTTGCGATGAGAGTCGCCGTCCCGCGAATTCCCGACGCGCCTGCGTATTATACTATTTCGTCGTTCTCTCCGTTTTTTGCGGCGGGCGCGGGCGAAGAGATGGCTACATTTTTCTGCGCTCTATTCATCGCCGGATTTCTGATTATTGTAATGACCCTCGCGTGGATTCGCGAATCGCGCGATGCTCGCTAATTATCTAATATTACTCTTCGCGCTTCAGAATCCGGCGATTTCCGCCGAGGCGTTTCCGCGCGCGCCGCAGTTGCCAAACTACACGGGCGTGCGCGTTCGATTAACAACGGGCGCGGAAGAAGCGAAAGGACAAATCGGCCTTCGCGGAATGGGCGGCCATATTAGTTATTATGACGTTCAGCTTCCCGCCAACTCTTCACAGGAATACGCATGTTCCGTTTATTGTAGTGAAACGGGTTTTATTGATGTTAAGTTTCAACCCAGGGGCAAATGGGATCCGGCAGACGCCGTGCGAACGCGTGTCGACCTCGAACCGCAGCGCCCGATGGCGTTTGTGCTCGGAGACTTGGCTGAAGCCGAAAAGTTAAGTGATATTACAAATCTTCCGCTTACGGATATTGTAAGATTGGCCGCGGAGCCCCAATGGCTCGACTCGTTCGCGCTCGACGGATTTTCTGGAATTGTTGCAAAGGGATTGCCGGGCGATCTCGTCGACGGCTACGTCGCGCGCGGCGGAACTGTTATTTCACCGTTTCTGGAACCGGGCGCAGCCATTTTACTAAAACCCGCGAACCTCGCCGCGATCGCCGCCGAGAGTTTTAATTTAACAAAACTTCGGCGCCGCGAAATTTGCGATCGATCTTCGAGATCGATTAAAATTGCATTCGCCGCCGCGGCGATCGGATTGCTCGCGTGTATTGTTATTCATCGGAGGCCGGTGATTTCTGTTCTATTTGTCTGCGCCGTATCGTTAACCTTTGGAATCTGGGCGGATGCTAGTTATTTAGGTTCGCCCGAACCGGCCGTTTTTGTATCTTCTCCCGGCTCACCTATTCTTAAGATTACGGGTTTTGATATATCCTATTACGACAAGATACGCAATTCGCGCGACGAAGAGCGGCGCGTCTATCCGACGCCACGGTCGAAGCCTGTTTTCAATTCGCCGAACCCGTACGGCCCTTATTCGGGTCTGCAAAGCGACCGGCGAATTGTTGCGTCTATTGTCCATTTGCCGCTGCCGGCAGACCTTGTCGACACGCCGGTCAACTCGCTCAGCTCGCCCGGAGTCCGAAGCTTCGTCGACGCGATCGAACGCCGCATCGCAGGAAAAGTAGTCGTCCGCACCGATCTCTCGCTCGGAATCATTTCAATAGAGCTTCCGCGTCGTTGACGCCCGACGCCTCACGCCGTAGCCTCTTCGGCCCTTTTTCGTTTCATAGACCTTCTCGCAGATCGTCCTCGATCTTAACTAATAATCCGCGCACGCCATGGTGCTTTCGAAAACAACAATGATGCGTCCGACCGATGTGAACCGGCACTGGTTCGTCGTCGACGCGTCGCGCTATCCGCTCGGTCGTCTCGCGTCGCGCGTGGCAGAAGTATTAATGGGGAAACATCGCCCGACCTTCACACCGCACATCGACACCGGTGATTTTGTTATTATTACAAATGCCGAGAAGATCGCGCTTTCCGGTTCGAAGCTCGCTAACAAAGAATATCAAACCTATTCGATGTATCCGGGCGGCCAGCGCACGATCGCGATTTCGCGGTGGCTGGATGAGAAGCCCGAGCACGTCGTCCGTCTCGCCGTTCGCCGAATGCTTCCCAAGAGCAAACTCGGCCGCGCGATGATTAAGAAACTTAAAGTTGTCAAGGGCACCGAGCATCCGCATGCGGCGCAGCGCCCCGAAGAATTAATTATTAATAAAGAAACCAATAAACCGTATTAATCAACTGTATTTAATTAACTAGCCTAATTCGCTAACTGTAAATTTAAACATTATGGCAGACGCCACACTTTCGCGCGGAACCGGACGTCGCAAGACTTCGATCGCCCGCGTTCGCCTCCTCGCGGGAACGGGAACGATTCTCGTTAATTCTAAAAACTACGACCGCTTTTTCTGTTGTGACCAGGATCGCGCGCGCGTGCGGACGCCCCTGCTTGTTACAGGTTCGAGCGATAAGTTTGATCTTCATATTTACGTTTCGGGCGGCGGCCCGACGGGCCAGGCCGGCGCAATATCGTTAGGAATCGCGCGCGCGCTGAAATCTCATAATACGGCATTTGAACCGGCGCTTCGCGAAAACGGATTGTTAACACGCGACAGCCGCATGAAAGAGCGCAAGAAGTATGGAAAGCGCGGCGCACGCCGATCTGTACAGTTCAGTAAACGTTAACAATCTAATTCTACTATTTCGCTTCGCGGCAGACCCTTTTTCCGCGAGGCGGACCAAGCGGGAACAGCATGGCCGGCCATTCACCTTGGCACAATATTAAACACCGAAAGGCGGCGGTTGATGCCAAGCGCGGAAAGGCCTTTTCTAAGTATTCGCGATTGATTACTTCCGCCGCCCGGCAAGGCGGCGGAAATATTAATGATAATTTAAAGCTCGCGTTCGCAGTCGAAAAGGCGCGCTCGGTCAACATGCCGAAAGATACAATTGATCGCGCTATTAAAAAAGGAACCGGCGATCTCGGCGGTGAACAATTCGAAGAAGTGATATATGAAGGATACGGCCCGGGCGGCGTCGCGGTGCTGGTCGAGGCGTTAACAGATAATCGCCACCGAACGAGCCCTGAAATTAAGAAAGCATTTGAAGTCGCGGGTGGCGCGATGGGAACGCCCGGCAGCGTTGCGCGCATGTTCGCGCGAAAGTCAACATTCACCGTTGGAAATCCCGAGCTCGGAGAAGATAAATTAACAGAAATTGCCATCGAAGCGGGCGCGGAAGATATCAAATCCGAGGATGGCGGTTTTACAATTTACGGCGAGCCGACGCAATTCAATCAAATCAAAAGCGCGCTCGAAAAAGCGGGCGTTAAATTGTCGGCATCGGAATTTACTTATATTCCAACGTTAACGATTCCCGTCGACGCTACCATGGGCAAACGTGTGATCGGGTTGCTCGAAGAACTCGAAGACAACGACGACGTTCAGAACGCGTTTGCTAATTTTGAAATGTCGGACGAAGCGTTGCGCGAAGCGACAAGCTAATTATCTCCCGCGGGGTTCAACATGAAGAAAAAGAAACTTACAAAATCGAAGACTAAAATTGCAAAGGGCGCCGCGCGCACAATTGTCAAATCTGCGAAGCGCGCAAAAACGCCTGAGCAAGGCGCGGCGATCCTGGTTGTTACAACAAATCCGCTCGTCGCGAAAGCGGTTACATCGGCAACGAGAGCAGCGGCCGTATTAGCAACAACCGATTCGATCGACGGCGCGGTCGCGACCGGCGCGCGCGTCGCGTTTATTGATTACAATATTTCCGGTTCCGAGAATTGTTATGAACTGTTGAGGCGGCTGCGGCTCTCGACGCGGCTGCGTCTCGTTTTGTTACATCCGAATGCGAAGAGAATGGATGCGTCGCAGCTCGCGCTCGCTCGATTTGCGGGCGCCGAAGTTGTTCTATCATCTCCGCCAAAGACTACAGAAGTGAAGGCGCTTCTGAAGCCACGCGAATCGCGGGCGTTCGCGGAAATGTTAACTACAGATAGCGACGCGGCGCTGAGCGGTTCGGCCGAGGATCGCATACTTCGAGACTTAGCAAATCCCGACGACCCCGCGCTGCTCGATGCGATTTGCGATCCGGAAACTCGCTTACATTCGTCCTCGTTCGGCGCGTACTCGCTCGACCTCGAATTTAAGCGCGCGCAGCGATTCGCAACTCCGCTCTGCATCGCAATTGTAGGATTCGACGGCGAGGCTTCATCGCAAACATTATTAGAAATCGCCGCGATCTTTCTCAATGAGATTCGCGACACAGACATGCTCGCGCGATTTGGAGTCAATTCGTTTTTGTTTGTATTGCCCAACACGCTCGCGAACGGAGCGCAGGGCATGCTCGAGCGCATTTCCGAAAGTGTTACAGAACGCGGGCTGCGCGACGTTGTTAATGATCCGATTCAGTTATGTTCAGGAATTGCAACATTATCATTTCCGTCGAACGGTTCGCGCGCCGAATTGTTTGAACGCGCGTACAACGCCTTCGAACAAGCGCGCTCCGCGTCGAAAGCTACCGTGGTCGCGGGCGAGTAGTTAAAAGAATTAGAACAGAGATATTAATAAAACTGAACTAAACTTAAAAAACTGAGCGCGCTCGCGAATCTTAATCATCGACCGTGGGCACCACCAAGCCGCCCTTGGGTGATGGAGCAGACTTGGTATCATTTGTTATTTATGCATTGGCCGGTCGACGCGGCGATGCTCCGGCCATTCGTTCCGCGCGAACTCGAAATCGAAACGTTCGACGGATCCGCGTGGCTCGGCGTCATTCCGTTTGGGATGAAAAACATTCGGCTGCGCGGGCTGCCGGCGATTCCCGGAACTTCCGCGTTTCTTGAGCTGAATGTTCGTACCTATGTGCGATTGCATGCAAACGACCATGTACAGGAATCACAACAAAAACCGGGCGTCTGGTTCTTTAGTCTTGATGCCGCGAACCGTCTTGCCGTCGAGGTCGCGCGGCGCTGGTTTCATTTACCTTATTATTTCGCCGCTATGAAACTCGCGGAAAATAACAATTCGTTTCATTATAAAAGCACGCGTGCGCACCGCGGCTCCCCGGCCGCGGAATTTGAATGTAAGTATTCTCCGGATGGCGAAGTTTACCATTCCAAACCCGGCTCGCTCGATTCGTGGCTCACCGAACGGTATTGTTTATATTCCTCCAACGGAAAAGGGGCGGTGATGCGCGGCGAAATTCACCACGCGCCGTGGAAGCTGCAACGCGCCGCCGCCGAAATAGTCATGAATTCGATGCCAAACGCGTCAAACTTAACAATCCCTCGCCAGAATCCTATATTACATTTTTCCCGTGAGATCGACGTCCAGATTTGGCCGATCGAGCGGATCATAACAAAAACTAGCGCCCCATGAACTTTACTAAATCTTCCTTCCTGTTTGTCCCGCTCTTCGCGGGAGTTTTCGCGCCGCTCGCGGCGTGCCAATCATCATTACAAAAAGGACTTGATACCATTCGCGCCGAAGAAGCGATGGTGCATGTTAAATATTTGGCATCGAAGGAACTCGCAGGCCGCGACACGGGCGATCCAGGCTGCGAAAAGGCCGCGGAATATTTAGTACAACAATTCGAGAAACTCGGGCTCGAACCGTTTGGCGATGTTAAAGATGGGAAGCGCACGTTTTTGCAACATTATCCACTTGCGGTTGGGCAAATGGATCCGTCTTCGGGCGTGACGATCATTAGCGCCGACGGCAAGATGCAACAATTAGCGTTGGGAACCGGCTTTCGCGGAATGGTCCGTACGCCGCCTCCTGACATTACTACAGAAACGCCCATCGTCGACGCGGGCGTATTTGTATTAAAGGCCGACGAACCTGTGGCAACGCAGCCCGGCGCACGGGGAAGGCAGGGCCGCCGCACGGCGAAAATTAAACTTCCTGAATCCGTTAAAGACTCATTTGTAATTATACAAATCAGCGACTTTGGCGGGCTCAATGTCGGCGATGTTCATAGTTCCGTAGCGACCGCGTTGAGAGAAGCCGGCGCAGCAGGCGCGTTTATTACAAATATGGACGCCGCGGATTATGATGAAAAATTCAATCGCTCGATGAATTGGGCCGCATCAAAATCGATGACCCCCGGAAAACCCGACCCGCGCTCCAGCCAAATTCCTAGAAGTAATAACCCTCCTATATTTATATTACCAAGCGCGACGAGCGCAAAGTCGCTCGCCGGGTCCAAAGTTAAATTTAAAATACAAGGCGAAACGCGCGAATACTATGCTACAAATGTTGTCGGCATCCTTCGCGGGTCCGATGCAACGCTTCGGGAAGAGTATATTATTCACTCGGCTCACTACGACCATGTCGGCATGCAGGGCGGCACGATTCATCCGGGCGCCGATGATAATGCTTCGGGAACATCCTGCATCCTTGAAACCGCACAAGCCTACAAATCGGTCGATGCGCCGAAACGTAGCATTGTCTTTTTATTAGTATCTGGGGAGGAGAAAGGCCTTTGGGGCTCGGATTTCTTTGTAAAGAATCCTCCAGTGCCGCTACAGAGCATGATTGCTAATATCAATACGGATATGGTCGGGCGGTCTTTGATTAACGGCGCGCAAAAACCGGAATACATGATGATGACTCCAAGCACGAAGAATAAAGATTTTAATACTTTGGCCGCGCGCTCTCTAGAAATCTCCGAAATGTATGGATTTCCAAATATGGCAAATGGAGATATCTATTGGCAGCGCAGCGATCATTATAATTTCGCGAAACATAAGATTCCCACGATGTTTCTTTGCAACGGCGAGCACGAAGATTACCACCGCCCCGGCGACACGTGGGACAAGATCGACGGCGGCAAAATCGAACGAAGCGCAAAGCTATCGTTTCATTTAGGTTATGAAACGGCAATGGCCGCAGAAAAGCCGAAACTCCTCGGTGCGCAAAAGCCAGAGCCGGCAAAGACAGAAAAGAACCCGGACGAGAAAGAAAGTAAATAATAGAGATCGAGAATCGTTTACTTTCCGATCTGTAATATTCCAGCGGGAAGCAAAGTTTCTTTACAAATCGATTCGAGCGGCGGGCCCGCGGTCAGACTTACAAACTGGC
>JBJXHE010000021.1:0-11372 GCA_046160785.1 Planctomycetota bacterium
ATTCTCTCCCGATGGAAAAACATTAGCATCGAGTAGCGGCGACAAGACCATTCGAATCTGGAATTCCGAGACGGGCGAAGAATTACTAAAAATCGAGGGACACAGACAAATTGTATCATCTGTCGCGTTTTCTCCCGACGGCAAATTATTAGCATCCGGCAGCGGCGATCGGACGGTGCGCGTCTGGAATCTGTCGAACGGGCGCTCTGTCGCCGAGTTCAGCGGCCACGAACACATGGTGTACTCGGTCGACTGGTCGCTCGACGGAAATGTTATTTATTCGGCCGGCGGCGACCAAACTGTGCGAATTTGGAATAGGTCGGTTCGTTCGCGCTCAACCACTCTGCGGGGACACGACGGAATCGTGTTTTCTGCGAAAGTCGCGAACGCAGACGGCACATTGTTAGTCTCTGCTGGATCCGACGGAAAAGTAATATTCTGGGATTTGATCGATAACAAAATGCTCGCGGAGGATCGTGTTCCGGGCACGAGTTTGAAGGCAGTAGCCGTCGAATCTCGAAGCGGCACGGTCGCCTTTGGTGGTACCGACCGCCACATATATCAAATTCAAAAAGCGCAAAACGGCCCATTACAAAACGAAATATTAAGAAAGGACAACCCGCCGCATCACGGGCCGGTCCGCGGCATTGTAGTAGTCAATGGCGGCGCGGAAATCGTGACGGGGAGTGCGGACCAGTATTTGATTCTTTGGAATATGACGGGGAGCGCTCGCAACCCCTCAAGACTTGGAATGGTGCCGGTGGGCGCGGGTGTCAACGAACTCCTCGCCACCGGCACTAATGATACAATACTCGCCGGACTCGCGAATGGCGACATATTACAAATGGAAGCACCCTACCTCACTTTCAGTAAAATTTACAAATGCGACGCCGACGTTAAGTCTCTCGCGTTGGATACAAAAAACGAACGGCTCGCCGCGGGCGATCAGTCGGGAACGATCACAATATTAAAGTCGGCCGGCGGAGCGTTTATAACAAAATGGCCCGGGCATTCCGCGGGCGTGGCGAGTCTTGCCGTTTCGCACGACGGCGAGCTGCTTGCGTCCGGCGGCTACGACCGTATTTGTAAATTGTGGGATTTTGCTACGAATAAAGAAATACACCAATGGAAAGGTCTCGGCGGAATGGTGCATTCCGTATTATTTACATCCGACGGAAGCAAACTCATCGCCGCGGGTGGCGACCGCGCCGTGCATTTGTATGATGTCAAGACGCGCGCTGAATTGAAGTCTTTCGAAGGCCACGAAAAATCGTTGTATTGCGCCGCGCTGTCTCCCGACGGAAAAATGCTCGCCGCGGCGGGCGAGGCGCGCATCATTTACATTTGGTCGATGGAGGCTGGAAAATTGGTAAAGACACTCCGCGGACACCGCGGAAATATTTATAAATTGGTTTATGATCCGGTGAACGGAATTCTCTATTCCGCGAGCGAGGATTCGACTGTTCTTGCGTGGAAGTATTAGTATGAAGATACTCATCTCGCGCACACGGATGTTACTAACGCTGATTGCGCCCGCGATCATGAGTCACGCGTCCGAGTGCTTTTCGCAGGAGCCGATTCGAAATTCGAACGCGCCGGCAACGACGTTTCAAAATGCGCCATTCGCGAGCGCAATTGTAGTAAATTCCGGCCAGTGGGATCCGAGGGTACTCTGGAGTGTGCCGGGCGCTTCCGCGACGATTAGCGGCGTCGAGAATGGGTTTGTACTTTCGTTAGCATCGCCGCCTGCGGCAGACTTAGAAAAAACGATCTTTGAAAACGTGTACGTTGCATTTGAGGGCGCGAATTCAGAGGCGCACGTCGAATACACAGATCCACAGGGTCAGAATCATCATTACTTTTATGGAAATGATTATGATGCCTGGCGGACGCAAGTATCTACTTATGCGGCGGTCAAAGTTATCGACCTGTACTCCGGCGTCGACCTCATACTAAAATTCGACGGACGGCGGCTTGAGTATGATTTTATTTGTAACGATGCGGCAGGTCTTCAAAATGTCATAGTGCGGATCGATGGCGCGCGCTCACTCGACGTGGGTACTAGTGGTGATCTACTGATTCATTTGGAGAGTGGAATCATTCGGCAGCGAATCCCCGCGTCCTACTGGAAGCAGACTGGAGACCAACAGCAAACAGCACACTGCCGCTTTCGGATTCTCGATGACTCTCGCATTGGTTTTGAATTGGTAAGTGAGTCGCGCACTGCATCTTTAGTTGTCGATCCGACGATCGAGTTCTCGACTTACTGGGGAGGTGGATGGGGCGGGTTGAATTTCACGGAAATGGCAGCAGACAAGGCGGGAAACGCAGTGATTGCCGGACAAACGAGTTCACCCTGGTTTCTAACAACTCCGGGCGCGTACGACACAACGTACAATGGTACTTCTGGCTCGGAAGCAGACGCTTTTGCAATGAAGATGAATTCGACAGGTACCAACTTGATCTATTCAACATACATTGGAGGGAACAAGAACGAGTACCCAACCGCACTCATTACGAGCGACTCGATTGGAAATGCTTACGTGTGCGGAGGTACCTACTCGACGAACTTTCCACTGACGCCCGGGGCGCCGTATGTACACAGCGGCGTGGGCGCCTATGTTTGTAAACTAAACACTACAGGGTCGACGCTTTTATTTTCTACGTACATCTCGAATAATACAACGATCCCTTACGCAATCTCAGCGGATGATAGTGGTAATGCGTACGCGACTGGACATGTGCTCGCGCCGTGCCTGCTCGTAACACCCAACGCGTTTAATCCATTCACCACTACAGGGATGTTTGTGTCAAAGATGGATACTGTCAATTCAACCATCGGATTTGGGACGTACATAAGCCCGTCGAATAGTAATGATACAGGATATGCCGTTGCTGCGGATGGTGTTGGCGGAGTGTGGGCTCTCGGACACACCACTTGGACAGGGCTGCCCGTGACACCGACCGCCGTCGACTCTACTTCAGGCGGCTTTGATTCAATTCTCATCCGGATCAATCCACAGGGAACGGCGCTGGACTATGCTACATATCTGGGGTTTTCTGGCGGCGCGTTATCACACTACAGCAGTGTCGTCTACCGCGATCCATTCATTTACTTATGTCTCTACGGCCACAACGCTCTCCCGGTAACTGTGGGCGCATATCAATCTGCACCTACTCAAGGGCCGGTGCTGATGAAACTTGAACCATCGAGCGCTTCTGTAGTCTTCGCTACCTATCTGCATACTCTGGGTAATACGTTCAGACGGTTTGGCCTCGACGAATCGGGTAATAGTTACATTACTGCCACGATTAAACCCACATGGTGGGTTCCACTTCCGACCACAGCAGACGCATTCAAGTCGCAAGTAACAGGTCCATTGGATGGCTACATCATGAAAGTGAACAACACAGGAACGGGATTGCTGTTCGCTAGCTATTTTGGCGGTTCGGGAGAAGATTGGTTTGGCCGGTGCGTGGGCGTTGGAAAAGACAGTGTACTCGTACTAGGGATGCCAGGGTCGCTGGACTTTCCGACGACACCTGGTGCCTTTGCTACAGGTGGCGGGTTCTCGCTAACGCGCTTGAAACTTCCCAATGATCCGTTCGGTTTAACACGCTTCGGAACAGGTTCACCCGGTTGCACCGGACCACATCAATTCACAGTGAACGAACCACTCAGTATCTCAGCCAACAACTTCCAATTTATTTGTGATCATGCGCCGCCGAACGCTCTCGGTGCGGTTATCGTTAGCGATCAACCGGACCAGTTCGGCTACGAGACTCTCGGTCTAGGCGTGAGCTTCCATGTGGGCTTTTCGAGCTCGGCATTCATTGGAATCGATATCAATTCAGACAAGTGGGGTACAGGCAAGACTCTGCCGATTTCGTTAACAGGCGCCACGATGCTGACCGGTATGAGACTTTACGCACAGGCCGTATGGCAATGGCCGAGCACGATATGTTCTCCGTCGCCCGCTAACCTAAGCACATCCAATGGAATCGAGATCATTGTTCAATAGTAGCAACGGCGCCGCGTTCACTTCGCCGTCTTCTGATACTCCACCGCATTACTAATCAAAATCCTCGCGCCGCCGAACACACCGCCGCGTTCGATCACGGCGATCAACTGTGCATTTTCGGGCAGGCGCTTCGCCGCCGCGGGATCTAACTTTAATTCTCCAATGCCCGGCTCGCGCAGTTCAACAATCGGCGCAACGGGAGGTTTTATTTGTAGTGGTCCTTGTGAGAGCGATTTGCAATCGATCGGAATCAGCGTTTCTCGATAATACGATTCTCCGGGCAATCCCGCGATTAAGTAAACTCGGTCGCCGCTGTGTCCGCGCACGTCATAAACGCCGGGGAAGCCAGGTTTTTTTTGCAGCTTTGGAATATACAATTCCATTTGTTGTATTAATGCGGCCGGCGATTCGTATTGATAATCTTTAAGAATCCCCGCTTCGGCGAGCACGCCCGCGACGACGCGCGCTTCGACGGCATAACCCACCGAAGTCGGGTGCCCGTCGCGCGTTAATAGTAAACTTCGCCGCGCGGTCGCGAGCGCCGATCCGGGAATCGCATCATTCGCCGGGCCCGCGATCGCGAGTTCCGCATACGGCGCGCAGTCGGCGACGCGTGCGCCTCGCGCGCCGTCGAACGTTAGTATGACATTGCGAATCGCGCGGCATGCCGGAGCGGATGGGTCGAGATACGTCGCGAATATTAATGTTACAGATGCCGCTTCGGCGAGGCGCGCCATTTCATCCAAATCGGCGCGCAAGCGCGGTTCCGCTTTTTCAAACATAACGTTGGCGCCCGCTCTCATGATTTGAAACGGCATCTCAAGGCCGTCGCGCGTTTTTAGTAATATTTCCGACTGGCCGCCGCCGGCGTCGCGCGCCGCGTTCGCGACAGCATGTCCGCCAGGTCCAAACGTCACGGAATGCGCGTCGCCTAATTGTTGATTTGCCGACGAGAGCCGGAACATCCGCACTAATTTTAAGTTTTCAAGAAAACCCGCGGCGCCCTCTGGCGGGTATTGCCAAATATTATTAATGCCGGTTCTTACAATAATTGCCGCGGGCTTTAGTTCGAGAGCGCGCTTCACTTGTTCGAGAACCGCCCACGACGCGCTCGCGGGCAGGCCAAAATTAACAGTTCTCACTCCCGCCGCCGTGCCGCCCGGAGATTTCTTTTGTGATAACGCCTCTACTTGCTTCGAAAGTGTAGCGTTGTCTTGATGTATATAAAGTCCGTAAATGTTAGAATCGCCGCAGAACGCGACGAGAGGCCGCGAATCGCCGGGCGGAGCTAACAATCGCGCCATCGCGTTTCGCCGGACGTACACGCCCGCGATCTGTAGTCCGAGTTCGACGACAGCAAGCCCCGCGAAAACGCTAATACAAATGATGAGGATTCTTACAATAAACCGGCGCATGTGGCTCCAATACTACACTCCTGTTATCATCCGCGCATGCCTATCGACCGAAACACTGCCGCGCGGCGCGTGGACTCGCTGCGCAAAGATTATGAATCGGCGCTCGCGGAGCTTGTCGAGATTAGAAGTATCAGTTCCGATCCGGCGCGCGCGGGCGACGTGCGCCGGTGCGGCGAGGCCGCGGTTCGATGGATACAAAAACTCGGCGGCACGGCGCGGCTCGTTGAAACAGATGGAAATCCCGTGGTCGTCGGAAAGTTAGGAAACGGCGGCGGCCGGCCCGTCACTTTTTATAATCATTTGGATGTGCAGCCCGCGGGCGGGCCGGAGTGGGTGCGCCCGCCGTTTGAGTTTATCAATGATAACGGACGCTACTTCGGCCGCGGCGCGACCGACGACAAAGGCCCCGCGCTCGCCGCGCTGTTCGGCGCATTCTTAGCAATGGAATTCGGCGTGAAGGCGCAGGCGAATATTTGCTTCGAGTTAGAGGAAGAAATCGGCTCGCCGAATTTTAGTAAGTTCTTAACAAAAAACGCGGACGAGCTCGCGTGCGGTTCTGTTGTAGTATCCGACACGATTTGGATATCTAAAGATAAGCCCGCGATTCCGTACGCGCTGCGAGGCATGCAGCCCGCGATACTTAAATTAGAATCAGCGGCGAATGATACACATAGCGGCGACACCGGCGGCGTTATTAAGAATCCGATTGCCGAGCTTTGCGAAGTCATCGCGCGCTCGGTCGACGCGCAGACGGGGCGCGTGCTCATCCCGGGTTTTTATGACGACGTCGTGGAAGCTACAGAAAAAGAGCTCGACGAATTTGAAGCATCGGGGTTTCGATTAGAAGACTTCAAATCCGCGTACGCGATCAAACGGCTCGTTCATAACAATTCGCGAAGCGTGCTGCGCGCGATGTGGGCGCGCCCGACGTTCGAAGTACACGGCGTCACAGGCGGCTACAGCGGCCCCGGAATTATGGCAATTGTGCCGCCGCGGGCTGAAGCGAAAATTAGCATGCGGCTCGTCGCGAACCAGGAGCCGCGAAAGATTATTAATTTACTAAAAGAGCACGTTCATAACATAAACCCCGACGTCGAAGTGACCGCGCACGAGGGCGTGTCGCCGTACAGCGCGCCGTTTGCCGGACCGCATGCGGCCGCAGCGCGCGAGAGTTTCGATTTCGGATTCGGCATGCGGCCCGCGCTCGTCCGAGAGGGGGGCTCGATTGGCCCGGCGCTGCCTTTATCACGTTCGCTTTCGGCTCCGGTTCTATTCTTAGGATTGTCGCTGCCCGAACACGGCTACCACGCTCCGAATGAAAATTTCGACTGGCGCCAGGCGTCGGGCGGAATGTTAGCATTCGCAAAGTATTTGGAACTCAATTCTACAATTTAACAAATATTACGGACTGCATCGATGAGACCGACGAGCGCGCTATTATCTATTTTCGCCGCGGGCGCGGCGTTTTTATTATATCCAACCGCGTCGGCGCAGCACGTGCGGCGCGGCGAACTGCGGCCGCAGGACCGCGCGCTATTTGATACATTCGGCGATGTCGCGAAATCGTGGACGGTCGATTGCGATATGGATATCCATAACGGGGGCGGCGTACGCCGCATTCGCGGCGATCTCGGACTCGCGCCCGGAGAAGCGGCCAAGGTCGCGCGCGAATTTACAGATCGCTTCGGCGCGTTCTTTAATTTTGGCGGATCGATTGAATATACAGTTTCAACCGCCGGCGGAAGTTACAAAAACGGAAACGCGCGCTACGTCCGTTTGCAACAGATCGTCCGCGGATTTGTAGCGAATGAATATGGCATTACTATCTCGCTCGACTCCAGGGGGCGCGCGACGGGTGCGCACGGGATCGTTAGCGAAGCGCTCGCGCTCGCCGCGCCGCCGGTTTTTAACGAGGTCGCTGCGCGCGTGTTCGCGCTCGCGGCGCTTGGCGCGTCGGGTTTTCCGGAATCATTACTAAAACCCGGCGCCGGAAATATTGAAAAGATCGCGCGCGCCGGCGAAGGCGGTCCGCGTCTTCTGTATCGAGTGAACGTTATTATTAAGAAAGACTGGCGGCCGCTCGGCGTCGAAATCGATGCAATCACGGGCGCGGCGGTTCGCATGATCGACCGCTCGTCGTCGGGAACGGGTAATTATCAATTTAACGATCAGGTGTTTCAATTCTCGACGGCGAACGGCAAGGGCAACGTTTATAGTAGTATCGCGAACGCGCTCAAGGAGAAACATAGTTATAAACCGCTTGCGGAACTCGGAGTCGACGACATCGACGGCACGCCCGCGGTCGACGGCGCGATCTACGGCCGCTACGGCCAGACGCTCGACGCAAACTTTTTTGATGCTTTCAGCGCGAATCATATCTTTACATTTAATAGCAATGATCCCGCGACGGGCGATTTGTTCGATCAAGTTAATATTTATTATTGGATTCAGCAATCCGCGACAAAGTATGCAAAACTTTTCGGCCCGCTTCCAACCGACCGGTGCATGCCGATTGTTGTAAACGTTCCCGGCGTCGAGAATGCGTTTTTCGCGCCCGTCGATCTCGGCGCCGGTTTCGGCGAAGGATTCTTACTATTCGGCGATCCGTCGTCTCAGACCGGTGATTTGATGGATGACTACTCGCGCGACATGAGCGTCGCTTCGCACGAATATTTACATGCTGTCGCCGACGGGCTCGGCCTTCAATTCGGCGCCGCGGATGTTGATTTTCCGCCGCGTGCAGTGAATGAAGCAATCGCAGACTACTTTTCCGCGTCGCTGCATAAGGATCCGCGGATCGGGCCGATTATTGCATTTAACCATTTGGGTCCGGATCTGTTACTTTTAGGCGAATCGATTCGGAATCTTAGTGATGATCGGGTGTTTCCCGACGATTTAAACTTTCTCGTCGGACAGACGGGTCTGCCCGAGGAGCATGAGGCCGGCGTTATTTTTGGAGCGACCCTCTGGCGGCTGCGCGAGGTTCTTAAGGATAAAATTGCAGACCCGATTATTGCAGCATCGCTGCCGAACTGGCCTCAAACGATGCGTGAGGCGGGGTTTCCCGTAGTTGATATATCCAATGCGCAAGACGCGTACGGCGCGTTCTACGCTCAGTGTCTTCAGACGCTGTTCGACGATCTTCTCGCAGCGAAAGGCAACACGACCGCCGCGAAAGGTCTGGGCGCAATGTTAGCGAACGGAGCCATCGGCAATCCTAGCAATTCGCCCATCGTGCATTGGGACGCGACCGCGGGATTAAATATATCTTTTGATTCGGAATTCTTGAATCTGAACGACCACGCGATTCGGTTTACATTCGTGGCGGGTCAAAAAATTGATATCACCATCACGGGAAATTCTTCCGATGGCACGCTCGTCGATTTCTTGATTCTCGACCCGGGCAGCGACTTCACGTTCCCGAACGCAAAAGTCGTTACGGGAAATAATAATAAAGTGAGCCAAAAACAAATTACGGTCGTGAATCCCGGAATGTTTACATTCTATTTTCAAAATGCGGGGCAGAGCCCCGGAAGATATAAGTTACAGATGAAGGTGAAGTAGCAGTTTTGAGATAGCTGCTAGCTAACATTTCGCAGACGAGCCGTGAATCGAATGCTTGACATTGTCGTAAATCGGCAGTTAAACTATCGAAATGCGACAATCGATATCCCGTGAACGACTGCGGAAGGATGTTCAACTCCGGCTCAAGGAATCGCCGGCCGTCGTCCTCCTCGGCGCAAGGCAAGTCGGCAAAACCACTCTTGCGACACAGCTTATGGAAGAAGAGAAACAGGCAACGCTCTTTGATCTGGAACGCGCCGCGTCGCGCGCAGCACTTGAGTCAACGCCGGAAGCAACACTGGCCGATTGTGAGGGACTTGTAGTCATTGATGAAGTACAGCGAATGCCGGCTCTATTTGAAACATTGCGGCCGCTCTGCGATGAAAAGAAAAAAAAACGGCGATTTCTTTTGCTAGGTAGTGCCGCTCCAGAACTTATTCGAGGAATTTCAGAGACACTCGCGGGACGTGTTCAGTTCGTAAACGTATCAGGACTCTGCATGGACGAAGTAGGCCATCAAGATCGACTGTGGTTGCGAGGAGGATTTCCGAGAGCGTATTTGGCGGAAACAAACGACGCTGCTTGGCGCTGGCTTGAAGGGTTTCGCGAGACGTTTTTACAACGAGATTTACCAAGTCTTGGTGTGCGTATTCCCGCGCCCACACTCGCTCGCTTTTGGTCGATGCTTGCGCACTATCATGGACAAATCTGGAATGCCGCGGAACTGGGAAGAGTAATGTCTGTGCAACCAGCAACGGCGAATCACTATAGAGACATTCTCGCGGGCACATACATGTTGCGTGTACTCAGTCCGTGGTTTGAAAACCTTGGCAAACGGCAGGTCAAGTCGCCGAAAGTCTACATCCGGGACAGCGGAATACTACATCACCTGCTCGGGGTCTCCGATTTGATGGGTCTGCGATCCAATCCCCGCTACGGCGCTAGTTGGGAAGGATTCGCGCTTGAACAAATCTTAACAATTCATGGCAATCATGACGCATGGTTCTGGAGCACTATTCGCGGCGCCGAACTGGACTTGCTATTATTTAGAAAAGGAAAACGTTACGGATTCGAGTTCAAATGTACAGATGCACCAACTGTTACAAAGTCGATGCACATCGCGACGAGTGACTTGAAACTCGAACACCTGTGGGTCGTGTATCCCGGAAAGGAGAAGTACTCTATGGGTGAAAGAATGACGGCGCTACCGCTCAGTGATGTCGTGATGGGGGTGAAAGCACTAGTTTCATGAGTGCCGGATTAATTCACTAAAAAACGGCGGATCGTTAGCCTCGATCGCGATTGCCGAAGACTAAAGTAATATTCAATAGCGCCGGTAGCGCCAAAGTTACAACTTCACGTTTTCTTTATGTTTGTCGCAGGCTTTGCGCCCGCGTCCGCACTCCTGACAGTTGCCGTTGAATCCCGGCATTCCTTTATCAATCAAATCCGCGCCGCGCGCTCTGGCCGCTTCGCCGATCTTGGTGCCCGGACACGATTTGATAATTTCAGAATAACCCTCGACCGCTTTTGTATAATCGCCCTTGTTTTCGAGTTCGCGAATCTTTTCAAATTTTTCGCCGCCCGACATTTCTAACTTATACTTTGGCCCGGTCTCGAAGGATTTTAATAATGCCGCGGCTTCCTTTGTTACAGGAAACGGCGGGCTCGCTTTCGCAACCGATTGGACCTTTTTTGTAGCTTCATACAAAAGACCTTCCTCGGAAGCCGCCTTTGCGGCCGCGAACGCGGACGCCGCTTCGCCCTCAAGAAATGTAGTCATTCGATCCGTCCACTTCTTGTCGGCGCCCGAAACTTTCTTAAGGTCTGCGTACGCCTTTGCAAGATTCCGCGCGCGCACGGCCGCCATTACACTATTAAATTTTGCCGGTATTACAGATCCGGGCTTCGCCTTCGAAGTGTAGTCTCCGACTTTGGGCTCGAGTTCCATCGGATGCCCTGTCGCCGCTAAATTTCCCGAGGCGTCGATCATGGCGGCCGAAGGGAATCCGTTAACGCCAAGCGCCTGGTCGAAATCCTTATTCTTAATAATAACGATCGGAAAAGTAGGCTTATATTTTTGTACAAAGTCGTCGACCAGCGAAGGTTCTTCGTCGGTCACACCGATTACCATCAATCCCTCGGATTCTTTCTTTTCGAAAAGCCGATTCAGATCCGGGACCCCGGACTTGCAGGGGCCTCACCACGTGCGAAATACATCAATAAAAACGGCTTTGCCTTTAACAGCCCGTGGCAAAAGTCATCCTATTCAAAAATGTTCTTTTTTGTTAACTCGTCGTCAAGCCGTTCTAAACGTAAGTTCTTACTACGTCTCAAACGCCTTTCCTTGATTTAACAAAAAATTACTATA
>JBJXHE010000022.1:0-7028 GCA_046160785.1 Planctomycetota bacterium
CGCCGAATACACAAAAAGCGCCGGGTACGCCGGGCGACGCGATCTCGCGGACGCCAGTTAATAACTCCGCGCGCAAATGTTCGGAATCGTTGCGTTCAGAGTTTTGAATTGCCGGACACGCGATTGCGAATGCCAGGTACGAAATGGCGCAGAGCGTTTTCATCGATTCGCTTTAAGTTATCCGCCCCATGCTCGCTACCTTTCTTATTTCCTATTAATCTGCGCGGTCTATGGACCTCTTCACCGGGATCGCGGTCGTAACGATCCTCGCCGCCATCCTCGTCTGGCTGATGCATAAAATCGGCCAGTCGGCGATTCTTGCATATATCGCGCTCGGAGTATTAGTCGGCCCTTTTGGTATGAAGGTGGTGACGGCGTCCGATAACATTTCTCACCTTTCGGAAATCGGAGTTGTATTTTTACTATTCTTCATCGGGCTCGAATTCGAATTTGAACATATCAAAAAGGTCGCGCGGCTTGCAACGTTAGGAACGGCAATGCAAATGTTGTTGACGGCCGGGTTGTGCGGCGGCGCGGGAATGTTGCTCGGATTTAGTTTTAATGAAGCGTTGATCGGCGGCGTGGCGTGCGGACTTTCTTCGACGGCAATTGTTATCAAGGCGTTCGAAGACCGGCGCGAGGCCGATTCGGCGACCGCGAAAACATCGTTAGCGATCTTGCTCGGCCAGGATTTAGTAGCATTGCTATTTGTAGCGGCGCTTCCGATGATTGTCGGCGTACAGGCAGGCCACGAGGGAGGAATCAGCCCTGCGTTGAGCCTCGGGATTATGTCGGTTTCGCTGCCGATTTTATTCTTTATATCAAAAAAGGTGCTGCCGTTTATTTTTAGCAAGGCGGCCATTGCAAAAAGCCAGGAAGTGTTTGCGCTGTGCAGCCTCGGCGCGTGTTTGCTCGTCGCGGTGCTCGCTCACCAGGTCGGCGCGTCGCTCGCCCTCGGCGCGTTCATGGGCGGATTAGTATTTTCGGGAACGCCGTACGCGCACCAGATTCGCGCCGACCTCATTTCTATCAAAAACCTATCGTTAGGATTCTTCTTCTTAACGGTCGGAATGTTAATGGACCTGAATTACGTCGCGAGCCACGTGCCGTTATTAACATTCGGGCTCGCGATTCTTGTCATCTTCAAAACGGTCGCGGCAGCGGCGGTTTTCCGCTTCTTTAGGAATCCGTGGGCGATCTCCGTCGGCGCCGGACTCGCGCTCGCGCAGGCGTCGGAGTTTGCGTTTGTATTAGTAGCCGCCGCGAAGGAATCGAAGGTGTTTACAGATGATCATCATCAATTATTAATTACGCTTGCCGTTCTTTCGATGGTTTTGGCGCCGACGCTCGTCGCGCGAAGTTTAAGATTCGGGTCGTGGATTGCGCACAAATTAGATAAAGCGCCGTCGCCCGATGCGAACCATGCAAAGGGTGCGAACGATTCTACAGATGGCGAACTTGCGCTGCCGGAGGGCACGGAGGCGCGCGCGATCGTCGTCGGGTACGGCCCCGTGGGAATTACGTTATGTAAGATATTAATTCGCTTCGGAATCAAGCCAACGATCGTCGACTTGAATCTCGATACTATTAAAAAACTCAATCGAATCGGCACCGACGCGGTTTTCGGAGATGCTACAAATCGCGAAGTGCTGAACGCGGCAAAAATCCAGGAAGCGCGGTATTTGATATTAACAGTTCCAAACTTCGCGACGCGCGCTGCGATCATTGCCACCGTGCGGACGATGAACCCGTCGATAACCATTGTTTCACGCGCGCGCTACCTCGACGAACGCACGCATCTCGAAACGGCCGGCGCGAGCCACGTTTCCTATGAAGAGGCGGAGGTCGCCGCCGAACTCGCGCGTTTAATATTAACAGAGCTCGGCGCGAAGCCCGAAATGTTGCATCACGAAGTAACAAAACTTCGCGGCGAAATCGCGATACGCACCGGCTTTACTATTGTTAAAGCGCGTCCCGCGGACGCCCCCGTCGGGCAATCTATCATTTGGACCAAAAACAATGCCGACACTGCTCCAAACTTAACTGAAACGGGGCCGAACGACAGCAAAGAAGGAAAATAAACATTGGCAGATCCGAATCCTAACGATCCGATTTCCCCCGAGTCGAAGCGGCTATTTGATCAATTCGTCAGCCGCCACGGCGACGCGCACAATGAAGCATTTGATCAATTGTGCGAAGCGTTTCCCTCGATGGCCGCGCAACTGCGGCGGCTCCGCGACCAAGCTAAGAAAATGCCGCCGGCGCTGGATGCGAATCGCCCTCCGTCCGTCGTCGAATCATTAGTTAAACGATACGGAAAAGAGATTGACCCTAATGTTAATCTCGAACAGGGCGACAGTCCGAAAATGACGGCGCCGCCGGGCGAGAACGACCCGATGCTACAAAAAATCGCGCAGCATTCGTCGCCAAATCCAAGATATACATTTAAAGGTGAAGTCGCGCGCGGCGGCATGGGCGCGATTCTTAAGGTTTGGGACGGCGACCTTCGGCGAAACTTAGCAATGAAGGTGATTCTCGGAACGGAGCAGGAACAAGCTAATAATCCTGACGACCCCCAGCGCGTCGCGCGTTTTTTGGAAGAAGCACAGGTTACCGGCCAGCTTGATCATCCGGGAATTGTGCCTGTCCACGAACTCGGCGTTTCGCCCGACGGAAGAGTATATTTTACAATGCGCCTCATCCACGGGCGCGACTTTCAAACAATTCTAGAATTAGTAAAGGAAGGAAAGGACGGCTGGAACCTGACACGCGCATTAAATACAATTCAGCGCGCGTGCGAAGCGATGGCTTTTGCGCATACAAAAGGAGTGATCCATCGCGATTTGAAACCCGCGAATATTATGGTTGGCCACTTCGGAGAAACCTATGTCATGGACTGGGGCCTCGCGAAGGTGATAGGAAAGGCCGAGCCTAATTTTACAAAAAGCAAAAGAGTTACAAGTTCGATGGACGAGAGCGGCGTCAAGACGGCGCGCCGCGACGCTGCTACAAAAGAGCCCGGATCAGCATATTTAACGTTAGACGGCGAAGTGTTAGGAACGCCCTGCTACATGTCGCCCGAGCAGGCGCACGGCAAAGTGCAAGAAATGGGGCCGACCGCGGACGTCTATTCGATGGGCGCGATTGTTTATCATTTACTTTCGGGGCAGATGCCGTATGTCGAGCCCGGCACGAATCCGTCGCCGTACGCCGTATTAGATAAAGTTAAGAAAGGCCCGCCGCGTCCGCTTCATGAATTAAATCAAAAACTCAGCGCGGAAATTATTGCTATTTGTGAAAAGGCAATGTCGCGCGATCCCGCCAAACGCTACATTGACATGCGCGCGATGGCCGAGGATCTTCGCGCGTATCTCGAAGGAAGAGTAGTAAAGGCGTACGCGACCGGCGCGCTCGTGGAATTTAAGAAATGGGTGCTTCGCAACAAAGCGACGGCCGCGGCGATCCTTGCTACAATTCTGGTCGCGATCGGCGGGTTGTCGCTCATGTTAATGCAACAAAAGAAGCATGCTAAAGATCTTGAAGGAAAAAATATTGCTATTAAAGAAGAAAGCGACAAGGTTTCGCGCGCGAACGATAAACTTGAACAAGCGAATAAAGATATAACAGCCGCGAAAAATGAAGCGGAACTGAATGCCAAAATCGCGCGCGAGAATGAGCGCGAGGCGATTTCGAATCTTAGTGATTATCAACGGATGTCCGACGTGAAGCGCCTCAACGATCTTCACGAAGCCGCGGAACAGGCGCTCGCGGCGTATCCGCCGCCGCGCGTCAAAATGCAACAATGGCTCATCGATGCAAGAGAACTTGCGACGAAACTTCCTCCGCACAAAGCAAAACTCGAATCACTACAAAAAGCAATCGCGGACAAGAAAGATTTGGCTTCCGCCGACGAGATTAACGAACTTCGATGGCAATATTCCGTCATCGGAGAATTAGTAACAGGCCTTTCTAATATTATTACCGAAAAGGGCGTGACCGCACGAATCCTGGGCGCTCTTAAACTTTGGGATCTGACGCTTTCCGCCGACTCGGGCTGGCCCGAGACAATTGTAGCAATTGCGAATACTAAAGAGACGCCGGCGTACGGCGGCCTCAGAATCGATCCGCAGTATGGTTTAAAACCGCTTGGCAGGGATCCGAAGTCGGGGTTGTTCGAATTCTTACAAGTAGAAACAGGCGCGGCGCCGGCTCGCGACGCCGACGGAAAGTTTATTATTACAGAAGCGACGGGCGTTATTTTAGTGTTGGTTCCGGGCGGCACGTTCGACATGGGTTGCGTGCGGCCGAATCCGCAGAATCCCAAGAATTCGCCGAACGCCGACGATTTCGCGGAGGTCGACGAAGGGCCCGTTCATTCTGTAACATTGAAACCGTTCTTTATTGCAAAGTATGAAATAACACAGCAGCAATGGAAGCGTCTCACGGGCGAGGAACCGAGCTGGATTTATAAAGATGTTAAGAATCCGACCGTGCTTCCCGTTTCCGGTATCAATTGGGAAATGTGCATGGCCGCGCTTCCTAAAGTTGGATTAACGCTTCCAACAGAATCGCAGTGGGAATATGCAATTCGCGCCGGGACGACTAGCGTTTGGTTTACGGGAAATACAGAAAAAACTCTGGAAGGTTTTGGAAATCTTCGCGGAGATAAAGACGGATATATGGATTCCGCCGCGCCGGTAGGCACATTTAAACCGAATCGCTTTGGACTTTATGATTTGGCCGGCAACGTTTGGGAATGGTGTTTTGATGAATACAAATCGTACAATGCTTCAATTGCGCAGAGCGGAAATGAAGCGGCCGATACCAATGATGCAAAACGCAGAAAAGTGATGCGTGGAGGCGGTTATCTTGCGCCGGCGACCGAGGCGCGCTCGGGGCATCGTTCATTTAGTCATGCGACGTATCGAATGTTTGATACTGGCGTCCGCGCCGCGCGAAAAGTTGAATAGAAGGCAGTAATCGCCCAGCGTACGTTCGGTTTTTTATTAGTATTTCGCGCAGCGACGGTGCGTATTTTAAAGAATTCGCGATCATAAGGATCGCACGAACCGTCGAAAGCAAGTCTTCGCAGAAAAGCAAGACTTATTTTCCTTTCACGCGCCAACTGTGGCGAGTGGGAATTGGTGATTTCGCGCGATCGTGATTGATTTCTCCTCTGAAAACAGCGCGGATTAGAAGATTCACCAATACGTGATTGAATTATGCGAAGCTTCAATTCCGGAGGCTAAGAGTGATTTTGAATCGGCGATTCACTAGGATTCCGAGTTTTTCCTTAAGCCGACAATTCATTCATTCCGATTGTTCAGCTGTTATCACCAAAGATTTTTTAGAAATTTT
This sequence comes from Planctomycetota bacterium, assembly GCA_046160785.1. Lineage (GTDB taxonomy): Bacteria > Planctomycetota > UBA1135 > UBA1135 > JACQFD01 > JACQFD01. The sequence continues at coordinate 5,359 of JBJXHE010000022.1, forward strand.
CTCTTGAAATCGAGTTTGATAACAGGCATCTTCTTACACTTGTGAAGCTAATATTAGTTTCACGAACTAGTTCTAACCTACTACAACCCCTCGGAAATTACCGAAAACTAACCATGGCAAAGATGAAAGCTGCTAAGAAAAGTGCGAAGCGCGCAGGCGGTGGCCGTCGCCCCGCTGGCGAAGATCTCGCGTCGTACATCACTAGCGTTCTTGGTGGATCAAAAAGCGCAATGGGCATCGCGGATGTCGCAAGTGCAGTAAAGAAGTCTGGCTACTCTTCTTCGAGCCCAGCGTTTACACGAATCGTAGCGATTCGCCTTTCGACCGATAAGCGCTTCAAGCGCGTCGAGCGCGGAATGTACACACTTGCGAAAGGCAAGAAGTAAGAACCGCTAGTATTAGCAGTAGCTATTGGAAGGGCGCGATTTCATCGCGCCCTTTTTATTAACGTCGAGGGCGCGATTTTACAGCGCCCTTTTTATTAACATTCCTTTTTGTTACTTTCCGGAGAGTTCGCCCGCAATCCTATCAAAAAACTCGATACATTTTGTAACATTTGCTTCGAGTTCCTTTCCTGAGCCCGTTTCATATTCAATATTAATTAATCCGCGAAAGCCCTGGCGTTTTAGTTCTGTTAACATCGTGCGGGCATCGCCCTTTCCGGTGCCCCACGGGCGGTCTTCGTTATTCTCAATATCCTTAAAGTGTAATTCAACAATTCGGCCTTCGAGTTTTTTCAAGCATTCGACAGGAACGAGGCCCGACCTCGACCAATGGCCCGTGTCGGCGCACGCTCCAATCCATTTGTTTCGATCTTTAATATTGCGAAGCACCGTGTCGGGATTCCAATAATGCGATGGCTTCGGATGATTATGGATCGCCGCTTTGATCGAATATTCAGCGCAGAGTTTTTCAACGAGGCCGAGCGCGTCCTCGGCGGGTTCACAACTAATATTTTCGAGACCCAGCGCTTTTGCGAATTCAAAGATCTTGCGCGTTTCCTTTTCATTGTTCGCCGGATTCACAACGCCGTAGCTCACGGCTTTCACGCTGTGGCTCTTTAATTTATCAATTAGCAACTTTTGTTGTTCTTCGCTCAGTTCGCCAACCTTAACGTTCGGATGATCCTTCGATAGAATTTGCCCCGGAAAAAGTTCGGTATATTTAATTCCAAGGCGCGCGGAGGTTTCGATAGCTTCAAAACACGTTCGGTCGCGGAGAGTCCAGCATTGCATGCCGAGCCGCCAACCCAATTTTTCCGCGGCGCTGTCGTCGCGCGCCGGTTTTGATTGCGTATTTGTATTTATCAAATAAATTCCGCTCATTACCGGCGCCAGCGCGAGAAATATCAATAATCGGGAAATGTTAAACATCGCAGATATCGACTGCCTGCCGCAGTGATTTGAGAGGGTCGCGTGTCGGGACAAATTCCTGCGAAACATATCCTTTAAATCCCGTTTCAACAATTGCGCGGCAAATCGCCGGATAGTTTAGTTCCTGCGTGTCGTCGATTTCGGCGCGGCCCGGCACGCCGCCGGTATGAAAGTGTCCAATATATGTAATATTATCGCGGATCGTCCGGATCACGTCGCCTTCCATGATTTGCGCGTGATAAATATCATAAAGAAGTTTGAATCGCTCCGATCCGACGCCTTTGGCGACCGCGACGC
>JBJXHE010000023.1:0-23022 GCA_046160785.1 Planctomycetota bacterium
TCCATCGAACTCGTACCCGTTCAAAAGTTTATTAATCATTGGTGGATCAGCCCGCCCGTCGACGCTGATCCAAAGGGTGGTATTGAATTCGCGCCCGCGCATGAAAAAATCTTTACATCCGCGGAGTTCGATCCGGCGAAGGAAAAGTGGAAAATTGCAATTGAAGAAAACGGAATATTTGATTTAAACAAACACGTGACTACAAAAGCGCCAATTTTTGGATATTTGTACACGCAAGTTCATTCTTCGTTTTCGCACGACATTCTAACAAAAATAGGCTCCGACGACGGCGTGCGCATTTGGGTGAACGGCGAAGTTGCCTACACCCGCGAAATTCACCGCCCGCTGAAGCCCGACGAAGATTCGATTTTATTAAAATTAAAGAAAGGCTGGAACTCGATTCTCGTAAAAGTGAGAAACAACTACGGCGGCTATGGATTTTGTATGCGTTTCGCCGATCCGACGGGCGCCGTCGAATTAATGAAACTAGCGAAATAGTTACATTTCGCGCCGGCAAGTTATTTTAGAAACGCCTCGACGCGCGGCGACGAAGACTTCAATTCTTCGAGCAATTCTTTGTAATATAACTTTAACCATTCGTCGGTGCGAGAGTCGGGCGGCGTTGGAATATCAATATTTAAATGTTCGATCGCGACGCGTGACGAACGAAAATCCGCTAAGAAAACGCGTCCCGCGGAAAGCGGGTACGATATCGAGTTGAGCGTTAGCGTTTCAGACTGAAGCGGGCCGTTGTTCGCGGTCGTTGTCCCTACATACTCACAATGAAGTGTTTGACTGTCGATCGAAACAGAGTGATCAAAGTATATACTCATTGGTGTAATATTTACATTTGCCGGAGCGGTCAATTTTTCGAGCGGCGGGTGGCGGAACAAAATTACATAACTCGCCTGCGGCCGGATGCCTTTTCCTACGTTTGTTGAAGTAATAATTCCCGTAGATATCCAATCCGTCCAAACTGCTCCCGTCGCGAATTCTACAGAACCTTGATCTGTTCGAACGCCTTCGTAGAACGTGTCGCGCTCGTCCGCGCCTGAGACGGGCGTAACTGTTGAGATTGGTTTTCCCGCCGAATCGAAAAAAAACTGTTTACCCCGAGTGACTGTATACGGTGCTCCGCTTGACGATGAAGTCGAACTGTGCCAAGAGGGTGATACACGATAACAAGAAAAGGTTAAGACCGGTAAAAGTAATATTAATAATAGAAATGCAACAGTAATCGCCCGTCGGGCGTGCAAGCCGGCCTCGAGGCGTCGCTGTTTGGGCGGGTTGCGAGTGTGCATTGCTAGTAACGTTACTGATCGGATGATGCGCCGGCAACGGGAATTCCGATTGCAGGGTTTAGCATCTCGGCGCTGGAATGGGCGGGCGAACCCGAGTATAGGTAGGCAGATCACATGCCACCAACTTCCGCGCCCCCCAAATCTAATCATTCATGGAAATTCTTTCGCGCAGGCGGATTCGACCAGGTTCGAATTGATACATCTGGAGATTTGCAAAATATAGAATTTCTCGACCAGAAATTGTGGGTGGCGCTCGCGTGTCCGACGCGAGGCGTTGAATTCGATTATCAAACTCTCGATTTGATAGATACAGATAAAGACGGGCGCATTCGCGCGCCTGAAATCATTGCCGCTGTCAACTGGATTTGCTCCGTTCTAAAGGATCCGGCAATTATTATTAAGAATGACGGCTCGCTTCCGCTCACGGCGATTCAGGATTCGGGAGAGGGCAAACAATTGTTAGCTTCGGCTAAGGAAATATTAAGAAATCTCGGACGCGAAAGTGCAACGCATATTTCCGTTGCGGACACAACCGATACGACGAAGATTTTTTCGCAAACTAAATTTAACGGCGACGGCATCATTGCCGCCAACGCCGCCAGCGATGCTAAAATTGAGGCGGTGATTCACGATGTGATCGCGTGTTCAGCGCCGATCCTCGACCGCAGCGGCAAGCCCGGAATTGATACGAAAAGATTGGATGCATTCTTCGCGGACTTAAAAGCATACTCGGAGTGGTGGCGCCGGTCGGAGACGGAATCTGATATATTACCGTTAAAGGGCGACACTGCGGCGGCGTACTCCATTTTTTCGTTAGTTAAAATAAAAGTTGATGATTATTTTGCGCGCTGCCGCCTCGCGGCGTTCGACGCGCGCGCTCTCGCGGCGCTCAACCGCAGCGAAACTGAATATTTAACAATCGCCGCGAAGGATATGACGCTCAGTGCTTCGGAGCTTGCGGCGTTTCCTATTGCTAAAATTGAAGCGGACCGGCCGCTCGCGCTTTTGCGCGGAGTGAATCCGGCGTGGGCCGATGCTATCAAAACGTTATCTGTAGCAGTTATTCAACCATTGCTTGGCAGCGGCGATTCCCTCAGCGAATCCGGCTGGATGGCGATTTGTAAAAAGTTGGATCCGTACAAATCATGGCAGGCGGGCAAGGCGGGCGCCGCGGTTGAAAAACTCGGCATCGAGCGAATCCGCGAAATTCTCGCCATGAACTGTAAAGATACAATTGTGGAATTGATAGCTAGAGATCAGCGGCTTGAATCGGAGTTCAACGCGATCGCGGCGGTCGACCGGCTCGTGCGGTATCACCGCGATTTGTATTTACTACTGATCAATTTTGTTAATTTCCGCGATTTCTACGACGGCGACGTTCCAGCGATTTTTCAGGCGGGAACGCTTTATTTAGATCAACGCAGTTGCACACTCGCCGTCCGCGTCGCGGATCCGGGGAAGCACGCGTCGCTGGCGTCGCTCAGTAGAAGTTATCTTGTTTATTGTGATCTTACGCGGAAAAGTTCGGGCGATAAGATGCAAATCGCCGCGGCGGTTACGAACGGCGATAGTGATAATTTAATGATCGGCCGCAACGGTATCTTTTATGATCGCCACCGAAATGACTGGGACGCCACGATTATTAAGATTGTCGAACAGCCCATCAGCATTCGGCAAGCGTTTTGGTATCCTTACAAAAAATTCGCCGCGCTCGTCGAATCACAAATAGAAAAATTTGCGGCGTCGCGCGAAAAGGCCGTTCAGGATCAGGCTGCGTCGGGAATTGATACAGTTGGGAAGGACGTGCAAGCGGGAAAAGCCGCCGAAAAGAAAGAGGCTTTTGACGTCGCTAAATTCGCCGGCATCTTCGCGGCGATCGGACTCGCGGTTGGCGCGCTCGGAACCGCGCTCGCTACAGTTGCAGCCGGATTCTTAAAATTAGAAATGTGGCAAATGCCGCTGGCCGTCGCCGGAATGTTATTAATAATTTCCGGGCCTTCGATGCTGCTGGCATGGCTAAAATTACGGCAGCGCAACCTCGGACCGCTTCTCGACGCGAACGGCTGGGCGGTCAACTCGAAAGCTAAAGTTAATATTCCATTCGGCCGCAGTCTCACGGGAATTGCTAAATTGCCGCCGGGCTCCGAGCGCAGCATGGTTGACCCGTACGCGGAAAGCCACGCGGCGCGCAATTGGTTTATATTTACAATAATCACTTTAGTTCTCGGCTGGGCGCTTTGGAATTTCGGCGTGGTTGAGAAAGTGGCGCCCGAAGTGTTTCCGAAGTCGAGTTATGTACAGAAGAAAATAGACGCTGCTGAAGCTAAGGCTAAGAAAGAGGCGGACGAGAAAGCTAAGAAAGAAGTTGCGCCAAAGTAAATGATAGCGGCGGGTGGTGGATCTTAACGTTGACTGGATCGCGTTAGGGTCACACGTGCTCGCGCGCATAACCGTGGCGCCGGAATATAATAAAAAACCGACCCGCCTGGACCACTGCCGCGATAATTGTTGCTAACCCGAACGGCCGCGCACCGATGCGCGCTGCGCGCGCGTGACCCTAACGCGATTTGTTAGCGGGATGAATTGTTAGCGATGGAGTTGATATAAGGCGCAGCATTTGTGTACACAACTGATTGGGGTGGGACCAGGGCGAGAAGCTAATAAACGAGCAAAGCTCGTTTATTGGCTTCTCGTCAGTTGCAAGCCCTTTTGGGTGAGGCGTTTTTAGTCGTGGCCGGCGCCAAACGTGCCAGCGTATCCGCCGGCCGAAGAATTGTTAACTAACTTTCCGCAGAAAAAAGTAATATTACCGTTATTAATTGTTATTTCTCTGCACCGGGCCAGTTCTTCGCCGCCTCTTCCGCATCTTCGAGTTCTTCTTTGCGGCGCCAGTATCCGCACTGCTCGATGAGTTTGCGGGCTGCGGCCAGGTCGTCTTTGGGGCCGCGTGGGTTGTCGTGTTCATCTCGATTCCACGGATATGGTTTGATGGAGTGGAACAGTCGCGCGCGGTAGAGGTGGATGTCGGCCATGTGCAGTCGCATCGGTCCGCGTTCGGCGATCTCCCAGGCTTCGTCGAGGTCTGCTTGGGCACTGTCGGGGCCAGTGTGTTTGTTAGTGAGAGCGCGAAGCCAGGCGCGGGTGAGGAAACCGCGTGGGATATGGTGCTGCGTACCTGCGCGTCGGAGGCCATCCACAGCCTGTTCCAATTCCAATGTTGAAATTCGAAATTCAGGTTTGGCGAGTATCGCTGTATAGAGCGCGGCCCGGCCGAGGGTGAGGTGGTCAAGGGCGATGTCGAGGAGCCAGTCTTCCTTAGTCACCCACGTAATCGTCTGCGCCGCGCGTTGGAAGACGGCTTGGCAGGATTCCGAATGATGTAGGGTTAAGGGTTGAGCTTTGTTGGTAAGGCAACGCTGCCACGCCGCGTGCTCGGGCGCAGCTAAGAGTATGTCGCAATACTTGAAGCCGCGCGCCGAGTAGAGCAGCGGATAGTCTGGCTGGTGCTCCGTCTGCATTTGCTCGGCCTCGCTGAAGCGAGGTTCTGCTTCGGCCCGGTGGCCCGCCTGGTGTAGGGCGTCTGCGTGGGTCGTACGCTTGCTCACCCTCTTAAACGCATCGCCGCTGCGGTCTGCGTAGATCACGGACTGCTCAGCTTCCACTACCGCTCGCTCCACCTCACCCAGCGTCAGCTCCAGCTCGCTCAAGTTGTTGGCGACTACCGCTGCATTAGCCCAGTTGGACTGCTTGGTGAGGATTTCCAATCCGATCCGCATTGGTTCGAGGGACTCCGTCAGTCGACCCATGGCGCGCAGTCGGAACGCGGCGTGGTTCAGCATCGCAGCTCGTTCAAGTTCCACGAGCGCGCGTGAGACTTGGCTCCACGGAATCTCGAAGAAGCACGCAACAGCTCCCAAGTCGGAACCAAATGCACCAAGTTTCTTGACCGCGAAGGCTTCTCCGCCGCGCGCGATCCGAGCGTTGTAAACCTCAGCACGCGCCTCCCGCTGCAACCCTGCTTGGCAACCGTGGACTACTGCCTGGTAGAGCGGTTGAAGATCTTCAAGAGTGGGTTCGTTTCCTTCCTTAGTCGTGTCGCGCAAATGTTCATAGAGTCGTTGGTGCGCCGCGCGGCAAGCCTCTGGCCGCTGAGTCCGTAGTCTGTTAGCGAAATACTCTCGCAGCAGAGGGTGTGCGTCCAACGAGACCAGGCTACCAGCCTCATCGCGATTCACGGTCAGCAGCTTTGCCTCTACTAGTCTTGTAAATGCTATATTTCGCTGTGCGTCAGTCATGCCAACTAGAGCCTCCGTCAGATTCGGTATGACAGGTGCCTGCTTGAGTGCCTCAATGCAATCTGCGGACGCAGGCCGATCAAACAGTCCGAGTAGTCGCAAAATAGAAACGGCTTGTTTACCTTTCGCTCCCTCACTCTCGAACCACTTTACATAGGCGTCCATGATGTGGAATGCGTGCCCACCTTGCTCCTCAAGATCTGCGTCCTCCAACTTCACCAGATCACGCTTGCGGATGTCGCCAGCATGTGCGTCGTGCAAGTAGGTGCCGAGTAGGTTCAGAGTCAGTGCGTGCCCCTTAACATCTTCAACCAACTTTTCAAATTCCTTCTGTGTGCCCTTCACTCCCAAAGTCTTCAACAGTGAAACACCTGCCTCTTTCGAAAGCCGCCGTAGAGCGACTTCTGGTGCAGTACTCTGCCAGTAGTTCTTAAGGTCTGCTACGGAGTATCGCGTCGTGACCACACACAGCCCGTTGTTCTTCGCGGCCAACTTTTTTAGTAAAGCAGAGATGCCCTGGTCTTTGAGTTCACCTTTGAGTGGAGATGTAGGCGGGTACTGTAGTGGCTCCAATCCGTCAAGTATGAGCAGTGCGCGCTTCTCACCGACCAGCTCTGCGAGCCGTTTTGCCTTGTCTACAGCCATGCGAGCACTGTTGGCCATTTCGGAATCGCCGAAGAAGACCAGAGCTTCCTTCAAGAAAAGGTCCGACGACGCGACAGACTGCTCCTTCGTGCCCTGGCTGTAGAACGACCACGCGAAGGCAGCATCGCAACCAGGCCAGTTCGCGTTGGCAAGCAGTGCTGCCCACTTTGCTACGAGTGAAGTCTTGCCTTCTCCGCCGAGTGCAACAAATGTAATCACGTGCGGTCGCGGCGACTCGACGAAACGCACTTTCTGCCACGCGTTTTCGAGCAGAGCAAGTTCTGGTTCGCGTCCGATGAGATGTGCCGGCGCGTAACGGTCTATGCGTGAGATGTCGACGTGAAATCCTGCTGTCGCGACAGGTGGAATCTCGGCGACGAGCTTGCACAGTTCCGCTTTATCTTTGAAGTAGTAGTAGAGACTGTTACTCTTCGTGACTGCCTCACGATGTGCTAGTTGAAGCTGCTTTGTCTCATCATCCTCAGTCTGCTCATCTGCCTTCGGATCATCGCGCACAGTGTCTGCTTTTGACAAGAAACGATACACAGGTTTGCTGAGCTTGTTCGCGATGTCGAACTCCATCTGGGTGTAGGACCGGCGCGGAGTATCTGCTTTACGGTTCTTCTGTTCAGCACCAAATCGAAAGCCCACGATGTGGATCACGGCGTCAGCGTCCGCGAGCTTGCGCGTGAGCATTTCCTCAACCGAGCGATGGTCGGGCGGAAAGCCAGGCTGGTTCTCGGCGAAGCAGCCCTTCATCTCGATCTCGTTTTCAACGGCGTCGCGGAACGAACCGAACTCCGGCGAAACGCCGCTCAAGAAAATCGTGGGACGAGTTTTCATGGAAAATCAGTATGTGCGCGGGGCTAGACTGTGGTAGTGGATCTCCAATCACGGTCTTTTGGTTTTGGAATGATCCATGATTCGCCGTGCGCGTCAAAAGATTTCTTGCGTAGGAAACTTTCTTCGGCCAGTCCAAAATATTTATTATGACACTCACACTCGGTGCGCTCGCGTTGGTTTTCGGAATTGTATTCACGCCTCCGCCTCCTCATTTGCGGCAAGACAAGGACACTAAGACAAAGGCCGAACTCGCGGCAGCGTTACAGCACACGTTTGAAGAACTCGCGGAAGCTGGTTTCTCGGGTTCGGTACTCGTCGTACGCGGAGAGGAATTACTACTCGAAGCCGCGGCAGGTCTGGCGGATCGCGCACAAGGGAGAGTCAACAAGACCGACACGATTTATGACATTGGTTCCGTGACAAAACAGTTCACGGCAGCCGCCATCCTACAATTAGCGCAGAATGGAAAACTCACTACCGATGATTTCTTAACGAAGTTCTTCAAAGATGTGCCGGCCGAAAAGCAGAAGATTCGTGTACATCACCTGTTGACCCACACATCGGGACTGCCGTCTGATGTGCCTGCTGGCTCTGCGACGACGAAGCGCGACGATCTTGTGCAGATGTGCTTTGCCGCAAAAATGAAGTCGCCTCCCGGTGAGCACTTTGAGTATAATAATATTGGGTATCTATTGCTTGGCGCGATCGTGGAAATAGTGTCGAAGCAGACGTACGAGGAGTATGTCATGGAACACTTGTTCACGCCGGCAGGCATGAAGTCGAGCGGGTTTCTGCGCACTCCAGGTGTCGACGCATCGCGCGTCGCGCGCGGCTACGAAGGCAAGATATCCTATGGGCCGGGCGAACAGGGCTGGTACTCGTGGGGACTCCGCGCCGCGGGAGGTGTACTCTCGACTACAGGGGATCTCATGCGCTGGTGGACTGCACTACGAGGCGAAGCCGTACTAACAAAAAAATCTCGCGAAAAACTGTTCACACCCTACAAGCTCGACTACGCATGCGGCTGGTGGGTGCGTGACGACAAGGTCCACGGCAAAGTGATCCGACATGGCGGTAATACACAAGGGTTCGAATCTGAGTATGCGCACTATCTCGATCACGACCTGCATGTGACTGTACTCTGTAACGATCGCGGGCGGCGCGAGACTGTGGTCGACGCAATTCTTCGGATAGTATTAGACAAGACCACAGCCGAGGCGAAAGTCACATTCTCGGAGGCCGAACTCGCTCCTTTCACCGGCGACTACGAGGCTGTTCTTGGCGGTAAGTATGTGGTGCGAGCTGTAAACAATGCGCTCATGCTCGAACCCGATGATAGGGCTGTGATAGCACTAGAATTTGGGAGTCCGGATGCCAAGCTTGAGGCAGACAAGAAGCTCGCTGATCGGACGAAGAAACTGATAGGTTTTCTCGAGGCGCGCGACTCAACTGGAATTCAGCCAATGCTGAGTAAAGAGTGGCCCAACTGGAACACGACGGTTGTTAAGGCGTGGGACAACTGGCAGAACGAGCGCGGCAAGTTTAACAAATTCGAGATACTAGGTTCGAAGGACGGCACTAGAACTCTGGTGCGTCTCGTACACGATCGTAGAACTGTACTGTGGTCTCTCAGCTGGAAAAAGGATGTGCTTCATGGATGGTCGATCAACGGCAGACTGCCGGAAGCAGCTCGCTTTGTTGCAAACGGCATCAACACTTTTGCAACACTACGCGAAGAAGGCATTACGTGGAAAATCGTGTTCGAGCCAGGCTCGGGTGCAGCTATGCAACAATTCAAGCTAACAGGTGCCGGAGTAGGCGTGCAGGCGAAGCGGGGGCGGTGATGGAAGGACCTACCTCCCCACAATCCTGCTCATCATCGAAAATGTAAATTTGGCGAAGCCACCGCGCACGTTGGTGAGCGGCGTGGATCTGTAGCGTCCGGTTTTTTCTAACAAATAGTCGATGACCATGTCGTCGAGAGCTTCGTCGACGGGGTACGCGCCGAGGCTGTTTTGTATCTTTTTGAGTAATCTTAAGAAACCAACGCGTTTCATCGCTTCCATGCGGGCGGTAACGCTAAGGTTTGGGTCGCCTCCCGCCATGAGCGGCGTCTCTTGGGCTGTGAGATTTGTAGTTATGTCTCCGGCGCGGAATCCGACGCAATGGTTAGCTTGAATAACGGGCGCGAGGCGAATCGAATTCGTTTTACTGTTATCATCAAAATCGGAGATGCTGCCGCGCGTTCCTTCAATTGTAATTTTACCGATCGAGTAGTCGCGCGGTTCGAAGACGGTTCCAGTTGTGTGATTCGAGAATTGATATACGCGTTTCCATTTGTGATCGCCTTCGGCGGTTCGTCGCGCGCGTACGACGTGCGCGGGCCCGAGAATCGTTTTTAATGTAGCAATTCCGTGATACGCGTAGGCGGAATTGAAAAATGTCGCGCCCTTCACTTCGCCAATCATACCTTTCGCGACGGTGGCGCGCACGGCGTCGAGGAAGGGGAGTTCGGTGCAATCTTCCGCGACCCACGCGTTGCGAAATGCTTTTAACAATTTCATGTGACGGAAATGTTTTAATAACACAACGGGCGTGTCAATTAACAAATCAGTTTTAGACACGTCAAAGTTTGCTAACTTTGCGAGGACGGCCGGAACCGCCGGTTTCGAAACGGCCATAATGATTAAATCAATATTCTGAAGATCCGCGGCTGTGACGCTCGACAGTGCGGCGACGCCGTAGTGGACTCCGCCCACTTCGAGCGACTTTTCTTTTTTTGCATAAATTCGCCGAAGCTCAAAATCTTCGCGCAATTGTTGCAATACGGGGAGCGGCGCGGTTTGCACGCGGCGCCCAGATCCGATAATGATCACGTTCCGGCGGGTCATGCGTTTTGTTGCATTTTGGTTTTGAACACTTCAGTTAATAAATGTTTTGCGAGCCGGATCGACAGCGCCGTGATTGTAAATGTCGGATTCGCACATCCGCTCGTCGGAAAAACCGACGCGCCCGCCATGTAGAGATTTTTCGCCGAATGAACTCTACAATTCGAATCGACGACCGACGTCGCGGGGTCGCCGCCCATGCGCGTCGTGCCCATGTGGTGCGACGCGTCCTGGTCGAGCGGCCACGGCTCGTCCGCGCGAATCGAGGGAAGATCTGTTATAAACGTTCCGAGGCCCGACGCCGGAAATTCTTTTTGTAATGTTTGATGCAATGCAACAATCGAGCGGCGGTCGAGCTCCGTCGCGCGGTGGCGCACGAGTGGAATTTCAGAGCCGAACACGTCGCGTTCGTTTGTTAGTATCACACGGTTTTCAGCGACGGGCTCCATCTCCATAAAGTTACGCAACCGAACTGTTGTAATCTTCGGCTGGCGTTTCTGTAATAAACGCGAATAGCCGTAGCGCGCGACGCGCGGCGAATCGGCGAGCACATTCCACCCGAGGCCGAGCCAGCTCGCGGCCGTTTTTCGTTCATTTTGCAAATCGGAATCGTCGCCCGTTTCTGAATAATCGCGAAGCGTTATAACCTTTCCTTTATTTTTACCTTTGAAACGCGACATAACAAATTTGCTGCGCTTCACAATGGTTACAAGCGACTCGACGCCGGTGCTGCCCGACCATGGAAACAGCGGCTCGAACCGCACGTACGAATTTAACAATTTTCGCTCGCGCTGAATGGATTCTTGCAGCCGCAACCCGGCGTAGCCCGCGTGGCTGCCGCGAATGCAACCAAAATAATACGCCGCGTCGGTCACCGCTTTTGTTAGCGTCAAAACTCCATAATAATTCTTCGGATGATTCATAAAATAACGGCCGACGGCGTCGTGTTCGTTGCCGAGGCCGCGGTCGCACGCGTCGCGCGACATTAACAATAACCGCGCGTTTTCGATGCCGCCCGTCGCAATAATAAATATCTTTGCGTGAAAGTTAAATTCTTGACCCGCGCTCGTGCGCACCACAGCACGCTCGACGTCCGAACGGTTTTTATTTGTTTCGAGGCGCAGAACGGTCGCGTCTAAATATAAATTAACATTTTCGCGCTCGAATATTTGTTTATGTTCCTTGCCGAAATTTTGTGGTTCGCTCGAGGCTAAAAATACTTTTTCGTGGATATCCGTCCAGCGAGGCTGAAGCTGGCTTTGGGCGCGAAGTGTATCAAATCCGCCGCTCTCAAATTCGGCCGCCGTCGGAAAACGATAACGCTCGGCGGCAATTGCATAATATTCAAATAACTCGCTTCTGCGGATCGGCCATCCCGAATGCTGCAAATACGGGCGGTCGTTCATATCAATTTCGTCGAGCGGGCTCGACAATCCCGCCCACGTTGTCGACGCGCCGCCGAGAACGCGCTCGCGCGAATAATCTTTAATAACAATTCCGTCGCTTTTTACTTTTCGCAGGCGGTCGCCGAGTTCTGTAGTCTTGAGCCGGCCGCTCTCCAGTACACAAATCCGAAGCGGCGCCTCCGAAAGCTCGCGCGCGGCCGTCATGCCCGCGGGCCCCGATCCTACAATACAAACGTCGTAGTCGGGGGCAGGAGTCGTCGCAGTCGCGAGGTCAACAATCACAACCGGATATTAACGGACATGCCATGCGGACGCCCCTCGCACGTGCCGCGGGGAAATTGTTCACGAAGTAATTGGTAACCCGTCGATGGAGCGACTGTTGTCTCAAAGAATGCCGCCCGCACACCTTGCTCTGCACCCAGACCGCCGCCAATCCGGCCGCGTGCTCCCGTTTTTGTTAGTCATTATTACATTTGCCGGGCTCGGTTCGCTTGGCGCGTGGTTCATGCTGCGCAAAAGCGGGGAAGGCGCTGTGCCGCGGTTTCCGGGTGCAAATGTTATATTTATTTCGATTGATACACTTCGCCGCGACGCGCTCGGCGTCTACAGCGGCGACCCGGCGTTGTCGCCACATATTGATAAATTAGCAAAAGAATGCGTTATTTTTGATGATGCGATTGCGGCTGCTAATAATACGGGACCGTCGCACGCGTCGATGTTCACGGGCGTTTCGACCGCCGTTCACGGCGTGTTGAATACTAAAACTAAAAAAGTTCAAGCGATCCCGACTTCGCTGCAGACGCTCGCCGAGCGGCTCAAGACGAGCGGATATGCAACATTCGCGCGGATGGACGGAGGCTACATGTCGGCCGCGCTCGGTTTTGACCGCGGATTTGAAGACTTCAAATCCGTGTACAGTGGGCTCGAAAAGAAAGCCGGCGAGGCGATGAAGTGGTTTGATAATATATCTACTAACAGTATATCCAATAAAAAGAGTGCCTTTTGTTTCTTGCATACCTACGAAGCGCACTCGCCGTATCTCTCAAGTCCGCGAAATATTGACAATGTACTAAAACCTTACAAAAACAGCCTCGTGGCGAAGCGCATGATGGAAATCGCCCACGGCGAAATGCAGCTCTACGAGGGCCAGGAATTGTTATTTAGAGACTGGAAAAACAAGTTTAAGCCCGAGGATTTTGCGGCGTTGAAGGGCCTCTACCGCGAGTGCGTCCGAATGGCTGACGCGAGCGTGAACTCGTTTATTGAAGGGTTGCGAAAAAGTAATATTCTTGACAAATCAATATTAATTATCACATCCGACCACGGCGAAGAATTCGGCGAACACGGCGGCACACAGCATGAGGAGGTGTGGGAAGAATTGTTAAGAGTGCCCCTTCTCATCCGTTTGCCGGGCGCGGCGCTCGCGGGAACGCATGTGCCGCACGCGTTTTCTGGAATTGATCTGATGCCGACGCTGCTCGATTTGTTAGGAATGGAGCGTCCGACGCACATCGAGGGCCGGTCACATTTGAGTCATTTTTCGGGCGGGCCTAATCTGAATCAAATCGCGTTTGCACATCATACAATTCAAGACGCGCTCGTCGGCGACGTCGCGCGCGCATCGAATTGGAAATTGTATGAAATCGCGGACCGGCCGCGTGGGAAACGTATCTTTAACCTCACCGGCGACCAAGCCGAGCGGCAGAATTTAGTAAACTCCAATCCTCCCGAAGCGCAGCCGCTTTCCGACGCGTTAAAGATGCATCGCGCCGTTCGGAAGGCGATGGGAGAATACTACGATTCCGGCCGGACCTCTGGAGAACTCGATGGCAAGCTGCTCGATGATTTGCGCGGACTTGGATATTTGAAGTAATCGTATTCTCTGTAAGAACTCTCTTGCGCGGGAGGCGTCGAGGTTGTTCATAATTAGCAAACCTTGACCTCCCCAGTTCTCGCCGACACTCCGCGCACCGGCCGATCACGCAGCCCGTGGATCGTTGCATTTCTATTTGTAGCGATTGACGCGCTTTTTATTCTTTGGTACATCGGCGGATCAGAAGTTAACAATTACGCCGCGGAAGAGAGCGCGTTCGATTCTGTGTATTCCGACTCTGTATATTCTGAAGGAAGCAATTCGGAGAGCCAGCGCGCCGCGCGCGCACAGCGAATTGTAGATAGCGCGTCGAGAGGCACGGCTCAAGCGCGCCGGCCCGCGCGTTCGGCGCCCTCGGCAATAACTACAAAAACGCTCGCGCTCACGGCGCGTTTTCGTACTGCGTCGGGCGCGCCCGCCTCGAATATTAATATAGATGTGTTGCAGTGGAAGTCGATTCTCGGGCCGTCGGCTGCACACAATCCAAAGATTGCAACGTTAACAACCGACGGCGAAGGTCGCGTCGTCGGCCGAACACTACAAATCGAACCGCACGGCCCGGTTCAATTTATAAGTAAAGAACATGGAATCGCGGGATTCTGGCCAAGCGAGCTTCCTCTCGTCGACGACACTCTGCACGTGGACGCCATCGATCTGGCTCAACCTCTCGCGATTCGAGGCCGAGTCGTGTACGACACGGGCGGGCCAGTACAGTCGGGTATTGTTAACGTATTCTCTGCGAGCGCGGGTTACGGATCCGCGAAACTCGACGACGCGGGAAAGTTTACAATTCAAACGCTGCCTGAAGGAGACATCAGCCTCTGGATCGTCGATGCAGAGTCAACACCCGCCGAAGAACTATTTGCAGTCGACGCGCGCACAGCAGATGAGGAACTCGAATTTACTCTGCGCCGCGGACGCGCAGTGCAAGGGAAAGTACACAAATCGGGAGGCACACCTGTCTACCCCGCGCGCATCTGCTGTGTGTCGGAACGCGGCACAATGGTCACAGGCGTAACGCGCCGCGACGGTCGCTTTTTCATTCGAGGACTGCCGCCGAACGAGCCGGTCGATGTACAAATCTTTGACTTGAAAAATTGTTACATCGGCGGCAAACGCAGTGTGTCCGCGCACGAAAAATCAGTAAGTATTGAGATACCCGCGCAACCGCCCTCAGGCAGAGTAACTGTACGGATTCTCGACGAGGAGACAAATCTACCACTCTACTGGCCGTCGACAGTGCGTTTGTACCGCCGCCGCGAGTCGGAGAACATTGTGCAGTGGGATCTGCCGCGCCGCGAGACTACAGAAGAAAGCGATGAGTGGTCGCCGCGTACATTCCTGAGTGATGCTACAAAAACCGAAGACGGAGCACTCACGTTTGATTACGGAAAGCTCGGCCCCGGCAAGTTTTTTGTGAGCGTCGACGCCGCCGGCTACTTCTACCGCGAATCAGAGCCATTTGTAGCAACGGGTGCTGAAGACGCGGGCACGATCGAGATGAGACTACAAAAACCGTGTCGCGTCGAAGGACGCATTCTCGACCGCGATTCCGGGAAACCGACGAATGTGGCTCGCATCGCACTAGCGACGCCCGAAAACAAGTCGAACCGTGAAAAGTGGATTTATTGTAAGAATAGAGTTGGCCACGACGGAAAATATCAATTCGAAGGCCTGCGGCCCGGCACGTACGACGTGTTTCCCGTAACTTTTTACAATTCTAACAACGAAGCGCCGGCGGGGCGCGTGACGCTGCGATCGGGCGAGAAGCTTGTGGATTTTGATATATATATTACGCAGGCTGCGAAGAAGAAGTAATGGCAGGTTTACTTCCCTTGTGTGGCTGTGCCGCTTTCTCGTTTCTCTCGATTGACTAAAAAAACGCGCCGCCCTTCGGCGGCGCGCATTCCAGCCTAACTACAATTCTATCTGTATCAGTGTGTCGCTTTGAACGGCAATTCAATTTCAAAGTCTGCGCACGTTTGTGTTAACACTTTGCACAGATCGTCGACGCGCCGCTTCAAATCATTAAACGAGCGCGGCACGCCCGACACAGGATCGAAAGTAGTAATTCCCGTCAGGAATCCCGAGAGGAATGTCTCCTGGCCTTGGCTGCGCGGCGTGGAATGAAAGAATCCGACGCCCGTTTCAATCGAGTGGCATCCGACACAGGTATTTAATGAAACGATGTGCCTCGCTTCATTATTAAGAATGCCGGGCGCCTCATAAAACGCGTCGTACGGTTCGCCGTCGGAAACGCCGCCGCGGAACGGCTGGCCGGCGAATGTTAACGGTACAATATAGTCATTCGCGAGAATCGCCGCTTCGTTCTGATTCACAAAGTTGCGAAGCGCTTTTGTATGATTCACGCTGATGTCGGGAGTCTGCGCAACTGTAGATTGCTCTAGTAAAGTTGTAGCAGCCGATAGTTGAAATTCGCGCCATTGCCACGGGAAACCCGCGATTACTTCATTGGTACGAAGTTGATTGAGAGCGCTCCCGTTGACGCCGTTCGGATCCGCGTTCGCGCCCGCAAAACCCTCGACGATCTCCTGCAAGTTTTTATTAAATTCGTCGCCGAATTTAAGACTGCCGAGGTAGTGCCATGCCTCCGCCCATTTCTTAACTTCTTCGCAATTGTTAGCAAGAAGTCTATACTCCATAATAAGAGTTCCAATAGTTGTATTGCCGTCAATATCCGTAATTGTAAAAACAATGCGGCCTTCGCCGGCGCTCACCGTTCCGCCGCCGTACGTTGCATTCGTGCGCAGATCGATGCGATTCACAAAACCGTTGAGGCGGAACGGCGCAATTGTAAAATCAAGGCCGTCAATCCCGTTTGCCTCGCTCTGGTCAATCCAAGGCTGGATGATCTGATCCCAAAAACTCGGGCGCCCGGGAACTGTAAATCCGTTGACTACAACGTCATCTCTAATTTGTTCGAATAGATGTAATACAAATTTCGAAACATTATTAGCACCGGCCATGTTTTCCATGAATCGGCCGAATGTCCAAATACCTTCCGACGGATTTGATGGATTGAACGGAACGTACTTCGTGCGAACCGGATCTTCGACGACGGAGAGATCGCGAATCCACAATTCTTTGTCGACATCAATTGTACAGTTCAACGCGGGCATCGCGGGCGGGGGCGGAGATGCGATGGTTGAAAATCCGATTGCAGAAATGATCGCAGCGATACTAAGAATCGAGACTGCCTTCGCTGTGTTACGAGGGAACGTAAGCATTTTGATTCTCCTAACTACAATTAACAATTACTGGAAATGGGGACATTTGCGCGGTGGGAGCCGCGGCGCTGGCCGAGCCTGCACTGACTCGCGCGTCGTTCC
The DNA here is from genome assembly GCA_046160785.1 of Planctomycetota bacterium. GTDB lineage: Bacteria > Planctomycetota > UBA1135 > UBA1135 > JACQFD01 > JACQFD01. The sequence goes on from JBJXHE010000023.1 coordinate 16,602, forward strand.
AACTTCTCGGTGCGCGAGAAATAGGATGAAGCGGCGGACGCGCCGGGTTCCGTGAGAATCTCGCGCGAAGGCGCGATGAGCGCGCGTTGAGGCGCCGGCTATTTTCCGGTGACGGGTTTTACAGCGGGCGGCATTTCGTATCTGTATAAAGTGAAGTAACCGTCGAAAAGTAGTAATTCATGACCGTTCTTAACAAAATAGGCATCCCTGATTCCTTAATATGTATTGAACCGCTTCGCTTGCCGACCGGGTAGATTCGATTGGCGCAATTGATTTTTAGTATTCTAATGATCTCGATCCGCGACGCAGAGGGATCGGCGCCTTTACGCTTCGCAGAGTGCAGCGCTCACTATCCTCTTCACTCGAACGGGCTGCTAGAGTTGGCGATCGATGCGCACCATTCTGTGGATTCTGACGGCCGGAGTCGCGGCGGCGATCGCGGCGGGCGCGGGCGTATTTGTTATTAACATTTTGACCGTCGCGGCGTTTGCAATTGTAGTTTTCGCCGCGAAGCGTGCGGACGCACCCGGCGAATTAAAGTCATGGACCATTACGCGGTCGCGCTGGTTATCGAGCGGAGTGCCCGCCGCGATTGCATTGTTAGTATCCATTCAGACGCTCGCCGAACCTTACTTTTCCGACGACTATGCACAATTGCTTGTATTAGAAGACGCGGAATCGCCGTCCGACGTTTTTATCAAAAAAAATAATCATTGGCCGTACTGGCGCCCCGTCGTTTGGTTATTGTGGTGGATATACAGTCGCGTTTCGCTCGAAAGCGCAATTCTGGCGCGCGTCGTTTCGATTTGTTTATTTACAATAAGCGCGGCATTGGTTGCGCCCGCGTTGCGCCGGCTCGGCGCGGGCCGCGGCGTATCTGTTATATCGGCGATGTTGTGGGCCGCGAGCCCGATCGCGCTCGAAACGGCGTCGTGGCTCACGAATCAATATTCTTTAGCCGGCGCGTGCATCGGCCTCGCGCTTGTCGCATATTTTCCCGTTCAAACAATAACGCGCCGCAGTTCATGGATTCTCGGCGCACTCGCCACGCTCGCCTATTTAGCAAAAGAAGACGCCGTTGTGTGGCCAATATTACTGTTCTTTGCGAAACCAACCGCGCGCCGAATCGGATTCGCGCGAAGAATACTTATCTTTTTGCCCGCGGCCGCCGGACTTTTGATTGTAACAATCATTCGTAATTACGCATTTCCAGAAATTGAATATTATAAACGGGCCGCCGGCGGCGCGATTTGGAGCCTTCCCGAGCAAGCCTTCAGCGGAGTACAGGCGGCGCTTTCACAGGAGAAAATTGTTAGTTATCTATTGCCGATCCGCACGTTCGGTTCGCAGTTCGTGGCGAATGTTTATGAATGGGCGCCGGTGCTGCCGTTCGCGCTGCTGGCGTTCGGGGCACGGAGTCGCGGCGCGCGAGTTGGATTTACGCGCGGACTCGTTTTCGCCATTGTTTGTGCCGCGCCGGTTTTGTTATTTTTACCATTCCACGCGGAACAATACGGGGCGCGTTTGTTATATCAATCCAATATTGGATTCTGCTGGATGCTCGCAGCCGTGCTCTCGGGAATTTCGAACAACGCGCGGATTCGCTGCGTCGCGATCGGAATTATTATATTAATATTAGGCGGCGCAGCGCAGTGGAATCATCGCTCGTGGCCGATGGTTGCCGCGGAAGTTCGCAAACGGATCGATGCGCTCGCGCCGGGGGTGGCGTCCGCGCCCGCCGGTTCTCGAATTGTTATTTATGGCCAGCCGGAAATGCTCCACGGTATTATGGCTTTCCGCAATACGACCATGATGGCTCTTTACTTAAAAACGCAACGGCGCGATGTGCAGATCGCCACGATGCACAGCGGAATGTGGGGAGAAGTGTCGCTCGCGGCATTGGATAAGATTCTTATTTATGATGAGCGGCGCGGAGTTGTGGACCTCACTCGCGATTTTACAGATCGTACTCCGCCGCGCACGATGGGAGCGGGCGAAACTATACAATTGGGAAACCCCGCCGCGATGAGTAACAATGAGCGCGATTTGATATTTGCGGCCGACGCCGAACTCTCCGAGAATTCCGACGGTTCGTTTACATTGCGCGCCAAAGACGAAAATATTGGTACATTACTATTTCCGCCAATCGGTGTGCCGTCCGGGTCAACATTACAGATCCAGGCGGACGCGCGCGCGAGCGTCCGCGGTGTCGAAAGTTCCTATGCAATCTTTGCGATCTATCGGCGTGGAAGCCGGCTCGAACATACAATTCTTGGCCCCGACCTGAAATTAACACTTCCCGCCGAAGCTTCCGTCGTCCGGTTTGTACTTTGCGTGGGATCGACGGGCGAGGGCGCGACACAGTGCGACGTTCGCAGTATGTTAGTAAAGCACGTAAATTAAGAAACGGAAGTATCTAGCTGTTGAAACGGTAGCGCGGGCGGCGAATTGATCGCCTCCCGGCTGTCTCCTTTGCCGGGTACCCATCGATATCAATTCGCGATTCCACGCGGCGCAGTCAAGAATGGTATTCTTAATATTGTGTTTGAGCCCGCCGGCTTGCTGCCGATTGTTGCCATTGCGGAGATCCGAGTGCAGCAGGGTTCCGATCCGCTTGCACACGAAAAAACACTGTACACACGGATCTGTCCGGCAGGGTGGTCCAGTGTAGGTACTCGCGTTTTCGCACGCGACTCACACAGCAGATTTGTCAAGCATTTGGAGGCAGACAATAAAGGAGTGATTTGCACTAGCGGCGATGTCTTGATGCGACCGGGAGACTATGAAGTGCGCGTTTACCTGCGCCAGCTTGTTTCATCCAACGATCCGCTCGCGCGTCTGCGAGTGGGTGCCAAGGAGAAGAGTGTGTTGACTGAAATAGATGTACTACCACGCAATGAACTCGTAAAAAAATTGACGGCTGTGAAATTGCCATTCAAGGTCACAGGCGAAACATCAACAACGATAAATGTAGAGTGGCGATCGACGGGACTCGTTGAATTTGAGGCGGTTGACCTCGAAATTCACGTCGTCCGCTGACAGGCTGCTGCACAACTCCTCCAAGTTATGCGCAGCTCTTTTTTGTTAACTTGTCGTCAACCCGCCCTCGGCGCAAACCTGTAATACGCCTTGAGCACTTTTGCCACGGGCTGTTTGGATCGTAAAACACTGCCTGCGCGAAAACCTGCATTCCAACAATTCCGGCATCATTAGGAATCGGCGCGAAGCCTGCCGCTAGTCCCTGCGCATCCGTCGGCATTTCGAATCCGAGGAGCGTCGATGAGTTTACTAAGTCTAGGAGTAAATTGAAACCCAGCCCGAAAAAATCATTACCTATCGGATCGGGCTCCGATCTCACTAACAATGCTGCCAAGACTCATCATATCGAGCCGGCTGTCCGCATCGAGGTCGTGTATAACAATATCGCTTGCTGCGTTCGCCGGCGATATCTAATTTTCCGTCGCCCGTCAAATCGCTAAGAATCGCGTTCTCCAATGAATAACTCGTATTGACGGTGTTTACCGCATACGAAAGTATATTTTGACTCAACACTACATAAAAAAAGTTGGAACCCGGCACTCCAACAATATCAACAACGCCGTCTTGATTTAAATCGCCGATCGGCTGAATGTTCATAAAGCCGCCGTTGAAATTCGGAACGAGTGGCGCCGGCGCTGAAAGCGTTCCCGCTCCGTTATTTAACAATCCGCAAAGTATATTAGCGTTCGTACTGTTATAAACAATCGCGTCGAGGCTCCCGTCATTATTAAGGTCTCCATGGATAGCTTGGATCGGATGGTCAATGGGATACTGTGCCGAAGTTGGAAACTTCGGCGGCGCCTGGGCGGCCGATACGCCCGCCCTTAATGCTACAAAAAATAAGATTAACGAAAAGGGAGCGTGCGTCGTCTTGGTCATAGCTAATCCGGTGTTTTACGGCGTCACCGCTTACGGTATCGCCCATCCAGAAATGCAACAACAAACGCTTGGCTTTTCGTTTATGATTCGCTCACGGGCATAAAAATGGCTAAACAATCGTCGACAGTCTGGATTCTCAGTATCGTCTTCGTCTGCGCGCTCGCCGCGGTAGCGTTTTTGTTATTTCGCGACGACGCGGGCGAACTCGACAGTGAGGGCAACAAAATTGTAACAACCGGCGAGGGTCGCTCGGGTGCGGAGGCTGATTCGATCGCGATAGGCGAAGGCACTGAGCCAAAGCCGGGTGAATCAAGCCGCACGAACGCGTCCGCGGCGATTGAAGAGGCACTGCCCGCGGAAATTGGCGAGACCGTCGTCGTGCGCGGCAAGCTGATCGTCGAAGAGACCAATGCGCCGCCGAAGAACGCGATTGTTAGCATTCGAACCGGCAGGGATGAACTCGACTACGCGTGGATGATCTCGCAGGTCGGAGGCAAGACTGTGTATGACCGGCTCCAGCGCACTGGTGAGTTGGAACTCAAATTTCTGGAGAACGGAGGATGGAAAGCCACATTCCGCATGCAAGCGCGGCCCGATGGTTCGTTCGAACTGCGTGTGCCCAAGAAGGCGGTTCGGTTCACGTTTGAGGTCGTCGCGGATTTTGCCGCCTACACCAATCCAGAATGGATATATCTGTCGCCGAGTACACTGGAGAAGAGTCTAACTGTAGTCCTCAATGAGGCGGGTGCTATTGAAGGCAAAATTGTTAACGAATCGGGCCAGCCGATCGCCGGCGCGTACGTCATGGCAGATATGAACCGCAACTGGAATCCAGGGCGTCCGACGATGCTGACTACACAGTTGACCACATCCGGCAAGGACGGAAAATTCACATTTCGCGGACTCACCCCCGGCGGCACCAACATGACGGTACTTGCAGAGGGCTATGGAATCGAAAACGAGTCGAACACGAAAGTTGAAGCAGGCAAGACTACGAATGTCGAGTTCAAGTTACAGCCTGAGGTGCCTGCACAGGGTCTGGTAGTTGACGCGCAGGGTCAGGGTGTAGCCGACGTGACGATTCGCGTGTATCCCGAAAACCGCGGCTACTCACGCTCTGTGTTGGGTTATGCGAAGTCGGATGCGCAAGGCCGCATTCGGTGGAAGCATTTATTGGCAGGTACATACAAGTCTTACGGTAGCCCGGAAACTCACCGAATTGTAGAATCACCCGAAACTATAACACTGCCTCTTGCCGCGGGAGCGGCGCCTCCAAAGTGGGTTGTAGAAACCGGGCGCTTCGTCGCCGGAAGAGTGATCATGACAGATGGAAAACCGGCCTCGGGTGCGCGTGTCACGGCGACCACATTCACTGTGGAGGGGGCGCCACCGCTGGACAAGAAACAGTCGGGTTCGCAGAGAGGTATTGCCGGAGCAGATGGCACATTCCGGCTCGCCGGTCTGCCGAACGGGCCGTTTACAATAGTGGCCAAACTCGACAATGTCTCGTCGCAAACGAAGACAAACATTGCGCAAGACACTGAAGACGTCGAAATTCAACTGCCGACGCCGACTGGAGTCGCAGGTACTGTGGTCGATGCTACTACGGGTGTGGGCATCAAAACTTTTGTGTTGGCGGTTGTGACTCAGCGCGATTTAGACCGTATGGGAGGCAGGCCGTGGGGCTGGGGCCAGACCTATGACAAGCCGCAGATCTCGGAGTCGGGCGAGTTTGAAGTGGGTGGCCTTGATCCCGAAACGTACGTCGTACATGCGGAGGCAGATGGGTACATCTCCGCGAGTGTTAAGGAAATTATTGTTAAGTCCGGCGAGATGACCCGCGGCATCACACTCAAGCTCACTGCGGGCGCGACGGTCGCGGGGCGTGTGATTGCAACAGACAACGGCAAACCCATACCGGGAGCACAGGTAGAGTACGTGAGTGCAGACGAAGAAGACAACGGCATGCGCATGTCGGGTGGTGTGAAGGTTCGCAGCGACGGGAGTTTTGAACTGCGCGGCAAAACCGCCGGCCGCGGGCGAATTACTGCATTCCACGAGAAGTACATGGAGGCAAGCTCTGAGATTTTTGAAGTGCAGAGTGGACAGCGAATCGAAATTCCGCCTGTAGCACTTGGGCGCGGCGGAGCCATTGTGGGCATTGCAATCGGACGCGACGGAGAAGTTCTGCCTCGATCTCAGCTAAACGCATACTACAGTGGTCGTCAGGATTCCAACACCCGGCCGCGCCACGCCTATCGCAATCCAAATGCGGAAATCGACGGCTCGTTTAAAATGGAAGGTCTGCAACCGGGAGAGTGGACTGTGAGTGCACAGCCTGCCGTCAAAGATAACAATTGGGCGGAGTCGCAGAACAAACAACTCTCCACGAAAGTGATCGTTGTCGAGGGACAGACCACTACTGTTGTTTTCACGCCGCCGAAAGCAGGCGGGTGTACTCTGCGCGGGCGTGTGACGCGAGGAGGCAAGCCGGTCTCGAACG
>JBJXHE010000024.1:0-48456 GCA_046160785.1 Planctomycetota bacterium
TAAAGATAAAATTGCCTTCGAAAGCGATTGCTTATATTCCGAAAGGCGACGCCAGTCCTCCCTTTTCCTGTAGCGTGTCGCACGGACCCCAAGCGTGGATCGCGCTCGGAAAACAATTGTTAGGAACGCCGTACACGTGGGGCGGCACGACGCCCGAAGGATTTGATTGTTCGGGTTTAATACAATTTTTGTTGAAGCAACACGGAATTGTAATCAAGCGCGACGCACACGATCAGTGCTTCAACGAACCGAAGCTCGAACCCGTGGCGCTCGACGATTTGAAACCCGGCGATTTATTATATTTCGGCGACACAAAGAAAATTTCGCACGTCGCGATGTATCTCGGCGCCAATAATAATAATGACAGCAACAATGACGGCGACGCCTTCGGCGAAGTTCTCGAAGCGACGCGCTCCGGGCGCCCGTCCGTGAAAATTAGTAAATTATCAGAACCGCGGCTGAAGGATTCGCTAATGCATGCGCGGCGCGTTCGCCAGGAATGACCGCCCGTACTATTTGTTATTTTACTTTTTCGAAAAGATCAAAAATATCCCTCGGATCCGGCCGGTCCATAACACTGGCGATCGGGCGCGAATACACAATTTCGCCGCTTGAGGAAATGATCAATGTCGCGGGGCGCGCCGCATCCTGTCCGTCGGGGCCGGCACCGGGATGAAGTAATTCAAACCTTTTGATCACAGCGAGGTCGGGGTCGGACAATAGTAGTATCGAAGGTGACAATTCCGTTTGCCACTGTTTGAGGTCATTGGCAGTATCCACCGAAACGGCAACAATCGTAGTTTTATCAATTCCGCGCGCCTTCGCTTCCGCTGCAAGACCTTGCAGCTCGGCTTTGCACACAATTCACCAGACGCCGCGAAAGAATACTAAAATAGTTTTTCCGTTTTTTTGTACCATTTCGGACAACACTACTTTTGCGCCCGCTGAATCATGAAGCGCCACTTCGGGCACGTTCCCCGAACGCGGAACCTTTCCCGAGTCGGGCACGGATTCAATAATAAGTATTCCGGACACTACAAAAAAGACTGCCGCCAAATCCATCAGTATGCCGGCTGCGAAAGAAATCAGCGTTCGCCGTGACACGGCATGAATCATACAAATCGTGCCGCCCATCACTGCGATAACAAATGAAATCCAATAATTCTCGCGGTAGAGCGGCCAGCGAACGCCCACAAACATCGACACCGGACCTAACAATACGATGACGGCGCCTAACAATAAGAAAAGATAGGAACGCGCGAACGAATTTTGAAGTTTCACGCGGCGAATGCTACCGATCGCTCGCGTCCGCGTCTACGAATGAACGCAATGCCGCGGCCGCGCTCGAATCATAGCTAAAATCTCCTGCGCGCTTCGGCTTGCGCGGTTAGAGTCATTCGTGATGAAAAAGCTGGCTTTCCTAGCGTGCGCCTCCCTGGCGTTACTCATATTCGCCGCGAATGCGGGCGCTCAATCGTTCGACGGCGCCTCGTGGATTTGGGGGCATTGGACCACCGAGCCCGTGCGGCCCGCGGGCGAGAAATGTTATTTTTACTATAAATTTGAACTCGACGCGATTCCTACAAAAGCAACCCTCGCGGCCAGTTGTGATAACCGTTTTATTGGTTATGTGAACGGCGAGAAGGTCGCAAGCGCCGACAACTGGATGGCACCGAAGCGTCTTGACGTTTCGAAATTGTTAAAAGTCGGAACGAATATTTTTACTTTTGATGGTCTTAATGATTCGGCACCCGCCGCGCTGATTTTTTCATGCGATATCTTTAACGATGGAAAGTTAGTGAAACGCATTGTAAGCGATTCGACGACGCTGACGTCGAAAGACACAACCGACGGCTGGACGGCCGCGGCGTCGCTGCCTAAAACGTGGCTGCCCGCGAAGGTCATGACAAAATACGGCGGCGCGCCGTGGGGCAATTTACAATTCCAGGCGCCGCCTCGAATCGAACCGCTCGAAGGTTTTGTAGTGACTCCCATCGCCGACGGCTTCGGTTCGATTCTTAGCATCGCGCTCGACGCAAAGGACAATGCTTACATAGGAACTGAAGGCGGCGGAATCTATTATTTAGCAAAAGGATCGTCGAATGCGGAATTGTGGTGTTCGGAAGTGACGTACGCCCAGGGTATTTGTTGGTTAAACGGAATTGTATACGCAACCGGCAACGGCCCGAAGGGCGCCGCATTATATCGAATCGAAAAATTAGCAACAGGCGAGATGAGCGTTATTTCGCTCGGTGGATTTGTAGGAAGCGGCGGAGAGCATGGCGTTCACGGAATTGTAGCAGGGCCAAACGACCGTCTTTACATTACCGTTGGAAATCATCATCAAATGGCGCAACAGCCAGGCCAGGATTCACCCTACAAAATTCATTATGAAGGACACTTATTAAAACATTTTGAAGATCCGCTCGGACATGCCGTCGGCATTAAATCCCCCGGCGGTACGATCGTTAGCGTCGACCTTGAAGGAAAAGATTGGCAGCTGGTCGCGGGCGGAATGCGGAATGCTTATGATCTTGCGTTCGATCGTAACAATTCTTTGTTTACGTACGACAGCGATATGGAATGGGACGTCGGCCTGCCGTGGTACCGCGCCGTGCGATTATTACATATCGTTCCCGGCGGCGAGTACGGCTGGCGGACGGGATCATTAGTCTGGCCTGATCATTATATCGATTCGCTGCCGCCTGTTCTCGAAACGGGTCGAGGTTCGCCAACGGGCATGGCGTTTTATTATGGCAAACAATTCCCAGCGAAATACTACGGATCGATCCTCGCGTGCGACTGGTCGCTTGGGACGATTTTTAACTTTCAACTCAAGAAGAATGAACGCGGTGATTTTGTTGGAACGTCGGAAGTGTTGCTGCGCGGCAATCCGCTCAACGTAACAGATGTCGTCGAGTGTCAGGACGGATCTGTATTATTTACATTAGGCGGCCGCGGCACGTACGGCGGTGTGTTTCGACTTTCTTATCATGGGAAGAGCGCGCCGATTGCGGAGCCGCCTGCGCCGATTCCAAATTTTATTAAATGGACAAATGACGAGCCCGATCCGCGCGAGACATATCTAAAATTGGCGCAGCTGAGTTCTATTCGACCAAGGCACTTCGTACTTGCACGGTGGCTGGAAACCTATGATCCCGGCCATTATCTCATCGCGAACGGTGCGATTATCAATATTAAGGATGATGAACTTCCTCAAATATCTACAATTGTCGCGCGCTGGGCGAACGCAAATCCGTACCATCCCGACGTTCCAAAATATATTAAAAACATTTCCGAACAGATCATCACCTTCCTGGCTAAATATAAAGACTCTCCGGACCCATTCGTTCACGCGCTGCGAGCGCTCGAACTGTTATTACTAAACCCGTCCGCGAAGGCCGGCGGTGCGATTTCGCCGGAGGTGAAATCGTTAGTATTATCGTTATTTCCTTCGAAGGACCGCCGCGCCAACCGCGAACTCGCGCTTCTAATTGCCTATTTTGATATTCCGGACGGCGTTCACAAATTATTGAACGCGCTCGAAAATGAGCCTTCGCGGCAGGAACAGATTCATTACGCCTACTGTCTGCGTGCGATGCGCACTGGATTTGATAGTAACAATAAAGCGCGGTTTATTGAATGGTTTCGAAAGGCGCAGACTTGGGCAGGCGGCGCGAGTTTTCAGGGATATATCATTTACATGATGTCGGAATTCGACGCATTCTTAAGTGACGCTGAAAAGAAGTTATTACGAACGCCGCTCGTGGACGCCGCGCCGCCGCCGGTTCCAGCGGTTGTATCCGAAACGGGCGCCGCGTTTGTTAAGGATATTGATTTTACAACTCAGTTCGTCGATCGCACGCGCGGCAACCCGCGGCGCTCCCCCGCCGACGGCGCGCTTCTGTATCAATCGCTCTGCGCGCGCTGCCACACGCTCGGAAATCAACTGGGCGGCCAGATCGGACCTGATTTAACAACTGCCTCCGCGCGCTTCGGAACATTTGATATGTTGAGCGCGATCGTCGATCCGTCGCGCGTCATATCCGATCAGTATCCCGCTTACGATGTACGTAAAAAAATAGGCGCGCCCGTGACCGGTCTTAAGGCGGCTGAAGACGCTCATAAAATTGTGATCATGCAAGCGGACGGGACTCGCACGGAAATTAACAAAACGGACGTCGACGAAATTGTTAAAAGCGAAATATCGTTAATGCCCGCGGGGCTTCTCGACGCGCTCACGTACGAGCAGGTCGGCGATTTATTAGCATTCATCGACGCACGCGGGGCCGTCGAAATTCCAAAGGCACCCGCGTGGAAAGCTATCTTTAACGGAAAGGATTTTAACGGCTGGACGTTTGATACAAATCTGTGGAAAATTGAGAACGGCTTGGCGATCGGCGATGCGAACGGGCTCCCCGAAAGTCGATTCTTAGCGTACGAAACGCCGTTTTCTAATTTTATCATTGAATTTGATGTCATGCTTTTGGAAGGAAACAGCGGATTACAATTCCGCGCGCTGCGCGCTCCCAAAGAATACAATTTGCCGCACGCGCTTCTCGGCTATCAGGCCGACGTCGGCGAGAGTTATTGGGGCTCACTCTATGAGGAGGGCGGCCGTGGAATGTTAGCACAGCCGGCGAACGAGATTTGGAGCTCGATCATCGACCGCGCCGGATTTAACCATTACGCCGTCGAAGCGAATGGCAATCATATTATTATTGAACTCAACGGCGTGCCAACGGTTGACATCCACGACAATGCAACACCCACAGGATTGTTTGGATTCCAGCTCCACGGCCACGGAAAAACAAAAGTAAAAATACGCAATGTTCGCGTCAAACAATTGTAGATATACGGTCAAGAGTTAATGTAGTAAACCTGAGCGTTCGCCGTGCCGTTACAATTATTTCATTCGTCCGTTTCCGAATGGTTCACGCGCCAGCTCGGCGCGCCGACGCCACCACAGCGAGAAGGCTGGCCGCTTATCGCCGCGGGAAAACATACCATTATTTCGGCACCGACCGGATCCGGAAAAACGCTGTCGGCATTTTTGATAGGAATCGACCGGTTACTAAAACAGGGCGCCGATCTTTCCGACACGACGCAATTATTATATATCTCGCCGCTGAAGGCCCTCGGAAATGATATACAGAAAAACCTCGAGCGCCCGCTCGCGGAATTGTATGAACTCGATCCGTCGCTGCCGCGGCTGCGCGTTTTAGTTAGAACCGGGGACACGCCCGCGAAGGAACGCGCCAGGATGAAGCGCGTCGCTCCGCACATATTAGTTACAACTCCCGAAAGCCTTTATTTGTTATTAACGGGAACAGCCGGCCGTGCGATGTTAAAGAACGTGAAGACCGTCATCGTCGACGAACTCCACGCGATCGCGCGCGACAAGCGCGGTTCACATTTAACATTATCCTTGGAACGGCTCGCGGCGCTCGCGGGCGATTTTCAACGAATCGGACTTTCCGCGACGCAGCGTCCGATGGAGCGAATGTTACATTTCCTGATCGGTGAAGGGCGCGCCGGCGAAATTGTTAATATCGGCCACCGCCGCGAAATGGACCTCGGCGTCTGCGTTCCGCCGTCGCCGCTCACGGCCGTTTGCTCGCACGAGCAATGGGACGAAATCTATCAAATCCTCGCCGAATTGATAGAAACGCACCGGACGACGATTATTTTTGTTAATACACGAAAACTCGCGGAACGGCTCTCGGCACGGCTCGGCGAAAAGATCGGCAGCGAACGCGTCGCGTGTCATCACGGAAGCATGGCGCGCGACCGCCGCCTCGCCGCCGAACAACAATTAAAGGACGGCCAACTGCGCGCATTAGTAGCAACCGCATCATTAGAATTGGGAATTGATATCGGCGACGTCGACCTCGCGGTTCAGATGGCGTCGGTCAGGTCGATTGCTACTTTTTTACAGCGCATGGGCCGCGCGGGACACGGCGTCCACCGTATCCCGAAAGGCAGGCTCTTTCCATTAACGTTAGACGACCTCGCGGAATCGGCGGCATTGTTACGATCGGTGTCGACGGGTTCTTTGGATAATATTACCATTCCCGAAAAGCCGCTGGATATCTTAATGCAACAGATCGTCGCGGAGTGCGCAGGCGCAGCCTGGGACGAGCGCGAGTTATTTGATGCGTTCCGCCGCGCCTATCCGTACCGACTGCTAACAATCGAAGAATTCGACGCGTCGGTCGCGCTTCATACAAAAGGACGCGACGCGCTGCTGCACCGCGACGAATTAACACATACGTTGCGTGCTACAAAACGCGCGAAGCTGCGAGCGGTCACGTCCGGAGGCGCGATTGGTGATAAAGGCGAATATTCTGTTATATTAGAACCGGAGGGTTTGCCCGTCGGCTCGGTGGATGAAGATTTCGCCGTCGAATCGAGCCGCGGAGATATATTTCAATTAGGAACGGCGTCGTGGAAAGTTATTAAAGTCGAACCCGGAAAAGTGCATGTATCCGATGCGAAGGGTGCGCCGCCAACCATACCATTCTGGATCGGCGAAGCGCCTGCGCGCACCGTCGAGCTCGCGGCCGAAATATCTAATGTTCGCGAGGAGTGCGGAAGACGTAAAGAATCGGAAAGTAAAGACTGGCTCCTTCACGAATGTAAATTTTCGGAAATCGCCGCTGAACAGCTCAGTTCTTTTATTGAAAAAGGGAAACAGGCGCTCGGCGCGGTGCCCACGCAGAAATGTATTATTGCAGAACGTTTTTTTGATGAAACGGGCGGACAACAATTAGTGATTCATTCGCCGTTCGGCGGCCGCATCAACCGCGCGATCGGTTATAGTATACGAAAACGAATTTGCCGTTCGTTTGGATTTGAATTGCAGGCGGCAGCCAACGAAGACGCAATTGTATTATCGCTCGGACCGCAGACGAGTTTTCCGCTCGAAGAAATTTTTAGTTATATACCAAAACGCAACGTCCGCGAAATCTTGACACAAGCGATTCTCCCGGCTCCGATGGCAAACACGCGCTGGCGCTGGAACGTAACGCGCGGACTGCTTATTGATAAAATTCGCGGCGGAAAACGTACGCCGATCGCGATCCAGCGAATGTTAGCAAATGATTTATTAGTAAAAGCGTTTCCGCAAATCATGGCGTGCGGCGAAACGCTGCCCCCCGGCGACATCCCCGTGCCGCTCGATCATCCTCTCGTGCGCCAGACGATCCACGATTGTTTAACAGAACCGCTCGACATCGACGGGTTCTTACAATTCATCGATAAATTAACAAAAGGCGAAATACAAACAAAAGCAGTCGAGACGACGGCGCCTTCGCCCTTCGCCGACGGAATCCTAAGCGCTGGAGTCTTTGCATTTCTCGACGACGCGCCGCTCGAAGAACGCCGCACGCAGGCCGTCGGCCAGCGCCGGAATAGTAGTATTGCGTCCGCCGGCGATTTCGGCGAATTGGATGAAGCGGCGATCGACGCAGTGCGCGACCAGGCGTGGCCGAAGCCGGCTAGCGTGGAAGAGGTCCACGAAATGTTATGTTGGATTGGATATATTACAGAAAAGGAAGCGCGGCCATGGGCATCGAATGTCGAATTATTATTACAAGCCGGACGCGCCGTCCTCGATGGCGGTAGAATTTTCGCATTCGGCGCGAACCGCGATGAAAAGGAATTGTTACGCGGACGTTTGTTAGCGTTGGGGCCCGTTCCGCTCGGCAATCCGGAATTTGTACACTTGCAAGGCGCGATCGCGGAACTTGAACTCGAGGGATTTTTATTACGATACAAACATCGCGGCGTTCCGACGATTTGCGAACGCGGCCTTCTGTCGCGGATTCATCATTATACTTTGGAAAAACTGCGCCGCGACATCGCGCCCGTCACACCTGCGGAGTTTTGTATCTTTCTCGATCATTGGCTGCATCGCGCCGAGTCTGCGCGCCTCGAGGGTCCGCGCGGTTTGCAGGATGTGATACATCAATTGTCGGGATTTGAAGCTTCCGCGATTCGATTTGATAGGATGATTTTTCCATCGCGATTGATAACTTATAAACGCGAATGGCTCGATCAATTGACGCTTTCCGGCGAAGTGAGTTGGGCGCGGCTCTGGGGTTCCGGTGCAGCGGCGCCGCGCATCGCGCCGATATCACTATTCCCGCGCGAACATCTCGATTTGTGGTGTTCGCTCGCGCCTCCTCCCGAATTGTCAACATTATCCACTTCGGCCGCGATCGTTTACGATGTACTCAACACTCGCGGCGCGCTGTTCTCGGCGGATTTGATGAAACAAACAAAACTGCTTCCAACGCCGCTCGAAGCTGGGGTTGCTGAATTGATAAGTCGCGGATTGTTAACGACCGACTCGTTTGCCGCGCTGCGGTTTTTCTTTGCACCGCCCGCGAAACGCCGCCGCGGATTTGAATCGCTCGGCCGAATCAGTCTTATAACAAAAACGGGATCGATCGACGCGACGACCTCCGACGCATTTGTAGCAAACGTATTATTAAAGCGCACGGGCGTCGTATTCCGCGCGACCGCCGCGCGTGAGCGAATTCCGGTTCCGTGGTATCGTTTATTAAGAGTACTCCGAACGCTCGAAGCACGCGGCGAAATTCGCGGCGGCCGATTTGTTACAACCTTTTCGGGCGAGCAGTACGCTCACCCCGACGCGCTCGCGAAATTGCGCCAGCTGCGGCGCGAGGGTTCGCTCGAATCGAAACATGCTATTTCACATGCTAACGATCCGCTGTCCGGAGAATTGATATTACAGCAAACTCTTGGCGCGCCGCTCCTGCTCGCGTCCGAGCCAAAACGCGATGCCAATCCACGGAATGGATACTACCAATCCCGCGATCGAGAGCGCGAGCATCGGGCGCGATGAGGATTGTTGAATCATTTCGGCCGCGACGGCGGCGAGCATGTCGCCGCCGCGATAGACAAAAGTATCAACAAAAGTTTTAGCAGTATATTTTTCGCGCCACGGCACGACGGTATATAACAGATCGCGCGCCGCCTTCGTAAAGGCAAAGTCGCCGCCGCGCCGAGCGATTTGAAATAGAAATAATATCGTGAGCGAAGGATAGCCTGAGAGCAGCGCAAACCCGATAAAACTAATGATCGGAACCGCCCCGAGGGCCGCGGGTACTCCCGCCCAGCGAATCAGGCGCGCCGTCGCGACGAATTGCAATACAAATGCAACAATATTAATGTACAGATCCATTTGCGCGAATATCGCCGTCGTTTGCTTCTCCTCCTTTGAGACGGAATCCACGATGCGCGATTGCGTAAAATAAGCAAACGACGAAGCGGCCGTGAACAGCAACATAAACAGACAAAGAATTGTTAAATATCGCGACTCGGCGACGGTGCGCACTCCATGGATCGCCGCGGCCATCGCCGGGTCCGCCGGAGGCGCGCGCTCGACGTGCACATCGTTTTTATCAAAGTCGCGCCGCGCAGCGCGGATGAATTGATAAAAGCAAAGCACCCCGCACTCCAGGACGGCCGCCGCGATTAGTAGCATCCATTCAATGCCAATTCTTGGAACGAGATCTTTTGTTAGAAAAGATCCAAGCACGCCTCCGAGCGATCCGCCCGCGGCGATGAATCCGAACATTCGCTTTCCCTGGGCGTCTTGATAGATATCCGCCATCAGCCCCCAAAAAACCGAAATCGAAAATAGAATAAACATGCTCGACCAGATGTAAATGATCCGGTACGTCCAAATTCGTGCGTCCGCCTCGACGTTCCAAAGTACAAAGGAAAAGGCAATAATATTCGCGGCGAAGAAATGATAAACGATCGGAACGAACCGTTCGCGCGTGTAGCGGTTCACTAATAATGAAAAGAGCGGCGTCGCGAGCAGAGTTAATATAAAAGTTCCCCAGTACAGCCGCGGAAGTTTATTAACATCCTGGCTGACGCCCATCGATTCACGGATGGGCCGCAAAATATACCAGCTCGAAAGTAAACAAAAGAAAAACGCAGTCGACCAAAGTAGCGTGCGTTTTTCATGCGGGCGCACGTCCACGGCGCGCTGCAGCCAAGATTGCACGCGCGCGTTCACGGCGATTTAATACTAATTATTAATTTACTACTATTTCTTAACTGTGCTTTCAGCAAATAATTTTAACAATTCCGTTTCGCGCTCGGGTGTGAGACCGGGCTTTGGATTGCGCCGCGGGCGCGTGTCGACCGCGCGCGTCTTGGCAAATTCGAGAGTGTCCTTGGCGGTTTGCTCCATTGGACTGAATGTGAGACCTGACTTCACCGCGCGCGCGATACTCACTCTACTCATCGACGAATCCGCTTCCTTTCGCGGAATCCAGACGGGCATGTCCTGCCAGGCTGAAACTTTATTTTCTGTTAAAAACGGTTCCGGAACCCAAACAAATTTAGCTTTGCTGCCAATTCCTTTTTGTATGCTTTCGAGCATCGATTTCATAGAACACGTTTTTTCCGGGCCCGCGGCGTTAAACGTTCCAAGAGTGTTATTCTCGGCGACGTGAATACACCACTTCGCGAGATCCTTAACATCGATAATTTGTATCGGATCCTCGCCGTCGCCCGGACATAACACATCGCCGCCGCGATCGAGGCGGACGGGCCAGTAGGTGAACCGATCTGTAGGATCTCCGGTTCCAACAATAAGCGTCGGGCGAATATTTGTAGCGTGACCGGGCATTCCCTTTTCGGCGGCCTGCTCGCACAGCGCTTTCAGCGCTCCATAGTTAGCGTTGACGTTTTCGTCATTAGGATTTTCCATCGTCGCGACGGGCGCCGTTTCATCCATTCCAGGTTTGAGGCCGGGCGCGTACACGGAAATGGTTGAAATGAAAATGTAATGATTAATATTATTTTTTAATACATCAATTGCCTCGCGCACTTCGCGAGGCACGTAACCTGAGTTATCCATGACGACGTCCCACTTGCGACCTGCCTCGACTGCTTTCTTCAGTTCGTCGAGTTCGCTTTTCCTTCGGTCGCCGTGCAGTTTTTCCGTATTGGGAAACAAATGCGGCTGCGTCTTGCCGCGATTAAATAATGTTATTTCGTGGCCGCGCTTCATCGCGTAGTCCACCTGCTGCGGCCCCAGAAAGCCTGTGCCGCCGAGGAATAGTATTTTTAACTTTCGCTTCGCCCCCTCGGAAACGCTTCCGGGCGCTTTTGCGTCCTGCGGAATTGTAAACGCAGAAATATTATTAAGACCGAGAGAAAACGCGGCGGCGGAAGCGGCGGAATATGTTAAAAACTCGCGGCGGCTCGTCATGGGATGATCCAATTGTTATATAAACGTGGAGTCACTAACGTTGCGGGGAACGCATGGTAGTACGCACACGTTCAATATTCGACAAACGCTTTTCTAGCGCGGCACACTCCTGTGCGCGAGATTCTAGTCCTTCTTCGCAAACGCGCCCGGCTCGTACGCTACAATTCGACCTTCAATCGCCGACGCTGCGACGGTCATCGGCGAAGCTAAATATAATTTTCCGGGCCCCGACCGGCCGTCGAAATTTCTATTAATTGCCGAAACTGTTACTTGGTCGCGCTTCTCGGAAACGCCGGGTCCGCAGCCAATGCACGCGCCGCAGCCCGGGTGAATCACGCGAACGCCCATTTCACTAAAAAGTTTTTGATAACCTTTCGCTTCCGCGTAGCGCTCGACCGCCACACTTCCGTATTGAATATAAAAGTCGACTCCGGGCGCCAGCGTTTTTCCAGCGTGCTGCGCATCTGTTAAAACGGCGGCGTACGCATCAATATCATCATATTTTCCGGCGGTACAGGAACCGCCATAGGCTATATCAATTCGAACGGGCGCGAGATCTTTAATAATCTTTCCGTACGTCGGATCGCCGGGTTCCGCGACGCGCGGCTCAATTTGATCCAGTTCAATGGTATGAACGCCGCCGTGGTAAGTAGCGCCCGAATCGGGTTTCACCGCGCGCAATCTTAACATATTAACTTGCTCAGTTGTAAGATTGCGCATTTTCGCAATCCACGAATAGGTCAGCTCGTCGGCTTCGCACACGCCGCTCGCCGCTGAACACTCCGTCGCCATGTTTGTTAGCGTTGCGCGCTCGTCCATGCTGAGGTTCGAAAGCCCCGGCCCGCCGAACTCCATAACGCGATCGAGCGTTTGTTCATTCTTAGCATACTTATCTAATATATATAATATTACATCTTTAGCCATGACGTTCGGCTTCAATTTTCCATGCAATTCAAAACGTATCGATTCCGGAACGCGAACGAATGTGTGGCCTGCGTGCGCGAGGCCGGCGTACTCGGTTGCGCCGACTCCCCACGCGAGCGCGTTGTTGCCGCCGCCCATGCACGTGTGGCTATCTGTAGCTTGTACAAAATCGCCGGGATCGATGAATTGTTCACGCGCGACTTGATGACAAATACCGGGCGAGATCTTATTCACGGCCGAGTAGTCGCGGCAGCCCGTGTGTTTCTGAAATTCTTTTTGTAAGTCTCGTAATGTTTGTATCTGATCCGAGAACCTCGCCATCTTTGCGACGCCGTCGGCATATAATAAATGATCCTCGAATACGGCGAATTTCTTAGGATTCTTTAATGTATATTCCTTTCCGTACTCTTGCTCGAGAAAATGATGAACTTGAGCTGTAGTAAATTCGTGGCTGTACCCCGCGTCGACGCTCACTAATACTGAATCGCCAGGTTGAACGTAGGATCCTGAGTCCGCGGAGTCGTTCTGCCCGTGAATCATATGCTGCGCAATAATTTTCTCGGCAATTGTCATCGCGCGTTTTTGTGTATTTAATTTTGGAAGTTTTATCTTCCGGGAGGAGAGCGCCTTCGCGAATTTAAATAATCCACCCTCACGCAATACTACTTTTGAAATGGAATCATAGGGTTTCACGAATTCATCCATTGAAACCTGCTCTCCGTTTTGCAGCCGCAGCAAAACGCCGTGATCCGCCATGAGCTGCCCCTGCTGAATATTGTTACGTTCGTGAATCGGCGCAAACGACGCCGCGATAACAATTCGAATCCCGCTCCACTTCTCGCATTGAACGGCCGTTTCGCGCGAACTCCCCGTTCCTTTGCGATGGCCCGAAACGATGACTTCAAAATTCCCGTTCATTAATGATCGTGTTCCAAAAACGCGTTCGCCGGCCTTATCGATTAAACCCGCGTACGCGTCGAGCGCGATGTCTTCGGGCTTGTGCCGAAAACACACCCACGCAGGCGTCATCACGTCAGTATTAATATCATCTAATAAATCGTCAACCTTAACATCGCGCATTCTTAAATTAACTTTTCCGGCAAGCTGCGCGCGGATCAGTTCAAGATCTTTTGTTAAGAAAAGGACGCGTTTGCCAGGCGTCAGAGATATTGGATCGGGATGTGTCATTGTTATTTTTCGCAAGGAGAATACCCCATCCACGATCGTTGCCAAAGTATTTCATTCGGGAGGCGGCCTTCCGCGCACGTCCTCGCGGCGCCTCGTCGAAGAGGCTCGCGCGTATTCTTCTGAAACCCGCGCCGCGGCCAAGCCCGCCGCGCTCGCGTCAATGCCTACAAAACGCCGGGTCCGAGGCTCTTAACAATAACGTCGCGCATCGTTGAAAATGAATAATCTTTTAACAATCGCTCGAGGCGCGCGCCCGTCTCGGTGAGATTTCTGTAGTGTCGAAGATTTGCAACAAATCCGGCTTTGACGCGCGGCTGCTCCGGATCGAACTCCCACGGATGTAAATATAACGATCCCGAGAGCCCTTCCTTTTCGGCGCGCGCGAACGCAGTCGAAGTATACACATACGGAAATAAACGAAAATAACCGCCGCCGCCCGCGCCAATGTTACGATTCATCCACCGCAGCGTGAGCGGCGGAAATTCAACAATCGAGCGTCCGTTGTTTAATGATTCGATTCGTACATTTCGCGGCGCATCGGGAACGCCGTACGCCGGGTGCTTGACCGGAAAAATCGAAGCGTCGTATTTGTAATTTTCCTCGGCGAGAATTTGCAATGCCCACGGAGTGCGTTTAGTAA
This sequence comes from Planctomycetota bacterium, assembly GCA_046160785.1. Classification (GTDB taxonomy): domain Bacteria; phylum Planctomycetota; class UBA1135; order UBA1135; family JACQFD01; genus JACQFD01. The sequence continues at coordinate 14,013 of JBJXHE010000024.1, forward strand.
TCGTGAATGTCGACGCGCGAAAGCCAAGAACGGCTGCACCCGAGATGTCTTCTAATATATTTTTTGTGCGGCGGACGTCGTCGCGGAATCCGTGTTCGCCGAGCACGTCGACGAATTGATGGTCGTACCCATGCGAAGCGAGCTCGTGGCCTCTTGCTACAATTTCACGAACGAGCGATTTGTGCCTTTCGGCGACCCAGCCCAATGTAAAGAATGTGGCCTTGACGTTCGCGCGTTCGCATAGTGTAAAAATTGTATTGACGTTTTGTTCGACGCGCGAGGGCACGCGATCCCAATCGTCGCGCGATATTACTTTCGCAAAATTAGCAACTTGAAAGTGCTCCTCGACATCGAAGCTGAGCGCGTGCAAAAGTCTCATTTGGACAGTGTTGCATTAACTTTAGCAGGACTCCCGGCGCCCGCAAGCGCCGCGAAAATTCTTTTAACATTTCCGTCCCACGTGTAATCGCGCTCGATCAGTAGTTTTCGACCCGCCTCCCCCGCCGCGCGCGCTTTCTCCGGATTCGCAACCCAATGATTAAGAATCTCCGCAAGCCGCGCGACGTCGCCCGATGCAAAGAACTCCGCGCAATTGTTATCAAGCACCTCACGCAGATTCGGCTGGTCAACGGTGGCAACGGGCACGCCCGCGGCCAAGTACTCAAATAACTTGAGCGGCGAAGCGTAGGGATTGATCGCAGTGACGAGCGCCATATCAAATAATGCTACATAATCGGGAATTTCGTCGTGCGCGACCTTACCACAAAAACGCACCGACTCCGAGAGCGAGAGTTCATGGGCGAATTGTTCCAATTGTGCGAGCGCGGGACCTTCGCCGACGATGACTAAGACTGCGCCCAACCTATCCAATGCTTTTTGTTTCATCGCCTGAAGAGCGAGATCGAGCCGGTGCCAGTCGCGCACAAAACCCGTAAAGCCAATAATGCGTTTGCCAGCAAGATTCCAGCGATCTATCAAATCCGCACGTTTTGTTAAATTACGATAACGCGCGAGTTCGACGCCGTTCGGCGTTATAATAATTCGGTTTTTATGAACTCCGCACGTAATGGCCCAGTCGCCCAGCGCGCCGCTCACCACGGCGACGATCGTCGCGGAATTTAATATAAACATTTCTTTTCGCCGCGCCCAATTCGGAAACGCGAGCCCGCGCGTGCGAGCGACTTCATCCACGAGCGGTGAATTCACTTCTAACACATAGGGAAGTTGGAATTCCTTTGCTACAGTTGCACCGCACGACGTCGAGAGCGCGTATCGTTCATATATCAAATCGGGCCGCCGCTCGCGGATCGCGGCCCGCAACGCGCGAGCCCCCGCCAAATCATAGCCATGCTCCATCCACTCGCGCACGAACGCCGGCGCAGCGTCGGCAAGTTTACCCATCCACGACTGCCGGTGCGGATTCTTAGGATCCGCTCTTTTAACAATTGCGACTTCGCGAATCTCATGGCCCGCGCGCGTGAACGCGCGCTGCAATTCGCGGATGTGCACCGCTTGACCGTCGTCGGCCGCCGTTCGATGATGATATAATATATTCATCGAATAGATATTATTTCGGCGGACCGGCCGCAACCGCCTTTTGAAATACTTCGTCGAGCGCCGCGAGCGACGAATCCCAACGCAACAATTCGCGTTGGGCCTCGAAATCGCCCGAACTGTAATTTTTATTTAAGGATCGTTCGAGCGCCTTTGTAAACGAAGCCGCGTCAACGCCAGTTGATAATTCACCGAAACGAGAATCAACAATTTCAGGAATGCCGCCGACCGGCGTTGCGACGACGGGAACCCCTGCTGCAACGGCTTCGACGACGGCGTTCGGATGCCCTTCGCGAAAAGATGGAAATACGAAGCGGTGCGCGCTCCATAACAATTCCGGAATGTTAGCGTGCGCGACGTCGCCGAGGAAACGAACGCGTTCATGAACGCGCAACCTTTTTGATAATTCTACAAATTCGCCGAGGTCAGGGCCGCCGCCGGCGATGACTAATTGTAAATCAGGAAACGCGGGCAGCAATTTCGCGAGCGCTTCGATCGCGAGATGCCATCCTTTCGATTGGACGAGGCGGCCCACGCCAAACAGCACGCGGCCTTCTGTTATATTCTTCGCGGCTCGCGCCGCGGCCGGGCGAAACATGTCAACGTCGACGCCGTTTCGAATAATATATATCTTATCCGCGGGAACGCCTATTTGTTGCAACGATTTGCTGAGCGCTGCGGAGACTGCTACCACCGCGGGAGCCGCGGCGCAGGCTTCTACAATTTTCTTTCGCAGCTTCGGGATTTGTGCAATCACGTTCACGTCGGAGCCACGCGCGCTCAGCACGACGGGGATTTGTAGTTTCCGCGCGATGCGCACCGCCGCGACGCCGTCGGGATATAAATAATGCGCATCGAGGACGTCGATCGCTCGTTGGCCGCGCAGTTTTTGTATCAAAGGCGAACACGCCTGCGTCCAGGCAAAAGGCGCGCAACTCGCGCCGACTTTTGGAATCGTTATGACGCGTGGATGATAAATATCAATTCCGCGGCGCACCTCTCGCTTCGGCGTCGCCGCAAATTGTGAATATTCACCAAATCCGCTCCGAAACGGAAACCACGGAACGGGCGCGACGACACGAAGATGGCACGAATACTTTTCTGCATATCGCGTCATGCGTTCTTCAACAAAAACGCCGTGGTTGCGCCGAGCTGAACTAGGATACAGATTCGACAGTGTTACAATATTCATCCGTAACAATATTCATCCGTAATCATCATTATCCGGCGGAGCCCCAGCGCCGATGCCAACAATCGAGCACGATCGCGGCATATAATATTTCGCTGTGATCGCCGGTTCGCGCGCGGTGTTCTTCGAGGAGTTTTTTGATAGCTTTCGGATCGAGCAGTCCGCCCGCTCCATCCATAGCAATCCGGTCGAGCTGCGGCGCAAAGTCTTTTCGTATCCATGAACCGAGCGGCACGGTGAAGCCGTGCTTTTTACCATAGAGTACGTTTTTCGGCAGCCGCTCTTCCAGGGCGCGCTTAAATATATATTTACCTTTCCCGTTCCTTAATTTTAGCGATGTGGGAATGCGGCTCGTCCATTCTATTAATTTATGATCGATGATTGGCACGCGCGCTTCGAGCGAAACGGCCATCGACGCGCGGTCGACTTTTGTTAGAATGTCATCGGCGAGGTAAGTCCGAATATCTGTATAGAGTATTTTTCCTAATAAATCGTCGGTGTCTGCCTCATCATAATGTTTCTTCCAATCGTCAAAGGGATCGTACGCGGCGCATGCTTTGCGCAAGTCAGACGATAATACAGAACGCGCAATTTCGACGGGTGTCGCGGAAACGCTATAAAAATACGCGCGAGCGGGATCGCGCGCGAGATTCGTTAATAGTGTTTTTCCGCGCATCCACCTTGGAACACGCGGCCCCGACGGCGACCACGATGCTAACGTTCGTGCGGCCGGTTCTAATATATTTAATGGAACCGTGCCGCGAACGCAATTCTCGAACGCATCGTATTTGTAGCGACGATATCCCGCGAAACTCTCGTCGCCGCCGTCGCCCGACAACGCAACGGTTACGCGTTCGCGCGCGAGTTTTGATACAATATAAGTAGGAATCGCCGAAGAGTCGGAAAACGGTTCGTCGAAATATTCCGGCATCACATCTAATACTAATTTTGGATCCGCCGGAACGAGGTGCGACGCGTGGTCGGTCTTGAATAAATTTGCTACAAACGCGGCCTGCTCGCGCTCGTCATGATCGCGATCTTCGAATCCTACAGAACACGTTTTGATAGGTGCGTTCGACTGCCGCGCCATCGATGCTACAACTGCGGACGAATCCACCCCGCCCGACAGAAACGCGCCGAGAGGAACTTCGGCGATCATGCGCAGACGCACGGCTTCGTCGAGCCGATCTAACAATTCGGAGGCTAACGTTCCGACGGGTTCCGTGAGCGGATTTGCAAAGGATGGACGCCAATATTCTTCAATCTTAACAGTTCCGTCGGCGTCGGCGATGAGCATGTGTCCCTGTCTTAACTTAGTAAATCCCTTTAAAATCGCCTTGGGCGCCGGCACCGAGCGTAATGTTAAGAAATCGAGAACGGCCGTGGGATCGACTTCTTTTGTAAACTTCGATTCCGCGAGAAGAGCCTTCAATTCCGATCCGAACGAGATCGAATCGCGCGTGATCCGCAGATACATCGGTTTGATCCCGAGCCGGTCGCGAATTAATAAAAGACGGCGGCGTTTTGTATCATAAAGCGCGATGGCATACATTCCGCGCAGTTCGTGAACGAGATTGGGCCCATAGTCTTCATACAGATGCGCAATCACTTCCGTGTCGGATTTTGTAGCGAGCCGGTGTCCACGCGAAAGGCAACGATTTCGCAGTTCTTGATAATTATATATTTCGCCGTTCAACATCACGGCGATGGTCCCGTCTTCATTAAAAAGCGGCTGGTGGCCGCCTGATACATCAATAATCGAAAGGCGCCGGAATCCAAAACAAACGCCCGGAGCCTGAAACGTGCCGGCGTCGTCGGGCCCGCGGTGTGCGAGCGAATCGCGCATGCGTTCGACGGTCGGAACGTCGGGCACGCGACCGTCAAAACGATAGATTCCGCAGAGTCCGCACATTTGTTATAATTTTGGTTTTCGAAATCCGGGCTGCCAGTATTTGTTAAAATTACCAAATTTATTAAAATTACCAAAACCGGTTTTTTGTTTCATTGGGCGCGTTTTAAGATTCGCGGGCTCGAGCGACGGCGAGAATCCCGCGCGCGGACCCGCGGCGACTCCGAGGCGAACTTCCTCGGCAGGCTCGCCGGGCATGTGGAAGCCGCCGGCTTCGTGAACCCGCGCGATGCCCCCGCCCTTGCGGAGCGGATACTTCGCTTCCGACGTCATTTCATTAAATGCAATAAAACCAAAGGCGACTACAATTGATATGATGTGATACGCAAAGTCGAAGTGGCCGCGGTTCAAGAACATGGCGCCAATCAAAAAGCCAATAATCGAGGCTTCAAACATTCGGACATAATTAAGAATCCATCCTGTTTCGTGCCGCCGCATTGCCATGATGCGAATCCGGCGAAGCAGAAGCAGCGAAGATCCGAATATGAATAGATAAATAATTAGCGCTGGTATTCCCGACTCCGCCGACAATTGTAAATATGAATTATGGGCCACAAAAAACATTTTTGTGCCCTTTTGTTCCATCGGCTGCGGGTCGTACACCGGATACGCGGATTGGAAATTTCGGAATCCGACGCCGACGACGGGATTATCAGCAATCATTTCAAGCGCGATGGCCCACGTGTGAAGGCGCGCCTTCGCGGAGCTGTCCTCTTCGTAGGATTTGATAGAACTGAGGCGCTCTTTAACGCCGGACGGTGCGAAAGCAACAAATACAAGTCCAGCCGCAATCGCGAGGCCGATCCCTACAAATCGATTTCGCGAACGCCAGGTCATCAGCGCTAGCGTTCCTCCCATTGCTAAGAATCCGCCGCGGCTGTGCGTGAGCAGAATTGTAAAACACGAAAGCGCCATGGCGGCGATCAAACTGCGGCGCACCCATTTGTTAGGTTCTGAAAGTCCTAAATAAAACAAAAAGGGCAAATTCATCGTGAGTGCGAGCGAAAAATCGTTGTTATCGCCGAGCATGCCTCCGGGCCCGCGCAGAATTTGCGTCCCGCCGCCCGTAAGTACGCCCCAGAGCCCCGACTTCACTCCGAAGAATCCTAACGAAAGCGCGATCGTCCACACTAATATTCTGAGTCTCTCCGATGAATCGACGACGGCAACTGTAAACAACGACACCGCCATGATTTTGATATATTCTAAATAATACTGAATGACTGTCGGCGTCACCTCATATTCCGTCGCAAAAACGGAAATGGTAACAAGCACACCGAGAACCAAAAATAGATAGGTTCGAAAATCCGGCTTAAAGAAGGATTTCTTCTCAAATAAAAAGAAACCCACGAACATCGCGATTGCTATAAAATACGAAAAGCGCATGGTGCGCGCGAAACCCCAGCAGAGGTCTTGGGCGCGCATGTACGCGAGCCACGAGAAAACTACTAATCCAACGAACGGCCTCTTAAACGCAAAGGGAAGGCTCGCGAGAATAACGAGAGCAAGAATAATATCGCGCACGGCGAGGAGCCTTCCGTTGTTTTAGTTACTTGAACGTCTGCTTCACGTTTTCAATCATATTTCTCACTTGCGGGGGGATTCGCTTCGGGTCTATCAAATAAACGCCCGCAAAAGTAGATATTATTAATATTACCGCGAGTGATGTTGTAATTCCAAAAACGCTTCGAATCCGCGCTCGGCGAATTTCGCGCGAGGTAACCATACGATTAACAATGCCGAGAATCGGAAGCGAGAGCGACGCCGACGCGTCGTCAACGCTACGAAACGACGCGCGCACAAATTCGCGCGTGAAAATCCACGCGAGACCGAGGCCCGCGCCGCCAACAATGCCAATAATAATAATCAATGCAATATTTGGTTCTGTCGGTTTTTCAGCGGGCACGGCGTCGTCGAGAATGCGATACGGGTTCCCGGCAATGCTATTAATACTTTGTAAGAGTTTCTTCTTTCGCTCTACTTTTTCAGCGGCTTCTTTATATTGTTTTTGCGCGATGTCTTCATTCATTTCGAGCGTGCGATAGGTTGAATAAATCTGCGGGCGCGCGCGCTGCATGATTTCGAGTTCGGCCGTTTGCGCTTCCTTTTGTTTAAATAAGGTTTTTTTGAGTTCATATTCCTCTTCCGCGCGGTCGGCCTCTTGCTTGCGAGCGACCCATTCGGGATTGACGACCTGTTGCTTTGCCATCGGCGCACCCGTGGCATCGGTTGTAACAACTCCCGCCTTTTTTAATATTTCTTCAGCGACCTTGATCTCTTTGCCGAGCCGTTCGACCTCTTTTTTTAGTGTTTTATATTTACTATGCGACTTTCCGAGCGGAGCTAATTTTCCTTCAACGTCGCTCTTCTGGCTGCGCAGCTCCGTTAATTTATCCATTTGAATTTTTGTAGCACTTCCGTCCGGCGGTGCCGTTGGAGAAACGGCATCGGGCCGGACGTCGATGTAACGGATCGTGACCGCCTGGCGATTCGCGGCGCTATTGTATTTTTCCTCTGCGATCTTGACGTCGGCTTCGAGTTGTACCAATTCCGATTTGGCTTTTTGATATGCAAGAATAACCCAGTCGTCCTCGGTCGTCGTCCGGCGATCGGAGGGAAGCTTCGGCGAAATTTTATACTGTTCCTGCCAAACCTTAATCTTGCTAAGAATGCTGTCGAGTTCGGTATTTAAACGATCGAGCTGCTTTTGGTCCTCGTTGAGTTCGCTTTGTATCTGATCGTGCAGCGACTGGCGTGAATCGGAAGTCCAATGCTCGCGAAGCGCCATGACGAACGAGGCCGCGCGCCTCGGATCTTCATCCTTATACGTAATTGTAATATAATCATTTCCCTGATCTTTATCTTTTTTCGCGCGGTCGATTTTTGTTCGCTCAACCACTTCTTCAAGATACGTCTTGCGCTTCTCGGGATTTCGCGCGATCGCGAGGTAGTCGCCCCATTGTAATACTTCAGAAATAACCTTAATGAGTGCGTCGGTCGACAGAATGCGCGCCGACACGTTTTGCAAATCTTTATACGGGCTCAATTGTGCATTCTTAAATTGCGGATCATCTTCGAAACGCACGTCGTGAACTTCAACTTTCGTCCATGATTCATAACGTTTCGGAATGAATATAAGCGCAACGAGCGAGCCGGCCACGCCCGCGAGAGCGGGAATGATCATCCACCACAACTTCCGTTTTAACAGAAGAATGAAATCAAACAGTTGATTTGTTGGTAGTCCAATGTCCGGCATGGCTGTATTTCTTAGGTTGTAAATAAACGGCGCTAGAAAACCTGATTACCGCGGTTGCCGCCCCCTTGAACCGCGAAGAAGAATAATAATTGTTGCAATGGCTGGAGTATCACTTTGATCGGATAGAATAGTTTTTCTATAAAATTGCCGACGCTTCCAATCAGCGTCGGTGGAATATAGATGATGTCATTTTCGCGAACGATGAGGTTGTAGGTCGTGTCTCCATAGTCGATGATGTCGTGAAAATTAACGATAATAATCAGCGGATCGACGGGGTCGCCTCGAATGAGCTGTATTCGGCCCAAGTTTGCAGTTTCCTTTTTTGGCTGTGCTTCGGTGATTGCTTCAAAAACCGTAAGGTTGCCGCGAAAGGCTTTCTTTCCCTGAATAGCTACTTCGCCCACCATGAAATATTTTTTTCCGCCGCCTGCGGCGCCGCCCGCGGAGTCAATCTTTACCTGCAGATCTGTTTTATCATAATACGGCGCGTAGAGATCATCCAAATGAGACTTCAACTGGGCGCGCGTATAATTTCGAACTAACAATTGACCTATCTCAGGTAAATAAATGGTGCCGTCGACTCCTACGTCCTGGGACGGAATCACGAGATCCGGATGGAGCGAATCTTTAATCGTTATCAAATCGCCGACTTCAATATAATCTTCGGTGTTCGCATCACCCGAAGTGAGGCTGCCGAAGCCCGCCGTGTTTAAGTATTGAAAAGTCCGCTTGTCCTCGACCGCGCGGCAGCTCGCGCCCGCGATTGCAAGAATCGCTATTATCAATAAATTCCTGGCCCAAATTCCAGGAATGATAGCTTTCGAAAAAGCCTCTATATCAAATAAAAGGGTACGAAAAGCTGCGTTGCAGATATTAACATCGCGGATATTAAGATTTCTGCCGGCCTCGATATTCTTAGCCCGAACTTGACCGTGGGACATTGCTTAACCTTGCGGCTCGCGTATTCGGAAGTGGTTATGGGACAAAGGACAGGGACACAGCCCGTGACTGATCGGCGCAAGTGCTTCCTGAAATGAAACGTTCGCGCTTTGGCCAATGTGCAAGCCATGGGCTTTGAATCGCCGCGAATGATAACAAAACGGTAACGCGCGGGCCAAACTCCGTTTCGCGCAAGTTGTTACAGTATGGTCAGAGAGCCGAGCCGTACTGGGAGCGGTAATACTCCCGGTACGCCCCGCTTTTCACTCTCTGCCACCACGAACTGTTGGTTTGGTACCACGCAATTGTCTTACGGATCGCATCATCAAAGCGATGAGAAGGTTCCCAGCCGAGTTCGCTGCGAATCTTCGAGGCATCGATTGCATAGCGCCGGTCGTGTCCGGGGCGATCCTTTACAAACGTGATCAGCGACTCGGGTTTCTTAAGAATCGCGAGCACCGTCTTTACAAGTGTTAGATTCGGAAGTTCGTTATTCCCGCCAATATTGTAAACTTCGCCGGGCTTGCCGGATTCGTAAACTCGGAGCAGCGCGTCGCAATGATCGCCAACATATAACCAATCGCGGACGTTCATGCCGTCGCCGTAAACGGGGATCGGTTTGTCTTCGACCGCATTGGATATTAACAATGGAATTAACTTTTCTGGAAATTGATACGGCCCGTAATTGTTAGAACAGCGCGTGATGCACGCCGGGAAGCCGTGCGTGTGATACGCGGCGCGAACTAACAAATCGCTTCCCGCTTTGCTCGCGCTGTAAGGCGAATTCGCGGCGATCGGCGTCGTTTCTGTAAACAAGCCCGCCGAGCCGAGCGATCCGTAGACTTCGTCGGTCGACACGTGTACGAATTTTTGTATCTTCTTCGCGCGCGCGAGATCGAGAAGCCACTGCGTGCCGATCACATTCGTTGTAACAAATGGCGACGCGTTTTGTATCGAACGGTCGACGTGGCTCTCGGCCGCCAAATGTAATATTCCCTCGATGTCTCCCGCGAGCGCGCGCTCGACGTCCTCCGGCACGGCGACGTCGCCCTTGATGAATTGATAACGCGGATGATTTTCGAGGCCCGCGAGATTCTCAAGATTACCCGCGTACGTTAACTTATCGAAATTGATAATTCGGTGGTTCGGGTAGCGGTCGATCGCCATCCGCACGAGATTGCTTCCAATAAATCCGGCGCCGCCGGTAATGATGATACTTTTCATTTCAGTATTGTTTTCAGTATTAATATATACTACTGATTCAAATCGCCGCGGCTGAAGAAGCCAGCGAGAGCTTCGCGCCAATGCGGAAAGCGGCTTCCGACGGTGCGCTCCAAATGTAGCTTTGCCAAAACGGAATACGCCGGCCGCGGCGCCGAGCCGGGTTTCATACGATTCCAGTCATCGGTCGTAATCGGATCGACAACTGTAGTAAGTCCCGCGCATTTTACAATTTCCGCGGCGAACTCCTGCCACGAGCATTCGCCGTTGCTGCTCGCGTGGTACATGCCGCCGTCGCCGTCCATCGCAATGCGCCAGAGGTGCGGCGCGAGATCGTGCGTACACGTCGGACAGCCGTGCTGGTCGCCGACTACAGTTAAACGCTCGCGTTCTTTTGCTAATTTAGCAATGGTTCCGACGAAGTGTTTTCCGCGCGCGCCATAGAGCCACTGCGTTCGAACAATTTGCCAGTCGCCGCCGATTTCCTGGATTGCTAATTCTCCGCGATGTTTGCTTTCCGCGTACGCGCCGCGCGGATTGGTTATATCAAATTCCGCGTAAGGCCGCTTCGCCGTTCCATCAAATACAAAATCCGTCGAAATATGCAAAAGACGGATTCCGAGTTCGCGGCACACGATCGCAAGATTGCGCGCTCCGTCGGAATTGATACGAAACGCGGACGCGCGGTCGTTCTCCGCGGGGTCGACCGCCGTGTACGCGGCGCAATTAATAACAATCCGCGGCTTCGACGTTCGCAGAAATGCAAACAATGAATCGAGTTTTGTTATATCTGTTTCCGCGAGATCGGCCGCGATCGCACGAACGCCCGCCGGCGCCTGCCGCACGCATTCGCTTCCTAACATTCCGGCGGCGCCGAGGACGACCGTCGTCGTTTCGCTCACGATTTGTTAGCTCCGCCCTGCGCAACGATGTTTGCCGCGCGCAGAAGCGACGGGTGTGTGCCCGCGTCGGTCCACCAGCCTTTTAATACAGATGCGCGCAAGTTTCCTTTGCGAATATAAGCATTGTTGACGTCGGTGATTTCGAGCTCGCCGCGCGACGACGGTTCGAGCGTTTTGATAATATCAAAAACATCTTTGTCATAAAAATAACATCCAACGACCGCCTTGTTCGACCGCGGATTCTTAGGCTTCTCTTCAATCTTAATAACATTGTCGCCTGTTAATTCGGCAACGCCGAACCGTTCAGGATCCTCGACTTCTTTCAGTAGTATTCTCGCGCCGCCGCCTTGTTTCTTAAACGCGTCGACGTGCTCTTTAATACTATATTCAAAAATGTTGTCGCCGAGATAAACGCACACACTCTCGCCCGACGCCCAGTGTTCCGCGAGCGAAAGGGCCTCTGCGATGCCTCCCTCGCCTTTTTGATAAGTATAATTCAAATGCTTCAAACCGAATTCGGCGCCGTTCCCGAGCAATTGTAAGAAATCGCCGGCTTTGTTGCCTCCGGTTACAATTAAGATCTCCGAGATGCCGGCCTTGATGAGCGCCTCGATTGGATAATAAATCATCGGCCGGTCGTAGACCGGAAGCAGATGCTTATTTGTTACTTTCGTGAGCGGGTGGAGCCGCGTGCCCAGGCCGCCGGCGAGAATGACGCCTTTCATGGATTAAGGATCCTTTATATTAAAGTAAATATGTATATTATATTTTTTGACGGTTTGCTGGCGGTTCGCTACAGAGCACCGCGATACCATTCGAGCGTCCGCGCGAGCCCGGTTTTGAAGTCTACAATAGGTTCATAACCAAGAATCTTGCGCGCGCGTGAAATTTCAGCGAGCGAATGTTTAATATCCCCCGCGCGCGGCGCACTGTGCACGACGGGAATCGGTTTTTTGCGCAGCTCGCCGAGCGCGGCCGCGAGATCGAGAAGTGTAATCGCCGACCCCGTGGCACAGTTCATAACAGTTCCGGGCGGTACGTCGCGCTCGGCGGCGAGCAGGTTGCCGTGAACAACATTATCAATATATGTAAAATCGCGTGATTGGAGGCCGTCGCCGTGAACGGTCGCAACTGTATCTTCGACCGCCGCACGGCAGAAGAGCGCGATCACTCCGCTGTACTGAGACGAGGGATCTTGCCTCGGACCGAAAACGTTAAAATAACGAAGCACAACGGTATGAAGTCCGTACACGCGCGCGAACGATCTACAATAATTTTCACCTGTAAATTTACTAACTCCGTACGGCGAGATCGGGTCGCCGGGCATCTCCTCGTGTTTTGGTAATGTTGGCGATTCGCCGTATGCCGACGACGAACCCGCATAAATAACTCTTTTTACTTTAGCATCGCGAGCCGCCATGAGTAAATGTAACGTTCCGCGAACGTTAACATCATCGGTCGTTACGGGATCCTCAACCGACCGCGCCACCGACGGCAGCGCCGCCTCGTGATAAACATAATCAACGCCCTCGCACGCTTCGCGGATAGATTTGTAGTTTCTGAGATCGCCCTCATACAATTCGGCGCCCGGCGCCGCTGCGAGGTTTTCGCGTTTTCCAGTTGCGAAGTTATCAAAAATCCGCACGGAGTCGCCGCGCTTGCGAAGCGCCGCCGCGAGATGCGAGCCAATAAAACCCGCACCGCCAGTTACTAAATATCGAGCCATAGAGTCAACAGTTGTTTATAAAATTTCCCGGCGCCACTTGATATATCTCCGGACGCCTTCCTCGACGGCGACGCTCGGAGCATAACCCAATTTCGCGCGGGCTTTTGTTATATCAGCAAAGGTGATCGGAACGTCGCCTGGTTCGGGCGGCAAATATTGTATTTTCGCGGGCTTGCCGATTTCGCGAGCGAGGCAATCTATCAATTCGCGCAGTTCCATCGTTCGCGACTCGCCGAGATTATAAATTTCGAATCCCGCACAGAGGTCGATCGACCGTACGATTCCGTCGAGAATATCATCAACATAAGTATAGTCGCGGCGCGTGGAGCCGTCGCCGAAGACCGGCAGCGCTTCGCCTTTTTCAATCATCGACGAAAACTTAGCAATCGCCATTTCCGGGCGCTGGCGCGGCCCGTAAACGGTAAAGAAGCGCAGGCACGCCGTCGGAATTTTATAAAGCGAATGGTAACACGAAGCTAACAATTCACCCGAGCGTTTCGTCACCGCGTACGGCGAAACCATGCGTTCGAGAGGATCGTCCTCCGAGAACGGAACTTTAGTATTCGCGCCATAGACCGACGACGACGACCCGAATATGAATTTTACATTTGGACGCTCGCGCAAAGCGTCGAGCAGATGCGTCGTGCCTTGAACGTTAACATCATTATATAAACTCGGATTCTTAACACTCGGGCGCACGCCCGCCATCGCCGCGAGATGCACGACCGCGTCGAACGTGCGCGAGCGAAACGCGGAATGCAATTCTTCGCGATTGCGCAGATCGCCGCGGATCAGTTGGAATCCGCGGCGTGTGGCAAGCGATACTATATTTTTCTCTTTGAGGCGCGGATCGTAAAAATCATTAAAATTATCAAATACGACAACGCTATCGTTGCGATCGAGCAAACGCGCCGCGAGCTGGCTGCCGATGAAACCGGCGCCTCCGGTAATAAAAATTTCCACTAGTTCCGAGCCCCCGAACCCAGGCGCCTCAGCGAGCTTTTCCCCGACATTCCGATTGTTGCATTTCGCGCGTCGTAGACCGCCTTCGCATTTTGTAGTAATGCTTGATAATCGACGCCCGAGTGATCTGTTATAATTGCGACCGCATCGAATTTTGCTAACGATGGCGCGTCGAGCGCGGTAACGCGCGGAACCTCGACAGGCGGGTCGTCGGTGTGCTCCGCGTGGAACGCAGGAACGAACGGATCATAATAATACAATTCCGCGCCGCGTTCGCGCAGATGGCGCGCGACGTCGATCGCAGGAGATTCGCGGACGTCGCCAACGTTCTTTTTGTAGGCAACACCCAGAATTAATATTTTCGAACCGCGCACCGACTTTCCGCAGTCATTTAATAATGCTGCAATTCCATCGACGGCGTGCACGGGCATGAAACGGTTAATTTCGTCGGCGAGATCAATAAACCGAGTCTTAATATCCATTCCGCGCACGCGCCAAGATAAATAAAGCGGATCAATCGGAATGCAGTGGCCGCCGATGCCGGGGCCGGGCGTGAACGGCATGAATCCAAACGGTTTCGTTCCGGCCGCGCGCACGACTTCCCAAACGTCCAAATGTAAACGTTCGCAAAGCAGCGCGATTTCATTAGCAAGCCCGATATTCACCGCGCGAAATGTATTTTCGAGAATCTTAGACATTTCCGCCGTCTCGGGATTGGATACTTCCACGACGCGGTCGACGGACGCTCCATACAATTCCGCGGACAGCGTCGTGCAGATTGCTGATATTCCGCCGACGACCTTCGGCGTGTTGCGCACGCCGAATTGTTTATTTCCGGGGTCAATACGCTCCGGAGAAAAAGACAAAAAGTAATTATCGCCGACGCGGAATTTTCGGGCGAGCAGGCGCGGTTCGACGACTTCGCGCGTCGTGCCGGGATACGTCGTGCTTTCAAGCACGACGAGCTGGCCCTCTTTTGCATATTTTACAACTTCGTCGGTCGCCGAAACAATATAAGATATATCAGGATCGCGATTCTTTCGGAGCGGCGTCGGCACGCAAATAACAATTGCGTCGCATTCCGCGACTTCACTGTACGACGCCGATGCCTTAAATTTACCATTCTTGACCAGCGCGGCGACGCGCGACGCTTCGACGTCCGCAATGTCGGACTCGCCGCGATTTAACAAATCCACGCGGCGTTTATCAATATCAATTCCAACGACGGTGAAACCCGCTTCGGCGAACGAGGTGCCGAGCGGAAGGCCCACATAGCCGAGACCGACGACGGCGACGCGCGCCGAGCGCCCGGCGAGTTTTTTGTAAAGTCGGGCCGCGTGCGGATTCTTAGAATTAGATAGATCGGTGGTCATTCGGATTTGCTCATTCGGCTGAGTTCATTCTACAGTTACGCTTTTTGCTAAGTTTCGCGGATTGTCGGGCGAAAGGTTTCTTAATATTGCAATTTCGTATGCTAATCTTTGCAACGGAATTACATTCACGACCGGCGCTAGAAAATCGCTGGCGTGCGGCACTTCTATCAAATCATCGGAAAGCCGCCGCGCGTCTTCGTCACCCGCGTTTGCAATTGTAATAATGCGCCCGCCGCGCGCGCGCACCTGTTCCAATTGGTTTAATGTTTTTTCCCGGTCGCGCCCGCGCGTCGCCAAAACTACAACTGGCAGGCTCGCGTCGATCATGGCGATCGGCCCGTGCTTCATTTCGCCGGCGGGATAACCCTCGGCGTGAATATATGATATTTCCTTGAGCTTGAGCGCGCCCTCGAGCGCGATCGGATAATTCATTCCGCGCCCCAGGAAAAGGAAATCGTTAGCTTGATAATACTTTTTCGCGATGTCTCGCATCTGCTGGCGCAGCGTATCTGTAAATAACAGATCGAGACGCGGCCGCAGCACGCGCAACGATGCTAACAATTCGCGCCCTTGATCGCGCGTGAGGCGTCCGCGCGCGCGGCCGATGCGGATTGCTAACAAATACAATGCTATCAATTGGCACGTGAACGCTTTCGTCGACGCAACGCCGATCTCCGGCCCCGCATGGGTATAAATGGTCGCGTCGCTCGAACGCGGAATCGACGAACCAATAACATTACAAATGCCGAGAACCGACGCGCCGCGCGATTTCGCTTCCGCAAGCGCTTTTAATGTATCCATTGTTTCGCCGCTTTGACTAATTCCAACGGCGAGGACGTCGCCGCTTGGTAGCGGCGTTCTGTAGCGAAACTCGCTCGCGTAATCGCATTCTGTAGGAATGCCCGCGAGCTCTTCTAAATAAAACTTTCCGACGAGGCCCGCGTGCAGGCTCGTGCCGCACGCGACGATCTGTATTCTTTTAAAGGATGTTAATTTTTGATCGCTAATTGTAAATTCTTCAAAATCAATATCGCCGTTTTCGTCGTCGAGGCGGTCGAACGCGGTCTGCGCGATCGCGTCGGGCTGCTCCTCGATCTCTTTTAACATATAATGCGCGTAGCCGCGCCGGTCGGCGGCGGCGGCGTCCCACAGAATTTCCTGTGGTTTGAAATCAACTAATTTTCCCTCGAGCGTGCGAACGGTTACATTTTCTGTTGTTAACGTTGCGACTTCGCCGTCTCGTAGATAATAAACGCGGCGCGTGTGCGCGAGCAGCGCGGGAACGTCGGATGCTACATAATTCGCGCCGTCGCCGAGACCGATCACGACGGGTGAATCAAGGCGCGCAACAATAATCCGGTCGGGGAATTTTTTATGTAATACAACAATTGCGTACGTCCCCTTCGCGGCGCGCATCGTCGCCATGACGGCCTGTTCGAGTGAACCGCCTTCCAACAGGCGGTCTTCGATCGCGTGTGCGAGCACTTCGCTGTCGGTCGCCGAGCGGAACGTGTGGCCTTTCGCTAATAATCCGCGCTTGAGGTCGAGGTAATTTTCAATAATCCCGTTATGTACTAATACGAGTTCATCGCTCGAATCGGAGTGCGGGTGTGCGTTCTCTTCTGTAACACCGCCGTGCGTCGCCCAGCGCGTGTGGCCGACGCCAATTGTAGCCGGGCCCGCGAAGCCATCTTTAGTAAGCGCCTCACGCAATACTTCTAATTTTCCGACGCGCCTGCGGCGTTCGACTCCGCGAGATGTAAAGACTGCAATTCCCGCGGAATCGTAGCCTCGGTATTCCAACAGCGCGAGCCCGTCCAAAATGGCGGGCGTTACGTTGCCTTCGCGGGCTACGGCTCCGAAGATTCCACACATCGTTTTATTAAGATTCGGCCGTTACTTCAATTCCGCGACGCGCGGGCGGAACCATTCGATGGTTTTCGCGATGCCGTCTTTGAGCGGAACTTTGGGCTCCCAATTTAATATTTGGCGCGCTTTTATTATATCAGGACGCCGCTGCTTCGGATCGTCCTTCGGAAGCGCTTTATATATAATTTTCGACTTGGAGCCCGTGGCGCGCACGATTTCCTCGGCGAATTCCTTAATGGTCATTTCCGTCGGATTGCCAATATTCACGGGCATGTCATGATTGGATTCGAGCAGCCGGACAATCCCTTCTATCAAATCCGCAACATAACAAAACGAGCGCGTCTGGCTGCCGTCGCCGTAAACTGTTACATCCTCGCCGCGCAATGCTTGTGTTAAGAAATTTGGAAGCGCGCGGCCGTCGCGCAGCCGCATGCGCGGACCGTACGTATTGAATATTCTACAAATACGCGTTTCGACGCCGTGTGTTCGGTGGTACGCCATGGTGATCGCTTCCGCGAAGCGCTTCGCTTCGTCGTACACGCCGCGCGGCCCGATCGGATTCACGTTGCCCCAGTAGGATTCCGTCTGCGGATGCTCGAGCGGATCTCCATACACTTCCGACGTTGATGCTAACAAAAACTTCGAACGCTTTTCTTTAGCAAGGCCGAGCATGTTGTGCGTTCCGAGCGAACCTACTTTTAACGTCTGAATCGGCAATTCTAAATAATCAATCGGGCTTGCGGGCGACGCGAAATGTAAAATCGCATCCAGCTTTCCAGGCACGTGGACGAATTTTGTAACATCGTAATGAATATAACTAAAACCCGTTTTGCCGAAGAGGTGTTCAATATTGCGAAGGTCGCCCGTGATGAGGCTGTCCATCGCGATAACCTCGTAATTGCGCGCCAGCAATGCTTCACATAAATGTGAGCCGAGGAAGCCTGCTCCGCCAGTAACCAGTGCTCGTGCCATTAGCGATTCTCAGTATTAGTTTTTACAGAAGATCCGCCGGGCGCCGCCGCGGCGCGCGTTTGCCGAATGCGCGGATCGAGAAAGGGAAAGTACTCCACCTGGGAGGTGGAAAATGTAGCGTCGCCGATTTGCGTTTTATTAATATTATCATTCGCAGCGGCCTCGGCGGGCAGCGGCGCGTTGCGAACGACGGGTAGATCCATCCAATCCGCGGTTTTGATATAAGTGGAATGTCCGCCGACCTGGAGTTCGACCGTCGCGCGGCCCTGGTTGCGGATTTGATAATAACGATCGCGTTCGAGCGAAATCTTAAGATTCGTGTTCGGCGCCGTCACGATGCGCGCGCCGCCCGGCAATTCGATTAAGTTAAATTTACCCTCCGCCGGAATTACTAATTCCAGCGTCGTGAGCCGGTCGCATGAAATCCACGGCTCGTTCTGCGCGGGATCGCCGAGTCGCGCCATGCCGGTATGGTGGATGACGACTACAGATTCGTCGGCAAATGCAATTCTGGCGCTCGCGTTCGGATTTGTTAATATTATTCCGCGCGGGCCGGTTTGTATATTTGCACGATAATATTCAAGATTTTGCACACCGCGCGCGCCTGCGGGCCGCACGCCGACCACGCCGGAAACGCGTGTGATTTCAACGACATTTTCCTCGGTCAGCGCTGGAATGTTAGTATCAATTCCGTTCGTTTTTGTAGGATCGGGCCCGGGCACGTCGTACGTTGCTATAAATCCTGAACGCCCCACGAATAGCGCGCCATCGTTCCCCCATTTGCTGTTCCAATGGCACGCAGGCGCCAAAGCCCCGATTATTAATATAATAATAAACGTGCGCGAGCGCCGGCCGGCGCCTGATCGAAGTTTGTTAGCCAAGGTGGGTTGGAGCATTGGGGCGGCATAAGCTATCGAAAACGCAGGGCCTTTGAATCAACTGGCCTGCGAAATCAACGCGAACGGATGCGCTGCGTACGCAGCACGGATCGCGTTTCCCCTAATGGAGACGCTTCGCGCGATAGGCGAGTGCGAAGGCTGACATCACTGTTTCAGAGTGAAATAGCGATCGACAAAACCTGTGTCGACTTCGCCAGCAACAAAATCAGTGTGTTCAAAAACCTTGCGATGAAAACCAATCGTGGTCTTGATTCCCTCGACGTGAAATTCGCCGAGCGCGCGGCGCATCGTTGCAATTGCCTCGCGGCGCGTCGGCCGGTGAACAATCAACTTTGCTACTAATGAGTCGTAGTTCGACGGAATTTCGGAACCCGCGGCGACGTGAGTATCGATGCGAACGCCCGGTCCGCCCGGCGCGAACCACGCGGTGATTTTGCCGGGCGTCGGCCGAAAATTAGCTTCTGGATCCTCGGCGTTAATTCTGCATTCAATCGCCGATCCGAATAATTGTATATTTTCCTGTTTATAACGAAGCCGCTCGCCCGACGCGATGCGAATCTGTTCTTGCACGATATCAATTCCCGTGGTCATTTCCGTGACGGGGTGTTCAACCTGCACGCGCGCGTTGACTTCAATAAAGTAAAAATTACCTTTCTGGTCCAAAAGGAATTCTACAGTTCCGGCGTTTTCATATTTAACAGACTTAACAATTGCGATCGCGGCTTCGCCCATACGGCGGCGAAGATCGGGCGTGAGCGCGGGCGACGGCGATTCTTCAATTAATTTTTGATGCCTTCTCTGAACGGAGCAGTCGCGCTCGCCGAGATATATTAAATTTCCTTCCTTGTCGCCCAATATTTGTATTTCGACGTGGCGCGGCCGCTCGACGTATTTTTCAATATAAATCCCGGCATTCTTAAACGCGGCTTCGGCCTCGGCGCGCGCCTGGTGAAATCCGTTTATTAATGAAACGTCGTTGTGCGCGATGCGCATTCCGCGCCCGCCTCCGCCCGCGACCGCTTTTAATATAATTGGAAATCCGATCTCGTGCGCGATGCGCAGCGCCTCTTCTTCCGATGTTAAGATTCCGTTGCTGCCTGGAACCGTCGGCGCGCCGACTTTCTTAGCAATCTCGCGCGCCTTTTGTTTATCACCAAAAGACGCGATCGCTTCGGGCGACGGCCCGATAAAACGAATATTGCATGCAATGCACACTTCCGCGAAATGTGCATTTTCCGAAAGAAAGCCGTAGCCGGGATGGATCGCTTCGACGTCGGCAACTTCGGCGGCGGCGATAATGCGCGGAATATCTAAATAACTTTTCGCGGACGACGCGGGCCCGATGCAAATCGTCTCGTCTGCGAGCCGCAGGTATTGTGCATTTCGATCGGCCTCGGAATAGACCAATACGGTTTCAATTCCAAGTTCTTTGCATGCGCGAATCACACGCACCGCGATTTCGCCGCGGTTCGCGATCAGTACTCTTCGAAACATTATTATTTATCCAATCTTATTAAGAATAAAGGCTGGCCGTACTCGACGGCTTCACTATTCTTAGCAAGCACTTCGACGATTTCTCCCGACACTTCCGCGCGAATTTCATTCATGACTTTCATCGCTTCAATAATACATAAAACGGAATCGGGCCTGACTAATTTTCCTTTTTCTACAAATGCTTCCTTGTCGGGCGACGGCTGGCGATAGAACGTTCCAACAATTGGACTCTTAAATTCAAACAAATCCTCGCTCGCCTCGGGCGCCGGGGCGGGCGGCGGCGCGGGCGCGGCGGCGCCGGAAATCACAGGCGGAACGGCTGCCGGCGGGGCGGCCGCGTTTCCGAGTTGCTGCGGAAGCCATGCTACAGAAGTTTCGCGTTTTGTATCTTCGCGGCGCCGAATCTTAACTTTCCCGGCCGGCTCGAGTTCGAGTTCGACCAAGTCGTTTTCCGTCATTAACAAAACGAGTTTCTTGAGTGTCGCCAGATCGGGGACCGAACTGCGAGGCGCGTTGTCTTTTGGCATTTATTTAGTCTATAAAATTATAATCTGTGCTTGGTTTAAATAAATTATTTATTATTATATATTAATTATTACGATACTTTTGTATTTATGGAACACGCTTCCATGATTTGAATAGCGTTCAGCGCCGCGCCCTTTCGCAACTGATCGCCGACGCACCAGAACGAAAGTCCGTTTTCAAAAATGCGCGAGGCGCGGCATCTTCCTACAAAAACCTCGTCGCGGCCTTCGGCTTCGATGGGCGTCGGATAAATCCATTGGCCTGGATCGTCCATAACAATGACGCCCGCGGATTCTTTCCAAATCGCGCGCGCCTCATCCGGAGAAAGTTTTTGTTCAAATTCAATCGTCGCCGAAATCGAGTGGCAACGTAGCACGGGAACGCGCACGCACGTCGCATCGATCGAAAGATTTGATAATTCAAGAATCTTCCGCGACTCATTCTCAATCTTAATCTCTTCGCCGGTGCGGCCGTCGGATTTGAAGTCATCAATATGCGGAAGAACGTTAAACGCCATCGACCGCGGAAAGATCGCGGGTTTTTGTAGTTTCGTGCGGTCGAGCCCTTCGATCGCTAGTAATGCGCGCGTCTGCTCGACGCACTCATCCATCGCCTTCGCGCCTTTGCCGCTCACGGCTTGGTACGATGATATTACCATTCTTTTGATGCCGGCCGCGCGGTGCAGCGGAGCCGCCGCCATTAACAATACCGCAGCTGTACAATTCGGATTTGCAATAATGCCTTTGTGCTCGTGTGCGCGGCGCCCGTTGATTTCAGGAATCACGAGCGGAATCGACGGGTCTTCGCGGAACGCCGAAGAATTATCAATTGCGATCGCGCCATCGCGAATCGCGGCCGGCACGGCTTTGCGCGAGATGCTGGCGCCCGCGGATAACAATACGACGTCGGTGCCTTTGAAAATTCCTTTTGTTAAACTTTCGTCGGAGAGCGGTTCGACGGCTACAGGCTTGCCGCGAAATGTTAGTTTCGAACCGGCGGAACGCGCGGATGCAAACAATCGTAATTGTGATATGGGAGTCTTGCGTTGTTCAAGAATGCGCAAGAACTCGTGGCCGACGGCGCCCGTGGCGCCCACAATAGCTATCGATAGTCCGCTGGCTGGCATGAAATTGTTAACGAAGGATTTTTTTATTAAATAATATTTTGATTTTGATATTTTAATATTTAATTAAGCGGGCCACGATCCGGAGCGGCCGCCGCTTTTTTGTATTAACGCGATCTCGGTGATCCGAATTCCTTTTGTTAATGATTTACACATATCATAAATCGTGAGTGCCGCCGCTGACACGCCAACCATTGCTTCCATCTCGACACCAGTCTTGGCTTCGGCAGCGGCGGCGCACGTTACTTCGAGGGTGTCCGCGCCGCAAACGCGCAACTCGATTGAGACCGACGAGAGCGGCAGCACGTGGCAGAGCGGTATCCATTCCGGCGTGCGTTTCGCGGCCTGTATGCCAGCAATACGCGCGGCCGCAGCGACGTCGCCCTTGGGGACGCCGTTATCTAATAATGATTGAAGCGCCTGATCGGGGAATACTACAAATGCGCGCGCGACGGCCCGGCGAGCCGTCACGGCTTTCGCCGCGACGTCGACCATTCGAGCGTGGCCCTCGGAATCGAGATGAGATAATTCGGGTCGGCGAGGCATGGACGGAGATCGTAACGAATGTAGTGATAGGTTCGATACTTCTCGACGCGCGAACTGCGACTATTCTCATTTCTCTCTTTTCCCTTCGACTGCAAAAGTTACCGCTCGATCTTCACCATTGAATGAACCGATGACCGGCGCGGCCGGTGCGTCCTCAAATCCCAATTAACTTTTCCTAACAGACCGTAACAATCGATGACTGTCCTTTCATTGCTATTTGTATTATTAACGCCGGTGCTGCCCGTCCAGGGCGGCGTGGAAGACGCCAAAGCTACAGTTCAGGAAATTGTAGCAAAGGCGGAGGGCGCTGATGAAAAACAACTTTGGACGATCGCGGATGAACTTATTGTTATCGGAAAAGCCAAAGCCGAGCGCGACGCGATTCGCAATTCACTCAAAAATGCATCGCCGCGCGCAACGTTAGTCTTGTCGCGCGCGCTGCTACAAATCGAAAAGGGCACGTATACAGAAGATGTCGCCGCTTCTTTACTTAAAATTATTGAAGCAAATACGCCCGAGGCGGCGGCCGCGGCTGGTTTGTTGCGTACAAAATTAGTTGTATTAGAAAGAGAAGATCAAGCGAAGATTGCCGCGCAGCTCGATGATTTTATTGTTAAAGGCACGACCGGCTCAGAAGCGCGCATCGAAGTAGCGTTAGCCTTGTGGAAGCTCGGAAACGGCGAACAAAAAGTGCGCGCGATTAAGGAAATGAAGAATTATTATAAAGCCGACGACCCTCTGCGAAAGGCCGCCGGAGCGCTCGCGCTCGCGCAGTGCGAGGACGTGGAATTTGTGCGTCCGTATTTGCAAAAATTACAATATGAGCCGACCGACCGAGGGCGCCTTGCT
Organism: Planctomycetota bacterium; assembly: GCA_046160785.1. Classification (GTDB taxonomy): domain Bacteria; phylum Planctomycetota; class UBA1135; order UBA1135; family JACQFD01; genus JACQFD01. Next base: position 37,322 of record JBJXHE010000024.1, read on the forward strand.
TTCGCGCTTCTTCAAAATGATGATGATCATCGCACGTACTCGGAAAAGTTAAGAAAAGCGCAGGTCGCCGTTCCCGACGAAGTTATCAAATCCGATGCGCCGTCCGGCGGGCAGCCGCCGCGCGAGACGGAAGGCGAGCGGTTTACTAGCGATAGTCCAAAATTATTAACGGATACATTAACTTTAAAAACGCTGCCGCCAATCAAATCCGGCGAACGGATCTCCGGCGACGATCCGCGATTACTGAATGAAGTTCTCGCGATGATTGATGAACTTCACCTTCAGGGTAATGAATGGAAACGCGAGGAATTGTTAGCAGCGGCTGCGCGCGGAATGTTAAACGAACTCGATCCGCACTCGACGTTTTTTACAGCTGCGGAATATGCAAAGATGATTCAGGATTTGAAGCAAGTGTACGCGGGCATCGGCGCGCAGGTTCGCACAATTGAAGGCGCGTTTACCATTGTGCGCCCGTTCTTTTCGGGTCCGGCGTACAAAGCCGGCATTCGCGCGGGCGACCGCGTCATGGCGATTATTAGCAATGGTGCAAATGGCGTCGAGGGCGAATGGACCACGCTCGGGCAGCCCGATGATGAAATTATCAAAAAACTCAAAGGCTCGCCCGGCACAAGTATTAAACTAAAGATATTCCGGCGCGGCTGGGTCGAACCCAAGACGTATCCCGTCACGCGCGAATTGATACAAATTCCGCTCTTAGAATCTGAAATACTTCCCGGCGGAATTGCGTATTTTGATTTGTTACAATTCGGCGAGGAAGTGGCGCGCCAGCTCGCGATCGATCTTAAGAAAATGGCGGCTTCGGGCGAGCTCAAGGGCGTCGTGCTCGATCTTCGTAATAATCCCGGCGGCCTCCTCGAGGCGGCGATTGACCTGTGCTCGGTATTCTTACCGAAAGGAAAATTGGTTTGTTACACGGAAGGCCGCAAAACAAAGCGCCGCGATTTTTATACTCATGGGCGGCCCGCGATTCCTAGTGATGTTCCCGTCGTCGTTTTGATAAATAACTATTCCGCGTCGGCGTCAGAAATTGTAGCAGGTTGTTTGCAAGACCACGGCCGCGCGACGATTGTAGGCGAGCCTTCCTTTGGCAAGGGCTCCGTCCAACAAATGTTTGTATTGCCTTCGCTGAAAGACGAAGACTTTATTGACCAAGACCGCAACGGCCTCTACGACTCGTGGGAGGAGTTCACCGATTCTAACAATAACGGCAAGTTCGATCCGGGCCCGCGCGTTAAAATAACCATTGAACGCTACTTATTACCGAAGGGCCGAAATATCAATACGGAATACGATCCGAAGACACGCCGCAGAATCAAGGCGGGCGGGGTCATACCCGATTTGACCGTCGATTGGCCTCTATTAGATTTGGGACGCGAGGCGGAAATGCAACGAATCGGGGCCGACGAAAAGGTTGCTAATTATGTTCGCGATCAATTTGCTAAGAATCCTGAATTGTTTAGAACCCTCGCCGCGGGCGACGGCAAGCAATGGAACAAATATCCCGAATTTGAGGAATTTTACAAATCCCTCAACACGTGGATCGACCGCAACGACGTCCGCCGATTATTGCGCTGGAAGATTCGCGATACCGTGGCGGAAGACCGCGGCAAGATGTTCCCGGGCGGAGGATCGCAGGGCGACATCGAGGAGGATCCGCAGCTGCGCCAGGCGATTGCTAAGATTCTTGACCAGCTACAAATCCCGTTTGACTCCATTTCACAATTCGGCGAATTGTTAAAACGCGAAAAGGAAATTGGCGTCAACCTCGGACCGAAGCCTGAAGAGGAATTGAAAGCGGTCGCCGCTGCGAAGGCCGAGTCGCGTCCGGCGCGATAGCTCTTGTCTTAAATTAACATTGCGTTCGAAACGCGGCAAGCAGGCCGAAACGCCCGCATTCGCCGCGTTCCGCGCGATGACTAAAGAAAAGATCGGTGCGGCACGAAGTGCAATAATCGAGGAATTCAATATTCTCGGGCGGCACGCCCGCTTCTTCGATTTGTAGCATAATCCACTTTCGCAAATGTAGCATCGGGCGGCCCGCCGCGGATAGTTGAACAACGCTCCCGCGCCAGCGGCTCGGAACGCATTCGACAACTTCGGCTCCGACTTCATAACAACACGGGCCGATGCCGGGTCCGATTCCTATTTGTATATTTTGCGCACGCGACCCGGCGGCTGCGAATTCGCGAAGAGTATGAACCGCGATTTCGACCGCCGTTCCGCGCCAGCCCGAGTGAACGGCTGCTAAGAATCCAGCCTTTCGATCCCACATGAGAATTGGCGGACAGTCGGCGGCCGTTATGAATAATCCGACATCCGGCGTTTTTGTAATGAGCGCGTCGGTTTCATTGATAACATTTTTTCGCACGAGAGCGCCGCCGCTCACATTTTCCGCAACCCAGGCGACGCGGCTGCCGTGAACCTGCCCCGCAAACTGGGCGCGTTCCGGATCGATTTGTAATGTATCAAAAAACTCGCGCCGCGCTTCAGTCGGGTCTCCATACTTCTCGCCGTATTTATCGGTAACCGAATAGGATATATTTTTTTCGCGCGACGAAATTCCGTGAACGAGCCGCGGATCGGCCGCGAGCCGCGGAAATTGATATATTTTCATTAAAAATAACTTATTCGCTCACTCGATTTCGATATAAAAATGCTTCTTTAAAATCATAACCATCCGCAAAGTCGTCGACCGAATCCCCCTCCTGGCGGCTGAGGTGCCCGGCTTCGACGAGGCGAAAGACTAACGCTCCAAAATCCTCGGTGCGGCGGATTCCGTAGGATTCAAACACAATCGGCGCGAGCGGCCCGAATTGTAATATCGCGTACTGACGGATGCCTTCCAACAATTCGCGCCCGCCGACGTGCCGCGCCGCGCCTTCGTTCGAATCGCGCTTCAGCATCCGCATTGTAAATTCCAGCGCTTCTAACAAAAAGAAGTACGCGCCCGCGCCGTAGCGCGGGTCTTTTGTACACAATTCGCGAATGGCCGTTTCGACGTCGGGCGGTGCGCTCATTTGTTATATTACAACCGGCGCATCTGCGCGCCGGCGCCGGCGGCGTCGAGCACGAGTCGATCTGTTACAAGTTCGGGAGTCATGTTTCCTGATAATTCGGCCGCGGCCGCTGCGATTCTTTCGAGCAATTCTGTAAGATCTAAATCATCGGGCGTGCGCGCAAGGCGTTCGCGAACCTGTACCGCGAGCGCGGAGCAGAAACCATACGCGGCCTGGCGGCGGCGTTCAAATGCACTCAATTCTTGCGACTCCCCCGCTTGTTTAACAATCGCGCGCGCGATTTCAAACGGCGACACCGCCCCCTGAAGATCAGGGGTATTACTAAGACAATCGTTTGCTAATTGTAGGAGTTTCGCGCTCTCTTCCTTTAGTGCGAGCGCGCGGCCCGGAAAACCGCTTGCTAATGAAACGAGCCGCGATATTTGGCTTTCGGCGTCGCCGCGTTCACGGAGCCACTGCCCGAAATCCGAGTCGGCAACCGACGAGAAACGTAACAAAAAACAGCGCGACAAAACCGTATCTAATATTTGCGTTGTATCTTTAGCAATCAAGATCAGTAGTGATCGAACGGGCGGCTCTTCGAGCGTTTTTAAGAGTGCATTCTGCGCGCCCGGCTCCATGCGGTCGGCGTCATTCACAATAACAACGCGGATCGGCGATTCGCTGGGCGTCAGCCGAAATGCAGCAATAATTCGCTCGCGCGCAAGTTCAACATTCAAGCCGCGCAGCCCTTCCGCGAGCGGATCGATCCACAAGATGTCGGGGTGATTATTAGACTCGACTCTTATACATTTTCCGCAAACGCCGCACGCATCATTAAGTTTCGGATTTCCGCACGCGATCCGTTTTGATAACGCGCGCGCGAACGTCCACTTCCCGATCGCTTCGGGTCCGACGAACAGGTACGCGTGCGCGAGGCGTTTTGATGTTAACGATTCCGCGAAGTATCGCTTCCACGCGAAATGCCCCGCGACGCGATTGTTAAGAAACGGGGTTGGTTCCATTTTTAAGGAATGGAAGTATTCGATCGAATACTTCATTTTCAGTTCCCGCGCCGTTCACTAATTTTACAAAACCGCGGCGAGCGGCATACCCATGAAACCCCGCGCGAACGCGCTCGAAGTAATCCTTTCCGCGGCGTTCGATTCCATCCAATTCGCCGCGGATGCGCGCGAGCGAATCCGCGACCGGAAGATCTAATATAATTAATAAATCGGGATTTCTGCGCACGACAAGCGTTTCGAGGTTTTCTACAAATTTCGAATCAAACAAAAACGCAGCGCTCTGGTACGCGTACGTCGACGAAACCCAGCGTTCGCATATCACGATTTCTCCGCGTTCGAGCGACGGAAGAATTCTCTCTTCTAACAATTGCGCGCGCGCCGCGAAGAATCCGAGCACTTCGGCCGCGGTGCCGCGCGGATACTCATTCGATAATAAAATAGTACGAATCGCCTCGCCGTAGCGCGTGCCGCCCGGTTCGCGCAAATGCTGCACGACGGCGCCGCGGTTTTTATAGTAGTCTACTATTCGAAGCGCCTGCGTCGACTTGCCCGCGCCGTCAACGCCGTCAATAACAATAAAGAGCCCGTTCATGACGCATTTCCTTTTGTAGTCTCACCGTCGAGCGAGCGCAGAATCTTAACGACGCTTCCGCGGTCGGGATCTAAAGCGACATCTCCATATTCTGTAGTGATTCCTTCGATCGTCTGTGCGCCGCGGCGGTCAAGAATCGTAGCGATCGCGCGCGTCGAAAATCCGCGCTCCGCGGCCGCTTTAATAAAAACCCGCCTCGCGAAGTGAACGCCCGACGTGCGGCGGCGCCCCATGATTAATTCTTCCGAAATGCCAAATTCCTGCGAAACAACAGAAAGGATTCTTTCGATCGTTAATAAATACGGATTCGCGGACGGGCTTTTTGTAGCATGAATCCACTTTTGATACGTTTCCTTCAGCGCGCCGAGGCCTCCCGCCGACACGGAGCAGATGCGCTCGACCTCTGATTTCGTGAGCCGGTTTTTACTAATCGAAAGTAAATATTCGCGGCGTACTTCCGCGCACGGCGCCGCGAGAAATACAACAAATCCCGACGAAAGCACGGAATAAGCGCGGCGGGTTAATTGATATATTTCTTTCGGATTGTAACGGCTGGCGAGGATCGTCGGCCTGCGCTTTTCGGTGCGGTCAATCACGCGTTGAACAATAAATTCGAGAGTCTTCGGCGAAGTTTTGAAACGATGAAATTCATCAATAATAAAAAAATCAGCCGAGAGAATCTCATCTGCTAACGATTCGACGCCGCGCGATCGGATCGCTTCGCGGAATCGCCGCGTCCAATCGCGCACGGTTCCCGCGGCGACGGCGCGCCCGTTCGGTCGCGTCAAATTGATCAATTCTTCGAGGTGCCGCGTTTTTCCGGTGTCGCCCGCGCCGACAATCACGAGCGGCATCGCGAAGTCGAACCGTCCGCCCGCAATCTTAGCAATCGCGCCCGCGCAGACGCGGTTGCCGTCATCCTGGAAAAGCGGGGTTTCAACGGCAATCTTAGGAACCGTAAAACCTAACAATTTTTTCATTAACGATTCTCGGATTCGATCTTTTTTTGAATTTCAATCGCGCGATCGTTGGCGGCGTCGAGCTTCAATGCTAATTTTAACGCGGCGCGCGCCTCATCCAGTTTCTTAGCTTTATACAACGCTTCCGCTTCGATGGCCGCGCAGTCGGCGCGCTCGGCGGCGTCTTCCTCGGCGGTCGGCAACTTGGGCGGTTGCGGAGGCATCGGCGGCGCGCCCTCCGGAGCGCGCTGCGGTTCGCGCGCGGGGTCGACGAGCCTTGCTAATTTTGCGGCGAGCGCGGCGTCTTCATACTCTTGTAATTGTAACAATACGAGCGCGTGCTGTTTTTGTATGCTTCTCTGAAACGGATCGACATCTAATATTTCACGCAGAACGCGCTCGCAATTTTTATAATCTTTGTTGGTTTCATAACGTTTCGCGAGCTGCTGCCGCGCCTCGAACGCGGTTCCGTTTAATTGACACAATTCCTCCAGCAGTTTTGTGCTTTCATCAAATTTCTCCTCGCCGTCGAGCAACTTCGCGAGCGTGATTCGCGGGCTCTTCTCCTCGTCGGCGAATTCGGGAAACGCGGAGATCGCGGCGCGCAATTGTTTCTTTACTTCTTCGTAATCTTTATCTTTGGCGTTAAATAATATATTAGCATATTTCATGCGCGAGAAGAATTCCTCGGCTCCAGCGTCGAAACCCTTTTTATAAAATTCAACCGCGACGTCGGGGCGCTTTCGCAGCAGCGACAATTCCGCTCGTAACAAATAACCTTCGCCGTCCTCGGGAGCCGCGGCCTTGAGTTTTTCAAGATAACCCTCCGCGTCGGCGATTTTTCCTCTCTTAACATAAGCCCAGCACAGTGCGCGCAGCGATTCGATATCATTCGGTTTCTTTAGTATTGCCGTGCGCAGTTTGCGCATCGTGCGCTCGTCGAGCTGCGGCCGTACTTTTACTGATTTTAACTTTTCATCGACAAAAGCTAAGAATCCTTTGTCGAGTTCGGCGACCGACATTCCGAACGCGCGCTGGATCACGTCTTCGAGCGGCAGATCCTCCGCGAAGAGTTTAAGCGCCTCGACGAAACCGGAGGTTTTTGTAGTCTTTTCGAGATATTCACAAATAAGCCCGCCCTGATAATAACCAAAAATAATGCGCGGCCCGCGAAACGCCGAGTTTAATTCCAGGATTGGATAGATCTGATTCGTCGCGCGCGCTTCTAACAATTCGATCTCCATGCGGCGGTCGAACGCGGGGTTGCGCTTTTTCTCCTCGAGTGTCGCGAGCCCTTCTGTAAACCAGCGCGGCACGCGGCCCTTTGATAATGCTAGATGTATCACGTGCGAGTATTCGTGCCATGCCGTATCCAAATAGGAGAACTTTCCGCGAAACGGTTCTGTTAACGGCGAAACGGCGGTGATCACGGGTCCGAAACAAACGCCGAGAGCACTAAATCCCGAAAATCCAACACTACGATTCGAGAAATCATCAAATCGCTGAAGAACTTCAACTTTCACGGTCTCCGGCGGAACATAACTATAACGACTGCCGTAATCCTTGCGCGCATATTCATAAAACGCCGGCAGCGTTTCGCGCAGGATCGGCTCGGCTTCGGGATGAAAGCTAAATTTAAAATTCGCGGAGTCGACGGTGAGGTATTTCGATTCGAGCACCTCGAGCGCCTGCATCATATTATTTCGCCACGGGTGGATCAGCCCCTCCTCGGCTTCCTCGGCTTTTTTTAATGTTACTAAAGCCTCCTTTTCGCGGCCAAGGTGTGCATAACATTCACCGAGCGCCGTGAGCGCTTCGCCGTCGCGCGGATCGCGTTTTGTAGCTTCTTCGAGAACCGGAATCGCGTCGCCGAATCGATACAATCCTTTTAAGTAAACTCCGAGGATGCGCGGCAGGCGCGAACTCTTCGGGCGTTCCTTCAGATCCGCCGTTTTGAATGTGTCAAATTCGGCGTTGCGCTTTTGTAAATAATCGAGCGCGGCGAGTTCGGTGCGCGTTTCGAGGTGGCGCGGATTTTCGCCGAGCGCTTTTTGTAGCAATTCGCGCGCGTCGTCGAACCGGCGGTCTCCAATGAACGACTGCGCTTTTAATATATTTAATATCGGCGACGCGGGATCCGCTTCGTACAATGTATCAAAACAATTCTGTGTCTTTGCGCCATCGAGCTGCCAATTCGAGCGGCCGATCATGTAGCGCGCGAGCAGCGCGCCGTAATGGGAAGGATTCGCGCGCAGGATTTCATTAAATTCCTTTTCGCCGTTCGGCCGCCCGTCCGCGTTGCGGTAAACATGAAAATAGGTATTTCCCAAGGCTACAATTGCGTCCTGCGCGATCAGCGGATTCAGATCCACCACGCGTTTTGCTTTCTCGGCTTTAGTGTAACATTGCGACGCATTCTCAAATTCGCCGATGCGTTCAAACGTTAATCCGAGCGAAAGCCATTCATGAGCGTCCTCCGGTCTTTTATCAAATCCGAAGTCCGACGCTTTCTTAGCTTTTTCGAGCGCGGATTCAAATTGTCCCATCTCGTCGAGAATCGACACTTCTAACCATTTCGCCGTGAGCGGCAGCGCCGCGTCTTCTAACTTTTTCGCGCTCGCAAGCGCGTCTTCATATTTACCTTTTCGTATCATCCATAACGTTAATAAATAATGCGCGGCGGGATCTTTAGCATCTTTTTTAATTAATGCATCCGCGTCTTCGCGCATCGCGTCGAATTGAAAGGATAACGATCGCGCGTGCGCGCGCAGCCGCAACGCTTCCGTCATCGCGGGATCGTCTTTTAATAATTTTGTGAGCCTGCGCTCGGCGGCGTCGTAGTCGCCTTTCTTTAGCTTTTCGCGCGCTTCATACAGATCGGGGTCTTCGTCCCTATTTCCGGGCAGGGCCGGTGCGGCCGGATCCTGCACGCCGGCGAAGAGTGAGAATGCAAAAATTAATAAAGTGGGTTTCATTGTAATTGTTAATTTATTTGTATTATCTTTTTGATAGCTGCCGGCGGGGCCGCCATGCCTATGCTACGTTGCCGCGCGCGCGCGCGAATGGATGACTCGCGCGTAGCAGAGTGCGTACGCGAGAGCGACGGCGATATGGACGATCAGCAGCGCGTACCAAAGCCCGGCGCGGCCGTAGATTCCGTTGAGCCAGATCGCAAGACCGAGCAGAACGCCGACGTATGCAACAAAATCGATTGTAAATGAAGTGCGCGTCGCGCCCGCGCCGTTCAGCGCCTCTGCGAGCACAATTCCGACGCCGACGGCCGCGTAACTAAACGCTACAATTCGAAAGTATTCAGTTCCGTAGCCAACAATCGCGTCGAGCCTCGGCGCCTGGTCTTCTTCAATAAAAAACGGGAAGAGGCGCGGAGCTAATAGATAGAAAGCAGCGCCGAGCGCAATCATCGCCACACCCGCCACAAGCGCACCGATCCATCCCATACGAATTGCACGCTTAACATTTCCGGCGCCGAGGTTTTGCCCGACCGCCGCCGCGGCCGCGCTCCCCCATCCGGCGCACGCGAACATCGCAATCATTTCGAGGCGCAGCGCGACGCTGTACGCGGCGGTCACATCCGTCGATTCGCGGTCGGGTTCGCCCGCGCTGCCTTTTGATATAAGCCGCGTAATGAATATAACCGCGACCGCGCGCGAAAAGATTTGTAGTGAAGCCGGGATGCCGAGACGGAGCAGATCGAGCGCCTCAATATACAAATCGCGCAGTTTGCCGAGCGGTTTGCGAATTTCGGGAACGCGCGCGTACAACCAAACAATTCCGACAATTGCAAAAAAGCCGCGGCAAAGAACCGTCGCCCACGCGGCGCCCTCCGCTCCCCATCGCGGAATTGCATAAAAGGCGACGCCCGCATTCATAAGATTCGCGCCCGTGAGGACGACGAGCGGCGGAAGTGTGTGGCCGGTCGCGCGTTCGACGGCGGTTACTTGTAACAAGGCGAACATGGTGACGCTGCCGTAACTTAATATTTCCAAACAGCGCACCGCGGTCGCGTGCGCCTCGGCGGCGACTTCGAGCGCGTCGATTTGTTGTTTTGCAAAAACGCCCGAAAGAATGCCGACGAACGCGCCGATCACGAGCGATATTACTAATGATCGGTTGACGCCGTCCGCCGCGCGCTGGCGGTCGCTCGCGCCGACCGCGCGCGAAACTGTAGCAATCGTCGCGACCGAAATTCCGTTCGCGAGCAGCATCGGTAAAAAGTTAAGAACGCTCGACGCGTGAATTGCAGCAAGCGCCGCTTCGCGTCCGCCTTCCACCAAATCGCCATTCGTATCAAGCGGCGCAAAGCGGCCGACAAGCCACACATCTACTAAATTAAATAATGCGTGCGCGATCGAGCCGACGACGAGCGGAAACCCGAATGCTAACAGCCGGCGAAACGGCGGTCCGTCTGTGAGTGCGCCCTTCACGCGATTGTTAACTCTTGATTTGATACGATTCGTTTATCATCTTTTGTCATATCCACAACGCGCCGGCCACGCGTGCATTTCCGGCGATTCGAATTCTTTATGGAAACTCTAACAAACGAAGCCTCGCGGCGAATCGAAGCGTTCGCGCCGAAGTACCCACCCTTCGTTTTTTTTGTTGTAGTATTAATTGTTGGAATTGCGGGATGCTCGGCGCCGCGCGCGATCCAGCCCGCGCGCTCTATGGAACCGCCGCCAAGTTACAACGAATGGGGCAAATTAACATGGTTGCAAACGCAGCTTGACGGGAGCGAAGAAAGAGAGCGCGCGACGCTGCTGGTGCGCATGGCGGAATTGTATGTTGCGGTCGACCGTCCCGACAAAGCGGGGCTCAGCGCGCGCGAAGCGCTGTACGCCGCGGGCGGCGAATCACAACAATTGTCAAATTCGATCGGATCGCGCGCGCGCTCGGTGCTCGGCGCAAAGGCGCTGCTTCACGGCGACACGGCGGCCGCGCGACGCGAACTGCAGTCAGCGAATTCGATTGCTACGAATGACGTCGAGCGAAGTGTAGCAAACGCATTATTAGCAAAGGTGGAATTGAAAGAATCGAATGCGGCGCTCGCTTCGAGCTACAGATCGCGCGTCGCGCTGCCGAACGACCCGCGCGTGCTGGAATTAACAAAACCATTTAACATTATTGCGGCGCCACCGATAGTACAAAAAACGCAATCAGGCTCGCAGCCCGCCCCGGCCAATGTAACAAATCCGGAGATTCGTATCATTCCGCGGTCGCAGTGGAAACCCGCGCCGACGGGTTCCGATACGGAGCCGATGGGCAAGTCGTCGCGCATCACGGTTCATCATGAAGCCAAAGAATTCAACGGCGCGACTCTCGACGACACGCTTCGCCAGATTCGTAACATTCAGGAATATCATCAACGCGGCCGCAAGTGGGCGGATATTGGTTATCATTTCTTGATCGACCGGATTGGTAATATTATCGAAGGCCGCTCGATCGCGCTGCAGGGCGCGCACGCCGGAGAACGTAACAAAAAGGGCGAGTCGCCCAACTCCGGAAATATTGGCATTTCGCTGCT
>JBJXHE010000025.1:0-19134 GCA_046160785.1 Planctomycetota bacterium
TACGCGCCGGATCATTGACGTTCGAATTCTGTTCGCCACGGTTCGCTACGTTATTCGAATTGTTAAGATCGGAGCCCGCGTACCAGCCCGCGGCAAACGCTAACAAAACGAAAGCCGCCGCGGCGCCTACGCCGATCCACGTTCGCGATGCCGCGGTTTTTGCCTCCGTCGAATTTGTTAACGGCGAATTTGCTAACAATGCGTCCTCGCGCGAAATGTTATTCATCACCGACGCCGAGAACCCGCCGGGCGCTTGCGTCTGGCGGTGGTCCTCGGACGCCGCGGAGAGCAGGCGGTCGAGATCGGTTTCGTTAAGATTGCGGGGGTTGTCCGTCATTTGAATTCACAATTGCGTTTTTTTATTATCTTATTAATTGATTAGCTTCTGTAGTTTTTGCGCCAGAACCTCGCGCGCGCGATGCAGGCGCGACCGCACAGTTCCAACGGGTATATTTAATATCTCGGCGGCGGTCTCGTAAGACTCGCCTTCGAGGTTTACTAAGATAACCAAAGTTTTCAATTCGTCGTCGAGCGAATAGATAGCTTCATAAATCTTTTTTGTACTTTCGCCGCCGATTGTTTCCTGCGCCGGCGTGCGCGCCCCCGACGCAACCTGGCGCGACGGCTCGCCGCCATCCGGCTCCGTCTCGTCGAGAGAAAGGGCCGTGCCTCTTTTTTTAGCTTTCTCGCGCCGCTTCTGCGAAATAGATGTATTTACAGTTACGCGGTGCAGCCACGTTCCAAATTTAGCATCGAACGCAAAACCCGCGAGGCCGCGAAACGCGCGAAGGAAAGATTCCTGCGCGAGATCGGCGGCGCGGTCGCGATTGCCGTTTTCTAAACGAAGAGCCAATCGATACATCTGGTTTTGATAACGTTCGACTAATAGTTGGAAAGCATCCCGGTTCCCGCCAAGAACGGCCGCGACGACAACGCTGTCGGCGGCGGATACTAATTCTTTGTCGGGTTTTGCCCTGGTCAGCTCGTCCATCGGACGCGGTTCGTTCGCGAAGGTTCCAATTGATTTAGCCAGTGTGGGCTCGCAGGGCGTGCTCGCGGCGGTCGCCGAAGCGATTTTGTGAGGCATTTCGGGCGGTTTGCCCATGTGCGTGAGCCTATCGGATGATCGTGTTTCGCGAGTGAGGATTCTTATGGGGTATTGTGCCGCGACTCCGCAGGTTGCAAAAAAACTGAATTCTTAGCAAACCAGCGAAATCATAAACAATGTCGAGAAGCCCGCTGTTCTCCGCGCTCCGCCGCGCCATCAAAAATATTACACTTAAGAATGTTAATGATGACGTTCAGGATCGCGCGCGTGTTCGAGTCGACACGGGAAAGTTAACAAGACGCGGATTCTTAGCGGGCGCGGGAACGTTAGCCATCGGATGCGCCGCCGCGCCGGTCGTGCGCGCGCACCAGCCCAAAATTGTTATTGTTGGCGCGGGCCTCGCGGGATTGACGGCGGCGTTCGAATTGCAAAAAAACGGACTGCACGCGCAATTGTATGAAGGTTCGAAGCGCACCGGCGGACGCGTGTTTACCGCGCGCGATCTATTCTTTCCGGGATATGCAACAGAACTCGGCGGCGAATTTATTGATAGCAATCACGAAGATTTGTTAAATCTCTGCGACGAACTCGATTTAGAGTATTACGATTTGCAAACCGACGACGCGGCGCTCGCGAAGGAAGTTTACTTTTTCGAAGGGAAGCATTATTTACAAAAACATCTCGCCGAAGAATTGAAGCCATTTGCAGAACGTTTACAAAACGACGCCGACCTCTGCACCGCCGATGAATCGCGCGATCCGGCGGGCCAACGCGCGGCGTTCGACCGGATGTCGATTTCAGAATATTTAACATTCGTGGGCGTCGGCGGCTGGCTTCGAGAATTGCTCGACGTCGCATTTTTAGTTGAATACGGCGCGGAACCCGGCGAACAGTCGGCGCTGAATTTTATATTACTATTCGACCGCGACGACGACGAAGACGCGGTTGAACTCTACGGCGAAAGCGACGAACGCTACAAAATCCGCGGAGGGAACGCGCGCGTCACGGAGGAGCTTATGAAAAAAATTCGCAATCCCGTGCGCACGTCGCACCGCCTCCTCGCCGTCGAACCGGCCGGACATCGTTATCAATTAACTTTTGATACGCCGGCGCGCGCGAACGTCGTCGAAACCGCCGATTTTGTAATATTAGCAATCCCGATTCGAATGTTGCGCGACGTCGACCTGCGCGTGGATTTGCCAAAATTACAAATGGACGCGATCCACGAAATTGGATACGGGATGAGTACAAAGCTACTTTTCGGCTATGAAGACCGCGTCTGGCGCAAACTCGGTTATTCGGGAAACATTTATACAGATGAAAGTTTGCAATGCGGATGGGACCACGCGCGTTTACAACAAATCAATTCGAACGCCTCCGAACGCGGCCATTTTACTTATATGCTCGGCGGCGCCGCTTCCGCCGCGGCGGGCGCACTCAGCGCGTCGCACAATGCACAATTCCACGCGGCCGGTTTCGCGCGCGCGTTTCCGCGCGGAAATGCTAACGTTCATTTGAAGTGTTCGATGTTTCACTGGCCGAGTTACGAATTCTCGCGCGGCGGTTATTCGTATTATCGGCCCGGGCACGACACGCGTTTCGGCGGCATCGAAGCGCGGCCATTCCAACAAATCTTTTTCGCGGGCGAACACTGCAGCCGCGAATTTCAAGGATTCATGAACGGCGCCGTGCAGACCGGCAAAACCGCGGCCAGGAATATTATAGAAGCGTAATCTTTATTTCTTTTCGGACGCCCCGCGCAACGACGCGATGAAGAATGGTCTATTTGTGCTTCCTACAATTCGACGCGACTCTTTACCATCTCTATCATAAATAACTAGAGTCGGCAGCGCGTCGATTTCGAGTGACGCAAGCGTCGCCGCAGTCTCCGCGTCTTTATGAGTATAATCGATTTTAAGCATCGTGAAGTTCTTAAGTTCTTCGCGAATTTTAGTATCGGCGAGCAGCCCATTGTTAAATTGTACGCACGACGGGCACCAATCGGCCGTTGCATAGACTACCGCCGGCTTCCCTTCGCTCTGCACGTCGGCGGCGGCACTTTCGCTGAAAGGTATAAATGCGAGCGCGGGTGCTTTCTTGGCCGGCTCGCACGCGGCCGTGATTAGTAATAATGCACAAATCGCCGCAACATTAATCATTGAATTCCGCTTCATGATAATCCCCTCCCGGGAACTGCTGCTTCGTCCGGGGGGGATGCGGCTCTTGACGCGCGAAACTACGAAAAAATTTCCACGCTACAATTTCACACGCGCTGTAAATAACATTTCGGGATCGCGGCGCTCAACGGCGGTAAGCGCCATTGTTGCTAACGATCGCGGAATCTTGCCGTTAAATTTCACGGCGCCGTTGACGCGAATCGTTACTTCTTTTTCGAGGTCGACGAGCCGGTCGTCGAGCAGCACCGAGAATCCCTTTGGTTCTTCGATCTTATCTTTAACTTTCACGGTGATATCAATTTCGTTTTTATTCTTAAGTTCGGCCACGACGATCGACGCCGGAATCGGGTCGTCCCAATATATCCAATAAAACATCCGCTTCCATTTATGAAGCGGCTGCCAGACGATTTTTTTCGGCCGCGGGTCGCGCACGCTTTTATGTATAAATTCGAGGCCCGGCTTGGGATCGGGAAAGTCGTGGCCCTTGCCGTCGACGAAATCATACTTATGCGAATATCCGCCGTGCTCTTTTTGTAGTCTTCCGAGTTCCTGGACCGCGTATTCGTTGGTTTCAAAATCAACTCTCGGGTCGTCTTTGCTGTGATATACAAAGATTGGAATGTTTCTTAAATTCGGAAGATGACCTTCGACGATGCCTTCAATTTTTTTGGCATTATTACGATCGCGGTACGGCGTCGCCGCGCCCGCGAATGCTACTAAACCCGCGAACAGGTCGGCGTGGCGCCCGCCGAGCGTCCACGTGCCGTAGCCGCCCATCGAATGGCCTCCCATGAAAATTTTGTTAGTATCTAATTTATAGGTACGCTTTGCGTGCTCGAGCAAATCTAACACAAATCTTTCTGTTATATCATCTCCCCACGCAGCTTCGGTTTTTTCAATCACTTCGGGATAAATAGCAAGCCAGCCTTCACCGGTGATCGCGCCATTCCACGGCGACTTCGCCGACTCCGCGTCGCCCTGGCCGACGCCGCCGCCGTGCAAACCAAAGAATAATGAATTGGAACCGCTCTTGCCGCCGGATAAGTAAAGTCCTTTCTTAGCTTTTGGATCATACAGATAACTGCGCCCCTTCTCTTCGAGCTTCGGCCCCTTTTGCGCGAGCGTCATTAACTTTTTCGACCAATTCTTAACATCCGAAGTTTTGAGCGGTTCGAACGCGTCGAGTTGCGCGAACATCTCGGTGCGATCTGTATCTTTGGCGTCAAACAATTTCGAAAGGATCTTTTCCGCGTCGCCCGCGCCGAGCTTCTTTCCCTGCTGGGGCGGTCCGGCCAGGAGCCCTATTGGTTCAATTAACAAAAACGCGGCGCCAAGAGCGAACGCGGCACACGCAAACGAGGAAATTACATTGGGGCACGGCATAGGGGGGATGATTATACACACGTGACCACAATTCGAATTCGCCGGCTCCCCGAAGATTTTCAGGTGGACGAGATTTCCCGCGTCGAACCGACGAGCGGGGAATTCGCGCTTTACCGGCTTGCAAAAAGATCATTAACAACGCTCGAAGCGGTCGAAACGATCGCGCGGAATTGGAATATTCCTCATAGGAATATTCAATACGCGGGGATGAAAGATAAACATGCGATCACGATTCAATATATTACAATAAACCACGGCCCGCGCGAGAACTTCAAAACGGCGCTCGCCGATTTAACCTATCTTGGGCTGACGCCGCGCGCGATCGGGCCGGCCGACATCGCCGCGAACCGGTTTAGTATTACACTTCGGAATTTTAGCGATGACGCGAAACCTCGCATCGACCGCGCGATTCGCGAATTGCAAGAATATTACGTTCCTAACTATTTCGACGACCAGAGATTTCGGTCGCTCGGGCCGTCGCGCGAATTTGTAGCGAAGTATTGGTGCGAGTCGAATTATGAAAAGAGTCTTTGGCTGTCGCTCGCCGAAGATAACAGTTCCGACCGCGCCGAAGAAAAGGCCGAGAAGCGAATATTACAAACACACTGGGGAAAATGGGCCGGGATGAAGGATCAACTGTCGCGTTCGCATCGCCGCAGTATTGTTACTTATCTTGTCGATCACCCTGCGGATTTTCGCGGCGCGTTCGAGCGCGTGCGCGTCGAGCTCCGTCGAATTTACTTATCCGCCTATCAAAGTTATTTGTGGAATCATATCCTTTCCAACTTTGTACAGAAATCGACGCCGCGCGAAAGTTTATTAATATTTCCGCACGTGTGCGGCGGGCTGCCGTGTTATCAAACGCTCGATCATGATACTTTCGCTGAATTCTCACAATTAGCGATTCCGCTTCCGTCGGCGCGCGTGAAAGCGCCCGATCCCGAAGTGTTAGAATTTATGGAATCGTCGCTCGCGGAAATTGGAGTATCGATGCATCAAATACGCGTGAAGCATGGTCGCGATGCTTATTTTGCGACCGCCGCGCGGCCTGCGCTTTCGCGGCCGAACTCGTTTGTTTACGGATGGGACGCCGACGAATTGTATCCAGGCCGGAAATTGTTACGTTTGAGTTTCGAGCTGCGTCCGGGCGCGTACGCATCGATTATTATGAAACGGCTCACGGCCGGTCTTGCCGACGCGCTGCCCGACGCCGCGGATTTTGATGACGACGAACGCGGGTACTAGCATTCAATTCTGGCAACACTTAACGACGTGTAGAAGCTGACGTGCGCGTGGAAACTCACTATCACCGACTGAGAGTGTACTTAGTCGGTTTGTACGCACGCTGTACAAGTCAAAATTATGTCAGCAATACTGCAGCTACCGTAGCCCGTAGGGGTTGATACGGGGCAGTGTCCAGGTGCATACGAAACATCAAACACATAATACTTACCGCATCGTATCTCTCGATCTAGTAAGTCGAAGGTTGTAGTTGCATTATGTGAAAGAGTTCTGTTGGCACCATGTGACAATGTGCTGTCTCCACCGGACGGTGGAGACGCTGGCGGCGTTCCATTCTTAAGCCCCGATTCATGGCGGATCGTTAGCGGGCCGCCCGAAATATTTGTCATTGTGATCCCGCCTTCATCAAAAATACATTCCGTTGCAGGCACACAGCCATTCAAATGTCCCCAGTCACAATGTCCGTTCGCCGTGCTCGGCACATCAAATTGTATAGTCCACTTGATATCACACTCATATCCACAACTCCATGTTGAGTAGCTCGCCTCACACCCCTCACATTCAACAAAAGCGTTAGATGGTGAAATGTAGGGGTTCGGCTGGGGAAGTAGTCGCCCTGCTAAGGGTCTTCCCCCCGAAAACTGGTCCACTTAAAATCTCACACTAACAATCCCCAAAGTGTGATCCGATGCGTAAAGGCAGATTTACCGAAGAGCAAATTATTAACATCTTAAAAGAGGCCGATGCGGGCGCCGCCGTGACGGAGGTGTGCCGCCGCCACGGAATTAGCGGCAATACTTTTTACATTTGGAAACGGAAATTCTCCGGGCTTGACGTCCCCGACGCCAAACGGCTTCGGCAGCTCGAAGAAGAGAATCGCCGTCTGAAAAGTATTGTTGCCGATCAGGCGCTGAATATTGATGTGTTGAAATACACGTTAGGAAAAAAATACTAAAGCCCGCAGCGTGGCGCGCGGCGGCTCGTGAGGCGATGCAACAATTCTCCATCAGCGAGCGCCGCGTGTGCGGGTTTTATCATATTCCGCGATCGATGGTCCGGTATCGAAGACACGGCCGTGATGATACAGAAATCCGGCAGCGGCTGCGCGAGCTTGCGGCACAGTATCCGCGCTGGGGCTGTCCGCTGCTTCATAAGACTCTTCGGAGCGAAGGACGCCTCGTGAATCATAAGAAAACACACCGAATCTATAAAGAAGAGATTGTTAGCATCCGACGCAAGCGGCGGCGCATCCGTGTCCACGGCTCGGGTGTGGCGCTTGCAGTTTCGCAGGCGAAAAATGAAATCTGGGCGCTCGATTTCATGAGTGAAACCTTCCAGAGTGGAAGGCGGTTTCGAATCTTAAATATTCTTGACGAGGGCACGCGGCAAGCGATCTTGATGTATTGTAATATATCAATTCGAGCACTGCCGGTCGTCCGGGAATTGGAGGCTTTGGGCGCTCGAATCGGATTTCCCAAAGCGGTGCGCACCGACAACGGCCCTGAGTTTCGCAGCCACCGATTCCAGAGATGGGCGAAGTACCGCGGCGTCCAGATCCTTTACATTGATCCAGGCAAGCCCGCGCAGAATGCTTACATTGAAAGTTTCAACGCGCGGGTGCGGCTGGATTGTTTAAATTGCTATTCGTGGCCGACACTCGAGTATGCACGAGTAAAACTGGAACAGTTTGTCAAAGAATACAATTCCGAGCGCCCGCACTCATCGCTCGAAGACCAGACACCCGACGCCTATGCGGCGCGGCTCGCTTCGCTCCGCTTGCCGCGGAGCGCCGCTTCGCTCGCCGCGCCGCGAGTGACGCCCATCGCGAATATTACAACTTCCCTTCTCCCCATGTCCCATGTGTGAGATTATGACTGGACCAGATATTGGGGTAAGCCCACTAACATCACTATGCCAGTGAGTATCATTGCGCTAACCGAAAACACTGTGAATCTGAAACTCATATTCGGACTCCGTATAGAATGAGGATATCGGTAAATCGGGGAATGAAAGGAACACTAGGATATTGTTAGCGATAGCGGCAAACCGCTTATTAAGACTATAGTCTTATTGAACTATTTTTTCTCCACTGGGGGCGACGCAAGAATTGCCCTCAAGTACGCAATTTCGTCACGAATTTCAAAAACTTCTGGGTATTCTTCGCGCGTTAGGTAAATATACCAATTAGAGATTTGTTTTGTTGCTTTAGCCTCTTCAAGTTTTTCGACTGGATTTGTTACAATTCGTACAATCGCGTCTTTAGGGATTATTTCGGGCTGCTTTTGCGCTTGACTACTAGTGCGAATTGTTTCGATGTAATTACCTCTTGCTCTGCGATCACTCAAAGCCAACTCTCGGAGTGATTCAAAAACTGCTCTTAAATCGCTATAGGAGCGTTCAATTTCACCTTTCGACAGATTTGAATACTTCGCGTCGAATTTACGGGAAAGCCTGTCTCGTTCGAGTTGATGTGGTGTCTTCCGGGCCGTTTCATTCGATACATCTTGTCTCAACACTTTATCTTCAGAGTCTTGTTTGTATTTACTATCCAAAGCCAAACCAATTTCTGATTCGTACGTACGAGAAGTCGCGCCGGAAGAATCTCTCGACGAAGTAATTAATTCAGTTCCGAACTGTCGGTTCTTATCTGCACTATTTTCTAGTGTGACAAGAATTAGTATCGTGGCGGAGGCTAAACCAACAACGAACACCAACAAAAGAAGGGGCCGTTGGTATCTACCAGATTCGGCGCTCGCTCGATACTTTGCTATTGCTAATTTTTTCATTGGATCGCAATTAAAAGTTTTACAAATTTCTTCAATAGTAACGAGAGTATTCGAAGTCTTTTCAAGCTGCAACAGTAAAATTTAGAGTTTTTGTTGAACGGATACGTATCCTGTTCGCTCATTTGCAGACGCCCGGCTACAATTCAATCACCCGCCGTTCCGACGAGCGAAAATATGCTTAACGATTTTGATAAAGCAGCCCATTTGTGGCGCCGCGCCGGCTTCGGAGCGACGACGCGCCAAATTATTGAATCCGCCGAAAACGGCCTCGATCGCGCGATCGACGACTTCCTCGACCTCGACCGCGGCGACGGAGAATTAGAAAAGGCAATTGATACTTTCGCGGGCGACACGCTCGATCTTAATAATAATATTGATGACGCGCGCGTCTGGTGGCTGTATCGAATGATTCATACGCGGCGGCCGCTGCGCGAAAAGTTAACATTATTCTGGCACGGGCATTTTGCGACGTCGGTAAATAAAGTCGAACGCGCCGCGTCGATGCTAAGACAAAATCAAACGCTAAGAAAATTCGCCGACGCGCCGTTTTCACAAATCCTGCTCGAAATCAGCAAAGACCCGGCGATGCTCGCGTGGCTCGACGGAAATGCTAATAAAAAAGGAAAGCCTAACGAAAATTTCGCGCGCGAATTATTGGAACTCTTCTCCCTCGGAATTGGTAATTATATAGAAAGCGACGTTCGCGATGCGGCGCGCGCGTTTACGGGATGGGGAACGGCAGACTACAATTTTAGGATCGACGCGAAGCAGCACGATAACGGCGAAAAGACAGTCCTCGGCCGTAAAGGTAAACTTGACGGGGCTGACGTCATCAGCGCGATCTCGGAACATCCCGCCGCTCTGCAATTCTTAGCATTAAAACTTTGCAGGTTTTTTGTTAATGATCATCCGGCGCCCGCGTACGTGGATCGCGTCGCCGACGCGTACCGGAGATCGGGCGGGCACGTGCGCGCGATGATCGAAGCTATCTTTAGAGATCCCGAGTTCTTCGCAGAGGAGAACGTGCGATCTATTATAAAGAGCCCGGCGGATTTTGTAGTATCATCGATTCGTACACTTGGCGTGCGCCTGCCGATTCGTAATCTTCTTCCATATATGAAGCGAATGGGACAATCGTTATTTGCGCCGCCGAGCGTGAAAGGCTGGGAAGGCGGCGCCGCTTGGTTAACAAGCTCGGCATTATTTGAGAGAAATAATTTTGCAATGTTTCTCGCGTCGACGCGCGGCATGCCCGAGGAACCTCGCTACGATCCCGCCGAATGGATACAGGGCCGCGCGTTTGAAGACGCCGGCGATTTCTTGAACCAATTCGCATTTGATATTTTACATATTCCGCCGAGCGCCGAGACGCGCGCCGCGTTATTACAATACCTACGGCCGGAACGCGACGCCAAGGCCGGCCAAGGCATGATGTCGATGGGCCAAGACAAAGTTAATGAAGCGTCGCTCAAGTCGGCCGGCGGTTTTCGCTATGAACCGCGTGCGTTTGAAATCAAGGCCCGGGGCGCCGCGCGTCTTTTATTATCATCTCCCGAATTCCAATTGGCGTAATTTTAATATCTAAATAATTTAATAATACTGTAATGACTACCCTTATTCGACGCCGCGAATTCTTACAATCGTCCGCCGCTGCCGTCGCGCTCGGCGGCGGCTTTTCACCGCTGCTCGAACGCACGCTCGCCGCGCAGTCGATTCAGGGTGGAACTCAAAACGGCAAGATTTTAGTTGTTATAACGCTCGCGGGCGGAAACGACGGATTGAATACGATCGTTCCGTTTGAAGACGATCTTTACTATAAAGCGCGGCCGACGCTCGCGCATGCTAAGAAAGACGTTCGTAAATTAACTGATGCGGCGGCGCTCCACCCAACGTTAAAGAAAACCGAAGCCGCGTTCAAAGAAGGAAGATTTGTAGCGATACAGGGCGTCGGTTATCCGTCGCCGAATCGTTCACATTTTCATTCGATGGACGTCTGGCAGACCGGCGACCCCGAATTGAAGTATACGCGAAGCGGATGGCTCGGGCGCGTTATTGATATATCGGATCGTGCCAAGAACAATGCTCTCTTTGCATTTCACCTGGGCGACGAAGCGCCGCGCCTTTTATTAGCGGAAACGCAGCGCGCAACTTCGTTCAGCTCGCTCCAGGATTATACTATTAACCCAGACCGGCTCGCGCAGAACGACCGCCCGAATATTGAAAACGCGTGGCGGCGCATGATGGAAAATCCGGCCGCGCAAGAGAACACGCCTTTAAATAGTAATATACAATTGGTGAGGCAAACTGCAGCGCAGGCTCTCGCGTCGGCGAAGGAACTTAAGGATGTTGTTAGTAAAAGCGCGAACAATGCCGTGTATCCGAGCACGGGTCTGAGCGGGCAGTTAAAATTAACGGGGCAGATCATTGGCGCCCAGCTCCCCGTTCAAATTGTATCATTAACAATCGGTGGATTTGACACGCACTCCAATCAAAAGAATTCGCACGCAAATCTTTGGCTACAGATCGACGACGCGCTCGCTGCGTTTCAAGAAGATCTCAAACAGCGCGGGCGGGCTGACGACGTATTAGTTATGATCTATTCCGAGTTCGGCCGGCGCGTCGCCGAAAACGGAAGCGCGGGAACCGACCACGGCGCGGCGGGCCCGGTGTTTATTTATGGTAATCAACTAAAAGGCGGCGTCTTCGGCGAATCGCCGAATCTTACAAAACTCGACGACGGCGACGTTGCGTTCAATATTGATTATCGGCGCGTCTATGCAACAATTCTTGACCGCTGGCTATCGGTGGATTCGAATGTTATCCTCGGCTCCGCGTTCGAGCCGCTCGAATTTGTTTAGAAGTGGTTTCATAAGTCATTCGAACGGCGCTCGGTTCTTTTTTGTTGTCTCATCGTCATCGCGTCCTCGACATATCTCCTGGATATGACTCGGGCGCGCTTCCTTGATACAACAAAAAATTACCATCGCCCGGTTTGCGAAGCACTTATGAAACCACTTCTAGCGAAACGAATATAACTGATATTATTTGATATCAATTCGGTTGCTTCGGATCCGCGTTTTTGAGTTGAAATCGAAACGGCAGCAAAACGTCGTATTCGATTTTGTTGCCCTGCCACGACGCAGGCGTGAAACGCCATAATTCCGCGGCGGATTTCGCGGCATGATCAAGATTCAGAAACCCTGAACTCTCTTCGACGTGCGCGTCGACGGGTTCGCCGTCCAATGTAACAGTTACGCGGATCACTACATTTCCTTCGTGGCCCGCGAGCCTCTCCATTTCAGGATAAATCGGCCCCGGCGTTTTTCCGGGGATCGGTTTCGGTGTTATTAAGATTCCGGTTCCTTCGAGCACAACTGGTTTGCGCGCGCGCCGGCTCTCGATCGGTTTGTTAGCGTGTTGCTCGCCTCTTTCTTGTAGCGTTTCTCCGCTCGGCGCTTCAGGATTTGTATCGACCGGAGAATATTCGCTGCTCTTGCACGCAAAGCTAACAATGCACACGAACGCGGCGGTTCGCCAAGGTAATTGCCGCCGCGATCGCGTTATATTCATAGCCAGTATTTCATCATTACTAAAACCGGATATCAACTCCGATGATAAAATTCGTGCCGGGTTCGTTGATTCCGCTGCCGTGAATTCGATAGTCGGCATTGCCGACGTTTTCGAGCGCAGCCGTAATGAGTACATTATCTGTTATTTTATAACCGCCGCGCAAGTCGGCAACGACCCAGCCGGGCGTGCCTCCGGGCGGGATGCGCTGTACGTCAGTCTTATCTTTCAAAGATAATTTATCTTGCTTCTCGGCGCCGCGAAATGCAATTTCAGCAAACCATTTATTATCTTTCGGACCGTAATGGAATCCTAACATTGCCGATAGCGGCATCGCTCTCGAAATTGGGGCGCGCTTCGTCGCAGGCGACGGGACAGCCGGCGGAAAAATAGTTTGATCGACATAACCTTCCTGCCACGACACCCAGCCCATCGCCGTCAAATTATCAATAAAATTCCACGAGCCCTGCGCCTCTGCTCCGTGAATATAACCATCGCCGGTATTTGCTTTCTTAACAACTGGAGTTGTTCCGAAGAGTAGTCCTGTCGGGCTCGGAACAATAGTATCAACTAATTGCGTCTCCCAATAGGATACTTGCGCCGACCACTCATCGCCGCGCGCCTTCACTCCAATTTCTTCTTGTAAGAATCGCTCCGCTTTCAAACCCGGCGACGGAAATTCTTTCGCGCTCGTTTCATCAAATGCCGTGAGATCGGAGAGCGACGGTGCGCGAAATCCCTGCGAGACGCCGGCGAAAATGTTAAGGTCTTCTGTTACATGATATAAACCGCGGAGGCTGCCCGTGACTTCATTCCAGCGATCTGATATATCAATAATATTGTTAGGCGTCGTCGGCAGCGAGCCGTTGACCGCGGGATTGTCGACTTGATTTGCAAACGCGTGCGCGTGCGTGAAACGCACTCCCGGCGTCAATTCAAATGGACCGAGCTGAATGGAATCTTGCAAATAGATACCTAACAAATCGTATCCGGCGTTGTCGCCGAGGGAGCCTTGAATGTCGGTCGTGTCCGCACCTACTTTCTTAATATTATATTTAAAGCTTTGGACGAAATCATGTTGATATTCAATTCCGCCTGTAACAATTCCGAGCGCGGTGTCTCGCGTCATTTGCGCCTGAACGCCCGGGCTTTGAACGTCGAATCCTGATATATCCATATTTCCCGCCGACGGCGTGCGTTCGCGGCCCTCCTGCTGTCGGTGCCAATATAATGTAAATTGTTCGCGATCGATCGAATCCGGCGACTCGGCCCGCGTGATTCTTGCATATAACAAATCGCGCGTCTGATCGTGGTCACGCTTCAATTCCGTGCCTGGCTTCGTGCCGTGAAACGGTTTCCCAAATTGAGTAGAATGCGTGCGCGGCACGTGATCTTGATCCACATGTTGAAAGACGGTTGTTAACCAAACTTGATCTGATAACTTAAAATCCGCGCGCACGTCGCCGTCGAGATCCCAGTATCCGGAATTATTCTGAACGCCGGTGGGATTGCCGGCGCGCGTGTCGCCGATATCTTTATAAGTAATTCCCGCAAAGATACCAAAAGAATCATTAATATTAGCGCTGCCCTCGACGCGCTCGATAAACGTGCTCTCCGCCTCCGCCCAGCGAATGAATACGCGGCCGTTTGCGTGGACGCCTGGCTCGAATGTTAATCTTCGATTGCTAAACGCGTTCACGACGCCGCCCACGGCGTCGCTTCCATACAATACGGAACTCGGCCCCATGACGATTTCGAGCCGTTCATAACTAAACGGATCAACCGTGCTCCAATACTGATTCGGCCCCGAGCGAAACGCGGAATTGTTTAATCGAATTCCATCAATTAGAAATAATGTATTATATCCGGTGAAGCCGCGCATGAACGGCGAGCCCTGGCCCGCCGCGGTCTTCTGCCCCATGATTTGTGGTATTTGCGACGCGATGTCGGGCGTTGTGCGGCGCAATTTAATTGTAGTTGCGTCATTTCTATCAATAATGTACGCCGTGTAAGGCACGTCGAACACCTGTTCGTCGCGGCGCGTGGCTGTTACAATTGTTTCAGAAAGGCGCTCCGGTTTTAGTTGTATTTCGCCGCCGGTATTTGTTGGTTTCGAACCGGATTGATTGACGGACGCCGCAGGTTGCGACTGCGCCACCGCGGCGGACGCGAAAGCAGGAATTAACAAATATAAACAATAAGCGGTGGGAGCCGCCGCGCGGATTTTCTGATGGAACATAGCGCGGGTTTAACGATTCCCGCCCGCCGCGGGTTCACTTGTATTCGATCTTTACGCGATCAATTCGGGAATCATCACACCCGCCTTGTCGACGAGCGTGATCGGGCGCGGCCCAGCGAAATTCACTTGATGCGTGTCGACGCCAAACTGCGAACCGAGCGTTCTATACAAATCGGGAATTGTTACAGGCCGATCCTTAATATCCATTCCGTCGGGAGTCGTCGATCCTACAACTTGCCCGCCCTTGATACCGCCGCCCGCGAGCACCGCGCTCCATGTTTTCGGATAGTGATCGCGGCCGGAATCATTAATTCTGGGCGTGCGGCCAAATTCACCAAAACACATTACAATTGTATCTTTTAATAATCCGCGCGATCGAAGGTCTCGAATCAATTGTGACATTCCGATGTCGAGCTTTCCTGATAATTCCTGAACTCTCGGAAAATTGTTTTGATGTGTATCCCAACCATTCAGCGCGACCTGAATGCACGTCACGCCGGCTTCAATGAGCCTTCGCGCGAGCAGACAGCTCTTGCCGAACTCATCGGTGCCGTACGCGTCGCGCGACTTCGCCTCTTCTTTATTAATATCAAATGCTTCGAGAAGCGGGCTCTTCATGAGCCGGTCCGCGCGATTGTAAATATTCTTATGCGGCTCAACGGCCGGCGAACTCGTCTTCTTTTCAAATCGAGTATCCAATTCTTTTAGTAGCTTTCGGCGCTCTTCATAACGTTCTTTCGAAACGCCGTCCGGCAACGCGACGTCTTCGAGCGGCTGCGACGCCCGCTGTATTGCAAACGGCGAATGTTGACTTCCAAAATAACCGCCCGTGTACGCGCCTCCGCCAACACTAACAAACGCGGGAAGATCAAATTTCGGATCGCCGACTTCGTGCGAAAGAATCGAACCCCAATCCGCGTGCTGCACGGCCGCCTGCGGGGCGTAGCCCGTGTGTACTAAATATCTTCCGCGTTCGTGATTCCCTTCTTTTGTAGTCATCGAACGAATAATACATATATCCTTCATTTCCTTTGCTAAGTTTGGAAAGTGCTCGGATATTTGTATTCCGGAAACGGCCGTTTCGAGCGGCTTGAACTCGCCGCCGTTCGCATGCCCCGGCTTCAGATCGAATGTATCTAAATGGCTTGGCCCGCCTTGAAGATAAATAAAAACGCAACGCTTCGCTTTGACGCTCGCTTTCGTCTGTGCGGCCTCCTGAATCCAAGTGGGAATCGCACCGTAGGCCGATTGATACATAACCGCCGTCGATCCGCCGAGCGCCGCCAACTTTAAGAATGTCCGGCGCGAATTGCGCTCGACCGACGATTCGATAATTTCGGTGAAGGGATTATTAAACATGATTTTATATATTAATGAATTGTCGAAAATTCGGTGGAGTTGAGCAGCGCCCAAATTAAGTCTTCGTACGTTTCAGCCTTCCCGCCGTTTCGGGAAATATAAGCATCCGCTTTATTGCGTTCTTCCGACGATGGCTTTCGTGATAAAATAGATAGATAAATCCAACCGACCGGATCTTTATCATCCTTCGCTTTTTCGAGGGTGTAGCCCCTCGAAATCGCCGTTGCAATAAGTTTACTATTCATCATGAGCAGCGCCTGCGGAATGGTGCCTTCAAAGTCGATGCCTTCAGCCGATTCGTCGTCATCGAAGGTTGTTACAAATTTCCGAACAAACTGCTGGCGCAAATTATTGTAGCCTTGCATCGCCTGGTCGATCGCCTTTTCAGCCTTTTTACTCCTCGCCTTTCCTTTGAGCGCCTTCGCATTTTTCTCGGCGCTCTCATCAATTCCTGTGGCGCGGTTCACAGAATCTATCAATTGTTCGGGCGACATCGGGCGCATCGGAAATCTTGCAAACGTCTTTTCGTGGCTTTCGCGCACGTCGGACTTTTCTTTAGCATTCCCGGCCGACGCGAGCGAAAAAGCCTTCGACTTCGCGAGCAGCGACACTAAATGTTTATAATCGTAATTGCTATTTTCGAACTCCAATGCGAGCGCTTCGAGAAGTTCGGGGATTGCGATCGTCGAATCGCTGCGGAAATCGTCAATGGGATTGATCAACCCGTAACCAAACAATTCCGCAAATGTAGTATTAACAATGGAGCGAGCATAATAGGGATTGCCCTTTCGCGTCATCCACTCGGCGAGGCGTTCGCGCCTTGTTAACTGTACTTTTGTATCCACATTTTCTGTATCAACACGGTCGGCCTCGGGCCCATCATAAGCATTCACCGCGGGCGCAACCGCGAGCGGGCCTTCGGTAAGCGGACGCAGCGGAGAAGGAGTTGTACGTTTCAGCGTCTCCTGTTCAATCCGCCGCATCGCGGCCTCGGGATCTTTAGCTTTCTTCGCAAGTTCCTCGGCGCGTTTCTTAGCATTCTTTTTTAGATATTTATCAGTTTGCAGCTCGGGGCCGTCCACCACTTCCTCGATCGGACGGTTGTCTACCATACCAACGCGCTTTGTTGTAGTATTTGAAAAATACGCTGCAAATTCGTTAAATTCCTGCTGCGTCCATTGCTGATCCTTATGATCGTGGCAGCGCGCACACTGGATTTGTAATCCTAAGAATGTCTTCGCCGTCTGGCCCGCGAGATCCTTGGGGCTAACATTATTATTTTCCCGCCATCGTTCAATAAAACCAACGGCCGGGCTGTCTTCTGATTTTCCCGTAGCTGTTATGACTTCTTTTGTAAATTGATTGAACGGCATATTTTTATTAAAACTTTCCACCACCCATTTCGAAAACGCGGGTCTATCAAATCGCTGTCCGCGCGCCTGGCGTCCGATTAACATTAATGTCCACGCACCGCCGAGGTGCTCGCCGAAATCGTTGCGTTCGATCAATGCATCAATTTTCTTCGATCGTTTATCTTGCGAATGATCTTTAAGAAACGCCGAAACTTCGTCAGCGGTCGGAATCATACCATTTAACGAGATCGTCGCGCGCCGCAACCATTCGGAATCGTCGGCGATAGTAGCTTCCTTCAATCCGGCGTCGGCCCACGCTTTTTGTAACATTGCGTCGATGGCACCGACGGTGAGTCGCTCGGGCGCTTTCTCAACTGCGGCGGGCGCAACGCCGTCTTGAAATGCTACAACAAATATCGGTAGGAACGCGGCCGCGAGCCCAAACCGCAAGAACGGGATTTGATATATGTCTTTCATACAGCCTTTCATTGGGATTCCTGGTAGGGACGTTTTAACCGACAACGTGCGACATGGGTGACGCTGTTATTTCAATTACGGACAAAAGCGTCGCCCGGGTGAAGGAGCCGTCGCAGTTCTTTCGGCGCGCGCGAAGATGATTCTTACTGGCAATTCTTACTCCAATCGTGGCAAGACGCCATTTGTGTCATCCGTGCGCGACACAGCTCGCGTGCATTGAATCCGAAACGCGGGCCGGACGGGATTATTAGCGAAATAGCAGTCATCGGCGCGTGCGTAGTTACGTCAAGAGGTTCTCCGTGGCCACGAGAATTTGTGCCATCTATTGGCAATAGATGCGATGAATATTATTCTTTCCCTATGAAATCAACTCCAAAACTCACTAGCATGAACGTCTCTCTAGCGCGCGAGCAAAAGAGCTTTGTCGAACAGAGAGTTGCAACCGGCGGCTATGGAAATGTTAGTGATTACGTGCGCGACCTCATCCGGCGTGATCAAAAAGAGTTGGCTCAAGCGGAACTTGAAACAAAATTATTAGCGAGTCTCGAAAGCGGTAAACCGATCCCGGTTACGTCGAAGTTTTGGAATGAAAAACGAGCGAAGCTACTTGCGCTTCATAAGAAATCATCGAAAAGCTAAGAATGACCCTTGTCAGCATACGTCCTGAAGCAGCGGCGCAAATTGACGAACAGACAGCCTATTTATATAGAGAAGCTGGGCTCGAAATCGCTCTTCGCTTTATTGAAGCCCTTGATACTACTATTGCGGGATTAGTGAAATTCCCCGAGAAAGGAAGTCTGCAACACTTCAATTCACCATCGTTGCAAAGCGTTAGAGCAACACCAATACTAGGATTCGAAAACTGGCGAATCTATTATTTATCTCGACAAGGATTGCCAACTCGTATTGAAATCTTGCACATTCTGCATGCCTCGCAAGATCGCGCGTCGATTCTTAATGATAACTAATCAAAAGACTTGCTTCTCTACCGTGCTCTCAAATACCTCGCGATCGACGGGTGCGGGCCGGCAATTGTAATATCACGTAACAAATGTCCTCGCTCTTTTGCGGCGTCGGCACCCGCGGAAACAGCCGCGCGGACGTCGCCGATTTCGCCGACCAATGTAACAAATGCTTTTCCGCCGAGCTGATTCGCGAGGCGAAGTTCGACGGGAACGACGACGGCGGTTTTAACAGATACGTCGGCGGCGACAATCGTGCTTGCTACAGTTGAGGTTTCAATGATACCGATCGCGTCGAGCTGCGCGTCGCCGAATCGCCCGCAAATGGCTTCAAATACAGACGTTGCTAAATTGGGTATCAAAAACTTATCTGTTAGATCGGAGCCCGCGGTTTCCATACCTCTTTTTAATGATTGCGCGACGGAATCGACTTCGCCCGTAAATAACATCACAAATTTGCCGGGGCTCACGGGCTCGCAAAATAATAATTCAACTTCCGATTGCCACAATACAGCGTCGGCCGTTTTGTAGCCAACGGCGAT
>JBJXHE010000026.1:0-60827 GCA_046160785.1 Planctomycetota bacterium
GATCATTTGTAATTTCGTTTGGTTATGTTCTTGCGCCTGTATGTTGACCTCAAATGCACCGGTAAGTGAGTGCCACGCCTCTTTGATCTGACGCGTGACCGGCGGAGAAGAAAACAGCGCGAGCCCGTGTAGATGGGCGGTCCAATTGCCTGATGTGTTGCATTGCGCAACTTCGACCGTGAAAAACACCCTTTCAATGGCACCGAACGGCGATTTCGCTTTTCCACGTCGCGCATCGCGGCGACGTTGACGAATTGCTGCAAACGTTTCATCTACTTTCTTTCTCAGCGCATCTAAAGTGCTAAACGGGTTAAATGTTAATGTGAGGAAATATAAAGATGCCGATGGTGACGCTAATATTCCGTCCGAAATGTAACTGCTCGCTCCAATTCGCAGATTGTTAATTCGCCTTGCCTCGCATTTGAAGCAAAGAAACTTATTTTGGCAATGCCTAATGTAAGGGGCGATTGGTTCGCTCTGTTCTGAATCACTAATGAAAGTCTTATTGTAGCGTCCACAACTGGATATTTTATAACATAAATTTATGCTCCGCTTCCAAAGATAATTATTAATTTTGTGCTGATAAATACCTGATTGACAGCGAGCGCGGCTAAAACGTATTTGTATGTTTGATGGCGTTAGCTCGGCAATATTTGTCAAACTCGGCTTTCCATTCGTACCTAAAATCGTTGGAGCGTTTCGGCTTTTCCCCATTGAAAGTCGGGGGTGCTCCCACGCTTTCGCTCTATTCTGTTTAGACAAGCCCAAACGGGAACCATTTATTGTAGTGCTCCGATTTGAGGCACGCTCATTCCCCGCTGCCTCTTGGTTGTTGACGACCTTTCGCCGCTGTTGCGCTCGTGGTTTCATTGAATTCAGCCGCCTACGCCGCGAGAAAATGCAATATGATCGCCGAATCAAGCTCACCAACCCCTTCAACAAACCGTTCAACTGCCGTCCGATCGTCCCTACCAGTATTTCGCCCCCTCGCTCTCGCGGCGTCCTTCGGAACGCCGCGAACCGCTTTCCCCCAAAGGGGGGAAGACTAATAAATGCGCCCCTCTCGCTCTCGCGGCGCTCCTCCGGAATGTTAGGAATGCTTTCCGTGGAACTTAACAATTCGGAGGAATCACCGCGGAGCGAGCCATCGTCACGACTAGTATTAACAGGGATCCTTCTTTACAAAAATGCGGACGACGTCGACGAACAATGAGTATTGTCCGTGAAACCGCGGATTTAGTTTATTTAATAAAATTAACTTGTCTCGGAGCGGTGTTCCAAAGTTATAGCTTGCGGCGACGCGATTGTTTGCTTCATCGAAGATTGAGATAACATCTGTTTCGTAGGCTGTTTGATTTTGATCAAAATATATATCAAAACGAAGCGTTGCCCATTTGATATCGCCGTAGGGTTGATATGTTTTTAGTATGAACGGATATGAGACATTTATTAAATTGGCCGCATTATCGGTATTCTGGGTTGCTCCCAGAGAGGCGATCCAAGAGCTAAAATTAACGGCCGGTGCGTAGGACGCTAATAAATCCGAGATGCCCGTCGATCCGTCGAAAGTCTGATTCTCGTCGCCGTAGGAACTGTAAAAATAAACCGGTTTGCCGGCGCATGGGTCAGCGACAGGCGGAAACCCGTGCAGACCTTGCGCAGCGGCGGATGCCGACAACGCAATACTGCAGATCATGAGAGATGCGAAACGCCGGAGCGTGGGGAAATTAAGGGGTACGTGGTTTTCGAACATGTGAACTCCAATAGTAGTAAGAGCGCCCGGCGGGACTCGCCCAGCGATCGGTACTTTCCTTCTTGAAAGTCCAAGCTCGGTTCTCTCTCGGAAAATTCAATCGAGAGCGCGCTCGACGGCGCAGCCGAAGTTTTCGTAAACATACTTTGGAACGATTTCGCGCATCATGGGCGCTTCACCCCAACAGTACAAAACCGGCAACGCTAATTCTACGTGACTACTCCGATACAATTCCCCCAGACGCTAGATCAGGAGATTGCAGCCTTCGAGGCGCTGAAGCCGCGTCTCGAATTGATGTGGAACACGCTGATGTCTCGCAACGACGAATCATATACAAGCGTCATCGTGCCATCATTAACACTCGATCAGGCGGAACTACAAAAAATCGCCGGCGTCAGTTTTTATGAAGAACGATTATTATTTTTACTAATCCGGTTGCGCAATCCGCGCGCGCGGATTGTTTATGTAACATCGCAGCCGGTGCATCCGATGATTTTGGAATATTACTTCCAGCTTCTCGCGGGAATCCCGGCCAGCCACGCCCGCGCAAGACTAACATTATTATGCGCGTACGACGCGTCGCCGCGTTCGCTAACTGAAAAAATTCTCGAGCGCCCGCGATTAATACAAAGAATTCGCGAAGGGATCGACGATCCCAACCGCGCGTATTTAACAGTATTTAATTCCACACCACTCGAACGAAAATTATCTGTTGTACTCGGGATTCCGATGAACGGAGTCGACCCAAGGCTGACAGATTTAGGAACGAAGAGCGGGAGCCGAAAGGTTTTTCGCGAAGCGGGCGTCGCGATGCCGGAAGGATTTGAAGATTTAAAGAATCGCGGCGACGTCGTGGAATCATTAATTGAACTAAAAAAGAAGCGACCCGATGCGAAGCGCGCAGTTGTAAAATTAAATGATAGCTTTTCGGGCGAAGGCAACGCGCTGTTTCGCTACCCCGATAAGATTAATAATTCGACGATTGACGCCGCGATCGAAAATCTCGAATTCGCGGTGCCGGCGGAGAAAGTCGAAACTTATTTTAGTAAATTTGAAGGAATGGGCGGGATCGCGGAAGAATTTATTGAAGCCGCGGAGAAACGTTCACCAAGTGTACAGTTGCGAGTGAGCCCGAAACGCGAAACAACAATTATTTCGTCGCACGATCAAATTCTCGGCGGCGTCGGCAACCAAGTATTCCTGGGTTGTAGCTTTCCCGCGCATGATCCATATCGCGCTCGTATACAAAACGCGGGCCTTCGCATCGCTGATGTGCTGGCTGAACGCGGCGTCGTGAGCCGTTTCGGCGTCGACTTTTTAGTATGGAGAGACAGTCCGAAGAAAGATTGGAATATTAGCGCTCTCGAAATTAATCTTCGCATGGGCGGAACGACCCATCCATATTTAGCATTACAATTCTTGACGGGCGGCCAGCTCGACCCGAACACGGGATTGTTTTATTCACTTTCCGGACACGTTAAATATTACCGGGCGACCGACAATCTGAGTTCTGATAAATACCGCGGGCTGCTGCCCGAAGACGTTATAGATATTTTAACATTAAATAAACTGCACTACAGCCAAGGCACCGAGTCGGGCGTTTTGTTTCATTTGATCGGCGCTGTTTCGCAGTATGGAAAACTAGGCATGACTGCGATCGCGAACAGCCGCGAGGAAGTCGAGGAATTGTATCAACATACCATTGCGATCCTCGACCGCGAAGCCGCGGCGATCGAACTAAAAAGTTAATTTAGTTTTTTTTAATTAGAAGTGGTTTCATAAGCGCTTCGCAAACCGGGCGATGGCGATGAGACAACAAAAAAGGACCGATCGCCGATCGAATGACTTATGAAACCGCTTCTAAACTTATTTTAACTCGACTTCCCCGCGAATCGGCGCCGTCTTTTCAGATACAAATTCAACTTTCGCGGTTCCGCTCCCGCGCACGATCCATCGCGCCGTGTAGCGTCCGAGCCCGGGGATTCCGTCATTTAATAATAATCGCTCGGGTTCGTTTTCGACAATTCTCAATTCATTCAATCGGAAGCGGTCCGTCGCGCTTCCGCCCGCGCTTACCTTTATATTATTTCCGGAAATTGTTAGCAAGTCGGGTTTGCCGATTTCTTTATTCGCTGACATCGCCGAGCGCGTCGGCATGCGCCGCTTGTTTTTGATAACTGCGGTTACACGATACAAATCATTACCGATTTTTTCCGCCGTGAATTCATCCAATTCAACCTGCGGCATCTGGTCGGCTTGATATATACAGAAAAGTGCGTTGCGATGTAACATTTCTTCTATCATAAATCCCGGAGGAACGCGTCCTGTCGACTTGCGGAAACCGCCGATTTCCACTTCGCCGTATTGCGGATGATTCACTTTGTGCCAATTTACAAATGTCGCGCCCGTCATTAACAATTCGTCGAAAACAAAATCATCCTGCCGTGTCGCTTCATCCGATGCGGACGAGCGGCCCTGCGTCGGCGCCGCTGTGCCGCCGCCGAACGCGGGCCCGCGCCGGGCGGTCTGGTTTTGATATAACTGTTCGTCGGCCCACATTTCATTTGTAATCGCGTACGCACCGAGGCCTTCGTAACCCCAGTTTACAAATCCGCCGTGCACTGTATACAAATCCCGATAAATAATCATATATCGATAAAACGGCAGCATCTTCTCGCCCTGCAGTCCCAAATCATCAAATACGGAAAGATCGCGCGACGGATACTCAGGAACGTAGCTCGCTCCCGGGCCTCGCAGAATCATTCCGCCACTATTATGAAACGATTGCATCGCCGCAATGTTCGGGTGATCCAATATAAAATTAGCAATCGCACGCGGCTCGGGATGCGACAACGGATAATCGCCCGCGCCGAATTGAATATAATTGGGCTGCCAGTCCGTCGGCCAGTTGCGATTTAAATCATATCCACCGGGGCCGTCTTCATTAGTATCGCCGTCGCCGTCATTATCAATTCCTTCGGATCCTAACAAAACCCAGTCGCCGGTTTTCGGCGCCTGCACGCGGATCATGCGCCGCGCGTCATCGGGATCAATTCGATAATCGCCTTTTCCGGGAACGTACTTTCGCATTCGTAACAATTCGCCATCGCCGTCGAGATCGTCCGGGCCGTCTTCATCAAAGAGACCGTCATTGTCGCTATCTGTAGGTTTCTTACCGCTGCGCGACGACGACGCCGTGTTCGGATCCGAAAACCAAAACGCGCGCCCGTCCGGGTTTTGCATTGGTAATAGATAATAGACGCAGCGGTCGACGGTTTCGCGAATCTGCGGATTTGTATCATAATAATTTAACAAATGCGCGGCGAGGTACACGCACGCTTCGGCGCCCTGCACTTCATTTCCGTGGATGTTCCCGTCGACCCAAATCGCCGGCTTTTCGAGCTCCTTGCCAGTCTTAGTATTCTGAATAGTTAATACCCACATTTCGCGGCCTTCATAACTTTTCCCGATCGATTCGAGCTTGCAAAGCTCCGGACGCGCCGCAGCGATATTCTTTAAATGCTGCGTGATTTCATCATAATCATAAAAGCGATTCCACGCGATATCGATCATCGGCTTGCGCGAACCGCCGGTGCTAGAATTCGAGGCTTTGCCGTTATCTGTATTATTCTTAGGAGCCGGGGATTGTAAAGGATACGAAGCGGAGCAGGCCGCGGTCGCGACGAGCAGGCAGATTATTGTAATATTCCTCATTTAATTTCTCCTGTGAACACGGCGTCGGTTCCGAACGGATAATTCACTTCCACGCGCACTTTCGCGCCGGATTTTCCTTTGAGCACCCATTTGAATTCTCGCGGCGCGTCCTGTGGATCCAGATCATTAATTAAAAACTGCGGGCGGCCAACTGTAATTTCTCCGCCGTCAATTGTTAGTTTAACGCGAACAGGCCGGATCGTTCCCGTCCGACGCCCCATGGCGGTGACGGCCGCAGCCTTTCCTTCGTTGCGGATTTGTATCTTTAGCGAAGCGAGGCCGTTTTCGTTTTCAGTAAACTTCGCCTCGGAAATGACTACTTTCGGAGCGCACTCTGGAATTAATGCTAAGATAAAGTCGGTGTGCTTTTTTCCAGCCTCGGCGATTTCGGCCGCCGGTGGATTTAATAAAACGCCCGGTTTCCATCCGCCAATTTCGGCGCCCTTTTCTTTAAGTTCCGGATCGGCCGCGGCGGTCCAGTTAACAAATCCGGTTCCGCCGAGAATCTTATCATTCCATTCAAGACGGCCGCGCTCCACTTTTGCGCGATCCTCTTCTTCTTTATCCTTCGCGGTCCCGGCGGCAGAGGGTCCGCGCGCGCCGCGCTCGTCCCGGCTCGCCGGCCTTGATTCGGTCTGTTTAGTATCTTGAGCGTCCGTGTCGCGTTCTTTCTTATCTTTATCGTTGTCTTTAGTAGTATCTGTATCTTTGTCTTTGTCTTTGTCTTTGTCTTTGTCTTTTGGTTTTTCTTTCACGTCCGCAGGAGGCGTCCAAACGCGAATTGCAAAACTCGGAATTCCGCGCTGAAAATACGCCCAATTGTGAATCGCGCCGTCCGCGGGCGCGTCATCGATATCACCTTCGGCTCCAACGTTTTCTTTATACAATTTCGCGGCTTTCTCGAAAATAGATATATCATCTCGCAGAATCGACGCTGCCGCCTGCCGGCCGCCGCGATTTCGGCCGCCGCCGCCGCCGCCTCCTCCGCCTTCAGCCGGCGCATCGTCGCCGCCCGCTCCGGCGTCGCCCGCCTTCGGCGTTTTCCGAACGTTATCATGCAATCCGTATATTACAGATGCGCAAATGTTAGGATGCGAAATAACAAAATCGGCGAGCGCGCGCGACTCGGGCTCGGAAACGGAGGCCGCGCCGGTGTCGCGGTCGTTTTCTTTATATTGATGCGAAAAGTTGCGGTCGATGCGCACGCCGTCGGGCCCGTCTTCGTTCCACTGTCCGTCTCGATCGTTATCTTTGCCTTCGATCACTAATTTATGAGTTCCGCGCTCGCCTTTGGCGCGGTCGGCTTTTCGTATAATTCGCGGATCCTTTGTATCTATTAAATAATCACCGAGCGCGTCGGGCATGCGCATCATCGTAATAAAACCGTCGCCGTTGGCGTCGTCGGGCGCGTCTTCATCGATACGACGGTCGCGGTCGCGATCGATAACTCGCGCGTTTCCCGCATGTTCGCGGCTAGGTTTTGTAGCCATCGCGTCGAACCCGTCGGGGACGAGCGATGGAATAATATAAATTGTAAAATCCTTTAATAGTTGCGCGGTTTTTTCATCCGACGCCGCGCGGTCGAGGATTTCCTTAACATTAGCAATTGCCGTTTCGACTCCGATGCGGTGCGCGGCATTCGAGCCTCCGACAATGAGAAACGCGGGTTTCGCGGTTTCATTGCCTTCCGATATGATAATACAATAAATCGGCTTGCCTGAAGTCGAGGTTCCAATTGTTGTAATTTTGGCGCGTTTCGAATGTGCTCGAACCGCGGACTCGACCGCCGATTCATACGATTGGAATTGATGATAAGCGGCGCCGTCCTGCGCGGGATGCGCCGAATGCAATATTAACGAAGAGAATATTGCATGTACGATTGTTAACATATTTCGCCTGCCAAGTGCGGGGGAGCGGAATGGTACGCACCTTGGCGCCGTCTGCGGCGGAAAAATCGTGCGTGGCGCCCGCGCGATTCGGCTGCCGCCGTTTTCAGTCGAGCGAGCCGGCATGTCGCGGAGTTACCTTTGCAAAGAATTGATATAATTCCCGCGTCACCAGTCGTTCACGCGAAATCCTATCGCCGGCCGCCGCAGCTGTTCGCGCGCCGCGTGCAGCCTTCGCGTTCGAGCACGCGCGCGAAATCGACGCACTTCCCAGCTCCCGAGTTACAATCCGCGGCCACGAGGCAACTCATGAAAAATAGAATCTTAACAACAGCAATAATCGCGACGTTCGCGATTTTGGTTAGTATTACCGGGAACGCGGGCGCTCAGGGCCCCATTCCGCCCGATCCGCCGAAGTTTAGTTGTGTCGCGTCGACATTTGAAGGTTCGCAGTTTGATTATAATTCCGATGATTATACTACTTTTGAAATGACCTTCGACCCGTCGGCGTGCGCTCTCAATCTAAATTTTCCGAAGAATCCCAATTTCTTTATTGGAAACTACTATTTAGTCGCGCATTATTTGATATTTGGCGAAGCTCTATTGTCGCCGTCGATTCCGCTCGGCGATCCGTTCTACGGCCACGATTTGTTAGTTCTGCCGACGGATGTACTCGGGCCCTTCCCGGGTGGCTCTTCGCAGCTGTATATTCCGTACGAACCCGCGCTCATCGGGCTTACATTTTATTTTCAAGGAATAGCGGAATTTATTACAACAGTCAGCTTCCCAATCGTACCGGAATATGTATTAACAAATGGCGTGAAGGGTGTTTTTAATTAATACGCCTCGGATCTAAATATTACGATTCGAACTGGGCGGCGAGGCCGCCCAGTTTTGCTTTCCAAAACATTTTCATTTGGTTCGTCTCGTTCGCATTTAGAAGTTTGTTGTGCTGAACGGTAACTTGAGTCTTCGCTTCGCCTTTTGAATATAAATTAACGTCGATCGACGATTTGCCGCCCGGCCATTTGATTCGAAGAGATTTATTTTTCGTGGCCGTTCGAATTTCAATATTCTCGGGGAGCCATGCGCGGCGTTTTTTAGCGTC
Organism: Planctomycetota bacterium; assembly: GCA_046160785.1. Lineage (GTDB taxonomy): Bacteria > Planctomycetota > UBA1135 > UBA1135 > JACQFD01 > JACQFD01. The sequence goes on from JBJXHE010000026.1 coordinate 8,462, forward strand.
GCTCCACGCATTATAAATATTGTCAACGGGTGTGTTTATTGTTTTGCTCACGCCGGCGCTGAATCCGTCAGGCTTTTCGTGTTTCGCGCGCAAGCCCTTCAACTGTTCGTAGCCGACAGTGACCATCTGTTGCCACCACGGGTCGAGCCCGAACTTTTTATCAATAATCGCTACAATTTCTTTATGTGATGATTTCGCGCAGCCTTCCCGGTCGAGCGCCTTGATCCATTCGGGCCACGTCTTCCCCGTTTTTTTCTGGACGGCCTCGCTGCCCATGCCGAGTTGCGTTTTATATATATCTTTTGTGGTTTTTGTAGCCATAAGTTTACTTTTCAAGAATGGGAAGTGTTATATTCAACTTCGCGCCGTTGCGCAAGACCTCAAGACCGACAGACTTTTTTCCAAAACATTCGATACGGAACCACGCTTGAAACTCGTCGTGGCTCGCGAAGTCCGCCTTTTTGTCAACGGAGAGTACAATATCACCTGTTCGAAGTCCGGCTTTTGTAGCATTTTCGCCGAGATGTGATTCCGCACCCCAATTAATTAAATATCCGATTCGCAATGCGAACGAATTGTCGGGCAATCCTAGAGTCTTTAATTCTGCCCTCGACAGTTGGCTTCCACCAAATCCCGGATTTGGGTGAAGCTCCCATTTCGACGGCCTCCACGAGAATTCACGCGGGGGAGCAACTTTCCAATTTGGAGGAAGCGGCACATCAGTAATATTCAACTTGTCGCTTCTATAGTATTTTATTGAAATGTCTTTTGATAGAAATGGAATGGTATGCAACGCGCGCATCGCATCGGCAATTGTAAGAATCCGTACGTCCTGAATACTGTACAATCGATCTCCCGACTTCAGACCCGCGCGCGCGGCAGGCGACGAGTCGGACACAGATTTCACAAATGTTTGATCGTCGCGCAGCAGGCTGATTCCTAGTCTTTCAGGGTCGGGATAGACCCAAATGTCTTCTCGTTTCCAGGTGCCGCTCGCCTGCGCTTCGCCGCGTTCGACGTCGTTCACCGTATGACAATGGATACATTCGTTCGATTTGTTACCAACGCGTTTTTTGTAAGATAACAAATCTTCGGTGTACCGCGCCGGTCTCGACGCTGGCGGATTCGGCGACTTTTGATAATTTCGATGTTCGGTGAGTGTTTGTTGAAGCGTTGTTGTTAACGATTCGATGGATAGCCAAGCGTCCGAATGTGTATAATTCCGGCCGCCGTATCGATGATAAACAGTCCCGTCCGCGTTCATCATCATCATCGCGAGCGTCAGGTCATAATCAAATTGATAAGTATTCAGATCGACGCCGCGCATATTTGTAACGCGGACACAAACAAAGTCTTTGCTAATAATCGCGAGGCCCGACGGCGGACGAACCAACTGTTCGTCGAATTTTGAACAATCTTTTCAGGCCTCGCAGCGGAACACAATCCAAAGCGGTTTTCCCTCCCGCGCAGCTAACAATCGAGAATCGGCTAAATCGCTTTTCCAATCAATCGTATCCGCACGGACCGCGTCGCCCCGAGCAAAGCTAATGATAGAAATAGCGATCGATGATACTAATAAAAGAGCAAAGAATTGTCTTGTCATGGAATTGAGGGTTGCAAGCAACGGCGCGAGCAATCGGTCGTCGCCGTTGCGAGATGCCCTTAAACCTAACAAATACTTTGCTACAAAGGCTGAATGGTTATCGCAACGGCGTTGGAAGCGCCTAAACCTTGCGGCGACACTTGGCATGTTTGCTTTGCCAAGTAAAAGCCTTGCGCATAGAACGACATGCCGACAAGGGATGCTTCATTGGGAATCGGGAATGAAGCAGTTCCGTAGCCGGGCAGTCCTGGCACCAACGGCACACTCATCACTAACGCATTGATGTCAATGTACACAAGTAGTCCAACGCCAAACGCATCCGAACCTAGAAGATCAGGTGTTGAACTCACAAGCACAACAGCCCTCTGCATCGGGACAATTCCGTTTGACGCGAACTTAAACAATCCATTGCCCTGCACAGGTTGAGTTCTTGGCAGCAAAAGCTTCGGGCCGCGGCAGTTGGGTGTACTAGTGCCATACAGTTGAGTGCCTTTTGGAAGCAGCGAAACGACGTCGACGGTACTTGGTGCAGGTTGAAACCACTTCCTCAGTACAATTTCTGGGACGCCGTCGCCATCACCGTCGCCGACGTTTGAGCTGACCGCGCCATAGTTGGGGTTCCCGAGCTCAGATATAATTATTGAGGGCCACAGGAGTGCAACTCCTCCCGGACCGCTAAATAATGCAATCTCGCTCGATCCTGCAATGCCGAAGTCTGCCCATCCGTCCAGATTGGGATCCCCGAGTCCGTAGACAGAATTTCCAACATGAGCATTTGCGGCTCCAGACGTGATGTGCCCTAGTGACAGGCCCGTCGCGCCGTTGAATAGGTACACGTAGCCTTCGTTTTGTAGATTGCTCGAGGGTGCACCCACGATGAGGTCTGAGTAGCCATCATGGTTGTAATCGCCCGGCGTACCTACCGCCCAGCCAAAGTCTTTGGTGGGTGGGATAAGACCTGTAAACCGATGACCGAGAAAAACGCCTGAAAGGAGTACACGTGCGAATCCCTCTCCAAAACCAAACTGTGGTGCGCCGGCGATGAGGTCGGGACTGCCGTCATTATTAACATCTCCTGCACTAGCGATGGAAAACCCGAAGCGATCCTTCAACGTCTCACCGATCTGTTCATTGTACAGCCGGCCGTTGATACCTAAGTACATCTTGACACGGTCGTACTTCGGAGGGAATTGTTGATTAAAACGATCAACACAGCCTACTGCATACTCAGGAAGTCCGTCGCCGTTTAAATCGCCGGCGCCACATACAGACCAGCCAAGGCCATCATAGGGCGATTGTGAGCTGTATTCGTACATTGTCGATCCATCTACACCGGATACAAGCCGTGCGCGCCCGAGTCCGAATCCATCAACCGCAAAGGCTCCAAGTATCACATCGTCGAAGCCGTCTGCGTTGACATCTCCCGCCGCTCCTACTGCAATCAGCCCATTTGACAGACTCTCGAATGTGTGTTGCCACAGTAGCGCACCTGTACTGCCAGAGTACGCGTTCGCATATCGATGCGGCCCAACAAACGAGCCGTCAGACCCCACAAGTATGTCGGGTAACCCATCTCCATCGAGGTCGCCAGCTGAAGATGCACTTACGCCGAAGCCTTCGACAAATGTGCCGGACCAGGAGTGGGTCAGTTGCTGGGCGGCTGCAACTGTAGTTAGTGAAATCGAACACAATACGACGTTAACAAAAACCCGATACATGAGACGACTCCGATATTTTGAGCACTACGAAACCATCAAGAAGTGCCCTTGAGAGAGGGACACACCTCAAATAACAAGACCTGTGCCGTCATCGACTTTGGCGTCAATTAGGCCCGCGCGCACGCAATTGATTGGAGTGGGCAGTGCCTGATTTCTTGCAAGCACGCGCGTAGTCGACTAGCCTAAAAGAGTGCCTGAAACTCCTCCTGCTCAACAGCTCAAGCTTTCGATTCGAGATCAGCAAGCATTCTTAGGGCTTTTCACAGCAGGAGATCGAATGTTTGCGCGTCCGCTGATCCAACGAATCTCTGAACGCCGCGCTGCTACGCTCGAACGCGCTCTCGAAATGTATGTGCGGCAGTTCGGCGAACAACGGTCGCTAACCGACGGCGAGTTCCTGGCGCTTTTCGGTGATGCTGTGAATGCAGTTGAAGCCGCTGGGAAAGAAGCCGAGCCTTCTTCATTTTTTGAGAATTGCCGTCAGATTGGAGTGCGTCTCGCGTCGCGCGGCATCCCGTTTTCAGAGTTCATAGTGGGGCTCTATTTCTTTGAAGACGCTTGCCTCGCGGGTGATCAAGTTTTGCCGAATGCCGATCGCATGCATCGGGCATTCGACCGGCTTTCACATCAACTCGTCGCGAGTGTTTCAACATCTTATGTAACATTGCGCGGTGGAGAAGCGGCGGCGCAGCGCGCGTTCCTAGAACGCGAAGTACAGAAGCTCCCTCCGAAAGAGCGGTCCGTTTTTCACGGACTCATCGGGCAATCTGCAGTTATGCGGCGACTCTTCGCCCGCCTGTCAGCTGCGGCACCGCGGCCGGCCACCGTTTTGATTGTGGGCGAGACTGGAACAGGCAAGGAACTCTGTGCAAAAGCGATTCACGAACTGTCACGTCGCCGCTCGGGTCCTTTTGTACCTGTGAACTGTGCTGCGATTCCGCGAGAACTACTACCGAGCGAACTCTTTGGTCATCGCCGCGGCGCGTTTACGGGAGCCTTCAATGATTCGCGAGGACTCATTGCTGCCGCGGAAGGCGGCACTCTGTTCCTCGACGAAGTCACGGAAATGGACGAACCTGCACAGGTCGCTTTGCTTCGCGTCCTTGAACAGCACACGATTCGACCGATTGGTGCGATAACAGAGAGGGCCATCGATGTGCGTTTCGTCGCGGCAACGAATCTAGACCCCGAGGAGGCAGTAAAGTCGAAAAAGCTGCGAGAAGACCTTTTTCATCGAATTGCAGCGACAACCATTGAAGTGCCGCCACTGCGCGAGCGAATCGACGATCTGCCGCTGCTCGTAGACTATTTCCTCGTTCGTATTGCGGGTTCCGAGATGTCCAACGTTCCCATACTCACGCCAGATGCACAAGAGGTTCTGCGGCAGTATCTTTGGCCTGGCAATGTACGAGAACTTGCAAACTGTCTTGAGTCCGCGGTGACGTTTTCACAGTCGGCACAGATCGAAGTCGCGGATCTGCCCGAGCGTGTACTTCGCGGTCGAAAGGGTGAGACCTCAGCAACAGTGGCCAATCCGCCCGTCGCGTTTACTACAGTTCACGATTCCGAGCTTGACCTCATTCGACGAACGATCGAACAACACAAGGGCAATAAGGCTTCGGCAGCCCGCGCACTTGGCATCTCCCGGAAGAAGCTCTACGCGAAACTCGATGAATTGACGGATCAACCGCCCGCGCGATGACGCAAATGCGAGTAGATTCTTCGGGAAAACTGTAGCCGCGAGAGTCGTTTTGAGAATGGTAGCGTGTCCATTGGAAACACACGCACGGAGTTGAGTTGGCTGTGGACTGCGGCACATGCTTTGCCGTCATAGTGTAGCTTGCCGAGTTCACAACAGTAGTGTTCTCGAAGCTCCACTGTCTAATAAATCGAGGATACTCCCATGCGTGTAAGCGATCTCTGCGATAAGGGTTTTCTAATCGGAACTGGTCCCGACGTGACGCTCCGCGCCGCTGCATTGCGCATGGCCGAAGAGGGTGTTGGTTGCTTGATAGTTGTGGACCGCTCAGGTTCCATGACCGGCATCATTACAGATCGTGACATTGTCACTCGCGCCGTCGCTCTCGGGCTTGATCCTGATGTGACCCTTGTGTCGGACGCGATGTCATGCGCACCGATCACAGTTGAAAGCACAGCAGACATCGAGGATGCCGCCCAACTCATGCGTGAGTTTGGAATACGCAGGCTTCCAGTAGTGGAGGCACATGGAAAAGCCATTGGAATTGTAACAATGGAGGACATCCTGAGGGTCGTTGCCTCAAGTCTGCGGGAGTTATCGAATGCGGTTGATGTGGTACGCCGTGCAGGCATTCAAAGCCGTTAACTTCTTACAGGAATTATCATTATGCTCCACCTTCGCGAAATCCTAGTACCGACAGACATGTCGGATCCATCAACTACCGCATTTCCACTTGCTCGTGACATTGCAGAGGCGTCCGGTGCCAAGATTACACTAGTGACGGTTGTCGAAATCTCAATGCAACTTCAGTACTTGATGCCACCGGTCGGCAGTCTCTTGCCCGAAAACGCGAGTCTGCCAAGGCTCATGGAAGACTACATTGCGCGAACGAAGGCCATGCTCGAAACCTATGCGAAGACTCTAGGACCACAGTGTCAAGATAAAATAATACTTGAGGGCGGAAGTCCGCACTATGAGATTCTTAAAATGGCGAGGTCAAGGAGAGTCGACATGATCGTACTGTCGACACACGGCCGAACCGGATTCGCACGGCTGACAACGGGGAGCGTGGCTGAACGCATCGTGCGCGAGGCCCCATGCCCAGTGCTGACGGTTCACGCACCGAACCCCAAGAAATAGCACATGTTTCCAAAGGCTACAGTTGCGGACGCAAGTGATTGAGAGTCGTTCGGCACATGCTTTGCCAATCTTTGCTTTGCTAATACTATAGTACTCGTCGATTCTGTATCTCGGCCTCTGTCGACGAGCACAGGCCGCTGTTCTCCACACTTAATAAACCAAATTATGTCAAACGAATTACTACCCATGTGGCCCATTCGCGAATTGACTCGACTTCATGATAGCTTCGATTCCCTGTTTGGGCGGCGTTTTCCACAATTGACAACTAACGATCAGAATTTCTGCCCCGCGCTCGACGTCAGTGAAAACAAGGACATGTATCTTGTTCGAGTAGAACTACCCGGACTCGATGCAAAAGACATTAATATTACATGCGACAATACGAGACTAACAATCCGAGGCGAAAAACGCTCGGATCGCGAAGAAAAAGAAAAGACCTATCACCGAATTGAGCGCTCCTACGGCACGTTTACTCGAACCCTCGAACTTCCGAGTCCGTTCGACGAGACCAAAGTCAATGCAGTATTTCAGAAAGGCATCCTGGAAATAGAATTGCCGAAATCGCCCGAGCAAAAGGGCCGCGAGGTTCAAATTCGCGTGAAGTAACCTACAATCTGCAGAAGCGGCATCACGGCTGGCCGCCTCCCGTTGATTCGACCGAAACGCAATGGCCAGCAGCGGAGATGCAACACTCGCCGCCGGGCCTTGTTCTTTTTGTTCGGTCGGCAAATGGTTCGGCTTCTGTGAACCTCTCTAATTGTGCAATCGTCCGCGTGCCGTTGGATCCAGCCGTGGGTCGAATCGCACCAATAATGAATCACAGACGTATTAATTCCTTCTCATCCCCCCCCCGAAAATTTAGTTCTAAAAATGTTTACGACCTCATCCTGGGCGCGCGCCGGAATATTAACAACGGCCGCACTTTTAACAATTCCCGTGGCGGGTTGCCACGATTCTAGCGGGCGTCGCGGCGGCGGCGGCGGAGCGGCCGCTGGCGGTGCGCAAGGCCTGATTACAGTTGCTGGCAACACTATCGAAGTGACGCAACAAAAAAGCGCGATCTTCCGCTCGAAGGTTACGGCGCCGCCGAATACGGTCGATGTGCCCGAATCGGTGCTTGTTAAAATTCGCCCCGAATTGTTACTTCCGGCGCAGCTCGCGCCCGGCTTCAAAGCACTCAGCCGAACGGTAGCAATCACAAAAGATACGCCGTTCAACTTTCTCCTGCCGCTTACGGTTACATTGCCGTACGACCCGGCGCAGCTGCAGGCCGGCGACGAGCCGCTGCCGTTTTATTATGAACCGCTCTACGGAAAGTATCTGCCGATTGCGGCGCGCAGCGTCGATACTACGAATAAAACGGTTTCATTTGTAACATCGCACTTTACACAATTCGTCGTTGGCGGATGGGTCGGCCTCGGTGCTACAGTTCCCGATGTCGACACTGGATTTGTGCCGAACGCAGACGGGTTCTTCCATCCGAATTTCGGCGCGTATAACAATCCTGGCGGAAACTCGATTGCGATGGCGTGTTTCTCGAGCTGGTATTATACACATAAGAAAGCAACTGATACGGTCGGTTTATATGATAAATACCGCCAGGGCGATCCGAACCTATTCCAAGACGACGTCGTCGCGAAGGAATTGATTAGTCGCGTATATGTAGCAGGCTGTCAAATCTGGGCCGCGCTGTGGAATGCTACGGATAGCACGCTCGGCGACGCGCAGGCTGGAATGGCGCTCATCGCTGCAATGCAACAAACCGGCATGCCGCAGGTCGCGATTCTTCGAGGCACCGGCACCGGCGGATCGCCGTTCGCAACGGCCGTTTTAATTTACAAATACGATTCCGTGAATAGTCGCTTCTCGGTCTACGATCCGAACTTTCAGGGCGAAGAAGCATTTGTTACATGGACGCAGGCGGGCGGATTCTCTAATTATACAAAAGAACCCGCGTACCCCGGACCTATTTCTAAATTTTGTTTCGACGCTGCATCGACCGTGCTGAGCCCCGCGCAATTCGAAGGCTACTATACCGCGGCCGAGGCGAGCTACGCCGATCCGAAGCATCCGGCGATTCAAATTGTTAGCCCTACGATCGACGCACAGGGAATCGCGCTTATTACAGATCTTATTAACGATGTTCAGATCACCGGAAACGCCGCGGGCGGCAATCCCACCCCGAAGTTCCTGTGCTGGTACATCAACGGCGGCTTGAAGCACGTTCTTCCTCTGCCAACGAACGGCGATTTTAATATATTAATTCCGATCGCCGATCTGCCGAACCCATCCAATACGATGTTTTTGGTTGCTACAGATAATCCGCGCGACGAATGGCGTGCGTTCGCGGGCTTCCGCACTTTTGTATTAAAGAAACAAGGCGTGAACTTTTTCTGTAATCTCGGTTTCGAAACCGGCGATTTCAGTTGTTGGAATCACGAAACCCACACGTGGAGCAACCCGACTCCTGGAGTCGTTGTTCCTGAACATAACCAAATCGTGACGGCCGGAACCGATCCGGAAGCAAATACCATTACTTTCCCATTCACGGGAACGTATGCGGCGCGCGCTGAAGACTGGGGCTCCGGCTGTTTTATTAGTTCACTGTCGCAGTCGGCGGTTGTGCCGAGTGTTCCGAATCCACAATTGCAATTCTACTGGAGCGCGGTTCTGGAGGATCCTAACCATTCGCCGTCAATTCAGCCGTACGTGGATATTGTAGTAACAGATGACACGATGGCGACTGTTTTGTATTCGCGTCACTTCTATACGAATGATCCTGCCTACTCGGGATGGTTACCATTCCAGGGCGGCTCATGGAAAGCGATTCCGTGGCAGGTCGCGTTCGTCGACGTGAGCACGGCGCAGGGCCACACGATTACAATTAAAGTGACCGCGGCCGACTGCGGCGCGTGCGGACACGGCGGTGTTGTTTATCTTGATGGAGATGAGTAAAGTAAGAAGGCAAGTATTGTTAATAAGACGGGCGGCTCGAAAGGCCGCCCGTTTTTTTGTATATATAAGAAAGTACAGCGCGTTATGGTTGTATTGTAATCTGAAGCGCGTTTGACGAGCTGAGCCCGAGCGGCGAAGGAATGCACTCGGCGGGCGTCCACGCCCAAATCATTTGTGAATAGAATTCGAGGCCGATCAATCCCGGATTATTAGGAACGGGAGCGGGGCAATATCCAAATCCAACGGAGTCGCTAACTCCGTCGAGTGCTAATAATTCAGTTGCTAATAAAATGTTTTCGTGAATGAGGATGCCAATTCCGAAGTAATCAAATCCGTTTGTATCTTGCACATTGGCGACGAGACACAATGCTAATGAATTCGAAGGCGCAAGAGTGCCGTGAAGCATAAAATTCAATTCTCCGGCGCGCGGGGCGAGGTTCGCCGCCATTTGCTGCGGGCCGTTGCAGCCCGGAGTGCCCGTTCCGTACGCTACAATTCCCGCGGGCAACACGGCCGGATTCGCCCGGAAGATCATAAAATTCGGACCGATCGGTTCGTTCGCGCCATTTGTAACAAATGCGCCCAGCGGCGCGCCCGTGGATCCGTTATATCGAAGAATCGGATGATTCAGATAACTTGCAACGTAAAGATTGCCATCGGGGCCAAAGACGTTTCCGATCGGGCCCGCGAGTCCGCCTGCGCCTGATGTTACAAATGCGCCGAGCGGCGCGCCGGTCGAGGGATTGAATCGCAGAACGGCCGAATTATTAGCACTCGAAACGTATAACATTCCGTCGGGTCCGAAACTAATTCCAAACGCCTGCGAAAGGCCGCCCGCGCCCGGCGCGACGACTGTAGCCACCGGAGCGCCTGTCGAACCATCATAACGATAAACGGCGCTGTTGAAGCGGCTCGAAACGTACAAATCGCCGCCGGGTCCGTATATCAATTCCGACGGGCCGTTCAATCCTCCCGCACCCGCGGAAACGAATATATTCATAAACGCGCCGGTCGATCCGTTGTATCTTAGAATTTGACTGGTGAGCTGGCTCGAAACATAAAGATTGCCGTCGGGTCCGAATCGAATTCCCGCGGGGTAGTTGAGCCCCCCCGAACCCGGCGCAACGAATATATTTAAAAATGCGCCGGTGACGCCGTGATAACGGAGAATGCAATCATTATTGGCGCTAGCTACATATAAATTTCCGTCGGCGCCGAACGCGATCCCGTGCGGCGCGTTCAGGCCGCCTGCGCCGGATGATACAAAAGTTCCGAGGAACGCGCCGTTTTGATCATGATAGCGAAGCACGCGATTGTCATCGTGGCTCGAAACGTACAAGTCGGCGCGCGCGCGGCCGCCCGATAAGATACATATAAAAATGAGAAGAAACGGGATTCGCATAGATTCGAAGATTTGTTAATGGTTGTGTCGGACGCCCGTGGAATTCGATTTAACAAAACAGTGTTATCTAATTTTGGGGCTACATTTAAATAGAAGAGCACTTTTGCCGCGAGCTGTTAAGCTAACCATTCAAACGAGAATCCCACAAGTGAACGCAATATTTTGGTCGGGGATTTGCCTGTGAAGAGTCAGTGCGCGCGGCAAATTGCTTGGATCGGAACCGAGCGGCGTCACAATTAAAACAAACGCATGAACCCCGCCATCTCCGTTCGGAATCTCAGTAAGCGATTTCAAAAAAAAATTGCCGTCGACAATGTTACTTTTGACGTGGAGCCGGGGGAGTTCTTCGGTTTTCTTGGGCCGAATGGCGCGGGGAAAACAACAACAATAAAAATGTTATGCGGAATGATGAAATGCGACGCGGGGGAGGCGCGCGTCGCTGGAATTGATGTATTCAATGATCCTCTCGGCGTCAAAGCTAGAATTGGTGTGCTGCCCGACACGATAGAAACATTCGACCGTCTCACGGGCTGGGAACTTGTTAATTTTTGCGGTTTGTTATATTCAATACCGGAAGCGGAAACGAAACGCCGCGCGGTCGTGCTGCTGGATTTGTTAAGTCTCAGCGACGAGGATCGCGGAAAATTAGTTATTGATTATTCAATGGGAATGAAGAAGAAAGTGGGCCTCGCATGCGCACTGATCCATGGCCCCGAAGTTTTATTCTTGGACGAGCCTTTCAACGGCATCGACCCGATCGCGACGGCGGCGATTCAAGTTGTATTAAATGATTTGGCGTCGAAGGGCGTAACCATATTCTTTACATCTCATGTTTTGGAAGTCGTCGAAAAAATTTGCACACGAATTGGTATTATTAAGGATGGACGCCTGCTCGCGGCCGGCACGCGAAGCGAACTTGCGGCGTTTGCCGATCTCGGGTCGTCGGCGTCTCTATCCGATGTATTTGTTAGAGTTGTGGGCGGCGTAGCCACGCCCGCGAAAGCGCTCGATTGGATTGCTAGTAAAAGCCCTGCTCCGCTTGCGGCCGAACCGCCCGTGAATCCGTCGTTTTAGCAGCCCGTGACAAAAGTCATTCTATCCAAATGTGTTCTTTTTTGTTAACTCGTCGTCAAGCCGTTCTCCGCGTAAGTGCTAACTACGCCTCGAACGACTTTCCTCGATTTAACAAAAAATTCCTACATTTGAATATAGGAGCACTTTTGCCACGGACTGCTAGGAGATAACCATTTCGTGCGCCGATTCTTCTATTTGAGGTGGATGTATATAAAACGCGGTACCGCGAAACAGAAGGTTGGAATTATATTAACATTTTCCGCGTCGGTTATTGTTGCCGTATTTCTTTCGGTTGTTCTTTACTATTTGATTACGGCGTATCTGCAATCCGACGCCGATCCGGCTGTGCTCACCGAATCGTTTGTATTGGGTACGGCAGCGCTGTACATCGGTTGGTTACAATTCGGCTCGCTGCAAGATCTGTATGATCCGCAGAAGTTCGCGCCGTTTCCTGTGGCGCCGCGCGAGTTATTCTTAGGTTCGTGCGCGTCGACGCTTCTGGGTCCCACGCCTTTTTTCGCTCTCGGAATTTGGCTTTCATTAATAATCGCGTGGCCTGCGCCGATTCTAACGCTCGCGACGCGGACGCTATTGTTATTATTGCTGTTCTCGAACGTTGTATTTGCGTCGCGGCTTGTGCGCCTCGTCTTTTTACAAATATTGACTTCGCGCCGCTGGCGCGAGGCGGCCGTGGTGATCGGCGCCACGCTGAGCGGAATTATTTGGATATCAACGGCGACCGCGCGGACGTGGACGCGCGCGGAATTTGTACAAGAGTCGTTCGAATGGGCGCAGGATGCGGCGCGCGCGGGCGAATTCTCTAATTATCTAATGTGGATGCCGACCACGTGGTGGGCGTGGGCGTTTTGCGAGGAAGGCGCGCGCGCTTGGATCGGCGGATCATTATTTTTATTATTCACACTGGCGATTATTGCATACGGTGGGCGCGTCGAAGAAAAATTAGCATTCAGCGAGCCGGTATTCGCGTTCGCGCCCGCGAAAAAGAAAAAGAATTCGGGGCTGCCTGATTTCCTTCGCGGGTGGATCGCCGGATTGACTCGCCCGCTCGGGCTCGACATCGCGGCGCTGGCGCGCAAGGAATTGTTAGTATTATTTCGCGATCCGGGGATCCGGACGCGTATTGTATCAAGCATATTCTCCATTGTTATGCTCGGCGTCGTTCCGATGATTGTAAAACGCAAGAGCGCCGACTTCGGATCGTATTTTTTTAGTTATGCGATCATATTAATTGAACTCGCCTATTTTCTAAATCTCTTCGGCACCGACGGAACCGGAATCAAAACCGTCTTGCAATCGCCGCTTCCTCGCATTCGAATTTTATTAGCCAAGACGGCCGCGTACGCCGCGATCTTCCTGCCGTTGAATATGCTTATCATTTCGGTATTCTTAATATCCTTTGGAAAGGCAGATATCGTCGTATCGCGGCTTTTTTATCATACTGCGACGTTTCTCGTCGCGCTCGGCCTCGGAATTCCCGTTTCTATCTATTTTGCACAGCCAATTGTTATCGGCGGCAAACGCGTTCCGCGCGGCGCCGGAAATGAATCGTGCGGCCGCATGGTTTCCGGACTCGGCGTTGTCTTTTGTATTATGATTCTGATGACTCCCATTCTTTTGTGCGATTTGTTATTTTCAACGTGGCTCGGACCCGCCGGCCAGACGATTCTATCCATTGCAGGAATATTGTATGGATCCGTTTTCTATATTACGGGACTGCTGTTCGGTACGCGCGCATTTGAAAACCGGCAGGAGAACATCGCCGCCACGTTTACGGCGCAGTAGCTATGCATTGTTTAATGATTAAGGATGCACGACAACCTGCGCGGGTTTTTCTAATGGTAGTATCAATTCCATTTCCGCCACTCCCGATTTCGAGTGGCACCGCAGCGTTGCGACAGAAACGTTCACGGGAAAAATGCGAAATTCACCCTCGCCGCCCGAGCGCAGTTCGAGCGGCGGCACGCCCGCGACGGGCCCTTGAATTTCAATAAACGCGTCCGGCTCCTTTTGTTTTTTTTCATTCATCACAAATCCTGACAGCGCATCCGCGGGCGGGATCGGCAGAAATGTAGTCGCAACGCTTGTATTCCCTTTCGGAATCGTAGCGGGCATCGAATATTGTATATAAAGGGGAGTCCAAAGCGCGCCGACGCGATAAGTAGTCTCATCAGAGCCGACCGCGACGTCGACGCCGCCGGCCTTCTTTTCATATATTTCCGAATTGTAAATTTTCCACGCGCCTTCGCTCATTTTTTCAATATAAAACGCAAGCGGCTCCTCGTACGGGAGGCCCCATGGTTTTTCGAGGCCGCGCGCCGAAATCCACCGCTGCGGCGGAATCCCAATGATAACGTTGTGTTCGGCCGCCGAGGGTTCCACAATAGTTATATATACAAATTCTCGCGTTGGCCGGGCCGCGTCAAAATTTGTAATCACTAACGATATTTCACGGCCGCGAGGAGCGTTTGATAATGTAAATGAACCGTCGGCGGCGGTCCGCGCCGAGATTCGGGAGCGGAATTCTGCAACCTGTGCATTGGCGACGGATTCGCCCGTCTCAAATTGTACTCTTCCTCGAATCGTCGCGGGTTCGAGATCGGCGGTGGAGAATTCGGCGCGCGCATCCATTGTAATATTATTTTTCAAACCTTCGTGCAGAAATACCCGGCGCGGTTTTGATTCAATACCCGTCGGAGAAACTAATACAAGATCCCATTCTCCGGCGTCGGGAAGCCTCTGTAGTATTGTCGTCTGATTGTTAATAATCGCGATTTCGGATCCGTTGTATACAGCTTCGGCGAGCGGTCGGTCGATCGCAAGCAGTTCATGATATTTGCGAGAACCCGCCTCGGTCGGCGCGACGCGTGCGAGTTTCAATTGAAATGTTGCAATGTTCGCAGGTCCGGCTAATTGTATCGAAAGCGAAGTCGACGGAATGGATTCTAAGATTCCGACGTTCCACGTCGAACCGAATTGAATATTTGCCGGCGCGGGGGCGCGCCATCGAATTTCGCGCTCGCCGATAACACCAACAATACAATAACCCTCCGCGGCGTCGATCCAGACGGGGCCGAATTCGCCGTTCGTTATGGTAATGAACCGATAGTTTGTAAAGTTCCAGACTTCGCTGGCGCGCTCGGGATCTGTAATTTCAAGGGCGTCTGCCGGATCGACCGAGGCCGTGGAAATGTAAATATTAGCTTTGACTTCGTTTGCCGCGCCCGCGATGCGGCCCTCGATAAACCAGCCTTTTTGTAATGTTGCATGAGATTGGGTGTCTTCACGGCGCGCGAGTTCAAGGGATCGGCCGGTCTTTGTTGCATTTCCCGGCGAAATACTCCTGTGAGTATTGTTGATTGTGGAGTCTCTCTCGGCGGGCGTGGAGGCACTTGAGTTGTATGTGACACCGGGAGTAATGATCGCGTTGAGTACAATGCTAACTATAAAAATTAGGAATAACCAAAAGACGACGTTTCGCATGATGAACAGGCTCAAGTGGAATGGTAAGAAAAAGCGGCGGACGGCCCGCAGCCGCCCGCCGCCGCTCAAACAAAACGAGGAGGGAGTAGTCCGCGACCTGTAATACTAATCATCGTCGCCGGAACTGTAGAGTTTGAGCCAAACGGGAGCGTGGTCGCTGAGGCCGTTGTAGAATGTGCACATATTGCTAATATAATCGCGGCCCGCGCTGCTGAATTCCGTCACGTACGCAATCTGCATCCAGAAGTGATCGTACGCGTTTGCAAAGTTACAGCTCGAATTGATAGAAGTGAGATCATTTACTTTATAGGTAACAGCAGGATTCACGTTCGCGGTGTTCTTCAAATTGTTCCACCACGAACTGTTGCCGTCGGCGTTGTGATCACCGAGCAAAATAACATCTTGATCATTCGCGGTTGAATTCTGAACGCTATTAAAAACGGCGACAATATCATTAATTTCCTGCTGGCGCTGGGCGGTGGTTCCAAAAATCGTATGCCAGTTAATAAAAAACACGTCCGCGCCCGTTGCCGTCACGCGGAATTGTGCGATCTGAGGCTCGCGTTCAAACTTGTCGCCGACGTCATTATAAACATAACTGTTAAGAAGTGTGACGCGGTCGGTTCTGTAGACAATCGAATAACGCTCTTTATAACTCGTGCGCCCAATCGCCGCAGTGGTCGTGTGCGCCCAGCTATATCCGCTCACAGTTTGCAATGCACTAATAAAACTGGTAACAGATGTGTCGTACATCACCTCTTGAAGAGCTATCAAATCGAGGCCATTTGTTGATGAAGAAGATGAGCCGAATTGATTCCAACACTGGGCGGCGTAACCGGCCCAGTCTTGCTGGCCCGACCATCCCATGTGGCGCGCGTTCCAGCTTTGAATTCGCAGATACGTCGCGGCGGGCGCGTATCGCGGGGTTGCTACAATTGTAGGAGCCGTCGCGACGGCCGCGACAATCGCTACAATTGCGATGGACTTGAGTAATTTCATGATCGATCTCGCATGAAGTATTGTTGAGTGTGAAATACGCCGCGTGGCAATGAGCCCCGGCGCGGGCGCGCACACTGCGGCAAACTCGTGAAGAGAGGCCGAAGGCGATGTGAGATCGTCAATAATAATTTGTTACATATTATTAATGTGCGGCATATTTCCCGACGTGCTTCCGAAACTTTGCCGAGACGCGGGACGTGTTCACGTAGTTCTCGGTGTTTTTGGAAAAGATTTATCTAAAACTGCGTCGCCGAGAGCGCGTCATGTAGCGGACTGCTCCAACAGGATCACTACATATGACCAAGTTTAACAATTCGCAGAATCCAATCGAGCCTGAGCCCACAGTTCACCTTCACTACAAATCGCCAATCTTCGCGACAAAAACGACTGCCGAGAAGATTGCAACATTTGCACGCCAGTCTCCTTATTTTATGATCGCGCTTGCAATTAATTCGACGCTCCTCGCGCTTGCGACCGTTTGCAAGCTTCACGATTCGAGCGAGAAATTAGATCATTCGGTTTTGAATACAACTGTTTCGCACGTTTCAGACGAGAAAAAAACGGACGAACAGCCGCTACAAAAAGAACTCTTTACAGATGACGACGAGCCGATCGACTCCATTGCCGACGACCAGTCGGACAACGTGCCGGATCTCGTATTTAATACGGCGGAATGGAAATTTAGCGATCACGAAGAAAATGATACAAATTCGGACGGCGACAGCGTTCGCGGAAATGATATGAATTCCAAATTTGTAAGTTCAGATCCCGGCCTCGGCCGATTTGATACAATCGGCATCGGCAGCGGATCCGAACGCGGCGGCCGGCGCGGCTACGGGCATCCCGGTGGAGGAGGCAATGAAAATTTAAAAAGGCGCCGCAATCGTACAAATACACCCAAAACCGCGGCGGCCGCCGTTGAGGCCGGCCTCGAATGGCTCGCGCGGCATCAGGATCCGGGAGGTTATTGGTCGCCCGATGCATTTGATAAGAATTGCCAGGGAGGAACCGCGTGCGGACATTCTAAACAATTCGGTTATCCCGAGTTTGAAGTCGGCAACACCGGGCTCGCAGTCTTAGCATTTCTCGGTGCGGGTTATGATAGCCATTCGCCAATGACATTTACGGATCATTTTACTAAAAAGAAAATTCGCGTTGGCGATGTTGTTAAGAATGCACTCTTATATCTAAAAGAAAATCAAGACGAAACAGGCTCGTTCGTCAGCTCTACCAATCATAAGTGGGGCTATAATCATAGTATTGCAACATTAGCAATGTCGGAAGCGTACGGGCTTTCAAAAGGTCCGCTATGGAAATCGTCGGCGCAAAATGCAATAAACAGCCTCATCGCCGGACAGAATCCCGCACCCGGCGGGACGGGCCTTTGGGCGTGGCGCTACCGCCCGAACAGCGGAGATAATGATATATCAGTTACGGGATGGGCCGTGATGGCGCTGAAATCCGCGGAACTCGCGGGCTTGAAGTATTCGCAGGAATCCATGGAAGGCGCATATCAATTCTGCGTTGAAGTAACAGATAAAACGACAGGCCACGCCGGCTACCTCCGCCGCGAAGACGCGGGAAAGCAAGTGAAAGCTATTGGTAAAAATGAGGATTACGCAAATCACCCGGCGCTCGCCGCAGTCGGAATGTGCGTGCGAACATTTGTAAAACACAAGATTGACGATCCGGTGCTCGAAGCGTCGGCAAAGTTACTGATCCGCGACCTCCCGAAATGGAATAAAGAAAAGAAGACTAACGATTATTATTATTGGTATTACGCGACGCTCGCAATGAATCAATACGACGGCCCCGAAAGCCCTCGCGCTGGCAAGGGCGCGCTCTGGCGCGAATGGGAGAGCGCGCTGAAGTCCGCGCTCATTGATCATCAAGTTTCCGATCCGCAATTATGTGCGCGAGGTTCGTGGGACGGCGACGACCGCTGGGGCGTCGACGGCGGCGGACGCGTGTACGCAACGGCAATTAATACTCT
Organism: Planctomycetota bacterium; assembly: GCA_046160785.1. GTDB lineage: Bacteria > Planctomycetota > UBA1135 > UBA1135 > JACQFD01 > JACQFD01. The sequence goes on from JBJXHE010000026.1 coordinate 26,546, forward strand.
TAATTTCGAAGTTTATTATCGATACGGCAACGCATTTGGAGCCGCGAAAAAAGCAAAGTAACAAATAGCGTTTATAAATAAAAAACGCCCGCAGTGATGCGGGCGTTTTTATTAAATAGCGCGTTGAAACTAGACGGCTTTCTTTTTAGGATTCGGGTTGATCGACTCAGTCGCAACTCGCCGGCGCGTGATCGGGTGAATTAAATTATGATGATCCTCGTACAGGCGCGGAGTTGTAAATACTACTTTAAGTGCCTGAGGATGCGTCATGATCCGGTAGTCGGCGGGAAAGGTTTCACGAATCGCGGCGCGGGCCGCGGGCAATTTGTGCGTTGCGACCGTCGGAAAAATATGATGCTCGATATGATGACTAAAATTCAAATGCATAAAATCAATAATCCACGGTGACTTTAATCCCATCGACGTCGTCAGGCTGTCGCGCTCGTCGCTGAGCGGATTTAACATATGATTTGTCATAATATACGAAAGCAGCATCGCGTTCGAAAAACAGAACGGGATAATGATTGCGAATAAAGAATTGTAAAGACCGATCCAGTATCCGAGCGCGATCCATCCGGCAATTAACAAAAGTGATTGGATGCGGAGCCCGCCGAGCGCGGCGCCTTCAAACGTGGGCAGCTTGCGCGACTTCATCCACATGACGTGCTGGCCCTGGCCGAAAAAGAACGTTAACATATAAAAGAAGCTAAGAATGTGGCCGGAACCTGGCGCGAGCTTTAATGCTAGTCTTCCGCCGAAGCCGTCTTTTTCGTACTGTGCGAGCGACCCGAAATTGTCGGGATCGAGATCGGGCTTATTTGTGAAATTGTGGTGAGCGCGATTATGCCAAGTCTGCCAAAACCGCGGAGGTAAACAAAACGCGGCCAGCAGAGGATACATTAAGATTCTTTGCAACGTCGGATTCTTTACAATTGCTCCGTGGCCGATCTCATGGCCGTGAAACATCATAATTCCGTAAAGATTTCCGAGGCAGAGCCCCAGCGCGATATCGACATAAAACGGGAGATCGAGAAAGGCAATCGTATAAAACAATCCGGCAGCCGCTGCTACTAATGGGATCGTTAACAATGCCCGGAGCGGCGTGCGGGCCATGAAGTCTGCCGGCAGCTTCGGAGTCACCGCGGCGATTACATCGTTGTCCGTTCTGTTATGTGTTGAATGTATATTCTGGCGTGCTTGCGAATGTTTGCTAACAAACGCAGTTTCGGTTACGACGGTCGGCAAGGTGCCTCGGAAATAAATAAGTGTTAACGAAGAGAAATCCCCGGCCGGCTGGCTACAATTAACAAATACCAAACGGTATTTACCGGAGCCGGGCCAGACGGAATAGGCCGGAGAGGGTAGCGGCCTCGGGCCAGTGGCTTTTCGGCAAAATCGAGGATTTTCCTAAACTATGGCTGCTGCGGGCTGTTACGTAAATTCAAAGTACCGCGTTATTCACGAAAAAGTGCACTGAAGCCGACGCCATCGCTGCGTCTATGAGGCTTCCGCGCCGGCGCGGGCGTGCGAACTCATCTACGTTCGTTGCGACTCGATTCGATTTCTACCATTTCGTTTTGCTATTTGTAGCGCTGCGTCCGCTGCGGCAATGATGTCATTTCCGCTCTGGCCTGGCGTATTTGAAGCTAATCCAAAACTCGCCGAAATCGAAATTGATACATCCCCAATTTCAATTTTTTCGCCGGCAACGCGCGCGCGCATCCGCTCCGCGATCCTCGCCGCATCGGATATATCACAACTTGGAAGTAATATTAAGAATTCTTCGCCGCCGAACCGCCCGACTGAATCGTAGATTCGAAGCCCCTCGCGAATTCGTTGCGCAGCCTCGCGCAGGACCGCGTCGCCGGCGAGGTGGCCAAAGATATCATTTACAGATTTGAAATGATCCAGATCCGCGATGGCTACAGAAAACGGTGTTTTGTCGCGTTCGGCGCGTGAAATTTCTTTTGGTAACATTTCCATAATTGCGAGCCGGCTCCAAATGCGAGTGAGGGGGTCGACGAGCGCGCGGTGCCGAAATCGATTGCGTTCTCTTAACAATTCTTTTTCGCGAAGATTGAATCCCTGAATATTAAATTCGTTTTGTATAAAAGCCGCGAGATCGCGCAATGTTAATAATTCATTCTCTTGAAGTTCTCGCGGCACACGGTCAAAGATACAAAACGTGCCGATCCGCTCACCTTGCGACGCTTTGATCGGCACGCCCGCGTAAAAACGCAGCCGCGGCTCGCCGGTGACGAGCGGATTATTAGCAAATCGGGCGTCTTTTGTAGCGTCTGAAACAATCAGCGTTGCGTCGCTCTCGATGGCGTGGCTGCAAAATGAGAATGCGCGCGGCGTTTCATTAAATATCAGCCCTTGCGAGGATTTAAACCATTGGCGATCCTTGTCCACGAGCGTAACAAGCGCAATCGGAACATCGAGCGTCCGTCGAGCGATCCGCGTGACGCGGTCGAAGCGCTCTTCCGCCGGCGTGTCGAGAATATTTAATTTTAATAATGCATCAAGTCTCCGCAATTCATCCATTGGCCCAAAATTATCAAATGGCCCTGAATTATCAAATGGCCCTGAATTATCAAATGGAACGTCGGGTGCGCTCATACTTAAAATCCCTCGGGATTAAAAATATATCAAAACAAACAGAGGTGGCGAATCAGTGGTGAATTGTTATCTTGGCCGCCCGGCTTCGCGCAGTGATGCTGCAAAATCGATTGGTACGCCCGGAGGGAGTCGAACCCCCGACCAGCGGATTAGAAATCCGCTGCTCTATCCATCTGAGCTACGGGCGCGCAACTTGCGACTAAGAAACAGTTATTAGCTTAACCTATCCTTACCGAACGATGCCCAACACTCCGCGAAATGACAATTCAGCAACCACCGGCCACGGCGAGCGCGTGCTCATCGTTGACGATGAAAAAATGATTCGATGGACGATCGCGCGCGCACTCGGCGAAGCGGGCTACGCGATCGAAGAGGCGTCGACGGGCGCCGACGCTATTGCTGCATTTGACCGCGAAACGCCCGACCTCGTTTTGCTTGACTACAAATTGCCCGACAAAACCGGCGTTGAAGTTCTGCGGGAAATTCGGCGGAGCGCGCCCGAAGTACCTGTAATTTTAATCACTGCGTTTGGAACGGTGGAAGGCGCGGTCGCGGCGATGCGCGAAGGGGCGTATGACTACAGAAGCAAGCCGTTTGAAATTGAAGATTTGTTATTAACAGTTCGGCGCGCGCTCGAAGTTTCGGGTTTGCGCGACGAAGTGCGCGCTCTGCGCGAAGAGACGCGGCGCTCGACGGTCGGGCCGGATTTGGTGGCCGAAGGGGCCGCGATGAAAGAAGTTGTTAGATTGATCGACCGCGTCGCGCAGTCGGAGGCGTCAACAATATTACTATTAGGCGAGAGCGGCGTCGGAAAGGGAGTTGTAGCAAGAGCGCTTCACGACGCGAGCCGCCGCTCGGCGCGCGCATTCTTAAATATTACATGTACGGCACTGCCCGAATCATTATTAGAAAGTGAATTGTTTGGACACGAGCGCGGCGCGTTTACAGATGCAAGACAACAAAAACGCGGACTTGTAGAATTGGCCCAGGGCGGATCGTTATTTTTAGATGAAATCGGAGACCTGTCGGCGGCGTTGCAAGGAAAATTGTTACGATTTCTTGAAGCGAAACAATTCCGCCGGATCGGCGGAACACGCGATATAACAGTTAGCGTTCGTATTATTGCAGCTACAAATCGCGACCTTGCCAAAGAAGTAGCCGAAGGCCGTTTCCGCGAAGATTTGTATTATCGGCTGAACGTAATACCTATTAAGATTCCGCCTCTTCGTGAACGTAAAGAAGATTTAAAGCCTTTGCTCGATCGTTTTGTTACACATTTCAACCGCGAGTTTCGCAAGCACGTGCGCGGATTCAACGACGAAGCTACAGCTGTGATGCATCATTATCATTGGCCCGGGAACGTGCGCCAGCTTCGAAACGCCATCGAGCGATCTGTATTATTGGCGGATCGTGAGATTCTAACAGTTGAAGATTTGCCCTCGGAAATCCGCGCTCCGCATCCCGGCGCGCCCGGCGGATCCGCGAAGCCGCGCGGTGTATATGAATTGCCGGGCGAAGGCGTCGGATTTGAAGAATTGGAACGTGAGTATGTTAAACAAGCGCTCGAACGCACGCGCGGCAACCGTTCGCGCGCCGCGCGATTATTAGGAATGAACCGTGATCAAATTCGCTACAGAATCGAAAAGTTTGGTTTCGAAAAAGTCGGCGCCCCGCCTGGCCAGGATACGGAGATCGATGATAATGATGCGTAGCCGATGAATCTGGAGGATCTACTTGCGGAAAATTAGTTTACTATCCTTGTTCCTTCGAAGAGCCCAAACATGGTCTACAAAAACATATTAGTTCCGACCGACTTTTCTAAAGAATCAGAAGTGGCGTTCGAGCCCGCGATTGAACTTGCTAAAGCTTCGGGCGGAAAAATAATATTAGTGGGTGTTGTGCAAGAAGCGATGAATTTAAGAATGGCCGTGCTCGCTCATTCGGCGGCCGTCTCGCCTGAAATCGACGACGTCGCGGCAAATCTTGTCGAATCATCAAAAACAAAATTACAACAAATCGCTGATCGCTACAAAAACTCGGGCGTCGCGATTTCGGTGATTGCTACAGAAGGGCTTTCACCCGCACGCACGATTCTTGAACTTGTCGAATCGGAGAAAGCGGATCTCGTCGTTCTCGCAACTCACGGACATGGCGGCCTGAAGCGCATTTTGCTTGGAAGCGTCGCGGAGCGCGTCGTGCGCGAGGCGAAATGCCCTGTGCTCGTCGCGCGTTAAAGAAATTTGCCCGTTTGCGGAATCATCATCCGTGCCATTAAATATACTTCCTATGTTAAAAATCGCGATTCTCTGCATTTTTACAATTCTCCAGGATCCGGATGAAGCCGGCCGGACGCTGCCGTTCGATCCCGTGGAACTCACGGGCGGAAAAGAAGTCAAAGGCGAACCGGGGATTTATACAGATCGCGGGCAGTTTCGTTATATTTTTTCGAGCGCGGCTAACAAAAACGTATTTGATACAAGTCCCGAACGTTATGAAATTCAATGGAACGGCTCGTGCGCGCGAATGGGGCCGATGAGCGGCGTTTGCTCCATGGATTTTTTCGGCGTCTACGACAAAAAGATATATCTATTCGCATCGGCCGCGTGCAAGAAAACGTTTTTATCAAAACCGGAACGGTTCGTCGGCCCCGATGATAGCGTTCCCTCCGCGACTTCCGAGAGTATTGCAAACGCGAACCGCGCGCTCGACAAAGCCGCCGAGTTTCTCGGAGGCGAATCATTACAAAAATCCAACAGTCTTCAGTGGGGCTGGAAACGGCGAATTGAAGACAAGTCGGGCGGATACGACGAAACGAATACTATGATTTTCGCGCGCCCTGGGAATTATTATCATAAAACCGCCTGGACGGGCTACGGCTCGTTTACTACAGTTTCGACGCCTGCCGCTGGCTGGCAGGGCGGCGAAAAGAAAACGTCAGACCTTTCTACATTTCAACAAAAAATGTTCGAGCGCGAGTTTTTTAGCGCGCCGCACATATTGTTACTTGCGCGGACGCGCCCCGGAGTTGTAGTAACTCAAACCGGACTGTCCAAAAATGAGGCAGGAGCCGAGATTGTTCATATTGCAATTCACATTGATGGCTTGACGTCGAATCTTGCCATTCAGTCCGCGACCGGACAAATTGATAAAATCTCATCTCGATCGCGCGGCGGGTCGGCGATGATCGGCGCCGTCGAATGCGTATTTGGCAATTATCAATTAATCGAAGGCGTTCGATTTCCGATGCAATGGAATTATTTATTTGACGGCAAGCCCGAAGATGGACGAAGCCGAACGATTTCAGAAATTATTATAAATCCTAAAATTGAAGACGGGCTCTTTTCGCGCAAGAAGATCGACGCGGCTCCGGAAGCTAAGACTGAGAAAAAGTAGCAAAGCCGCGATCTGTTTGTTATATCCATTCGCGTGCCTGAACTTCGACGCGACCCTGTCACCGGACGGTGGGTGATTTTCTCGGCCGAGCGCGCGCAGCGCCCGGCTGATTTTGCATTTGAAGAGCGCGAACCCGCGACCGCGCATTGTCCATTTTGCGAAGGTCACGAATCCGACACGCCTTCCGAAATTCAGGCGGACCGCGCGAATGGTAGTTTACCAAATCAACCGGGCTGGCGCGTCCGCGTCGTTCCTAACAAATATCCAGCATTAAGGATTGAAGGAGATTTAGATAAAGAAGGGGAAGGTTTGTACGACCGGATGAACGGCGTCGGTGCGCACGAAGTGTTTATCGAAGGACCGCAGCACGAGAGTTCGATTACTGCACTTCCGCACGAAACGTTTAAATCTACAGTTATTGCGTATCGCGATCGTTTAAGTGATTTAAAGAAAGACCGCCGTCTCGCGTACGCGCTTATTTTTAAGAATGTCGGCGTGCGCGCGGGGGCGTCGCTCGCGCACAATCATAGTCAATTGATAGCAACGCCCGTCGTGCCAATTCGCGTCAAACAGGAGCTCGACGGCGCGCATCGTTTTTTTGAATATCGCGGACGCTGCATTTATTGTGATATTTTGCGTCTCGAATTATCAAAAAAATCAAGAATTGTTTTAGAAACAAAAGAATTTGTGGCAATGGTTCCGTATGCCGCCCGGTTTCCTTTTGAGATTTGGATATTGCCGAAGCGCCATATTTCGCATTTCGAGGATACTACAGATGCGGAATGCGCCGGACTTTCGGAAATAATACTTAGCGTTCTCGGCCGCCTCGAGAGCGCGCTCGGCGCGCCTCCTTACAATTACGTGATTCACACTTCTCCGTTCGTCAACGGCCCGCTCGATCATTATCATTGGCACGTTGAAATTATGCCGAGAGTTACGATGGCGGCGGGCTTCGAGTGGGGCTCGGGCTTTTATATTAATCCCGTGCTGCCCGAAGAGGCCGCAAAGTTTTTGGGCAACGGCGGGAGTTGATATTAATATTTGAGAAACTCAATATTTCTTCAATTCATTCGATCCATCACAATTGTAGCCATCGCTTTTACGCCTGTTTCGATCGTTGGGTGGATTTCGGGAGCGTACAGGCTTGAATGCAATGAGGGCAGTGGCGCGCCGCTCTTTTCGTTAGCTTCAATTTTCTCGCGCGAGACGGTGCCGAGCCAGAGCATCACGCACGGAATGCTATGATCGGGCAAACTGTAGTGTCCAAAATCCTCGGCTCCGAGAACGGGTTTCAGACTTACTACATTTGATGCGCCCACTGCGCTCTTGAGCGCGGGGAGTACGGCGTCCGTGAGGTCGGGATTATTATACGTCGCAGGAACGAGCATGTCTGAATTTAAATTAACAATCGGCTCGCGGTCTTTAGGAACGCCCGCAGCTTCGGCGGTTCCTTTCGCGATGCGTTTAATAGCATTAAGAATCGTGTCGCGCGTTTTATTAGAGTAGGAACGCACCGTTAACTGTAATTTTACTTCGTCGGGAATAATATTGTGTTTCGTTCCGCCGTGAATCGAACCGACCGTTACGACCGCAGGTTCGCCGGGAGGAATCTCGCGGCTCACGATCGTCTGAAAACTAAGAATCATTTGAGCCGCGAGCACGATCGGGTCTTTTGTAGCATTCGGATACGCGCCGTGGCCGCCCGCGCCGCGAACGGTGATATCAACGGTGTCCGCGTTCGCGAGCGCGTATTCTTTAACATATCCAATCTTTCCCGTTTCGAGCGAAGAATTGCAGTGAAGCGCGAATGCGGCCCGTGGCGTTCCGAATTTTGTATAAAGTCCATCGTTTAACATCGCTTCCGCGCCGCCGGGCGCGCGTTCCTCTGCGGGTTGCGCGACGAATAGTAATGTTCCTTTCCATTCATTTTTTAACGATGAGAGAACGCGCGCGGTTCCTACAAAAACGGTCATATGCATATCGTGGCCGCACGCGTGCATTGTGGCGACGTCTTCATTCTGATCATTCTTGCCGGTCGCTTTGCTCGCGTATGGAACGTTAGTTTTCTCCTCGACGGGCAGGCCGTCGAGATCGGTTCGAACGAGAATCGTTGGGCCTTCCCCATTCTTTAAGATTCCAACGACGCCAAACGCGCGCCGCGAAGGATCTTTATATTTACCAATATTTTGAGTTACTTCAAATCCAGCTTTCTTTAATTCTTCGGCGATGCGTGCCGACGTCTTTTCTTCGGCGTACGAGAGCTCGGGCGTCGAATGTAAATGTTTATAAAGCGCTTCGAGCGGCGCTCGTTCGCTCGCGATGCGCGCGTCGAGCGCGCTGTTTTGAAACGCCGGAAACATCAATGAAAAACCAAGTGCGATGGCAAAATTCATAGCCGCAGAGGCTACATCATTTCCATTCATGTGGCGAACTTCGGCGCCCTACAAAATAAGAATTGCCAAAATAAGGGTTGCCCAAATTCGAAATGTTGCGTACGAAAGAGGCATGCGCACCCCAATATTCACACTCGGAATTGTATTATTTGTTTCGTCGTTCGCCTTGGCGCAGGAAGGTTACCGCCTGCCGCCTGCGGAAGTTGTAGCGATTGCCGACGCGCCGCAGCCGCCGTCCGTGTCGTTCAGCCCCGACCGCAAATGGATGACATTCACACAGAGCGATCCCATGCCGTCGATACAGGAAGTGTCGCGGCGAATGCTAAGAATCGGCGGGTTACGAATCGACCCGGTTTCGAATACTTCATTTAGAACGCAGTATCCAAAATCCTTTGCGATTCGAAAAACCGACGGAAAAGATATAATTAATATTCCGATCCCGGCGAACGGAAAATTCGCGTCGGCGAGCTGGTCGCACAATTCAAAATTCCTGGCGTTTACGGTTGTAACAGATCGAGGAACCGAATTGTGGGTTTCTTCGGTTGAAAAACCCGCCGAGCCGCGCAAAATAACAGATAGAATTTGCGCGACGATGACGCGCGGAATCTCGTGGACGCCCGACGGTCAAAATATTATTTGTACATTAGTTCCCCAAGGCCGTGGCGCCGAACCGCCCGCGCCTGCGACGCCGACGGGTCCGAATATACAAGAAACGTCAGGGTCGAAGAGCCCCGTTCGAACGTATCAGGATTTATTATCCAATCCGCACGACGAAGCGCTTTTTGAATATTATACAACGTCGCAACTCGCGATCGCTTCGGTTGAAAACGGTTCTCTTACTCTCGTCGGGAAGCCCGCGATTTATAGTGATATGAGCCACGCGCCGGGCGCGCCATTATTGTTAGTTAACAAAATTCACCGGCCGTTTTCTTATATTATGCCGGCGAACGATTTCCCAACGACAATTGAAGTGATGGATTATTCGGGAAAGCAACAATTCCTCGTCGCGGAAGTTCCGCTCGCGGAGAATATTCCGATCGAAGGCGTTCGCACCGGCCCTCGATCGATCAATTGGAAGCGCGCCGAACCCGCGACGCTCGTGTGGCTCGAAGCGCTCGACGGCGGCGATCCTAAGAAAAAAGCCGAGTTCCGCGATCGTTATGTTTCGCTCGCGTCGCCATTCACTGGAACGCCCGCCGAAATGTTTAAATTGGAGCATCGGGCCGGCGGCATTCAATATATGAAAGACACGCGATTTGTTATCGCAACCGACGTCGACCGCGACAAGCGCTGGACGCGCACGCGCATATTTGATACTAAGAATCCAACGGCGGCGCCGAAAGTTATTGATGATCGAAGCTCGCGCGATCAATATAAAAATCCCGGAGCTTTAGTCATGGATTTGGATTCAGCCGGACGTGGTTACGTTGTTGAAAAAGACGGATTTGTTTTTCGAACCGGAACGGGCGCGACGCCCGACGGCGACCGGCCGTTCTTTCGGCGCCAGAATTTGGAAACGCTTGCGATCGAAGAATTGTGGCGTTGCGAGGATAATTGTTATGAATCGGCTATCGACCTGCTCGACCCGGAGTCTTCCGAACTTGCAATATTAACTTCGTACGAAACGGCAACGACGCCGCCGAATTATCGAATTCGAAAACTCGGCGCGAACTCTTCGATCACCGCGATTACGGAGTTTAAAGATCCGACGCCGCAAATCCGAAGTATCAAAAAAGAAATTGTTAAATATAAGCGCGCCGACGGCACCGGCCTTTCGGCCACGTTATATCTTCCAGCCGACTACAAAACCGGCACGCGTTTGCCACTCTTAGTATGGGCCTACCCTCTCGAATTTAATGATGCGGCGACGGCCGCGCAGGTGAGCGGCAGCGCGAATCGATTTACGCGTCTCGGCGGCGCTTCGCATTTATATTATTTAACGCAAGGCTACGCGATTATGGATAATGCAACGATGCCCGTCATCGGCGATCCAGAGACGATGAATGATACATTTATTGATCAAATTGTATCATCGGCGCAAGCTGCAATTGATAAGGCTGTTGAAATGGGCGTCGCCGATCCGTCGCGGGTGGGTGTCGGCGGGCACAGTTACGGCGCGTTCATGACGGCGAATTTATTAGCACATTGCGATTTGTTCCGAGCGGGAGTTGCGCGCAGCGGCGCGTACAATCGAACATTAACACCGTTCGGTTTTCAGTCGGAGCGGCGCACGCTTTGGGAAGCGCCGAATGTTTACAGTTCGCTTTCGCCGTTTATGTATGCAAATAAAATTAATGAACCATTGCTCATGATTCACGGTGAAGCCGATTCGAACATGGGCACGTTTCCGATTCAGTCGGAACGTTTATTTGCAGCCATGAAAGGCAACGGCAAAACGGCGCGGCTCGTCATGTTGCCGAATGAAAGTCACGGTTACTCCGCGCGCGAATCGAATCTTCACACTCTTTACGAAATGATTGCGTGGTTTGATAAATATGTAAAGAATGCGAAACCGATCGCGGAAGCAAAAGACGCGGGCGCGAAGAAATAATAGCTTTAGCAGCCTGTTAGTCTTTCGCTAACAAAACGTTGACGGCTTTTATTAATACCGTCACTTTGTCGCCTTTTTTTACGCCGAGCTCCTTGAGCGAGTCGATCGTCATCACCGACGACACGTCAATGGGCCCGGCGATTTTTACTTTTACTTGGGACATTAATGATCCCTTTTTGATATCTGTTACTTTTCCGACAATTTGGTTGCGAGCGCCGTATTTCATGACGGATCTCTAACGTTTCCGTTCCGCGGTGACAAGCCCCTTGTGGCTTCGCGGAAGGTGAACAATAAAAACCGCGCCGCCGCGCGGATCGTTTTCGACGGAAATCGCGCCGCCGTGCGCTTCGATGTTTTTTCTACAAATCGCGAGTCCGAGACCCGTCCCGCGAGGTTTTGTAGTAAAGAAAGGATTAAAGATACGTTCACGATTCGCCTCCGGAATTCCGGGACCCGAGTCGCGAATATTAACAATCGAGCGGTCGCTGTAGCGTTCGAAATGAATATAAATCGCACCGCGGCCGTCCATCGCGTCGTGTGCGTTTTCTAACAAATTCTGAAACACTTGATGCATGAGCCGTTCGTCGCAATCGGCGGGGAGGTCGGCATCACCCGATGCGTGAATCGTAATGTTCTCAAAACGCGGATCCTCGCGAATCGCTTCGACTAACGATAACACCAGATCTCTTAAATTCTTTTTTTCATACTTTGGAGTTTCAGGTTTCGCGAAACGTAACAAATCTCGAACTGTAGCGTCGAGCCGGCGAATCTGCGTTTCCATTCTTTCTAATATTTCGCGGCGCGGGTCGTCGCGCGTCGATTCGCGAATGAGAATCTGCGTCGCTCCGTGGATTCCCGCGAGCGGATTCTTTATTTCGTGCGCCACCGTCGCCGCGAGTTCGCCGAGCATTGCTAAATTTCGCGCGCGCGAAAGTTCATGTTCGACACGCGTCTGTTCTGTTACATCGCGAAGGATGGCCGTCCAGCCGACGATGATCCCGCGCGCGTCGCGCAGTTCGGAACGCGATAATGATACAATTCGTTCGACGCCATCTTTAGTCATGCGGCGCGTGAGATGGTTTCTAACAGTTCCTTGCGCGGCGGTTAATTGTTCTAATGACTCCAATTCGCCCGATGCCTTCAAATCGGGCGGAAGTAACAAATCGTAGTAGGCGCCCGTCGCCTCTTCGCGCGTGAATCCAAACGTTTCGGTCGCGCCGCGATTCCAAAAACGAATTCTGCGGTCGACATCAATAAAAAGTATCGCGTCGGGAGTTGCGTCGACGAGCGCGACGAGCGAGATGGGCTGAGATCCAAACGATCCGCCAATATTATCAAGATAAAAGCTTGCGCCGCGCGGCGGGTTTTTCTTTTTCTTAATATTACCGTTAGGCTGAGGTTTTTTTGGAGGCACGGCCAATACTCTTAATATTTATTGACTCGCGACGAGTGCCGCATGGTCTCGAAAGATACATCTGCCGACGACCGCGCGGAGGCCGCCCTCAATGGCGCGTTTCGCGGCCGGCTCATTCTCCGCGCCCTCCTGCATCCATACTACTTTTGCTTTCTTACGAATCGCTTCCTCGACGATCGCAGGCACTTCCGGCGGCGATCGAAATATATTAACTAAATCAACTTCGTCGGGAACGTCGGCGAGCGTTCGATAACATTTCTCGCCGAGCGCCGCGTCGATTCCGGGATTGACAGGAATGATACGATAACCTTTTTGTTGTAAATATTCCGCGATCCAATGGCTCGCGCGCGCGGGATTCTTAGAATAACCGACGACAGCGATGACGCGCGATTTGTGTAGTAATTCTCGGATTTCAGCGATGCTCGGGTTTTCGGTCACGCGAATCATTATGAAGCGTTTTTCGTGCGGGCGGGATATGAATAATCATCGTGATGCCGCGCCCGCCGTTCTCCGACGCCGACCTTGAAATGCATTCAAAATGGATGCGATCGCTCGCGCGTGGACTCGTCGCGGACGCGCACCTGCGCGACGACGTCGTGCAGGCCGCGTGGGCATCGGTGCTCGATCATCCGCCCTCGCCCGGCAGGGCCGCGCGGCCGTGGATAACTACAATTATCCGAAACTTAATAAAACGCTGGCACCGCGACCGGACGCGCCGCGAGCGGCGGGAATTGTATACAGCGCGAAATGAAGCATTGCCGCCTGCGGACGAAGTCGCGGAACGAATCTCAACTCAACGCGCGCTGATGGAGGCGGTCGCTCGGCTCGACGAGCCGTACCGCACAACTATTATATTGCGTTTTTATGATCAATTGCCGCCACGTGAAATTGCAAAACGATTCAGCGTGCCCGTGGCAACTGTAAGAACGCGCATTGCGCGCGCGATCGAGCGATTGCGCTTGGATTTAGATACTACATTTGGCGGCGACCGCCGCGCGTGGATGATTGCATTGCTCCCATTCTTAAACACGCCGCCGTTCGGCGCGGCGGTTCCTCTCGGGATTGCTATTATGAAACTAAAAATCGCTGCGGCCGCGGTTTTGCTCGCCGCCGTTTTTGTTACTGTCTGGTTTCTAACGAATAATCGTCCGTCTGAGAAGATAGATAAGATTGCGGACGTGGCGTCGAATTCGCCCGAAGCCGGTCGTGAGGCCGGCGAAGGTTCTGTAAATATTACAAAAGCCATGGCTCCCGGCCGCGCGCTCCTCGAAGCCGCGGAAAATATAAATTTAACAAAAGACGCAAAAGAAACGCGCCCGTCGACGACTCCCGCGCCGCGCTTCGTCCGCGGATATGTTATCAATCTCGACTCGCGGCGAGTCGCGGGCCTCGACATTCGGATGGAAGGGCACGCGGAAAAAGTAGCAACAAGCGATTCCGACGGATCGTTTATATTTCAAATACCGAAAGAAACCGGCGCGAGCGCGCTGCGCCGCGTCGAGGTCGCCAGCGCAAACTACATTTCCGTTCTGGCGGGAACCGTTTTGCAACAATCCAGCCAGACAAGCCCCGTCATCGTGGTCGCCCCGAAAATTAGTGTTGCGGGATTTGTTAACGATGAATCCGGCGCGCCCATCGAGGGCGCGCGTATACAATTCCATTTTCCGGCCGGCTTCCGCGCGAATTTTAGGGAAGTGCTCGATGCATCGATCGACGGCGCGTGGACCGCCGATTCCGACGCGCGCGGTTATTTTGAATTTAAAGAATTTCCGGCCGTCGAGGGCGCAGCGCTCGAAACGCAGCGAGCCGGATTTGTTACAACGAAAGAAGAATCGCCGCGCGTCTCACTGTTTAAAATGAATATTGTATTGAAGCGCGCAGAATATAAAGAATCGCTCTCGGGTGTCGTGCTGGACATGCTGCAGAATCCCGTGGCAGGCGCGCGCGTTTCGGCAGGCCAGGATTTAATTGTTACAACGGATGACGCGGGAAAATTTAGTCTTTTGGCCGGTGACGAGAGCGAAATCACGGTCATGGCGGTCAAGACGGGCGTCATTCCGGCGATTGAAAAAGTTAAATCACAATTACAAAACGGGAGAACGGTTTGGCCGAATCCGTGTATTTTAAGATTAGGCGAGAGCGCCCTCAGCCTTGAAGGAACAGTTGTAAATGATCGAGGCGCTCCCGTCGCGGGCGCGTCGGTTTGGATTATGAACGCGACGTGGTTTGGGCTCGATCACGGCGTTCCGCGCGTGCTCGAAAGCACCGTCGCGGGTTTTGGCACGGCGCCGATGGTTGAGAGCGACGCGAATGGTAAATTTACGATTAAAGGGCTCCTGCGGCAAAATTATCAATTAAAGGCCGTCGATCCCGATTCGCTGCGCGAGGGAATGCTGGATTCGACGGCGGGTTACACATCGGTAAAAATAACAATACCCGGAGGCGGTTTGTATGAACGCGTCGCGGGCACGGTCGTCGGATTTGATGGAAAACCCGTCGCTGGCGTGACTGTTCAGCCATTTCGCGCGGCGTTTTCCATTACGATGCCTGGGCACGGACGCTACCGGCGAAGTTGCGCAACGAATTCGATTGTAACAGATGAAAATGGTAAATTTGAATTTAAGAATATTGCAAGAGACGGCGTCGGTATTTCTGCATACGGAGCGCTTGTTGTGCCATCGTCGATCGAGACGCTTTCCGAGCCCGTTGATTCATTACAAATAAAAGTATCGCGCCGCTGCCATCTTAAAATTGAACTGCAAGATTCCAAGGATCCCGCGAATAAATTCAAAGTTCTGAACGGCGCGGGCGAACAATTAGAAATTAATATATTTAATGGCGAATCGACGTACGGCGACATTACGGCCGATCTTAATAATGGCCTGTCCGAACCTGTGGCAGTCGAAGAGACTGCGAAAACGTTAGTATTAATGAAAGGAAAAGAAGAGTTGCGAAGAATGCCGTTGTTACTGAAACCGGGGGAACTGACGGTCGTGCGGCCGTAGCGACCAATACTGCAAAAAAATTCCTGAACGGGATTTGCGCCGCGCGGCATAGTGGTAATATTCACTATGCCCGCCGATCCACGCACGCCCGTCGAATCGCTCATCGATGAACTCGAGTGGGCGCGTTCTCTCGCGTTGTCGATCGTGCGCGATGCACAATTAGCCGAGGACGCGGCGCAGCAGGCGGCGCTCAGCGCGATCGAACATCCGCCCGCTGTTTCAATGCCGGTGCGTCCGTGGCTCGCGGCGATCATTAGGAATTTTATTAGACAACAATTCCGCGCGTCAGAACGCCGCGAGTCGCGTGAAACCATAAATGCAAAATTCGAAAAGCAGCCGTCGGCGCATGAAGTGGTCGAACGAGCCGCGGCACACAAAGAATTAGTAAACGCGGTCATGCGGCTCGACGAACCGTATCGCACAACGATACTGCTCCGTTTTTTTGATAATTTGCCGCCTCGAAAAATTGCTAATCAAATGGGCGTTTCGCCCGACACCGTTCAAACGCGGCTGTCGCGAGCGTACGAAAAGCTAAGAAAAGAACTTGCGGGCACGCGTGGCGGACGCGAGAAAGATGGCACGGGATGGCTCGCGACGCTCACGCCGCTTTTATATGATCCGAATATAACAATTTCGTCCGGGGCCGGTTCTTTAGTAATAACAATTATGAAAGCTAAAATTCTAACGGCGGCCGCAGTCGCGGCGGTTTTGATCGGTGCATATATCTATTTCCAAAATAACGAAAAGATCCCGATCCAAGATACGGCATTAGAACCACCGCGCACAGACGTCTTGGCAACGGCCGGTTCGAAGAATTCGCAGGAGCCGGTGCAACGCGAAACCGCCCGAGCCGTTGTGCCTCCGTCGAAACCAGCAGTCGAAATGAGTCATCATAACAAAACTGCGAGCGCGGCGGCGGTCATTACAAAAAGACGCGGCCGCGTTCTTGATTGTGATTCGCGCGCGATGGCCGGAATTGATATCGTCGTTCATCATTCAAAAGAGGGCGATGAACTGATGGCAACGACCAATCACGAAGGATTCTTTGAATTTAAAGATAAATCTCAAGCCGGCGAATTGAGGTCGAGGAGCGAACGTTATACTACAATTCTCGCGGGAAGCACGGGTGGAAATCCGCCCGACGGCGCGCCCATGTTAATCATTGCACCAAAAGTCACCTATGCCGGAATTGTAGTAGGTGACGACGGTTCTCCGCTCGAAGGTGCGGAAGTAACATTTGCGCTGCCGAAGGATTTTCGCCGCCGGTTTCATGAAGTGTTAGATTTTCTCAACGACCGTAAGTGGTCTGCCGTGACTGACGCTTCGGGCCGCTTTGAGTTTCCAGACGCGCCCGAAATTCGAGATGCTACAATAATGGCGTCGATGACTAACCGCGCGCCGTGTTCCATTGAGGCGCCGAGCGGTTCCTCATTTAATATAATACTAAAACTGAAGACGCCGGGCTCGGTTAATGCAACGATTGCGGGCGAAGTCGTCGATGCTCTCGGAACGCCGGTGCCCAAAGCGAGCGTTGCCGCGGAAAACGCGATCGTTTACACCGACGCGAAAGGTAAATTTTATATTAACACAAAGGCCGCGAACGAAGTTGTTCTGACGGCGGTGACAAAGGGCTATCAACCCGCCGTGCAAAATATCAAAAAAGGCCCGGAAGGCTGGCCAAGTTTTGTACAATTAAGAGTCGATCGGCCGTCGATGGCGATTCTCGGGCGGATTGTTAATGATAGTAATAAGCCGCTCGCCGGCGCACACGTTTGGCTCCAGAATGCTACTTGTTTGGGTTTTTCGCCCGACCAGGACGCTCGCGTTCTGGAAGACATTGCAGGGGGGAGTCCCGGAAGCTACAAAACCACAACCGACCTGAAAGGAGAATTTAAGTTATCGGGCCTCGTCGACCGCACTTACATTATTGAGGCGATGGATCGTGAAACGCTGTCGATTGCGCAATCATTACCGATAATCGCGGGAGCCACCGATGTGATTTTACAGATCCCGGCAAGCGAAATTTACGAAAAGATTGAAGGTATTGTAGTTAATAAATCGGGCAAGCCGATTCCGGAAATTTCTGTGGAACCTATCCGTATGACGTTTCAATTAAAATCTTCGGAATCCCAGGGATCCCATTTTTTCCTTTCCGAGGGATCTCACAAAGGCGTCAAGACGGATGAGAACGGTAAATTTATAATTAAAAGAATTGCAAAGAAAGACGTTTGGCTCCGCGTAAACGGCGGCATGATTGTTCCGAAGGAATTTGCTATTGGTTCGTCGGACGATCCCGAAAAACTGCGATTTGTTGTTTCCGAACGCATCCATATGAAAATTGAATTGAAGGATCCCTCGGAGAAAATTGATAGCTTTAGCGTTCTGGATGCCGGCGATCGCACCATGGACATTCATGTATTCTTCGGAGACTTGCGCACGACGACGCAAGTGGCAAAGCTATCCGCTGGCAAATCGGTAACTGTAGCTATCGAGGAGACCGCCCGAACGTTAGTTTTATATAAGACCGAGACCGAAGTGTACAACCGAACCGAAGTGAGGCGAATGCCGCTCGATCTCAAACCGGGTGAAATTACAGTTGTGAGGCCGTAACGCGGCCGAATGTTACATTTCCCGAATCCAAATATTACGAAAACGCACGGGGTTGCCGTGGTCTTGTAGTATCAACGGCCCCTTCGCGGGATGTGGCGAGTACTTGCCGACGTCGCGGTGCGAGGTCGAGCCGATGAACGCTTCGGCGTGGTGGACAACAATACCGTTGTGGAGAACTGTTACAATTCCAGCGGAAGCCAATTTATCTCCGTCAAAACGCGGGGCGCGAAAAATAATATCATAACTTTGCCATTCGCCCGGTTTGCGGCATGCGTTAACAATCGGCGGACGCTGGCCATACATCGCGGCGGCCTGGCCGTCGGCATAGGTAATATTATCAAAAGAATCCAACACTTGGATTTCGTAACGTCCCATCAAGAAAACGCCGCTGTTGCCGCGCCCCTGCGATTCGCCTTCGACTTTCGCGGGCGCCATCCATTCAATATGAAGCTGGCAATCGCCAAATTCTTTCTTAGTTATCAAATCGCCTGTGGAGTTCACCTCCATCGCGCCGTCTGCGATTTTCCATTTCGCGTCGCCGGCTGGACCGCGCCACGAATCTAAATTCTTTCCGTCGAACAATACAATTGCATCCGAAGGCGCGGTTGTAACAGTTCCCGGCGTGACGACCGGCGGCTGCGGCCGGTTCGAATCGTGTACTTTCCACTTTCCTCCGGGAATCACGGGCGTGTCGTCGTAACCGGGACGCTTCGCGCCGTCCTGTAATGTCAATAATGGTAATGTTAAGACTGGTAATGCTAAGACGGCGCCGGACGCGGAAACAACAAATTGCGCGGCGGTTTTTACAATTGAAGTTGCGCGGATCATTAACGTTCCGTTTTGTTAAAATGGTCGGGGCGACAGGACTTGAACCTGCGGCCTGAGCGTCCCAAACGCTCCGCTCTACCAAGCTGAGCTACGCCCCGGCACGTGAGTGTGGCGCGCTACATTAGCGACGCGACGGCGCGCCTCCCATCTCAAATCGTACAAAAGATAGTTTTCCGTCGAATGGACGCGAAGCCGGCGTTGACGCGCCGCGGGCGGTCGCCGACGCTAACCGCCGAAACTATGAAAATCCTCGTTGTCGGTGGCGGCGGCCGTGAGCACGCGCTCTGCTGGAAAATTGCTAAATCTCCGAAAGTTAAGAATATTCTCTGCGCGCCCGGCAACGCCGGAATTGAGAAGATCGCGGAGTGTTTTCCGGTCGCAGCTACAGATATTGACGGAATTGTATCATTAGCAATCCGCGAAAAAGTAGATTTAGTTGTCGTTGGTCCCGAAGACCCGCTATGCCTGGGCTTGGCCGACGAATTAACAAAAAAACAGATTCGCGTTTTCGGCCCGTCGAAACTCGCGGCCGCGATCGAAGGTTCGAAGTCTTATTGTAAAGATCTGTTGCGCCGCCACCGAATTCCGACGCCCGGGTTCCGAAGTTTCGACGATGCAAATTTAGCAATATCGTATTTGGATACCGTCGATCAATTTCCAATTGTTGTAAAAGCGTCGGGTCTCGCGTCGGGCAAGGGCGTTCTTATTTGTCATGATCGCGCGATGGCACAAGACACCGTCAAACGCATGATGGAATTTCATCATTTCGGCGACGCCGGAAATGAAGTTGTTATTGAAGAATTTATTAAAGGTTATGAAGTATCCGTTCTCGCTCTCACCGACGGATCTGCAATATTACCTTTAGACCCCGCGCGCGATCATAAGAAACTCGGCGACGGCGACGAGGGTCCGAACACGGGCGGCATGGGCGTGATTTGCCCGGTCTCACTGCCGCAGCGCATGCGTTTACAAATAGAACAACAAATATTATTACCCGTCGTGCACGCGATGAACCGCGACGGACGGAAATTCAAAGGTTTATTGTATGCAGGATTAATTGTAGGACCGAAGGGTCCGATGGTATTGGAATTTAACGCTCGCTTCGGCGATCCCGAAACGCAGGGGATATTACTAAGATTCGCCGATGATATTGTTCCTTACCTCGAAGCCGTCGCCGACGGAACGTTAGAAAAACTCGAAGGGCCGAAATTTGATAAAAGAGTATCTGTTACAGTCGTCGCGGCGTCGGAGGGTTATCCTGATAAACCTGAAACAGGCCGGCCGATTGGCGGGCTCGGCGACGTCGACGAAGATGATTCACTACAAATCTTTCACGCGGGCACGAAGATGAAAGATGGCGTTATTGTTACATCCGGCGGGCGCGTCCTTGCCGTTTCGGCGCTCGGCGTCGATTATCAAGAAGCGCGAATGCGCGCGTACGGCGCGATGGAAAAGATACAATTTTCCGGAATGCAAATTCGCCGCGACATCGGCCTTCGCGAAGTTGCGGAGAGTTAGTATTCAGTTTTGTAAATTAACAATCAACGCGAACAAGGAATGGACAACGCCGGTCGATCGCAAGTTGAAGAATCGATCATCCTTGAATTCCTCGGCAACCTGGCCGAGGACCGTGCGTCGGGAATTTACAAATCTCTCGAAGAGTATCAAAAACAGTTCGCCGGATTTGAAGCGCGGATCGCGGAGGAATATCAAAAAGCCGGAAGCGAGGGGGAGCCGGGCGGCGGGGGCGGCTCGGATGAATTATTACAAATCGGCGGACGATTTACAATTTTACGCGAGCTCGGACGCGGCGGGCAGGGCGTCGTTTACCTCGCTGAAGATCACAACCTTTCGCGGCGCGTCGCGATCAAGATATTAAATATATTATTTGACGGACGTGGCGGTTCCGCGCGTCTGCGATTCGAGCGCGAGGCGGCTCTCCTCGCTAAGATTGACGATCCGAATATATGTAAAGTGTACGAGTTTTTTGAATTTGTAGATTCCGCGGGGCGCCGCGCGGCCTGTCTTGTTATGCAATTCGTCGAAGGGGAAACGATCGAGGAAAATATACAAAAACGGAGTTCGCACGCGGAATCTATCCTTTCGAATCATGATATGATTGAGGCGGCCGAAACGGTGGAGCGAACGGCGCGCGCGATTGCCATTGCGCACGGTTGTGGAATCTTGCATCGCGACTTGAAGCCTGGAAATATTATATTAAAGAAAACGGGCGAACCTGTGATTCTTGACTTTGGCCTTGCGCGCGCGGACGAGGGCGCCATGATTTCAGCGCCTGGGCTTATTGTAGGAACGCCGGCGTACATGGCGCCAGAACAGTTACAAAGCGGCGGCGCGCCGGTTGACGCGCGATGCGACGTCTGGTCTCTCGGCGTTTTGTTATTTGAAATGTTAACAATGCGCCGGCCGTTCGAGGGCCCGACGCGCGAAGCCGTCGTCCGCTCGATTCTTAATGATGAACTCGATCGGTCCGAATTGACTCGCCGCGGAATTCCTCGCGATCTGCGTATTATTATTGAAACGGCGCTGCAAAAGAACGCGTCGAATCGTTATCAATCAGCATTAGCAATCGCCAACGACCTTCGCAGGTTCCTGAATCACGAACCGATTCAGGCGCGTCCGGCGGGAAGTTTTTTGCGTCTGCGGCGGTGGGCGCAGCGAAACCCGGCTGTCGCGGTGAGTCTTAGTATTATATTTATGATTCTCGCGTCGTCGGCAATTATTAGTAGTATACTATTGCGGCAGACGAGCGCTGCTCTCGACGACGTGAAACGGCTCGCCGACGGACGGCGCATGGAAGACCTCATCGCGGAGTCGGAAAGTTTATATCCGGCGATTCCTGAAAAAGTCGGCGGCCCCGGTGGAATGACGGACTGGGGTGAGCGCGCGCGAAAATTATATTCACAATTGCCGTATCACCGAGCGTCGCTGGATCGATTGCAACAAAAAGCGGAGCGTACGGAAGCAAACGGAAAAGTAATATTTACGTTCGATGATGTCGAATCGGCGTGGTGGAATGAACAGCTCGCGGCGCTCGTCGATCAATTAACAAAATTCGAATCGCGTATCCGGCGCGTCGACAAGCGGCGTGAATTTGCGCTGGCAGTTGACGAGAAAACAACAAAACAGTTTGCGCGCGAGTGGAATGATACAATACTACAAATCGCGGATGTTCAGAAATTTCCCGAGTACGGCGGCCTACAGTTGAAACCGCAGCGCGGCCTGATTCCGCTCGGGCCCGATCCCGATTCTAAGCTTTTCGAATTTGTGCATTTGGAGTCGGGTTCTGTTCCTCTACGGGACACTACAACTGGAAAATTACAATTTTCTGGGGATTCCGGAATTGTATTCGTATTAATTCCGGGCGGAAAGTATACGTTAGGAGGCGAGTTGCCGACGGAGTCGCGGCCCGCAGGAATGCCCAACGTCGATCCGCTTCTCGGAAATTGGGAAGGGCCGCCGTACGAAATCGACTTTGAGCCTTACTTTATATCAAAATACGAAATGACGCAGGGCCAATGGCTGCGAGTTACAGAAACGAATCCTAGCGATAAACAGGGACTACAAAATAAAAGAATTGATAAGAAGGATCCACTTCGCCACCCGGTCGAACAAATTTCGTGGGATATGTGTCATGAAGTTCTCCCGCGGCTTGGACTACAAATACCAACCGAGGCGCAGTGGGAGCGCGCGGCGCGAGGGCGGTCGTCCACCGTGTGGTGGTTTGGTAATGATAGAAAACAGATTCAGGGCCGCGAGAATATCGCCGATCAAACTACAAAAAATTCCGAGGGCCCGCAGACGTGGCGCTACGAAACGGATGTATATGATTCGTTTTTGGTGCATGCCCCGGTTGGAACGTTTGCGGCGAATTCGTTCGGCCTTTATGATATTGGCGGAAATGTTACAGAATACTGCCGCGACACGTGGGAGGATTATTTAGAAGTGAAGCCCGCCCCGCTCGACGGCTATCGTTATAAAGATCCCATTTATAGAATTATTCGCGGAAGCGGTTTTTCAGGCGACGCCGCCGCCGGCCGCAGCGCGTTTCGAGGAGGCATTCCGCCGCAAATGAGCCCCGCTACAAATGGCGTTCGGCCGGGAAGGAAAGTGGATAAGTGAAATTAGCGATCAACAAAAGTAATATTACTATTTTACACTGCCACGAGATTCTTAATCATCGAATCTTCGGCAAGTCTGTCGCGCAGTCGTTGCCATCGTTTCGCGGCGACTTCCGGCGAAACGGATAATAAAGCGGCGACGTCGGAGTGCGGCATGCCTTCGAGGCCGCGAAGAATAAATAACTTTCGATCGGGCTCGTCGAGTTGTCCGAGGCGCGTCACAACAGTTCTTAACAATTCATCTTTAACAACGCGCTGGCTAATATTCGACGTATTGTTAGGAAGTTCGCGGAGCGCGGAAGACGCGGCGGTTTGCGTTGGGTGTGCTGGATTCTTTGCTAATGATCGCAGTGCTTCCTGAAGTACGCGGTTGGCAATCCCGAATACCCACGACCGGAACGTCCCCAAAGCCGGGTCGAACTGCGCGAACGCTCGCCACGCACGAAAGCACACCTCTTGCAAAACGTCTTCGGGGTCGAGCCGCGAACGGAGCGGGCCACGGATTCTTAAACTTGCCCAAGCGAATATCGCCGGAGCGACCTCGCTGTAGAGGCCGTCGAACGTGTCAGTGGGAGAGGGAGCCGCGCCCATGGCCAAAAGCATAACTCAAATTCTGAGGTGTGCTTCACTTGCCTCGGTCGCTGCCGCACAATGGTTTGCGAATTCTAGTGAAACGAGCGCGCGAAGCATTTCAACAGTTACTACAAAAAAACGGGCTGCGGCTCACGCGGCAGCGCGACGCATTATTAACTGTAGTGTTTTCGTCGCATCGCCATTTCAGCGCCGAAGATTTACATCGTGAACTTGAAAAATCGGGGCACCGCGTTTCGATCGCTACAATTTACCGATCATTAAGTTTGCTGGTTGAGGGCGGGCTCGTGCAGGGTCTCGACGTCGGCAACGGACGCGTTTTGTATGAACACACGTTTGGCCACCATCATCACGATCATATGGTTTGTGTCGATTGCGGAAAAATAACAGAATTCATTTCGGATGAAATTGAAGCATTACAAGACCAGGCCGCGAAAGAACATAAGTTTACAGTTGTCGCGCACTCGCTAAAAATATTCGGTTATTGTTCGAATTGTACAAAAAAGCATCCCGACGTCAAACCGCTTGCGACGCCGATCACGCGGTCGGGCGCGTAAGTAATAAATTTTTTAGTAATAAATATCTTTATTAGCCTTTGACAACGAGCACTTGCCGGAGTGTGTGCGCGATTTCGACGAGGTCTTTTTGTGCTTCCATGACGTCGTCAATATTTTTATAAGCCATCGGAGTTTCATCAATAACGCCCGCGTCTTTACGGCATTCGATCCCGGCCGTCGCGCGTTCATGATCATCTGTAGTAAAGCGGCGTTTCGCCTCGCTGCGTGAATGCGCGCGGCCCGCGCCATGACTACAACTTTCAAAACTCTCGGGATTACCGCGGCCGCGAACAATATAACTTTTCGTTCCCATGCTTCCCGGAATGATTCCCCATTCGCCCGCGCCCGCGCGCACGGCGCCTTTGCGGGTAATATATACATTATGGCCGAAGTGTTTTTCGCGCTGAACATAATTATGATGGCAATTCACAACAATAAGATCCGCCTTAAATGGAGGCAGATGCTCGTTTTGTTGTAACGTATTCAGAATTGCATTCATCATATTCTCGCGATTCGCGCGCGCGAAATCCTGCGCCCAGTCGACGGCGAAAACGTAATCATCAAAATGCTCCGCGCCTTCTGTAAAATAGGCGAGATCCTTGTCGGGAAGATTTTTGATATGTTTCTGAAGGTCGCGTTTCGCAAGTTCAATAAAAAAAGTTCCTATTCGATTTCCCGCGCCGCGCGAACCGCTGTGTAACATAACCCAAACGCAATCTTTCTCATCGAGACACAATTCAATAAAATGGTTGCCGCCTCCGAGAGTGCCGAGTTGTTCAATGTCGCGGCCGTTTTTGATAGAAGGAAATTTCTCTACAATTTTTTTGTAACGCGGTTCTAATAATTTCCACGCTTCCACGGCGCGTTCCGGAGGATGGCCCCACGAACCTTTATCATATTGTCCGCGATGTTTACTGATACCGTGCGGAACTGCTTTTTCAATCGACGCGCGGATTCCTTTTAACGAATCGGGAAGATCCTTAGCATTCAGCGACGTTTTTATTGCCATCATTCCGCAGCCGATATCAACTCCGACGGCAGCGGGAACAATTGCACCAATCGTAGGAATCACGCTTCCTACCGTTGCGCCGATTCCCAAATGCACATCCGGCATCGCCGCGACCCATTTATAAATAAACGGAAGTTGTGCAATATTCCGTAATTGTTGCAACGCTTCCTTTTCGATCGGCACGCCGCGAACCCACGCTTTAATGGGTGTGTCGCCTTCGGAATTGTAGAGTTGGTAGGCGGGATCAGTCATGCAACGGTTGATTTTACGTTGCGAGAGTAATAGCTTCGGACTCTATGAATTACAAACGGGCATCGCGAAAGATGAATGCTTCCGAAGCGAAGTTAACAAAAATCATCAATGGAATTGCGCGTGCCGAAAAGTTACTAATTTCCCTTCCTCGCTTGCTCGACAATATTATTAAATAGCTTCAAC
Source organism: Planctomycetota bacterium (assembly GCA_046160785.1). Classification (GTDB taxonomy): domain Bacteria; phylum Planctomycetota; class UBA1135; order UBA1135; family JACQFD01; genus JACQFD01. The sequence continues at coordinate 52,093 of JBJXHE010000026.1, forward strand.
CCTGCGCCGTCGCCGCGTAATTGTAAACGCGTCCATTCGGGATGATTAAAATAATCGATGTTGCGTTCGGGGTGGGGCATGAGGCCGATCGCGCGGCCGCGAAGATCACAAATACCGGCGATGCCGCGGGCGGAACCGTTGGGATTGCTGGGATACGGCGCGGGATGCTCGCCGTTTTGTGTAACATAACGGAATGCAACTAATCGCTCGTCTTCGATTTGTTGTAACGCCGCGTCATTGTTAGCAATGAATTGCCCTTCGCCGTGAGCCGACGGCATTTCGATATATTCGCCCGCGGGCACGAATTCGGCGCGGCACGGCAAACACTCTAATTTAACCCAGCGTCCTTCGAAGCGGCCCGAGCGGTTATTCGTTAATGTTACAGGTTGCGATCCGAGCGTGCCGGGCGGGTAGCCTGGCATGATTCCTGATTTAACTAATAATTGAAAACCGTTGCAAACGCCGATGGCGAGACCGCCGCGGTCGAGGAATTTTGTTAGTTTTTCGGCTAGACGCGATTCGTACGATTCGCGCTGCAATTCCACGCCGAAGATTTTTCCCGAAGCGACGTCGTCGCCATAACTAAAACCGCCCGGGAATCCCGCGATTGCATATTTACCAAACGGGTCGGGCGTCGTGAACAATTGTTGTAATGGCAGCAAATCTACCTTTGCGCCCGCGCGTTCGAACGCGTATTGAAGTTCGCGTTCGCAGTTTGTGCCCGGCGCGCGCATTAATAAGACTCGAATGGTCATAGGACTTCTCCCGCGGCGGGCGACGAGGTCATCGTTACAAATCCCGATTTGTAAGCTTTTCGCAATTCTTCAATGTGTATATCAAAAAGAGTGCGGTTGCCCGTGTTTACTTGAAATTGCGGCGTGTTTGTGACTTCGCCGATCACGGCGTGGCGGACGCCGAGCAGCGCGGCCTTCAATTGTTGTAAATGATTTTTAGATACTTCTAATAAAAACCGCGAATTCGACTCGGAAAAAAGCTTTATATCCAATCGCTCGGGCGTTCCGAGTTCGAGCGGCACTTGATGCAAATCGATCGTTGCGCCGAGACCGCCCGCGAAGGCCATCTCCGCGGCGGCGACGGCGAGGCCGCCTTCGGAAAGATCGTGGCACGATCTAACAATTCCTTCGCGGATCGCGCGCGCGACTCCGCGCAGCGCGGCCTTTCCTAATGATGCGTCGACGCGCGGCGCGCGCCGGCCCAAACTAACATTTCTTACATGATGCAAATGCGAGCCGCCGAGTTCGTCGCGCGTGAATCCTACTAATACAAGGGCGTTCCCGGCTTGCTTCAAATCCATCGTCGTACAAATCGAAACATCGTCGATGATTGAAATCGCGGAAACTAAGAATGTCGGCGGAATCGGAATCGATTCGCCGCCGGCGCGGTATTCATTATTAAGAGAATCTTTACCGCTAATAAACGGCGTTTCGTAAGCAATCGCGAGATCGCGCGCGGCTTCCGAAGCGCGCACGAGCCCGCCAAGCCGGTCGGGTTTATCACAATTTCCCCAACAGTAGTTATCTAATATCGCGGTTCGGTCGGGGTCGCCGCCGACGGCTACAATATTTCTCATCGCCTCGTCAATGGATGATTCCGCGAGCGCGGCGGGATCTAACAATCCGTATCTAGGATTTAAACCATTCGCGAGCGCGACGCCCTTCGCCGATCCGTAAACAGGCGCGATGACGGCGGCGTCGGAGGGGCCGTCGCGGCGAACACCCACAAAAGGTTTTATAACAGATGTTCCCTGCACTTCGTGGTCGTAGCGGCGCACGATCCATTCTTTCGATGCAACATTGGGCGAACGCAGGATCTGTAATAATAACGATCCGAGTTCGGCCTCCTTCGGCGGAGCTGGCTCCGGCTCCTCGTGCGGCTGCCACGCCGCCTTGCGAATCACCTTCGGAACGCCTTTATGTAAAAAGTGTAGATCGAGGTCGCCGACGATTTCGTTATGATAATGAAGGACGAGGCGTTTCGTATTTGTAAATTTACCTAAAACGGTCGCTTCCGCCTGTTCCTCCGCGCAGATTTGTAATATTCGCTCGACGTGCTCCGGCGACGCGGCCACGACCATGCGCTCCTGCGCTTCGCTGATCCAAATCTCATCATAACGAAGGCCGTCATATTTAATCGGAGCTTTATCTAAATAAACTTCCGCGCCGCAATCCTCGGCGAGTTCGCCGATCGCCGACGAAAAACCGCCGGCGCCGCAGTCGGTAATCGATCGAATTAACTTTTCGCCGCGCGCGCGCAGAATCGCTTCTGTAGCTTTTTTTTCTGTTATCGGATCGCCGATTTGTACGGCCGTTGCCGACACCGTTTGTGAATCTTCATGCAATTCTACAGATGAAAACGTGGCGCCGTGAATGCCGTCGCGGCCGGTGCGTCCGCCGATGGCAATAATCGCGTCGCCCGGTTTTACTTCTTTTCGAACGGCCGAGCGCGGCAACAATCCTACAGTTCCGCAGAAGACGAGCGGATTGGATATATAGCCGCTGTCTATAAATACGCCGCCGTTAATGGTGGGAATGCCCATGCGGTTTCCATAATCGCGCACTCCGGAAATCACGCCTCGCAGCACGCGCCGCGGATGCAGCGTTCCTTTGGGCAGCTTTTCATCAGATATATCTAATGGGCCGACGCAGAATATATCTGTTGACGCGACGGGCCGAGCGCCGGTGCCCGTTCCGACGACGTCGCGAATCACGCCGCCGATTCCGGTGCCCGCGCCGCCGTACGGTTCGATCGCGGACGGATGATTATGAGTTTCTACTTTAAAACAAACGGCGTTTTCGTCGTCGAGCGCAATCACGCCCGCGTTATCTACAAATACGGAAAGGCACCACGGCTTTCGCACGGTATCTGTAGCTTTAACAATTGTCTCTCCGAGAATCGACTCGATTCGCCGCGCGGGCTGGCCGGATTCTTCATAATCGCACGGACCCTTCAATACTTTATGTTTACAATGTTCGCTCCACGTCTGCGCGATCGTTTCCAATTCGACGTCGGTCGGGTCGCGCTCGATCGAACGATAATGATCGCGGACCGCTTCCATTTCGAGCAATGTTAATGAAAGCGACATGTCGCCCGAAAGTTTTTGTAGTGAGTCGCCGTCAATCTCACGAATCGGAACTGTTACCTTCGAAAACGCGCGCGGCGACGGGTCGTACGGCAGCGGCGGATTGTTTTGATTCATCCGCAATTGTTCAATCGTCTCGTTCGCTAACGTTTTCGCGGCGGCCCGATGTAACAAATCTTCGGATTCCGCGCTTTCGACTTCCACGGTTTTGTACGTCGCGACGTGCGGCGAATGGATCTTTAACGTTTCCAACGCTAATTTTACACTTCCCGCAACGGGATCCATCACGCCCGGTTTTCGTATAATATCAATTCGCTGAATATTGTTATTTCGCGGAAACGCGGCGCCGTCGGTCTTCCGCATTCTGTAAACATCCGCGATCGGGTCGGCGAGGAGTTGGCGCGCCGCGCGTTCGGCATCGGCGCTTGCGAGCGTTCCATCTAATAGAAACCCTCGAAACGCGCGGGCGGCGTTCGCTCGCGCGCCGAGATCGTTCAATTCGGCGAGCGCGCCCAGGCTCTCGGGGTCGGAGAGGCCGGGGCGGACGGAAACTTCAATTTGCCAAAAGGTACGCGAGGTTGCTGACACGCCCGCGAGTTTACGATTCGCGAGCCGCGCTAAAAGCGGCTGGCCGCTATTTGTAGTAAGCGTCATGCGTGGCGCCGATAAAACGGCTTGCGTGAGCGCGCGCGTTCTCTAAAGTCGGCCCGTTCCGCCATGCCCGACGAATCTCCAAACCGGCCCCTCGAAAGCCTCAGCGGCGGACTCGCGTTCGAGCGTCCGATCCTCGAGATGGAGCAGAAGATCGCCGAGCTCGAGAAGCTCGCGGCGTCGACGCGGCTCGATCTGAACGGCGAAATTAAGAATCTGAAGGAGCGCCTGCGGAAGACGATCGAGGAGACGTACCGCCAGCTCACGCCGTGGGAGCGCGTGAACGTCGCGCGGCACCAGGACCGGCCGATCGGCCAGGATTATATAGCTAATATTCTCGACGACTTTTTTGAATTGCACGGCGACGGCGTTTTCGGCGACGACAAAGCGATGGTCACCGGACTTGCTAAGATTGACGGAAAGCCACTCATGTTTGTCGCGCACCGAAAGGGGAAGACTACAAAAGAAAGATTAGCATGTAATTTTGGCTGCGCGCATCCCGAAGGCTACAGAAAGGCGCTTCGTAAAATGAAGCTTGCCGAAAGACTAAGAATACCGATTTTGACTTTTATTAATACTCCGGGCGCGTACCCGGGCGTCGGCGCCGAGGAGCGCGGCCAGGCGCGTGCGATCGCCGAGAACATTATTGAAATGTTCGAATTACGGACTCCGATTATTTGTATTGTGATCGGAGAAGGCGGATCGGGCGGCGCGCTCGGAATCGGCGTCGGCGACAAAGTTGCTATTCTTCAGCATTCTTACTATTCCGTGATTTCGCCCGAAGCGTGTTCGGCGATATTGTGGCATTCGGGCGAACGCGCCCCCGACGCCGCGCGCGCGCTGCGCCTCACCGCCGATGATTTGCATCAATTAGGCGTCGTCGACGAAATCATCCCCGAACCTCTCGGCGGCGCGCACCGCGACCCGCCCGCGATGATTGCTACAGTTAAACAGTATGTACTAAAATATTTGAAGGAATTCGAAGACGTTCCGATCGACGAATTGTTAGAACGGCGGTATTTGAAGTTTAGGAATATCGCGCAGGGGATGTTGGAGGAGTGAGCTGGGTGGCATGACCATGCCGCCTAGCGCGAAGCCGAGAAGGCGAGCCCGCCTCTGGCGTCGAATCCTTCTTGGTGTTTTCGCGAGCCTGCTGATGTGGCTCGCATGTGGTTGGCTGACGATTAAGGTGGCGATGTTGCCAACGGGTTCGCTGATCCAGCCAGTGACTACACTCGGCGGTAAACCTGTCGAGGCCGTATCCACGACAACAGTTGATGGTGTGAATGTATGTGGTTGGTTGATCCGCAATTCGAACCAGCGCGTAGTCATTGTGTTCGCGGGGTATGGCGGGAACCGGTCTACCAATCTGGGTCTGGCTGAATTCTACCTATCGCGAGGCTGGTCAGTCTTGTTGCCAGATCTCCGGGCTACAGGAGAGAGTGGCGGCGACCAAGTCGGCTTTGGGTATCTTGAACGTCGTGATGTCAGGGCATGGGTCGAGTTTGCTAAAAACTCTGGGCTCACGGAAATTGGACTACACGGACAGTCTTTAGGTGCCGCGGCAATTGTGTACTCGCTGGCCGAAAGTCCATGTGACTTCTCGTTTATAGTACTTGACAGCTGTTACGACGACCTCCGCAATGCTCTTTATCATCGGCTGAGCTGGCTGCCTGTACCGAGCCTGACATTGAAACCAGTGGAGTGGTTCGGGTCTGCCGCCCTCGGCACTCCAATCGATAGACTGCGGCCGTTAGACACTATCAAGTTCGTGTCATGTCCAGTTCTGTTCGTCGCAGGTGATCAAGACTCAAGAGTCTTGCCCTCCGAGACGCTATTGTTGTTCGCCGCCTGTCCCGAAGCGCGTAAGAAATTGTGTTGGATGCCGGGCGGGCGCCATGAAAACCTGTGGATCCGATTTTCCGACGAGTACGCTTCCGCAATCGACGCGATACTCAAATAGTCCCAGTGACTAAATAACGGGGACAGTCCCCGTTATCTCGTTATCCGTTCCGAAGTCTCCCGACCCGACGAAGATGCCATGTCTTCTGAGCACGTTGACCCGAGTCGTACCCCATCTGCGGCACCGAGAGGCGTCGCATGGCAGCGCATACGCGGCGCAAGCCGCATACTAGGTTCGCTGCTACTGGGTGGGGCGGCGGTCCTAGGATCAGTACTGGTTTTTCGGCAGGGCCTACTTCCGCTGATCAACGCGGTGTTCGAACTTAGTCCCGAAGGGCTTAGTGCGTTCAGGCGCGCCGGCATCCTCCTGTCGGCGATTGCGGGCTACTGGGCTTTCGTGCATTGGCATGAAAAACGCGAAGCGACCGAGCTACGGCTGCGGTCAGTTCACCTGATGCTTGGCGGCGCAGGCGGCGCCGTCATGGTAGCGTTGCCGATCGCTGTACTGTTCGCGCTCGGCGCCTACGAAAAGGTGCTGTTCCGTGGCGTTTCGCCGGCACTACTCAGCGTGGCGGTCCTTATCGCCATCGCGGCGGTACTAGAAGAACTCGTCTACCGCTGCCTGCTGTTCCGGCTGCTGGAGCGAGCTTTGGGAACGGGGATCGCGCTGGCGGTACAGGCGTTGATATTCGCTGTGTGGCACTTGGAAAACGTTGACCAGGGCGCGAGCCGAGATGTGGTGACGATGCTGGTCTCGGTGACCTTGCTTGGCCTGCTCTGGGCCGTGCTCTTTGTCCTGGCCCGCAACCTGTGGGTAGTGGCCGCCCATCACGCGGCCTGGAACTTCACCATACTGCTCAGCGGCGTTCCGCTCTCTGGCATAGAGGACTGGCGCGCGCTGGCGCCGTTCGAAAGCCGGTATGCCGGGCCCGACTGGCTGACCGGCGGGATGTTCGGTCCGGAAAGTTCGCTGCTGGTGATCGTGTCGACCACGGTCGCGGTTGTACTGCTGTTGCGCGCGGCACGGCGGCGTGGGGCGTTTCTTCGGCCGATGGCCAACCGGTCTGCTGAGCAGACCTAACCCGTCTTTCAGGGAAGAAAGAAACGGGGACAGTCCCCCTTTTTGAGTACGGCGATATTGCCACTTGAAGTTTACAAAATGATAGGTTATTCTGAGTTCTATGTATCTCAAAAGAACGGCCGAACAGGCGCTTCGAGACATTCTTGCCGGAAATAAGGTGTGCATGATTCTCGGCGCGCGGCAGGTTGGAAAGACGACTCTAGTGCAACATGTACTGGCGGGACAGTCGGCAACGTTCCTCAATTTTGATGTTGAGGTTGACAAGGCTCGATTCAGGGCCGCAGCCGCTCTCGAACCTGCAAATGCACTGCGTTCTTTAGGGAATCCTCCTGTACTTGTAATCGATGAAGCACAGCGACTTCCCGAAACATCAGGCATCATCCAAGGTTGGCACGATACTGGTCTGCCTGTGAAGTTTCTGTTGCTCGGCTCCTCTTCGCTAGATCTGCTCGACCAGACATCAGAGAGTCTTACGGGGCGCAACCGGAAGCTCGTGCTTCCGCCGCTCTTGTTCACTGAAACGTTGGGTACGCAGGTCTGGGCCGGCGCGGATGCCGCGCCCGACCACATACGCCAACACTTCGCCCCGCAAGTGCGATCGTTTCTCATGCAGCGCCTCGCCTTTGGCAGCTATCCGGAAGTCGTAACGAGCGACGATCCTGTACCACTACTACGCGAGCTCATTTCCGATTACCTCTGGAAAGACATACTTCAGACAGGACTTGTCAAGACACCTGACCTCATCAAACGGTTGCTACTGCTACTGGCACACCAGACAGGAGCTGAGGTGTCTGTGAATGAACTAGCGGCTCAGCTTCAGATGGCACGTACTACTGTGGATCGCTACCTCGATCTATTGGAACAGACGTTCGTCATTTTCCGGCTGCCATCGTTTAGTAGTAATCCACGCAAGGAAATCGCGAAGAGCCAGAAAGTATTCTTCTGGGACACAGGCATCCGCAACGCACTACTCAGCGCATACTCAACAGATGAGTTTCGGCCGGACATTGGTGCACTGTGGGAAAACTGGGTCATCGCCGAAGTGGCCAAGCACAATGTGCTGCTGGGTTCGCCGGCTGAACTCTACTTCTGGCGCACGCGGTCACAATCAGAGGTAGACCTTGTAGTGAAGCAGGAAGGCAAGCTTCGAGCCTTCGAGATCAAGTGGTCGCCGCGACGCACCGCAAGCAGGGCGTTTCGCGACGCCTATGGCGTTGAGTTAGATTTCATCCGGTCCGACGATCCGTTTGCAGTAAACATCTTTAGGTAATTACTACAGGGCAAGTGGTACGGGTTCCCTGTTCCCAAGAAACACCCTTGACCAGAAACCTCATCAGCTCAGTGAATAACGGGGACAGTCCCCGTTATCTTCCAAGAACTGCTGCGCAGGTCTGTCTAATTCACGTTAGGCAGGCCCACGCCACGCACCAGACCGCTTACTGCCTGCTCGTCGTGCTCGTCGTACGGGCCGTGTTCGTCACACCGTCATCGTGGTAGCCTTCGCCTGGGGCGGCGCCACGCTTCTCTTGCCGCTTGTTGGGGCGCCGTCGTCGTGTATGCTTGGCCCCTTCCTCACCAGTCAGGTAATCCTCGTGTCCCAGATCGTGCGCTGCGGCCTCATTCAACTCTCCAATCCGATCAACGACGAACGCAAGCCGGTCGCCGAGATCGCGGAGGCGATGTTCCAAAAGCACCTGCCGTTCATCGAGGATGCCGGACGTCGCGGAGTGCAGATCCTCGGCCTGCAGGAGATCTTCAACGGTCCGTACTTCTGCCCGAGCCAGGACCCGCGCTGGTACGAAGCGGCGGAAGAGGTGCCCGGTCCGACGACCGCGCTGATCGCCGCAGCCGCGAAGAAGCACAACATGGCGGTGATCGTTCCGGTCTACGAGCGCGAGATGAGCGGCGTCTACTACAACACCGCCGCGGTCTACGACGCCGACGGCACCTATCTCGGCAAGTACCGCAAGCAGGGCGTTTCGCGACGCCTATGGCGTTGAG
>JBJXHE010000027.1:0-20220 GCA_046160785.1 Planctomycetota bacterium
AGTGCGGATGGAAGCGAGGCGGAGCGGATCGGTTTTGTAGATTTAAAGATTCACCAAGGTGGCCTTGACACAGATGGCCTTCTCATGGAAGGCACCCACCGCGACGCGTACCGCGTCGCGGCGTGAGCCAGACCCCCTATCGTTAACGACGAGAAAGTAATAATCGGCGCTCCGCGCCGATTATTACTTTCTCGCCCTTGGCCCCCAAAGCCCGCAGGAAGTTCATTCACTGCGCCTACAATCCCGTTCAAAATAATTCTGTCATAAACAATCGCGGTGCGGGTTGCGCGCGCGCAGCGCGCATCGGTGCGCGGAAGAAGGCGTGGCGCATCGCCGACGGCGGCAGTGGTCCAGGCGCGTTTCGTTTAACTAATATTCCGGCGCCACGGTTATGCGCGCGAGCACGCGCAACCCGCGACGCGATCAAGACCGCGTTAACCCACACCCCAACTAATATATCTAAATCACTGTCAGAAGGGGTCGCATCCCAAAATTGTGGCTTCGCCACAATTTCGGGAAACGACCCCGTTCACCTTCGCCACAATTTCGGGAAACGACCCCACTCACCTTCCCGGCGTCGCGATCATTGCATTTACCGACTCCGCCGCATCGCTTCTAAAAACCTTCAGTCTCAAATTACTAATAACCACCTTCGTCCCCGCCGTCACCTGAAACACCATTCCCCCTTTTCTAACTTTCTGCGGAGCGGAAATACTTACCTCGGCCGCCTCCTCCGCTTCTCCAGCCTTTTTCTGTTGATGAATAATATCGCTGCCAATCGCCGAGTGCTTCACTTGATATAATACTTTTTCTTGAGTCTGCGCGTGCAAAATACCTCTCGCTTCCGGAGCAGACGCTGACATCGCCGTTTGTGTATAAATCGCCCAGATCGGATCATAACGATCGAGAATCCAGAGTTCACCTTGATCAATTGTAACATCAAAAGTTAACTCATAATCGCGCCACCACTCCATCGGGATCGAAGTGCCCGCAGGGCCGCCGAGGCCGAATGTTAAACTTCCGCCCGCAGAGGAATCGATAACAATTCGACCTTCCTCAAATTGTACATTCATCCCGTTCGCCGTCTGAGCCCATCCGCGGCGTTCCAAAATAGAATGCAAATCGCGCGCGGCCACCGCGTCGCGATACGCGGCGTTTTCTGATAATTTTACAGATAGCGCGTCCGCGCCGCGCGTCGTCCGCAGGAAATCTACAGAAAAACCGCGCGGGTCGAGATCGACATAACGCGTCGCGGCCTCTTCGGCAAAATCATATTTCGTGAGCGCGTCCATGATTTGCTCTTTCGTTTCCGCTGCGTCTCCGGCCGCTTCGGCCTTTTCTACTAATTTCTCCCACGTGGCGCGCATCTCGGCGACTTGCGCCGCGCGCAGCTCGGGAAGTTTTGCTAACGTTTCGCGCGCGACCTTGGCAATCGCGGAATTGTTAGAAATATTGTTTACGTACAATTCCCTGAGCGCCGCCTCCGCTCCCGCGCGCGACGCGGGTTCAATACTAAAAAGTAAACGTAACAATAAACGTCCGCCGTCGCCGTCGCCGAGCTTGGCGCGCACGCGTCCGAGCATCACGCGAACGTCCTCGGGATGCCCGAGATTTCCGGAGAGCCGGTTCGCACCTGCGGCTTCATCAAATCGTTTTGTTAATTTTGCGAGAACGTGCGCGCCGTGTTTATCATTTAATGTTTCGAGAGCGCGCGCGGCCCACAGCGAGGTTGTTAACGTTGGATCGTTCGCGGCGTTTATGAGCGCCGGCAACGCGTCGGGATCGGGAACCTCGCAGAGCACTCTTAACAATGCAACGCGCTTGTCTACAAATCCAGCGGGCCATTTGAGCCCTTCTACAATAATCGGAACGGCATTCTTACCAATTTCAATTAATCTAACAATTGCCTTGTCGGTTTCTTCCGCGTCCGGAGCGTGCACGTCGTTGCCGCCCATTTCGCGGACGAGTTTTGTAACTTCGACGCGAAGCGGCCCCGGTATTTGTAATGAGCGCGGAGCGCGCAGCGCGGCCGCGCCTTTCATAACAAATTCGTGGCGCAGCTCGGCGAGCGCGGTCGAGCGTTCTTCGAATGGTAAATTGGGCGTGTAGCCCGCCGATAGTCCAGTGACGTCGAGGAATGCTTCAAATATCGACACGCGCACCAGCTCGTCGGGATAGTCGAGGCGATCTAACAAAAACCGCGCGCCGTCGACGCTGCCCGCCGCGGCGAGGCTCCATGCGACGTCGCGCGCCGTTTCAATTGTATTTTTAATTCTAGCCAGCGTTTTTTGTAATATTTCAATGGAGTCGCGATCGGCGAACGCGCCGAGTGCGCGCGCCCCGGCGGCGACCACGTCGAAATCATCGGCTTTTAATAATTCGCGCAGCGCCGGGATCGCCTCGCGGATCTTTAGCTTTGCAATCGCGTCGGCCGCAGACGAGCGGTCAAGGCCTTCCTTGCTTTTGAGCGATGAAACTAACAATTCGACGGCGCCCGCTTTCTTCACTTCGGCGTGGTCGAATCGCGCGAGAATTTCGCGCGCGTGATAACGAACATACAATTCCGCGTGGTTCATTGATTTTACCAATTCAGGAATCGCCGGCGTTCCGATTCGTATCAATACATTCTGCGCCTGCACCCACGTCTTGCTGTCCCACGAGCCGAGCGCGCCGATGAGGCCCGGAACCGCGGCAGCACCAACCATTACTAATGTGTCCTGCGCTTTTTTATTAGCTTCGGGAACGGGGAACTGAAATAGTGATATTAACTGTTCGACGTCGCCGGGTTTTGTGCCGTCGGGAATGTCTACATTAACTTTATCAATCTTCGGGCGCGCGAAGTCGGCGAGGTTGCCGGGGCTCGCGGCGTGCGCGGCGAGCGCTTCAGGCAGATGCGCCTGGATTTCCGCCGCCGTCGTGATCGGTTTCGTCGACGGCTCGATCGGCCCAAATGCTAACGATCGACTTTCGAGCACGCGGCTCAGATCTGGATGATAATCGTCGATTGGATAATATAACTTATAGAATAGTTGTGTTTCGATCGTGCCCGCCGCGATCGGAACGGGCACGCGATGTTCGCGCGATTCACCCGATGGTATTTGTGTATTTACGGGAAGATTGAGCCCGTACGGTCTTTTGTATGGATCGCGGAAAATCTGCCGCGACCGCGCGATTTCGATTCCCGAAACGTTACGAACAATCACTAACGATTCAACCGACCGCTGCTTCAGCTCCGTCGGAAAATTGTGGCCGGTGCCGGAATTAGTAACGTTAACAACAAGCTCGTTGCCATCTAATTTGACATCATAATCATACGCCATCTTGAGCTGGCTTTCCGAGCGGCTTGCAAAGAATGTGTGGCGTTTGGTTTTTTTGATAGTTCCGCCGACCGCGACCGCCCGTTCGACTTCGGGCATGTGGCAATCAATACAAACATTTCCCGCTAATTTTCCAAACTTAGCATGTTCCCATTGGTAAGGAGTGCCGTGGTTGCGGTGGCACGACGCGCACGCTTCGACGAGACCCACTCTTTCATCAAATGCTTCTTTACATTCTCTCGCGCTTCCCTGAAATGTAGACATATCATAATTGCCGCGCGCGTGGCACGTAAGACAACTATTCGCCTCCTCAAGGTGGTGAAGTCTTTTGATAGGATTCTTACCAATTCCCGTTTCGAACACTGGCCGCGGAGTATGACAATCAATACATCCCGGAATTGAAAACTGTGCCGTCGCCTGCCGCACTTCGACATCGCTAAATGCGCGGCCGTGTGTATTCATTCGATGTTCTGCCGCCGCGTCGGGATGGCAGCCCGCGCAAAAATCCGATCGTTGAACTCGGTCGAGATGCGCCGCGCGCTCCGGGTCTGAAATTGTAAGATTTACATTGCTGCGGCCGTCCGGGTTGTGAGCCTGCTGCATGCAGCCCGCGATCACCGACACAATTGCTACAAATGCCGACGCGAACAACGCGAGCGACTTAAATTGAAACGAATGATTTGAGTTGAGATTCATACGAGGTTCTCTATTCGGCCGGCGAAAACTGTCGCACCACGAATGCATGCGAAGGTTTCACCGCGCCGCGCGTTTGTTTATCATTACAATCTCTTGCGGCCGTAAAAAAACATAAAGAGCGAACTATGCCCAGTATGCACGAAGTCGATTTCAAGATTCATGGCGATGACATGCAGTTCGTCGAGATCGAACTCGATCCGAACGAAGCCGCTGTCGCCGAAGCGGGCGCCATGATGTACATGGACGAGAACGTTGAAATGGAAACAATCTTTGGCGACGGATCGCAAAAATCGGGCGGTTTCCTAAATGCACTCATGGGAGCGGGAAAACGATTATTAACAGGCGAAAGTTTATTTATGACTGTTTTTATGAATCAAGGAAACGGCAAACGCCGCGTTGCGTTTGGCGCACCGTATCCTGGAAAAATTATTCCTATACATCTCAATTCGATTGGCGGCGAGTTAATGACACAAAAAGATTCATTCTTGTGCGCCGCGAAAGGAGTGAGCATTGGAATTGCATTTAACAGAAAACTAGGCGTCGGATTATTCGGCGGCGAAGGTTTTATTATGCAAAGGCTCCAGGGCGACGGCCTCGCATTTGTGCATGCGGGTGGAACTTTGTATCAGCGCGATTTGAATCCCGGCGAAACGTTAAGAGTAGACACGGGCTGCGTCGTCGCGTTCACGCCATCTGTAGATTTTGATATTCAGTTCGTCGGAAAGATTAAGACTGCGCTCTTCGGCGGCGAAGGGCTCTTCTTTGCTACACTTCGCGGCCCCGGGCGCGTTTGGCTGCAAAGTTTACCATTGAGCCGTCTCGCGGATCGCATCTCCTCGGCGTCGTATAGCAAAGGGCGCGAACAGGGATCGGTGCTGGGCGGACTCGGCAATTTGTTAGGCGGCGATCGATCTTAATGATCTTTTTTTGATAACTACTAATCGAAATATTATATAATAGAAAACGTGGCTGACACAAAAACACCGGCTCCGGCGGAAACTAAGAAAAAAACTTCCGCCAAGGGGGGATCGCCGTTGCTCGCGATCTTACTAATGATCGTGGCCGTCGGAGGCGGCGCGTTTGTGAGATTTCCCGAGGCAGGCCGTCTCGATTCTGAAAAGGTAACAATAACGACCGAAGCGCGCGAATCCGTCGAGGCGGCTCGCGCGCTTCTCGACGGCAACGGACTCACGATTCATAGGAATAACGAACGCGTAGCCACGCACCTCGCGCCGGGCGAACCGCTCGCGGTCGCGGGTTCGTATATTCTTTTTGGTAAGAATCCCGTCTCTCCACTTTATTTACAATTTCTGTTTTCGACGGGAGCAATCTTACTCATCGGTCTCGCGGGCTGGCTCGCCGCGGGGCCGTGGGGCGGCGTCGCCGCCGCGATTTTGTTAGCAACCTATCCCGATCAGATTGAAGCGGCGCGCGCGGTCTCGGCGGCGCCATCATTAACATTCTTCGGCGCGCTGGCGATCTTTTGCGCCGCGGCGTCGCTGCGAAAAGCAACGCCCGGATTTGTAGGATTCCTCGTAGCCGGCATCGCCACCGGATTCGCCGCGAGCGTTCATCCACTTTTTATTGTTATGGCGGGCGGCCTTCTGCTCGCGTCGATTCTTAAATTATCAGGAAAGGCGCTCGGAGGTTTGGCGATTGGTATTATTCTCGGACTCGTTCCGATCGCGCTGTATCGTTCGACGGTTTTCGGAAATCCGTTCGTCAGCGGCGAGCGCCTGGCGGCGAAACCGGGAATGTTAGGATACGAAATGTTCCAAGGAACGGCTGGCACGCGCGCCGCGGATTGGATCGGCGTTGACGCGGCCGGTTTATTCTTAAATTTTGATAAAGGTTATTTTGAACATATTTATCAAAACCCGGGGCACGCGGCGCTGTGGTTCGTCGCGGCGGTCGGCGTTCTCGGAATTTTAGTATCCTCCGCTCGCGTGCTTTTGATCCTCGCGCTCGGCACGGCAGCATTTTTGTTAGCAATACCTCTCTTGCAAAGCCAATCGGCGGGCCTGCCGCTCACGCGCGCGACGAGCTCGTTCATTATATTAATCGCAGTCGCGGCGGCGGCGGGCGCAACGTTATTATCACGAATCCCCGTGCTCGGCCCGGTGCTCGCCGTATTATTAGGCTTGAGTCCCGCGGCCGCGAATTATCAAAAATTCCTGGAAGTTATCAAAAGCCCGCCGGGGTTGCTGTCGCCGAAGCCTGCGGAACCGGAATCCAGCGTTCCTAACAATTCGGCGTCCAATTCCGCAATTCCGGAACCCGCAACTGTAGAAACTGTTAAGCCACCCACACCGGCAGATGTATCAACAAACACGAACCAACCTCCGCCCGTCGAACCCGCCGCTCCTAAAGTTTCGCGGCCGCTGAAACCGGCGAATGCTAACGATCTTGCGATCGTTAAGAAAATTATCGACGGCGAAGGCGGAATGACGAAACCGGCCGCGTCGATGGAAGGCACGTCCGTATTATTAACACTCAAGATCGATCATAAGAATATTGACGCGGCGATGGCGGCGACCGACGCAGTTCGTTTATCGTTAAAAATCTTCCGCGACCATCCGTCGCTCGATCACCTCATTGTTAAGATTGTCGCCGCCGACGGAAAACTCGTTTCCACGTCGCGCGTGCTACCCGAAAAGGCGAAGCCGTTTATTGAAAAACTCGACGATCCGTTCGAGTCGCGCCGCGCGCGAGATTGGTGGCCCCAGATTCGCGAGTCGATATAACAAATCACTTCCTTTTATTAAGAGTCTATTTGTGTTTTTACAATTGATATTGTCGGCGGCGGCCGCGGTTGTTCTTATTCAAGACAAGCCTAAAACGCCGAAGAAGCCTGCTAATAATCCACCGCAGGCGCCGCTCGAAGGCGAATTGCCGCGCGATACCAACGTATTATTAGCTTACGCAAAGAGCGAAAACGTGGGCCTGCGCCGAAAAGCCGTCGAGGGTCTGAAGGCGATGGGAGCAGACGCTAAAGAAGCAATTTCAATATTAACAAAACTCGTTCACGACGACAGCGATGCGGGCGTCCGGCGACTCTCGGCCGAAGCGCTCGCGGAAATGGGCCCGCTCGCATCGGGCGCACAGGTGAATTTAAGTAAAGGATTATTTGATAAAGATCCCGGCGTCCAGAAAGCGTGCGCGCTGGCGCTCGGGCAAATCGGACCGAGGGCATTTACTTCATTTGATTCTTTGCTGAAAACCGTCCGGCAATATAAAGATACAGAATTGCAAACCGCCGCGGCGAATTCGGCAATGTTAATTCTATCGAAAGTTAAAGAAGACGCGCCGCGAAAAGCAGCCATGTTAAAAGTGATCGACGCGCTCGGCGACCCGAGCGAGGACGTGCGCGAAATATTACTAAAGTCTCTCGCCTCGATCGGACGCGCGGCGCGCGACGCGGAAGCTAAGATTCGCGAGCTTTCCGAAAAGGACGCGTCGCCAAAAGTAAAATCCGCCGCGGCGGAAACGTTAAATAAACTTTACGAGGAAAAGTCCGACGACGCCGCGGGCGATTCGGGCGCGCAGCCTTCGAAATCGGGAACATTACAATTCGCATCGTTCGACGCCGTGCTCGCCGGTCTCAAAAGTAATAAAACAACCGTGCGGCGCGAGGCAGTGGAAAAGTTAACATCGATGAAAGTTGCGGCTGCACCGGCGGTCGTGCCTCTCAAAAAATTGTTAAGAGAAGACGAGGACGTTTTTGTACGAATCGGCGCAGCGCGCGCTCTCGGCGCCATCGGCTCCGCAGCGGAAGCGGCCGTAAAAGAATTAGGATTGACGCTGACTACAAAAACCGAAGACGAACGCGTACGCGCTGCGTCGGCCGACGCGCTCGGGCTCATTGGCCCGCGCGCCGTGGCCGCGTTTCCGGCGCTGACGCGCGCGTGGGTCGAGGACGAGTACGGAATCGTAAGAAAGGCCGCGGCCAATAGTTTATTTACAAAAATGGAGGCGCCCGCGGCGACCGTCGCTACTCAAATAAAAGATATATTATTAACTTCCAAGGAAGAAGACGTTCGGACTCGGGCCGCCGATTCGCTCGCGCAGCTCGGCGCGGCGGCTAAAGATACAATTCCGGTCATCGCTCGATCGCTCAAGGACGAAGCCGCCATCGTGCGGCGCGCCGCGGCGGTGGCGCTCGGCGAATTCGGCGCGGACGCCAAATTAACCGTTCCGCAATTGTTAGATTCGCTCAAAGACGGCGACGCGAGCGTTCGAAAGCTCGCCGAGAATTCGATTCGTAAGATTGACCCGGCCGCGGTTCCGGCGGAATTAGCAATTGTTATAAAAAAACCCGACGAGCCGGCGCCCGCGGAACCCGCCGCATCGCAGCCCGTCAAACCCGAAACACAGCCCGCTCCCGAGGAGCCAAAACCAAACGTTATAAAAACGCTCGCGGAGCAGGTCGCCGAATTGATAGATAATGAAGCGGGCATGTCGCGGCCAACGGCGATTGTCGCAGATGGGAAAGTCCAGTTAAATTTACAACTGGAACATCCGCGTTTCGATGAAGCGATGGCGCACACAGACGCGGTTCGTCTTTCGCTGAAACTAATTGATAATATTACAGATCTTGAATCGCTTACCGTTTCGATTCTTCATCACAACGGCCGCGTGCTTTCTACAAAAACCGTCACGGCCGAGCGCGCCAAGCCTTTTATTGCCATTGACGATCCGTTTGAACGCCGGCGCATGCGCGATTGGTGGGATCAGATCGCGAAGTAAGGCGGGCATTTTATTAGCATGTCGCTACTTACCAAACTTCCGCTCGTGGGCGGACGGCCCGTGGCGTCCGGCAAAACGCGTGATATAACAAATCCGTACAACTCCGCGCTTGTCGGCGCGGTCGACGACGCGACGCAAGAAATTGTATTATTAGCAATAGCCGCGGCCGAAGAGGGCGCGCGCAGGATGCTAACGTTAACGGCCCACCAGCGCGGCGATTTTCTCGACGGCGCCGCGGCGCTGCTCGGCCGGCGCGCCGCAGAAGCTGCGTCCATTATTTGTAGCGAATCCGGAAAACCGATTCGCGACGCGCGCGCGGAAGTTGCGCGCTGTATGACTACATTAAAACTTTCGGCGGAAGAGGCGCGCAGGATCGGCGGCGAATTGTTACCTCTCGACGCGGCGCCGAACGGCGCGGGGCGCACCGGTATTACCAAAAGATTTCCGATCGGAATTGTTACAGCGATTACGCCGTTTAATTTTCCGCTCAATCTTGCCGCGCACAAAGCCGGGCCCGCGCTCGCGTCCGGAAATAGTATTATATTAAAACCCGCGCCGCGAACGCCGCTGTCGTGCTTTTTGCTCGCGGAAATATTGTTAGAAGCGGGGTGTCCGCCGGAAGCCGTTTCTGTAGTAACGGGCGATCCTCCGGTTTTTGACGCGCTCATAACCGACCCGCGGATTGCGATGGTTTCATTCACGGGCGGCGGCGCGGCGGGCTGGAATATTAAAGAACGAGCGCCGAAGAAAAAAGTAACATTGGAGCTCGGCGGCAATGCGGCCGCCATCGTCCATACCGACGCGGATATAAAGAATGCCGCGGCGCGGTGCGTCGCTGGATCGTTTACATTCGCGGGGCAAGTGTGCATCCGGTCGCAGCGGATCCTTATTCACAATTCCGTATTTGATATTTTTATGAAAGACTTCGCCGAGCGCACGCGCGCGCTGCGCACCGGCGATCCCGCCGCGGAAACTACAGATATCGGCCCGATGATCGACGCCGCGGCCGCCGCGCGCGCGTGGTCGTGGGTCGAGGAGGCGCGAGCCGCAGGCGCAATCTTAGTTTGTGGCGGACCACCCGCCGGAGCGTTTCTTCCGCCGGCAATTTTAACCAATGTTCCGCACGGCTGCCGGGCTTATTGTGAAGAAATATTCGCGCCGGTCTCCGTCGTGGATCGTTATGAAAATATCGGCGACGCGATTGCGATTGTTAACGATTCGCGCTTCGGGCTTCAGGCCGGCATTTTTACAAATAGCGTTGACGTGCTCATGCGAGCGTTTGAACAATTGCGCGTCGGCGCGGTGATTCATAATGATGTTCCCGCGTTCCGCGCCGATTTGATGCCGTACGGCGGAGTTAAAGATTCGGGTTTCGGCCGCGAAGGCGTGCGCGACGCGATTCGGGAAATGACCGATGTTCGTTTATTAGCATTGCGCCCTGACCCTAAAATATAAATATTTACGATGAAACGCGGAAAGGCCTCCGTTCTCGACCGGGCGTGGACCCGCGCGCAGATATTAAAAATCACGCGCGAATTGCACGCGACGATCGGCGCCGCCGTGCGCCGCGAGCTCGATCGTTATATTAAGAATGGAGACTACGAATCGGCGATGGCCGTCCACGGACAGGGCGCGGGAGATATTACCTATAGAATTGACGCCGTCGCCGACGAAGCGATCTATCAATTTGCAGACCGGCTCGGCAAAATCGCGCCGGCGCGCATTCTTTGTGAGGGCCCCGGCGAAATTGTTACAGGTCCGAATCCTAGCATTCGCGTTTTGATCGATCCGATCGACGGCACGCGAAACGTAATGGCGGATCTTCGCAGCGCATGGGTTCTCACCGGGTTCGCCGAAGAAACGTCCGGCCAAAATCTAACAATTCAAGATTTGAAGTATTCGGTGCAGACCGAAATTCCGGCGTCGGGTCAAATCCGATATATCGAACTCTCGGCGTGGCGCGGCGCTGGATGCAAAAAAAGAGAATTTACTAAGAAAACAGAGTTTACAATTCATAAACCCGCCTCGTCGCGTCCGTCGGCGTGGGCAGCGCCGAAGAACCTGCGGCTGCAATCCGGTTACTACAGTTTTCTGCGTTATCTCCCTCTCGAGCGCGCCGCGATCGGGATTCTCGAAACTAACTTTTTCGCGCGCGCCGAAAAATTGTTAAAATTTGAACCCGATAAAATTTATGATGATCAGTGGCTTTGCGCCGCCGGCCAGTTATTCTTAGTTTCGAGCGGACGAATGCGAATGTTTGCCGACCTGCGCGGCTGGCTCGCGCAGAAAGCGGGCGTGAAAACCGTTGCAAGCCATCCGTATGATTTGTGTTCAAGCCTCATTGCTACAGAAGCAGGCTCGCCCGTTCTCGCGATCGACGCGGATCTTACCTTTCCGCCGCTCGACGCGCCGCTCGATCTCGAAACAAACGTTTCTTTTGTTGCTTTTGCAAACTCAACAATTAAAAACAAGATTTTGCCAATCCTTCGCGACACGCTTGAACTGTACGGATCGGAAGCGGCGGACCGCCTGCGGCGCGATTCGCGCTGTTAGTTTTTTGTAGCTTTAGTTTTCTTGACTTCGTGCGATTCGAACGGATCGGCTTCATTACTTTTTCCGCGCGACTCCCAGAAACCGGGTTTGTCTTTTTCTAATAATTCGACGAGCCGTACCCATTTGCATTGTTTCCATCCGTTGCGTCCGGGAACAATGATACGAATCGGAGCGCCATGCTCGGGCGCGAGCGGGCGTCCGTCGTGCGTGTCGGAGAGGAGCACGTCGGTTTCGAGCGCCCAGTCGAGCGGAATGGTAGTATCATATTGCTGGCCGTCGGAGAATCTAACAAATCGCGCCCCCGTTTTTATTGTAGCACGGTCGAGCAAGTCTCTTAACAATACGCCTTCGAACCGGTTGTCGAGCCGCGCAAATCCTAATATACAATAAAAGTCGCAGTCGCGGGTCACGCGCGGCAGCGCGCGGAATTCGTTCCAATTGTAGCGAAGCGGCTTTTCGACCATTCCCGAAATGGTTAGATCCCACGTATTCGCGTCGAACGCGGGAATCTCGCCGATCTGTACGACCGGAAACGATCGCGTCTCGACGAGGTTCGCAGGAATTCGAGGATTTGAACTGGCCGGCATGCGGACGTAGTTTACATTTCCGCCAACAAATCTGTGAAAATTCAAACCTCAATGATTCAACCTGGTTCTCTCGCGCCCGATTTCAAACTGCCGCTCGTGGGCGGCGGATTCGCGACGCGCGATCTTTTGATAGAAGGCGGGCGCCCCGGCCTTTTGGTTTTCTTTAAAACCGAATGTCCGACGTGCCGCCTCGCGTTTCCGATTTTGCAACGTATGTATTCGCGCGTTCAGAGCGATTCTAAGCTTTCGGGATTCTTAGCAATCGCGCAAAACTCCGCCGCGGAGCTTCCGGAGTTTTTTGTTAAATACGGGGCGGCGTTTCCCGTCGCGCACGAATCGGATCCGTATCCCGTGGCGAACGCGTATCAGATAACGAACGTTCCGACGATTTTTCTGTTAGAAGAGCACGGCGTCATTTTGAGAACGGCCGTCGGATTTAATAGAAATGAATTTGATACATTAACGAAGGAAATGTTATCTCGCGCGGGCGCGCCCGCGGGCGCGTCATTATTTACATCTGCAGATGCGGGGCTGCCGGCGTTACAGCCCGGCTGAGGCTCGAAAAACCGGCTGCGGTCGTAGGCCGCACACTCTTTAATAAATTAAAATCGCGATAAATATCAAATCGCCATATATCAAATCGGCCCTGTATCAAATCGGTTTGACGGCGCAGTCGCCGAGCACTTTCGCCTGACACGCGAGCCGGTGGCCCTCGGGAATGCCGAATGATGCAATGGTGTCGAGTTCGGGCTCGACGATCGCGGACAGATTCGACCCGCCGCTTAATACTTCAATTTCACACGTGCCGCAGACGCCGTTGCGGCAGCCGAACGGAACACGAGCTTTCTCGCGATCGCATACATCGCGAAGGGGTGTGCCGGGAACGCACTCGACAGTGCGGCTCTCGGCGCGGAACTCAACTTTTGCCATAGGGCCGGAAATGTTAATGTCTTCTTCGATGCATGAAAATAACAAATCCAACCCGCCATGGCCGGGGGGCGGGGCATCGCGCGTTCGCATCGTGATGATTTCGACCGACAACGCGCCAGACGGACCGTTTCAGCAATCGATCGAGAAGTCGCTGGGGGTTGAGTGCCGGAGCGGCGCGCTCGATTCGATGAAAGGTGAATTATACAGTTTCGAAAAATTAGCAAAGTCGGGGAAAAAACTAATATTACTGATGCTGGCGAGCGCGGAAGCTGCCGAACTCGCGGCGCATTGGTTACATTCGAAAGACGCTAAAACTGCGCTTCAACTGCTTCCCAATCGAATTTGTGAAATTGACGTCGACGAAAACGGCGCGGCGATTCGCTCGTGGAATATTCAGATATAAACAATAAATCTGATGAACTTAACTAGAACCTATCCATTAAGCGTTCTTGCGCGCTTTTAACTTTTCTGCCAACTCTAGGATTCGATTGACGTACGTCGCGACGTCGCCGGGTTGTTTTAGTATTCGACGGACGCCGTCGATTCCCCCGACGCGGTTGACCCATTCGGGGCCTTTCAAATAACCCGCGAGCGCAACGTCGATCGCGCCACCGTACCGGTCCGAGAGAATTTTTAGATACATCGAGCCAAGTTTAAGATTCAGGATCGGATCTAATAAATCCGTTTCAGTGGGCGGCGCAATGCCGAGGCGCGCGGCGGCGTCGGTGGCGGCCGCGATTCTCAATTGCATTAAACCGAGCGCGTTCACCGACGAGCGCGCGGACGGATCGCCGCCGCTTTCTTTTGTTACAACAGCTAGAATTAAATTTACATCTAAACCTGAGGCGGACACGGCGCTTTCGGCAATCGGCCGCAGTTTTTCAACGTTACGGACCCGCGAGAATGGGCGGAGGCCGTAGAATACTAATACAAATGCCGCCGCCACCGGAAGAAACGGCAGCATTGTCCGGAACGTAGCCGACTGGCTCACTACAGTTAACGCGTCTTTTGATAGAAGCCGAGGTATTGGCTCGCGAGTTTTCTGCGGTCGTCGATCGGCGTGAACCGGTCGACGCTGCCCACGCGCTCGCCCGCGATAGAATTCAATATTTGCGCCGCGCGCACGCGCAGAAACCATTCATTAGCATTCAGCATGACTTCGTTGAGCGCGGGGATTGCGTTCTTCGCATTTGTAGATTCCAAAACCGCAACTGTAAGATCAGGAGCGCAGCCCGATTTTTTACAAGCATCGGCGAACCAGTCGGCAGGCGAAACGCTGCGATTCGCGTTCCACCAATCGCGGTATTGCCTGCCCGGCTCCAGGCCCGTGAACAGATCGACGCACGTTAATATAACAATTGCGTTGCGAACGTTAGCATCGACGCTGTTGTCGATTTCATTAACAAGCGCGGGAACGGCGGCGGGATCGCCCAGCTCCGCTAATGCTAATATTACGTCTCGCTGCGTTTCTTGAATTCCGGTTTCGAGGCAACGCCGCAGTGAATCCTTTGCGGCTTGCCCGCCAATATTAAAGATCGCGTCGCGCGCGGCGGCGCGCTCTTCCGTGTTTGCGTTGAAGCGAAGCGTCCGCACCCAGTGCGTCGCGATGTAGTCGGCGAAACGTTTATCCCCGAGGCGCCCGGCCGCGGTGACGGCCGCTGTGCGAACTGTAGCGTCTGACGATTCCGTCGCCGCCCAAATTGTATCAAATGCTTCCGTCGCGCGAAGGCGGCCCAGGGTTTCGAGCGCGGCGCGCGTGACGGCGGGGCTCGTGTCGGGACGTATCAATTCGCAAACGCGCGTCGCAACCGATTTATCTAATCGCAGCGCGAGAGCCTTTAATACAGATATTTTGACGTCGTCATCTTTATCATTTAACTTTTCGAGAAGCGCAGTATTGGCGGTGGCGCCGGCTCGGCGGCCGATCGATTCCGCAGCCGACGCGCGAACGCCGGGCCGCGGATCGTCGAGGCCGCGCACAGCCTGCTCGATTCCATAATTATCAAATATTGAATCGAAGTGGCGGCGCATCGCTCCGCGCGGACCGCCCGCGGCGGCGTCGACGAGCGCGTCGCACGTCCGCGGCGTTCGCAGGCTTGAAACAATTCGAATCAGATCGGCGGCGGCCTGCGAGCTCGCGTCCTCGTCGGCGAGATACGCGGCCAGCTGAACGGCGCGGTCTTCGGATAGACGCTTTTCAATATTGCGGATTGTTAATAAATCCCGGAATGCGGCGGCGCGGCGCTGCTTCGGAAGGAACGCAAGCGATTCGAGGATTTGAATCATGAGCTTTCCCGAGCGCGCGTCCGCGTTCGATTCTTTATGATAAAAATCGCGGCCTTTTTGTAAGAACGCCGCGCGGTCCGGCTCGGCGTGCGGATTTCGATACTTTTGCCAAATGTTAGCTTCGCGGAGTCGCGCGCACGCGTCGGTGATCGCTTGAATTTCCGCCGACGGCGCACTTGGCACAAATCCTATTTCTTTGCGCTGCCCTTTTTGCCGGAGTTTTATTGATACTACAGCTGTTGATTTAATAGAACCGGTCTTTTCATTCGAGAATTTCGACTCGGCATCGTTCGCCGGCTTGGTCTTAGCCGTTTCCTGGCCGCGAATTCCGGGCAGCGTCGCTGCGTCGAGAATTTTAGTCTTCTTAAGTTCATTCGCGAGACTTATTAATTCTTCGGCTGATAACAAAAACTCATCGTCGTCGATTGCATAATTTCCGGGTTCGGCCGAAGCCCCCCGAACTGTAAAGTTATTTTGCATATCGTTAACATCGATTGCTAACGATTCCAAATCGGCTTCATTTAACAAAAAACCGGCGCGGTTCGCGCGGACGCGTCCGTTGTTTTCGCGCCACCATTTCGCCCAGGCGGGCCCGTTCGGGCCGAATTCGCGGTCCGTCAAAAGTGCGAGGCGGCGGAGAGCGAGGCCGTGGATCGAATTGAAGTCGGGGAAGAATCGTTCCCCGCCGGCCGCGAAAACGAGGGAAGGCAGAACGTCTACCTCGAGGTACGCGGTCGCCGCGACGTCGGTCGATCGGTAGCCGATGCTCGCGAGGCAAGCGGATGCGGCCGCGTTCAAGAATGGGTCGCCAAGTTTGAGCGCGTGAATGCAGACGCCGGCGAGGTCTTCCGGAATCGGCTCGCCCTTCCTCTCTTCCCTTAAACAAACCGCAATCGCCAGATATCCAAATTCCCGGCCAAGGCCCGTGCGCAGGATTCGATCGTGCAGGCGAGTCTTGGCATCCGCTCGGTTTGAACGCGCAATCGACTCAGCGGCAGCAAATGCCACAGTAGGGTTGGTATCGCCTGCCATGCCGAGTAGTAGATCGAAGGCAGACTGTGAGTCGATACTGCCGAGCAGCTGAGCGGCTAACTGCCGCGTCTCTGTACGCCGAGACTTCGCCAATTCTTGAATGCGCGGCTCGTGAGCGGCGGTGACCGTGGCAGCAAGCAGCTGGCCTGACCAGACTCGCACATTCGCTGTACGATGGTCTGCCAACTCAAAGAGGTGTTCGATCAGGTCACGATCAAATGTAACAAGAGAGTCGAGCAGAGTCTTGCTGGCTTCGGGTGCCACACCGCGACGGACTGCATCCATGATCCACTGTGCTCCGCCCTCTGGACGCATACTTTCTACAATTCTTGCGGCAACTACCTGGCTGGGCGCATGTGTGCCGCGCAGAGCGGATTTTAGAGAAGGGAGTACTAGTTCTCCCTCAGGCAACAACTCAGCAACCGCGCGCTTCACAAGCGGATCATTAACATCCTTGACGCGCAGTAGTGCTCGAAAAATGACCGCCGAACGAGAGGCGCCTCCTGCATCAGCACTGTACGCAAACGGATCTACAACAAGGTTTTGTTCAGGATTGACCTGACCCTCCTGACTCTCTGCATTCTGCTTCTGTTCCGTTCCTGGAGTCTGCGGCTTGTCTGCTTTATCCGTGGGTCGGCTCTCCACCGGTTTTTTCTTAGCATCGGGTATTTCGAGACCGCGACGCCCAGTATTAGTCGGCGCCGGTACAGGCGGAGCCGCTGGACGTGTTGACGGAGCTTGTGACGGTGATAACAGCGTCCAAGCACTAAATACAACAAGTGTGATGTGTTTCACGTCTTAGTCACAAATCAGTAAAAAGAGCACTTAAAAAAAAACCCACCGATGTGTGTTCAAACAGAGTTCAAACATGACGGTGGGTTATATGGAAAGCCCGGCAATCACCTACTTTCGCTCCAAAGGAACTATCATCGGCGGCGACCGCTTATCGACCGTGTTCGGGATGGGAACGGGAGTTACCAGCCACCTATAGTCACCGGGCAAATCGATTAAAATGAAAAGACAACGGTGTGGAAAAGGGTATATCACCAAAACTGTATTCATACGAAACCATAACAGTACATAAATTAAGTTTTTCTTTATCTTTGATCTACTTGTCGTTTCAGCTTTGACTTGTTCAGTATTACTACTAAAAACTCAGAGCTAGAAGCACCAACTTGTAGAACAAAGATAATGTGGTCAAGCCTATCGGGATATTAGTACCGGTTCGCTCACACGTTGCCGTGTTTACACGCCCGGCCTATCAACCTAGTAGTCTTCTAGGACCCTATTGGGACGACAAGTTTTGGAGATGGCTTCGCGCTTAGATGCTTTCAGCGCTTATCCGTTCCAGACATAGCTACCCAGCACTGCCGCTAGCGCGACAACTGGAACACCAGAGGTCTGTCCCTCCTAATCCTCTCGTACTAAGGAGAGGCCTCCGCAGTCGTCCTGCACCCACGCCAGATAGGGACCGACCTGTCTCACGACGGTCTAAACCCAGCTCACGTACCGCTTTAATCGGCGAACAGCCGAACCCTTGGGAGCGCCTTCACCCCCAGGATGCGATGAGCCGACATCGAGGTGCCAAACCTCCGCGTCGATACGAACTCTTGGCGGAGATCAGCCTGTTATCCCCGGAGTACCTTTTGTCTGATGAGCGATGCCCCTTCCATTCGGTATGCACCGGATCACTAAGCCCAACTTTCGTTTCTGTTCGAGCAATAGCTCTCACAGTCAGGCGCGCTTATAGCTTTGCCCTCTACACGCGATTGCCAACCGCGTTGAGCGCACCTTCGGACTCCTCCGTTACTCTTTTGGAGGAGACCGCCCCAGTCAAACTGCCCGCCTAACACTGTCTCTCGCCCGGATTCACGGGTCGAGGTTAGAATTCTAGCTAAACAAGAGTGGTATTTCACTGATGACTCTGCCCAAGCTAGCGCCTGAGCTTCTCTGTCTCCCACCTATGCTACACATGTTGAGCCAAAACCCAATGCTAGGTTACAGTAAAGGTTCACGGGGTCTTTCCGTCTTGGCGCGGGTAAGTGGCATCTTCACCACTACTACAATTTCGCCGAGCCCATCCTGGAGACAGCGGACCACTCGTTACGCGATTCATGCGGGTCGGAACTTACCCGACAAGGAACTTCGCTACCTTAGGACCGTCATAGTTACGGCCGCCATTCACTGGGGCTTCGATTCAAAGCTTTGCTTTCGCTAACCTCTCCTCTGACCCTTCCGGCACTGGGCAGGTGTCAGCCCCTATACGTCCGCTTTCGCGTTTGCAGAGACCTGTGTTTTTGGTAAACAGTCGATAGAGCCTTTTCGCTGCGACCCCCTCGCGGGGGCGTCCTTTCTCCCGAAGTTACAGGACATTTTTGCCTAGTTCCTTAACAGAGGTTCTCCCGTTCGTCTTAGTATTCTCAACTCATCTACCTGTGTCGGTTTGTGGTACGGACAGTGTGCTTCAACGTTGTGATGCCTTTTCTTGCCCCCGGGTTACGGTCACTTCTGGTCTTGCGACCCGGCGTCATGGTCTCTAACCACTTGCCACCTCAATCCACTCAGAGGCTGACCCGTCCTGAGGTTCTCATCACAACTCCCCACACTGGTACCGGAATATTAACCGGTTGTCCATCACCTACGCCTCTCGGCCTCGGCTTAGGCCCGACTAACCCGACGCGGACTGACCTTCCGTCGGAAACCTTAGATTGTCGACGAACATGGTTCTCACATGTTTTGCGCTACTCATGCCGGCATTCTCACTCCTGCACGCTCCAACACACCTTACGGTGTGCCTTCTCCGCCTGCAGAACGCTCCCCTACCATAGTCTTGCGACTATCCCAAGCTTCGGTGGCTGGTTTGAGCCCCGTTACATTGTCCGCGCAATGGCGTTCGACTAGTGAGCTGTTACGCACTCTTTCAAGGGTGGCTGCTTCTAAGCCAACCTCCTAGCTGTCTCGACACCATCACATCGTTTCCCACTTAACCAGCACTTAAGGACCTTAGCTGTAGGTCTGGGTTCTTTCCCTCTCGACGATGAATCTCATCACCCACCGTCCGACTGCCGTGTATTCCTTGTAGGCATTCCCAGTTTGGTTGGGTTCAGTAAGCTTGACGCCCCCTAGCCCATCCAGCGCTTTACCTCCCACAAGTTTGACCACGACGCTAGCCCTAAAGCTATTTCGGGGAGAACGAGCTATCTCCCAGTTCGTTTGGCATATCACCCCTACACACAGGTCATCCCCTAATTTTGTAACATTAGTGAGTTCGGACCTCCGGTGTCTGTTACGACACTTTCATCCTGCCCATGCGTAGCTCACCAGGTTTCGCGTCTAATCCCTGCGACTTCTCGCCCTATTCAGACTCGCTTTCGCTTCGCCTCCGGGTGTTGCTCCCTTAAGCTTGCCACAGACATTAACTCGCCGGCTCATTCTCCAAAAGGCACGCCATCAGGGGTTACCCCCCTTTGACCGGTTGTAAGCATACGGTTTCAGATTCTGTTTCACTCCCCTCGCCGGGGTTCTTTTCACCTTTCCATCACTGTACTGTTGCACTATCGGTCGTCAAGTGTATTTAGCCTTGGGGAGTGGTCTCCCCAGCTTCCCGCTGGATTTCACGTGTCCTGCGGTACTCAGGTATCTCCTCGACAGTTTGACCCGCGCCTACGGGACTATCACCCGCTCTGGTCAGCTTTCCCACGCTGTTCGGCTTCAGCCGCCCTGTCTAAACGAAGACCCTACAACCCCACCTCGAAAGATGGTTTGGGCTGTTCCGCGTTCGCTCGCCACTACTAACGGAATCGTCTCTTTTCCTCGGGCTAGTTAGATGTTTCAGTTCACCCGGTTCCCTTCCCTTGCGGGATGACGCGGTATGACCCGCGCCGGGTTTCCCCATTCGGATATTTCCGGCTCTAGCGCCTGCACACGGCTTACCGGAACTTTTCGCAGTGTACCACGTCCTTCTTCGGCACTTGACGCCCAGGCATCCCCCATATGCTCTTACTCGCTTTTTCACATGTGATACGGAGAAATTGATACTCTCGCGTTACTTCGCATTGTATTCGGTTGTTAAC
>JBJXHE010000028.1:0-45596 GCA_046160785.1 Planctomycetota bacterium
TCGACCGGCTCCGGATCCAAAATAGCTGTAACATCGAGTTCGACGCACGCGCACGGGATTTGTAATAATCCCGACAAACTCGGCTCGGTGCGACCGCCTTCGCCCGAAACGAATTCTTTAACATACGTGCCGTGTTCGCAGCGCACATTTAACAAAAACTCCGTATCGGCGAGTTGTTGCATCGACAACACTTCAACCCACCGGTGGCGGTCAAGGTCGGCGCGGCGGTGGGCGACGCGCTCCGGCGTGCGCTGTTTTACTTGTATCTTTTGACCTATCAATTTCTGAATCGTTTCGACCGCGACTTCCGCCGACGGGCGCACGCGTATTTGATATTCTTTTGGATGCTTTGCTTCTTTTAATTCGGCCACGCGCTGGCGCGCGACGAGGCGAAGGTCGTGCACGGAGATCCGGCCCGCGTATTCTTTATTAATAATTTGTTCCGTCTCCTGGAGGTCGGACATCGGAATCTTAGGATTCAACAATTCTAATATAAACGGCCTCCCGTTTCCGAGCATGCGCACGTCGACGTCTTCGCGCCCCGCGCCGTGAAACTTAGAATCCCAACATTTGTAGCGTGGCAGCACGACGCGCTCGATCAGTTCTTGCACGGAATCTTTTGTTAGTTTTCCGTGGCCGTTGCAACGTTCGCACGCGACGCCCTTTTTCTTTTTACGTCCTTTGCATTCGGGGCAAAAGAATACAGTTTGCGGAAGGTCGCGCGTGAGTTTTTGATATCTTCCTTCAATAAAAAGCCGAATCTTCGGACGCGGCAACGGCCGCGGCTGCCCCGCGCCGTCACGCGGCGCTCTTTGTTGCTGCTGCGGCGCCGGGGTGGGATTATTAGGGTTCGACTCGCGGCCGAGATCGTTAACGTCTTGCATTGTTAAATATCAAGCGGGCGGTGGGCGCCCTTCGGTATGAAAAGTGTTAAAATTAATAAAACGGGCGCCGCGATAAACATATTAAATCGCAGGATCACGAGCCCCGGAATCACCGTTGTTAAGGATAAAGGCAATAAAAACCCCGACGCCGCCGGCGTGTGCGGATTGCCGCGCCAATTCCGAAATTCATCGCTAACAAAATACGTTGCACATCCAACGAATACGGCGCCGGCGTACGGCCCCGCGACAGCGAGCCGCACCCAATGGCCGAGCCGTTCCGCGCGCGTATCGGCGTTGAACCACGCGCGCCATACTAAGAAAAGCGCCGCGGGCACTAAGACTGCATTCATAAGAATAGCCGCATGAAAATGTTCGCCCGACTGCATGCGAAGTTTTAGCGCGATCGGCGGAAGCCAAAAAATGAGAGCCCCTGACGCGATCGCGAGAAGCGTTGTGCGTGACGGAATACGGCTAGTGCGGGGCGGCATGGCGTCCGTTTTTATATTTGGGGCGACGAGGAAACGCGCGCGCGGCGTTCTATACAAGAAAGAAGTTTGCGGAAGGAAACCTTCGTATAGCCGATTTGCGCCGCTACGCTGCGGCACTTCTAGCAATAAAAGAATCCTATCCGTGTACCCGGTTCTCTTCACGATTCCTGGCCTCGGCCTGCCCATTTATACATTTGGGCTAATGTTTGCATTGGCGTTCTTGCTTGGATCGCTTTTACTCGAGCGCCTCGCTAAGAAATTCGGCGACGATCCGGTTAACGATCCCGCCCGCTACGCGAATCTATCCATTTGGGTATTAGTAGGAATCGTGCTCGGCGCGCGATTCATGTATTGTGCGATTCATACAGAAGAATTTACAACAACGGCCGACGGCCGCAAACCCGGCGTTTTCGAACTGATCATACATTTGTTATCTGTTTGGAAGGGCGGGCTCGTCTTTTACGGCGGATTTATTCTTGCATTTCTGCTGGGGCTCTGGAAGTTAAAAGCTTATAAACTGCGCGTCTGGCACGCCGCGGATTTGGTTATGATCGCCGGATTCTTCGGGCTTGGTATTGGTAGAATTGGCTGTTTGCTTGTCGGCGACGACCACGGGCGTATTTGTAGCGAATCTCTGCCGTTTCCGCTCGCGATTCGCGTGCCCGACCCGCTTCATCCGAATGCACTATTCGACGCGGCGCTCGCGGGAAAAAATGTTTACGCGACGCAAATATATATGATGGTGAACGGATTCGGGCTCGCTGCGCTCGGTTATTGGATTCTTAAGAATCGCAAATTTCCCGGACAAGCTACATTTGCCATGACTGCGATTTACGCCGTCACGCGCGGAATTATTGAATACTTTCGCGGCGACGACATCGCCCGCGGTTTTACAGAAACGGACATCTTCGGCCCCACCGTGCGCCTCTACACCAGCGTTAAAGTTGGATTGGTGCTGCTGCCCGTTTCGTTATTGATGTATTTCTGGCTGCGCTCGCAATGGAAAAATAAACAAACCGCGATCGCCTAAACTTAAGTTTACGTCTTGTGTATTTTGCGCGTGTCGAATCGTTTTCGAAGGCGGACGCCAAGTTTAAAGAATTCGCGAACGTCCATGGGAAGCTCCAAGAATCCGGAGATTTTTAGTTTTGTACGTTCCGATTGCAGCGCGCGCGCGGCGCGTTCCTCGGCGACTACAATAATTTCGGCGTTCGGCGCGAGTTCGCAAAGGCGCGCGAGCCTGTTTACAGATCCGCCGCGGTTCGGATTGTGGTCTACAAAAATAGATTCGTACGGGCGGCGGCGCGCGCGGTCGACGTCGGGAAAGCCCGCGGGCGATTCGGCGCGCACTCCGGGAATATTACTTAAACCGACGAGCACGACGTCGCGAACTGTTGCATCCTCAATTAATACTAAAGATTCCACGTTTCTAAAACTCCCCGCGGCGTTATCGGCGGGCCGGAGCAAAAACCTGAAATTCGCCCCAAGTATACTGAAATCCAAACAGGGTGTCGCGTGAATGCGACAGTTCGCGCGGGCGTCGACGAAGCGGGACTTGGGCCGCTGCTCGGGCCGCTCTGCATCGGTTATTCAATATTCGAAATTCCGGGCGAGAATATTAGTCTAAGAAAACTGCTCCGCGCCGCGTGCGCGGGCGAAAATAGTAAGATTAATGAAAACGACGCGCGCGTGCGCGTTTGCGACAGCAAAAGGCTGCATCGCGGAAAGCACAAATTTGAACATTTGGAACACACCGCGCTTTCCTTTCTCGTCGCGAGCAACGGAGGAAAGCCGATTGATAACATTGCTGAAGTGTTGCAATTCGGCGTGACGCGCCCCGGCGTTTTTAACAATTATCCGTGGTACTGCGACACCGATGCTAAGATTCCGGTCGCGGCTTCCCGCGACGCCGTGATGCGCTCGGCCGAAAAAATATTAACAGCGTGCGAACGCAACCGCGTAAAAATTTTGGAGCTCGGCACGCGCGTCGTTCCCGAATTGGAGTTAAACGATCTTTTTCATAAATTAAACAATAAGAGCCTCGCGCTCTTCGAGTCGGTCTCGCCGATTTTCGCGCGCGTCGGCGAATACGCAGCCAAGCGGCCGCTTCTCGTGTGCGACCGCCACGGCGCGCGCGCGGCGTACGCGCCGCTTCTATCAAAAGCGTTCGGCGGCGCGTGGATTAAAATTATTAAAGAAGCGCGCGGCGAATCGTTATATCAAATCGCCGCCGAGAACGGGCGCGTGCGCGTCGTGTTTACAGAAAAAGGCGAAAGCAAATCGTTCGCGTGCGCCCTCGCGTCGTGCCTGGCGAAGTACGCTCGCGAACTTGCGATGAACCGCTTCAATCACTACTTTTCCAAAATCGCGCCCGGCGTGCGCCCGACGGCGGGTTACTACACTGATGGAAAACGATATTTGAACGAGGCGGGTCCGGCACTTCGCGCGGCGGGCATCGATACCGCCGCACTGAAAAGAAATCGCTAGCGCGAACCCGCGGAAAGTTAATATTACAGATACCGCCTAAATATAAATATCATTTTTGGCGCGCTGACTCAATCGCGCGGCGGATCTGTCCAGCGTGATCATGTGAATGTTTAGAATAGGTTGCGAGCCACTTCTCAGCTGAATACAACCCCGATTCGGTGTGCCAGGCTTGGCGGCTCCAGTCTTCTGCAGTGAAGTGAGGGAGGATTTCGAGCGTGGTTTCGTGTGCGATTTTGAAAGCCGCGAGCGCGTTCTCGATGGGTCGAGAGTTATAATTAAACTTCACCGCGAATTGATCCGGATCGTACCCGCAGATGAGAGATCCAGACTTTCCGACGACCAGGCGAATACGCATTGCCGCCATCGTTTCACTATCGGCAAGGTGATGTACAACTTCCTTCGCCGACCATTTTCCCGGACCCGGACGATGTTCCAATTCAGCGGGCGTGGCCCCTTTGAGCGCGTCAATGACGGCGTCGTAACCTTTACGATATTTTTCTATCAAATCAGCGTGCGTGTTCGTCATTTTAGTAGTGTTATAAAAATGAAGAAGAGGTTTGGATAAGTATATATCTATTCGATGGCGGCGCGCGCGGCCTCGGGATATTTGAGCCCGGAGCCCGTGTTAAAGATAACGACGCGCTCATTCGGCTCGATCCACCCCGACGATGCTAACATTCGCGTGGCAACCGCGGCTGCCGCGCCCTCGGGCGAAAAGTAAACTCCCGTATCGCGCGACGCGAGCGGCATCTCATGTATCAATTCCGCGTCGGAAACCGCGATGGCCGTGCCGCGCGTCGACGTGAGTGCGTCAAGTATCATAAAATCGCCGATCGCCGACGGCACGCGCAGGCCGCTCGCGATCGTGTGCGCGTTTTCAACGGCCGCCGCCGATCTTAATTTTGCATTGTAAGCATTCACAATCGGCGCGCAGCCTGCGGCCTGAACGACTACAAATCGCGGAATCCTCCCGGGGGCGAGCCCGAGGATTTGTAACTCTTCGAGAGCTTTCATCATTCCTACAATTCCGGTTCCGCCGCCGGTTGGGTAAACAATCACGTCGGGCAGATCGAATTCAAACTGTTCTAACAATTCGTATAGCATCGTTTTCTTGCCTTCGACGCGGTACGGCTCGCGCAACGTTGATAAATCCATCGCGCCGTGATCTGTCGCAAATCGTTCTTTAAGAAACTTCGCGCAGTCGCCGATCAATCCATCTAATAAATGAACTTCGGCGCCGAGAATCTTACATTCGAGAATATTAGGCTCGGGCGTATCCTTAGGCATTGCGATTGTAACAGAAATGCCCGCGCGCGCGCCGTACGCGGCGAGAGCGCCCGCAGCGTTTCCCGCTGACGGCGCGTACGCTTTCTTAATATTTAATCGCACGAGCGCCGATACGGCCGCCGCCATGCCGCGCGCTTTGAACGAGCCCGTCGGATTCTGTCCCTCTTCCTTAATATAAACTCTTTTTAGTTGATAACGCTGCGCGAGCCGCGGCGCTTCAAGAAGGGGCGTCCAGCCTTCGCCCAAAGATACAATTTCGCGATCGTGTACGACGGGCAGCACTTCGCGATAACGCCACAAATCGCCGCGCCGCTCGGCGAGGCGCTCGCGCCGGAACGTCGCGCGCGCGCGTTCTAAATGATAACGAACCAGCAGCGGCTTATTACATTTCTTGCAGAGGGAAGCTCGCGCAAACGCATCGTCCGTCTCTTTACAATTGGAACATTCGAGATGACTAAGAAGTGGTTTCATTTTGTTTTGCATTCTGATTTGCCGCCGCCGCCTGCTCGCCCGTGCGGATCGCAGTCCAGCCGCCACGTCTTAATAATAGGATTACAACAATAACAATAAGCGCCGTACCAATGATATCAATAAAACCGAGCCACCAAACGCTGGCTGCGTCGTCGCCCGGAAGCACCGCGGCGCCCGCCGAGCGGCTCTCGAAATGTGAAGTCCATTCGTGCAATTGATCCGCGAGGACCGTGCGATCTGTTAATTGCGTTCGTTCAACCGCGGCCGCCATCCATTCGGGCACGGCCGATTTGTTAATACGTTCCGCGGGCAGCGGCACGAGCCCGTATTGAATATATTTAGAGATGTGTTCGTCGCGCCCGACAAAGTCAATAAAACGATCGGCTTCCGCGGGAAACGGCGCATTTGTAGTTTTAGCGATTCCGTCGACATACCCCGGCGAATCGGTTGGAATTACAAAATCAATCGAAAGCCCGGCAAGATTGCGCGCGCGCACGGCGTCGGCAGTTCGAGCAATGGCTATATCTGTTGCCACGGCGCCTTCGGCGGGCGGAGCCAGAATTTTATCAAAAAGCGCAGCGGGATTATTGATATATTCGCTGCCGCGGTTCGAATCGAGCATCCAAAACCAGTCAAACGCGCGCCGGTTCGATTCGGCCGAAGATCCGCGCATCGATAACATTCCGCCCAGAAACATCGCCGCCACATTCGTTCCCGTCGGATAACTATATACAATTCTTCCCTGAAAGCGCGGTTCGGCCAATTCTTCAAATCGGCTGGCGATATTTACAGATCCCTGTTTATAAGCAATGCAAAAAGATTGTAAAAACTGGCCGGCCCAAAGCCCGTTGGGATCGCGGTATTCGATTGCTAACGTTCTCGCCCACGCGGGATCGATCGGAGCTAACAATTTCTCCCGCGTCGCTTTTTCTAAATTAACATGATCGGCGCCCCACCACACCGACGCCGCGCCCGAATTTGTATTATTTACATTCGCGCGCAGCCGCTCGAGCGCGAGCGACGCCTCGATCTCTACAATTTCAACCGCAATATTAGGATTGGCTTTTTCAAACGCTTCGACGATCGGGTTGCGAATCTCGGATTCGATCGAAGTGTAAATAACAAGTGCCTTGCTACCGGACGCTCGAACCTGCGTGCACGTCGAAGCGGCGCACGCGGCGAGCGCCAAGAGCGCCGCGGAAATATAGGAAAGATTTGTCACGTCGATGGCTGGAACCTCGGGCGGGCAGGTTACGACGTGCCCGCGATTTCCCGTGTTCGATTCCGCCGAAGTTTTTTTTCTCCGCCGATGTTGATTCTTTATCAAGTGGCGTTGATGCCCGGTTTCGTGGGGTAAGCTTCCCGACTTCAAAACCAACCCAACTATTCGTGAAGACAGCAATTCTTGGCGGCGGTATTTCCGGCCTCACTCTCGCGCGGCGGCTGCGCGAAGCAGGGCTCGACGCCGTCGTATTTGAAGCATCCAAAAAAACCGGCGGCCTTTGCGGCAGCGAGACCGTCGGCGGCTTTACTTATGATATCGCCGGCGGTCACGTTTTATATTCTAAAGATAAGAAAGTGCTCGATTGGATGATTAACGAAACCGACGGCGGATGCGGCAAGCGGGATCGTTTAACTAAGATTAGAATCGGAGACCGATTTGTACATTATCCATTCGAAAACGGAATTGGAGACTTAGAAAAACAGCAGACGTTTGATTGTTTAATGGGTTATTTGCGGGCGGCGGAAATTCGAAAAACGGGCGCGGCTCCGCCTACTAATTTTGGCGATTGGATACATTTTCGTTTCGGCGAAGGGATCGAGCGATTGTTTATGAAGCCGTATAATGAAAAGATTTGGAAACATGCGCTGGAATCGATGTCGACGGAGTGGGTCGAGGGCCGCGTGCCCGACGCGCCGATCGAAGACGTCGTGCGCGCCGCGATCGGAATTCGCACCGAAGGCTACACGCATCAATCCATTTTTTATTATCCAAATCACGGCGGATTTGAATCCATCGCCAACGGAATCGGAAACCCGATTCGTAATATTGTGCGCCTCAACACTCCCGTTCGTGAAGTGAAACGATCGGGCGGCGGATTTGTAGTGAACGGCGAATTGTTTGATCGCGTCGTGAATACCATTCCGCTGCCGGAATTTATACATTTCACACCGGAGCTTTCGAACGACGCGCGCACGGCGATTAACAAACTTGCTTACAATTCGCTCACGTCGGCCGCGATCGGGCTCAATCATAACAATACGCCGAAGTATTCCTGGATTTATCTTCCGCACGCCGAGCAGGGGCCCGCGAACCGCATTACTTATTTAAATAACTATTCCGACAACGTCGCGCCGCCCGGGCAGAGTTTAATTCTCGCGGAGGCGACGGCCGTCGGCGAGGCGAGAAAAGATAAACAATATATTGATGAGATCGTCGCCGGTCTCGCGAACGCGGGGCTCTTGAACCGTTCCGACGTGATTTTCACCCACGCGTCAACTGTTAAATACGCGTACGTCGTCTTCGATCATGATTATAACAAAAAAATCGGCGCTGCGCTCGCGGGCGTCGAGCAGCTCGGAATCGATTCGCTCGGCCGGTTCGGCCGTTTTGAATATATTAATTCCGACCAGTGCGTCATTCGCGCCTTTGCGCTCGCGGATCGAATGATCAAAGAAGCGCAGCTTGGGCACCGCATCCCGCAGTCAAATTAAATATTAGCATGCGCGCGTCGATTATTATTCCAACGCTGAACGGCGGCCCGATTTACCATGACGTTTTGCAACGAATCGCGGAGCAGGATTACCGGCCGAAGCCAGAATTAGTCATTGTCGATTCCGGTTCGACCGACGGCACGCTCGAAGTATCCAAAAAGTTTGCTAACAAAGTGATTGAAATTGATAAACGCACTTTCAATCACGGCCGTACGCGAAATTTAGCAATCGCGAACACGGGCGGCGACGTCGTCGCTTTATTAACACAAGACGCGCTGCCGGTCGGCAAGTCGTGGCTCGAAAAATTAGTACGTAACTATTCGGAACCGCGCGTCGGCGGAGTGTACACACGACAATTCCCGCGGCCCGAATGCGACCCCGTGATGAAACATCAATTATTATCGTGGGCCGCGTGCCGTGCTACAAAAGTGATTCAGGAGCCATTCCAGCCCGGCGAATGGGAAAAGATACAACCCATCGAGCGATTGCAACGATGCGTATTTGATAATGTCGCGTCGAGCATACGAAAAAAAACGTGGGAGCAGGTGCCGTTCCCCGAAGCGCGATTCGGCGAAGACGTCGCGTGGGGGCGCACTGCATTATTAAACGGCTGGGCGATTGTTTATGAACCCGAAGCGCCCGTAATTCATAGTCATGAATTCCGGATGTGGTATCAAACGAAGCGCACGTATCTCGATCATTGCAATTTGAATGCACTATTCGGATTACAAACAATCCCGTCGAAAAAGTTTATGATGCAGTGTTTCCGGAATCGATTTAAAGAATACCGGAAAATGTTAAAAGAAATTCCGGGGATGACCGTGCGCGACCGCATGCGCTGGACATTTGTATCATTACCGTACGCGTTTCTCGAAAACGCCGCGCAGTACTTCGGCGCGAAAGCCAATGTTAAACTCGCGAACAACGACCGTTTTTACAAATTTCTCGATAAGAAACTGAGGCGCGGCGTGTAACAGATCTTTCGGCGCGAACGCGGAAAAAGAAGCGTTGACAAAAAAAAGAGTTTACGTACTTTCAACTCCATGAAACGGGTCATTCTTATTCTCGCCGCGTTAATAGCTTTCGGAATCTGTTACTTTGCAATATTCCAAGGAAAAGTTGCTGGAGACACGGCACACAAGTCTGGCGAAGGCGCTAATTTTCCAACTTCGCAGCCGGCTTCTGGCGAGACCGGCGTTTTTGATAAGAATGATCGGAGCATTGCAACGGCGGGCAGCGAAGCTCCAACGTCACGTATTGTTACAGAATCAAGAGCAAAGGAAAATGTTGCGAAGGAACCTAAGAATTCAAAACGTGACGGACTTGAGTATCTTGCCTTAATGTACGCGAAACAAGGTGGTGTACAAGGATTGTTAACGAACACAATATTCAATGAAAAAGGCGCTAAGCCTACCGTCGATCAAGCTATCGCATTTGATAAATTACTTCAGGCAAAACTGCGGGAAATTGGCGAAGTTGAACAAAAAGCTCGCGACATTATGCGTTTGAAGTCGGACGAATTATTTAGTCTTGGCATTGTTGAAGCATCATGGACACAAACAACAATTGCCGACAAGCCTCCTCCGCTTCCAAGTGGAATGGAGAGAATTGATGTATATACAGTTATTGTGACTGGAACTGAAGCAAAGCGCGTTATTCTCAATCGGGAAAATTGTCCGGAAATGGTGCCACATCGTGAAGCCTTCTTTGAAAAACGAAGTGAACTTT
The DNA here is from genome assembly GCA_046160785.1 of Planctomycetota bacterium. Taxonomy (GTDB): domain Bacteria; phylum Planctomycetota; class UBA1135; order UBA1135; family JACQFD01; genus JACQFD01. The sequence goes on from JBJXHE010000028.1 coordinate 10,061, forward strand.
GCGACTTAATTACAGATTTTTTTCAGGATCCAAATTCTTTTCTTGCTACTTCCAAGGAGTCACAAAAGTGATTCAGCTTAGAGGTCGACTCGGCTATATTGCTATTCTTGCGATTTGTTCAATCTCACTCACAATGCAGCGATCGATGTTTCTATAACATCTAACAATTTTGCTGATGCTGAGATATGTAAGATGGTTGGTGGCGTAAAGCGAAATTGTGCGAGCGGCTCTTTACCCATTCGTTATACAGAGACCGGGCTTGGGCTTTCAGCGATTTGTGGTGCTACCGAAACCCAGGAATATCAATTTTTCGATGCGAGCGGCGTATCAACCGCAGCGGCGTACATTGCGCTTACATGTACTCCGTGTAACTAGAGCAACAAGAGGTTCGAATTAAGAAGAGTGCGGCGATTTATTGTGAAATGCCGCAAAGTTAACAATAACGGCAAGTTCTAGCGCGAGAGGGTCGCGCGCGGCAGAATTTGCAACGCCGTGTTTTTAAACCCGATCGGTCTGATCGCACTCGCCGCGCTGCCGGCCATCGCGGCTATTTATTATTTTCGGCGGCGGTTTGAACCGCGCCTCGTGAGCGCGCTTTTTTTGTGGCATTTGCGCGATCGTGTTCCCGCCGCGGGCCGGCGATTTGAAAGGTTAAGAAGCAGCACATCGTTATGGTTAGAAATGCTCGCGGCGTTATTGTTAACTCTCGCGCTCGCGGGGCTCCGCATTTTCGGCGAGCAGGAATCTGTACATTTCGTTGCCGTTCTCGACGGGTCCGCGTCGATGTTAGCAAAAGGCAAAACGGAATTTGTACGCGATCGCGCGCTCGCCGCGGTGCGCCAGAGAATACAACAATTATCGCCGCGCGCTTCTGTTACAATTATCGAGAGCGGCGCGATTCCTCATATTCTTGCGGGGCCGGCGGCGTTTCCGAAGGAAGCAATACTAAAACTCGAACCGTATCAACCCTTCGCGTCGCACCACGATCTCACGGCTTCGCTCTCGCTCGCGCAGCAGCTCGCGGGCGCAGGTGCGATTTTATTAGTTACGGATAAATTCGACCCGGGAATCTATCCAAAAAACGTCGAGGTCGTTTCCGTCGGCGAGCCGCTCGGAAATGTCGGTTTCACGCACGTCGCGCGCACGCGTGAAAAAGCATTCTTTACAATTGCTAATTTTAGCGACCAGCCGAAAGACGTGGTTTTCACGCTTCGCGCCGCTGAAAAAGATATATTAACAAAAACGATTTCGCTTCCGGCGGGCGAACGCAAGAGTTTAGCTTTGGAGCTTCCTCCCGATTCGCTCGCGATCGAAGGCGTGCTTCCGGCCGATGCGCTCGCCGCCGACAATCGTGTGTTTCTCGTTCCGCCGCCGAAACGAACTTTACAATTAGCCGCCGACCCCAAGTTCACCGATAAAGAACTCTATTTGTTAGGTTTGTCGTCGGCGAAGGAAGGGGCGGGGCTCGATCAGTGGAAGAATCTCGTGCCCGACAGCGAATTTGCTACAAATGTCGAATCGGCTCATTTGTATATTGGCCGCGAAATGCTCGGATCGGCCCGCACGTGGGGATTTGTATTCGAAGCGCCGGGCGCCGAACGTAAAGATTGGATCGGACCCTTTTTAATTGATAAGAGACATCCGCTGCTCGAAGGAGTGACGCTCGACGGCGTCGTTTGGAGCGCGGATCCAAAACATCAAATCGGCGGCTATGCGACGGTGTCCGCGGGCAACGATCCAATCCTGACGGAGCTGCGCGACGGCGACCGGCGAGTTTACAGATTTAATTGTGACTTTACCAAGTCGACCCTTCATAAGACTCCGGACTGGCCGATTTTATTAACAAACTTCGCCGAGACGCGCCGCGACGCGCTGCCGGGTCCGCCGCGTGTAAATTTAGTGATCGGCGAATCGTTTGTGTTTCGCGCGGCGGGCGAAGGCCAATATAAGATTCTTGGCCCGGGCGGCCCATTCGATGTGCGCGGCCGCGAAACTGTTATATTCGACGGAATCGCGAACCCCGGATTGTTTACGTTCACGCGCTCAACGCCCGGCGCGAAAGTTAAGAATGAGGAACTGTGCCAATTTTCTGTTAACTTCTTCGACGCCGCCGAATCCGACCTTCGCGGGCGTGCGGGCGGCGTCCGCGAGGGAGAATCCACGTTTGCGAAGTCGCCCGCTTCGTTCTCCGCGTCGGATATATTATTAATACTCGCCGCGCTTTCTGTATTGTTGGTCGATTGGTATCTTTTAGCGCGCGCGTCGAGGCGGGCCGCGTTCGCCTTGTAAAGAGTCAAAACTGTAATGTATCAAAACTGAAAATTACAATGGGCTTTCTGCACCCCGAATTATTGTTGCTGATTATTCCCGCTCTCGCGGTTGGGTGGTATTGCCGCGGCGTGGACCGCGCGACGCGCATCATCCGGTTTATTGTTATCATTTTGATCACGCTGGCCGCCGCGGGCATTTATTTACATTCGGGATCGTCGGGGCGCGATTTGGTGATTGTTATTGACCGTTCGCGTTCGATGCCGGGCGATATTACTAAAAAAGCGTCGGAGGCGATCCGCCTCGCCGAAGACGAGCGCGGCGCCGGCGACCGCGTTGGAATTGTTAGTTTTGGCGGGCAGGCCGCAACGGACAGAATTCCGTCGGAGGCGGGCCGTTTTAATGCATTTCAACACGAGGTCGACGCCGACGGTTCCGATTTGTATCAAGCGGTCACGACGGCGCTTCATCTCATTCCCGAAGAGCGGCAGGGATCGATATTTGTTATATCTGATGGCGAAGCGAATGGCCGCGATCCGATGCTCGCCGCGCGCCGCGCGTTCAGCAGAAATATACCAATTCACGTTCGCGCGGTGTCGCGGTCCACGGGCTCCGATCTATCCATTGAGCGCGTCGACCTGCCCGATTCCGTCGCGGTGGGGGAGCCGTTCCAATTTGTAGTATGGATTCGATCGGATATAAAGCGCGAATCTAATTTTAGTCTTGAACGCGACGGCCAGACGCTCAGTTCAGGAAAGCGCATTTTTGAAGCAGGCTTAAACCGCCTTGTGTTTCGCGACGTTCTCCAGCGGGCGGGAACGATTCCGTTTAAAGTAAAATTATCAGATAACGACGATCGTACGCCGGAAAATAATCAAGCCACGGCGGCGATGAACGTCGAAGGCGCGAAGCCGGTTCTTATTATTAATGATGACGGGGCCGAGGACACGCTAGCGATCGCGCTGCGAAAAGCTAGAATTCCCGTGACAGTGGCGGCTCCCGAGAAGGTTAATGTTGACGCGCTGTCGCTCACGGCGTATCGCGCGGTGATTCTTGAAAACGTCTCCGCAAACCGCCTCAAACCCGGGCTTTCGGGATTTAAAGATTTCGTCGTCGAGCGCGGCGGCGGATTATTAATAACCGGCGGAAAAGCTAGTTATGGCGTCGGCGGATACTATAAATCCGCAATTGAAGATATTCTTCCGGTTACAATGGAACTGCGGCAGGAGCACCGAAAATTTGGAATCGCGCTCGCAGTTGCGCTCGATCGTTCGGGCTCGATGGCGGCGCCCGTCGGCAACAATTTACAAAAAATGGATCTTGCTAATCTTGGGACGTGCGCCGCGATCGAATTGTTATCTCCGCTCGATTCTGTATCTGTTATCGCGGTGGATTCGTCTGCGCACGTCGTCCAGCCTCTCACTCCGGCAGTTGATATTCCAAGATTAACAGCGACCGTTCGCACCATTCGTTCGATGGGCGGCGGAATTTTTTGTTATACAGCGCTCGTCGCCGCGGGAAAAGAACTCGAAGGCGCAAAACAACAAAACCGCCACATTATATTATTTGCCGACGCGGCCGACGCCGAGGAGCCCGGCGATTATATTAATTTGTTCGAGGAGTATCGAAAGGTAAATATTACAACTTCGGTGATAGGCCTCGGAAAAGAAACCGACCGAGACGCGGCCTTTATTATTGATATGGCGAAGCGCGGTGGCGGCCAGCACTATTTTACAGAAAAGCCCGAGGAGCTTCCGCGCCTCTTTTCGCAGGACACGATGACCGTCGCGCGCACGACGTTTGTCGATCAGAACACGCCCGCCGGCATCTCGTCGCAATTGTATACTTTGGGCGAAATCCCAGGCTCCGGGTTTCCGAACATCAGCGGTTATAACTTAACATATCTGCGGCCCGACGCGTCGGCGGGAATTATAACAAAGGATGATTATAAGGCTCCGGTGTTCGCGTTTATGTATCAAGGACTCGGGCGCTCGGCGGCGTACACGGGCCAGGTCGGCGGAAGCTTCGGATCCGAAATTGTAGCATGGGACGGATTCAGCGCGCTATTTGTTACAATCACGCGCTGGCTCGTCGGGCAAGAAGAGCCGCGCGATTATTTCACTTCCGTCCGCCGCGACGGAAAGGACGCCGTGATTCGCGTTGATACAGATCCAGAAGCTAAGAATACGGGGCTTCCCGCGGAGACCGCGCAGCTCACCGCGCGTATTACAGATCCTTCGGGCAGCACGCATGAACTCAAGTTGGAGCGTGTGGATACAAATCGATTCGAGGCACGGTATCCGCTGACGAAGGAAGGGATTTCGCTCGGAACTGTAAAAATTAACGAAAAAGACTTTATATCACTTCCGCCTATGGCGCTGCCGTACTCGCCCGAGTTTGAGCGCGCGCAGGATCCCGAGCAGGGCGCGAAATTGTTACGTCAGATTGCCGAGGTGTCTGGCGGAATTTTCGAGCCGGAAATTGGAACGTTGTTTAAGGGCGATCGCGCTGCGAAAAGCTGGCGTTTGCTAACGCGCGAATTGTTATGGGCCGCCGTATTGTTATTAACAATTGAAATCGCGGGACGCCGCCTTGGCCTGTGGGGACAGGTGCGCGTACCGGCCGGTGTCGAAACGTGGGTCGAAAAAGTAAAATTAAAGATGGCGAAGCGCGCGGCGAATACTGCAAAGCGCGAGCGCGCGGCCGATACAACAATTCCTTCAAAAACGACAATGGATCCTGCGGCTGCGAAAACTACAAAACCAACGGTTTCAACCTCGCCGCCTCAGGCCGTGCCGTCCGGCGGCGTATCGGAAGCGCTAGCAAAAGCAAAGAAGGCGGCGGGAAAGCAGCTCGGGAAGTAGAGCTCTGTACGTAGTTCACTGCCTGTGCCTGGCGTCGCGCCGGCTACTTTTTGCCGAGCCAGACCGCTTCGTAAACCTGTGCCTCCGCATCAATGGGCTTCTCAGAGAGTTGCACATAGGAAAATGTGCTCGTGTCTCCAAAAGATACAATAAAATCGATGATCCTCGCGCCCTTTTTTGTAGCTTTGAAGGTATGGAATCCGTCTCGAGTTCTTGTGAGTGCAGTCGTACGGGCCGTCGATAGTACACCGCGCCGCGACTCGCGAATCTTAAACTGTTTTCCATCGATCTGTGTACAGGGCGGAGCTTCTCCCTCGTGTTCGAAATGCCGGAAGTCGCACGCGCCCTCTGCACATAGTGTGACAACAACCTGCGGTGGATGATTGTGCAGTCGGAGCATAGCACCTGGTTCCATCTGAAACTCCACCATGACACAGGGGAGTCGAACCCAGCTTGGCCCGCCGATGAGACCATTCGATCCCTTTCCATTGGTTAGTTTCGGCAGCAGTTGCAACGGTATACGGGCAATCAGACTCGAAAGCAGATTCGCGTAGATCTCGTCGGCTTCTGGCTTCGATCCGCCTAGTTCTTTCGCTATCGTTTTCCACTCCTGTTCGAATTGTTGTATATCAATAGTGGAGAGCGCAGACCCGCCCGTCGCGCGCGATGCGGGTTTGGAATCGGGCTCTTGGAGTAGTTTCATGGCGCCAGATGCGGACATTGCCAGTGGTATTGTTAATAATGCGCGCCGGCCGACGACCACGCCGCCGGCAAACGAGTCGTGAGAGAGTGGATCAGAATCAACAAATGTCATAGCAACCTCGTCGTAAGGAGAACGCTGCTACGGCTGCGCTCGAAATTGAGTCCCGTAAAAATCGGTAGCGTTTACCGCTGATCCGCGTAGCTCTGTGCGCTTGGGCCGCAAACCAATGCATGCATGCTCCAAATAGACCGATTACAGGCCGCGAATCTTCGACGACTGGCAGTCTGCCGCGCAGTTGTAGTAATCCTCGCTATGTTACTGATCCCGGCCGTTTCATGTAGTCTGAGAACTGCAGCACAGTCCAAGAACGTCATGCCGCCGATGTCGCAGTCGATTCTCGATCATCCTGACACGATGGAGATTCTGTCACTGCAACCTCACATCGGCCCGATGAAATCTACAGATCCCGCGTTCAACTACTATGGCTGCCGCATTCTCGGCCGCGTTGCAGTGATTGCCGAACAAGACCGCGTCCGCAAGGAACTGCGCAGTCTGCTCGCAGGTTGGAATGGCGCTGTCGCCGCATGTGGTTTTAGCCCGCGGCACGCGATCGTCGCAAAGAAGGGTGCAGACCTGCTAGAACTGTTGATTTGCTTTGAGTGTGGCGACCTCAGAATTGAATCACCGGTTGGCGAGGCACAGTACCTGCATATCAGCGAGCGCAAGGCTGGCGTATTTGATGAAATACTCACGAAAGCGGGTGTGCCGTTAGCACCCAAGTAGCCATGATGATTCTTAAAATTCTCGCGATGTGTTTTTTTGTAGCTCCGGCGGTACAAGCTCCTTCCGCGGCGACTCCGGAAATCATTTTCGCTGATGGCCGGCGTGAGCCCGTCCAAGAGCCGCGTCTCGATTCTCGTGGTAATTGGACCGCGTTGCGCGACGGAAAACGCACCGTGCTGAGGGCGGGCGAAGTTGTTGTAGTCATTGACGACACTGGAAAAGAGAATGTAATCATTCCGAATCTATCCGACGCTCCGGATACACCTGAGACTACTGCACTGCTTGCGAGTCTTCGCGACTTGAAGAATCCTGCCTGGAGGCAGGCGGTTGAGCAGATCTCGATGAAGCCAAGCAAGAGTGTCTACAACGCGTTGCTTAAACTCACGTTGGACACTAATAAAGAAGTTCGTTTACGCGGTGTCACTGCAATCGCAGGTCTCCGTACGAAAGCGGGTGTTCTTGCCGCAACCGAGGCAGTGTTTGTGGAAAAGGACGCCGGTGTGCGGCGCGAAATGGCCTATGTACTGTACTCCGTTCAGGAAATATTCAAACGAAGCAACACGGCGAAGCACGTTGTCATCGGACTCGCCAACAACGATCCGCTCGTGCGTCTTGTGTTTGCCATGGTGTCGGCGCGAGACGTGAGCGCCGCGATTCCTGTACTTCGCAATGACGGCCTCAAGCACACCGATCACCATGTCCGCGAGAGTGCTGCGATTGAACTTGGGCGTCGCGGCGACGGCTCTGGCGAGAGCATTCTGATCAGTATGCTCTCACGGACGAAGCTGCCCGGTTTTGACGGTGGAGATGAACTCATGGAGAAATTCCTCATCCGAGAGCAGGTCGAGATCTGCTCGATTCTCGGCAAGTTTGCGACTGAGCCCGCGAAGGCAGCACTCAAGAAAGCGAAGACGTCGAAATTTGAGCCTGTACGGAAGGCGGCGGAGGCGGCGCTGGGGAAGTAGAATTTTCGTTCCAACATGTAGCCGATTAGATAAATTTACTAATAGTGTCCGCCGCAGCGATGACACAGGCGCCCACCGCAACAATAATCTTGTAGAGTCTGATCGCCTCGGCTTGGCGCTGTACTTCGAGAAGTTGCCGAAGTGTGGTACCACCAAAAACACTCGCCCAAGACAATTCAGCCCATTCGGGCGAAGGTGACAAATGTTAACTCCACATCTCCGAATACGGCACTGCAAATAATCGCAATGGTAGTTTAGTTACAAACGAAGTCTTCTCTTTTCTTTCCCCTTCCACGGTTCCCCAGGAACTTGCGAAATATACTTTTCGAGTACAAATGTTAACGCGTTGTTAATATTAAACTCTTTTCGATAAATATCATTCAGAAGCGCGAGAATATCTTCTGTAAATAATGAGTCTCTCTGTTTTTCGTAAAGATTTCTCTCAAACTCCGATCGTGAGACTACAAGTTTTTGATGCGAGATGTATCGTGCAAATCCGTCGGTGACAGCTCGAACGCGAAGCTCGGGCACCAGGTGGGGTGCGAGCCAAAGATCAAATAAATCGCGTGATTTACGTCGTTGGTAGAGCGCGCGAAGTTTTGTTGCTAAGAGTTCTTCGAGCGTAAATGTAGTGATCTTAGCTTCGCCCGAAAACCAGCCGTTTTGTGTACTGAAGTTTTCGAATATTGGAGTTTCGCAAGCTTTATGCTCACAAATATTAATCTCAATCTTTAATCGAAGCCTCGCGACAGGTGAAGCCTCAGACTGAAATCGATAATTTAACTTTACGCTCTCTTTCCCTGTTTTCCATTCGGGTTCGCCGAGCCACGGATCGAGTTGTGCGCGCATTGCGGCCAGTGCAGGACCGATGCGTTCCGGTTTTAACTGAACAAGATCTATATCTTCCGAGTAGCGTCCCGGTGGTGAAAAGTAAAGTCTGTGAAGGGCGGTGCCGCCGCGGAGTGCGAAAGTGCTGCAAACAAGTGGATCGGAGAAAAGTTCGATCATTGCGCGGCTTAAGATTAAGTCTTGCTCTACCTGTTGATCGCTTTGCCAAGGGGCCCGTTCTCTCCACGCGGAAATATATGCTTGGGGAATCATGTTTCTATTTCAATTTTAGTATTAATGTTAAGTCTCCAGCGGTCATTTGTTTTTGTATTCCGCAAAGAAAGGCGCGGATGCAGCGGAATGCGTCGAGGCTTCTTCTTGTTAATTAACTGATATAATAATTCTGTAATATTGGTATGCTCTGTAGCTTCGAGCAAGTATCCTATCCGTTGCGCCGAGGGAAGGTCTTTTTCAATCTTCGCGGCTTCATAGAGCCGTTTAGGATCAATCTTTTCAGCCAGCTCTGAAATTAACGTTGTCACGAGTCCAAGGTCGTAGCGCACCAGGCCGTAACGAATCAAATCTAGGGCTGTCGTTTCGGGGGTTGCAACTCGTATTGTTCCCGTCGGCGTATTTATAGTTAGCGTTTGCGTTTTCTTTAGTTGTGATTTAACAAAAAAATGGATCCGATTGCGCCCACACTCCGAAAAGCGAAGCGGATTTGTAGTCATCACTTGAAATTCCTGCGCTTGTTGGTGGGCTGCCCCGTGGATCGCGGCTGCACTGAATAGCGCAACGTAATACGGAAGCTTTTCAAAGCGCATGAGGTCGTCAATATACCAATTCGCGGGAGGCGCTCCGGACGGTGCGTACTCGGGAGGAATGACTACAAAAAAACCTCGCCGCGGCTGGGCGATTTGCCGCGCGTTCTGGAGCCGCAAGAGCGAACTCATGACTGCTGAATCGGAGAGTCGCAGAGCGGCTTTGGCTTCGTCGCGCGTGAAGGTGTAGCGTCCACGCGAGGGCAAAAGACTAACGAACTCCGAGAGGCGACCCGGAGTATCGTCGGAGCTGGAAGACGAATCTTTATGAATCATGCAATGGATTCACTAAATCATGCGAAAAACGACGAATTTTGCAAACGTATTGCAGAATTATTATGATTTGGCGGAGTGTTTAGCAGTTTTTAGTGCATAGCAGCCGCACGCACTCCTGCTCACAACGACGCCGCTTCACAAATACTAACTCCACATCTCCGAATACGGCACTGCAAATAACTGATCGCCGAACGGGAGCGAGATGTCGCCGTCGTAAAATACAATTCCACATTTGAAGCGTTCTTTTGTTGCACCGCGTCGAGCGAACGAATCTTAGCAAATTCGCGGACGTCGCGCTGCGTAAGAGTTGTTACATATTGAGCTTGCCATTCGCGCCGCCGGCGCCGCGAAGTGCGCGCGAGCGCTGCGGGGAATCCTCCCGTTAAGATTCGATCTATCAAATCATTATTAATATTTGGTTCGGCCTTTATTGTAAATTTTCCCGCGAAGAGGCGGTCGAGAAAGTGTGCCTTTGGCTTTTGCCGTTCGATTTCCACCTGTGCGAGCGGCTCTAGTTTTAGTATTTCCATCCTGCCCACGAGAGAGTCGGCGAGTTTTGGTAATAATAATACATTTGCCGAACCCGTTAATATCATTCTTCCGGGTTTGCGGTTTCGGTCGATCGACGCTTTGAGAGATGTAAATAATTCTGGAACGTGTTGAACTTCGTCGAGAACAACTCTCTCGGGCAATTCTTTACAAAAACGAACCGGGTCTTACTCGTAAAGAATAACCGTCCAAATGAAAGTTCATGTCCGTCCAAACGAAAACTTGTGAGTGGCCAAACGAAGGTTTGAGTACATCCAAACGTAAATTCACACCCGTCCAAACGAAAACTTGCAAGTTACAAATAAACGGCGTTTACGCTTCCGGCTGCGCGAACCCGCGGGTCGGAACGAGAGCTTCCTCGATCGCCGCGAAGAAAGTGGGAGCGAACGCGCGCGTGTATTTGTTAGCGTATTCGTAACGTACTCACTTCAATCAATCCGATGCGAATTGCAAACTTCACAAAAAGCGCTCTCCATTTATTAATTATTGTATTCATGACGTCCGCGGCGGCGGTAGCGCAGGCGGGCAAGAGCGCCGACCCTGAAGCGCCGTTCGACGCGCCCGACCGTCGCGACGCAACACGGCCCGCGAAGATTGCAATATTTCGATCGGCCGGTTTTCCAACGGTTGACGCGCCGGAAATTGAAGCCGCGACGCTCGACGAGGCGCTCAAGGGTTTGCCGGTTGAAGTATTAGTATCCGCGGAGGATGTTAAGAATCGGCTCAAGGTTAAAGATTTTGATGTATTCGTATTGCCGTACGGCAGCGCGTTTCCGCTGGGCGCGTGGAATCAGATTCGCGCATTCTTGGAGAACGGCGGCGGATTTGTAGTGTTGGGCGGTGCGCCGCTTCACCAGCCGGTTCGCTGGTTGCAAGAAAAAGGGCAGACGCCGCAAAACCCCGGAAGCCAGCCGTCTTCCGACGCTCATAAAAAAGACGAATCGACTAAGAAAGAACTGCGCGGAGTTTGGGAGCTAGGCACGCGGCAGCCGACGTTCGCGCGCGAATTGTTAATTGGCCCCGCCGAGCCGATTGAAATAAAAACGGGATTTATTAGTAGCGTTCCCGGTTCGGGCTGGACGGGGCCCGCGCTTGCGAAAATGAACGTTGTCTATTCATTAACAATCCGGTTAACAACAAAAAAAGACTTTGATAAAGAAGACGGCACGTCGGGCCCGCGCGACGCGGTCGTCCGCCCGATTTTCCATATTCTTAGTGAACGCGATGCGGTGCCGTACGCGTGTCCATTGTTAGAAATCGACCGGCTGCGGGGGAGCGACGCGGGCGCGCGATGGGTATTCGCGCCGAGCGACGCAAAACTCGAAGCAGCTACAATTCGGAATTGTATTGAACGCGCGCTCGCGGGTTCGGTGGAGCTCGACGCGCGGCCGGTCGACGCGTGCGTCGACCCGGGCGGCTCCGCGTCGATTCGTATACAACTAAGAAAACCTTTTATTAGGAAAGGCGAAGTTGTTCCGAGTTCGGTGCGCGTGCGCGCGTCCGGTCCGAATGGTACAAAAACGTGGTCGGCCGTGGGTGAAGTCGCGCTCGTCGGCGAGGGCCAGAACCGCGTCGGGCAAATTCAATTTTTGGATCTCGATAAACCCGGAATTTATAACGTTGAAGTGGAAGTTATCAATTTCGCCGGACAGCCGAGTATTCAAAAAACGGGCTTCTGGGTGCGCGACGAAAAATTGTTACGTTCCGGTCCGAAAATAACGGTGTCCACCGATTGGTTAAGAAAAGATAATGTTGTATTTCCGATCGTCGGCACGACGTATATGGCGTCCGACGTCCATCGAAAGTTTTTGTTTGAACCGAATCCTTATCTTTGGGATCGCGACTTCGCGGAAATGAAGCGTTTCGGTGTTAATTTTGTGCGCACGGGTTTTTGGACGGGCTGGCAGCGCGCGATGCTCGACTCCGGCGCGATCGACGAACATGTGCTTCGCGCGCTCGACGCTTATGTATTAACCGCCGCGCGCCACGGAATTATTGTATGTTTCAATTTCTTTGCATTTCAGCCGACGATGCACGGCGGCACAAATCCGTATCTCGATCCGCGCGCGCTCGAAGGACAAAAAGCATTGTTAACATCCGTCGCGGCGCGCTACCGCGGCGTCAATTGGATACATTATGATTTAATTAATGAACCGTCGTACTGCCCGCCGGAGAATTTGTGGAGCAACCGGCCGTCGGGCGATGATCACGAAAAGCGCGCGTGGTCGGATTGGGTGCGCGCGAAGCACGGCGACGATTCTGTAGCATTGCGCGACCGCTGGCGCGAGCCGTGGGGCGATATTTTAGCATTGCCGAAACCAGAAGATTTAAATTATCAAATGATCCGTGAGGCGCGGCGCCCGCGCAAAGCCGCCGATTTTCATAAATTTTCCAATGATATGGTTTCGCGGTGGGCCGGCGAGTTGCGCGCGACGCTGCGCGCAGCAGGCGGCGACGTTTTAGTTACATTGGGCCAAGACGAAGGCGGCACATGGCTGCGGCCGTCGCAGCAAGTGTACGCGGAATCCGTCGACTACACGGCTGTCCACACCTGGTGGAATAATGATGATTTACTTTGGGACGGAGTATTAACAAAAGTTCCCGAGAAGCCGAATGTTATACAAGAAACGGGGCTCATGCGTCTTGAAACCATCGATGGATTCCCATGGCGCTCGCCCGAGGCGGCCGCTCAATTGTTAGAACGGAAATTTGCATTTTCGTTCGCGGCGCGCGGCGCTGGTTCGATCCAGTGGGCGTGGAATATTAATCCTTACATGCCGGTTGAGAACGAAGCCGTCATTGGCATCTGGCGCCCTGACGGAACCGCAAAGCCGGAACTGCGCGTCATGCAACAATTCGGCGCATTCTTTACAAAAGCGGCGCCGCATCTCGACGACTTCCTTCCCAATTCTGTAATTGTAATATTACCGCATTCGCGGCTTTTCGCGGGGCGCCAGCACGGCCTCGACGCGACAAAACAAGTGATCCGAACATTAGCAGAGGAATTCGGAATTGTGCCAACGGCCATTTCCGAAATGCGCATGGATCCGGAGAGATTCTCGACGGCGAAATTAACAATTGTACCGTCGCCCGAAATGTTAGAAGACGAAGCTGCGGCCACTCTCGCTGGGCTCATGAAAGCCGGCCGGAAAATATTAGTAACCGGCTGGCTCCAGGGAAATCCGTACGGTCAAAAGTCGGCGGCGCATGAAATATTAGGAATCTGCGACGAAGGAAAACCTGTGGCACTCCATGAAATGAACAATTGGCAAGGTTATGAATCGCTCCCTTTTCTAACCTTTGAAGACAATCGCGGGCAGTGGCTCCGCAGAAGCAACAAAACCGAACCTATCAATTTCAAGAATCCGATTTGGCATGAACCGCTGCCCGTGGAATTTGCGCGCGAACGGCAGGCGCTGCGTCAATTGTTACATGCGGCGATCGTCAATGCGGGAATAGAGATTCCATCGCTTTCTAATATTGGCGTTTCGACGCGCGTGCTCGAAACACAAAAAGTATCTTTAATTATGTGTGTTAATGAAACGTCGGCCGGCGCGGAGAAATTAGTAAAGACGGCCGGCCGCGACGTGAAAGTCAACGTTGCCGCGGGGCGCAGCCGGTTCCTATTAATCGATAAACAATCGGGCAGCGTGCTCGCCGACAGCGAGAATCCATAATTAGATCGGGCGAATTATTATTATTTCTTGCTTGTTAACAATCGGCGCACTTCAAACGCGACGGTTTCAACTGTAATTCCAGCCATGCACGCGGGCGCCTCGCACCAGCGGCGCGTACAGGGCGAACACGGAACGTCTTCGCGGCGGATGACTACAGATCGTGGGTAGACGGGGCCGTAACGTTTTGTATCTTTGGGGCCGAACAGCGCGACCGAGGGCGTGCCCATGCGATTTGCTAAATGTAGCGGCCCGGTGTCGGCCGCGACGACCGCGTCCGCGCGAGCGAGCAAAGCTGTTAAATCTAATAAACTCGGAAGGGGAGGGAGCCCGAGCGCGCCGCCGCACGACGCTTCTTCCGCCGCGTGAACTAACAATTCTTCGCCGGGCGCACCTGTTATAAAACTCGCCGCGCCCGGAACAAATGATAATTGTTTCGCGAGGCGGCCGAATCGCTCCGGTTCCCAACGTTTCAATAATCCGAAAGCGGACGTGCCTGGATGTAATATTACTTTTGGCATCGCGCCCGCTTTTGATAATATCTTTTCCGCGCGCTCAACCGATTCGTTTGACAATTGTAACGGCGTGGGCGCCGCGCGCGTGGGTTCGATTCCGAGCGCTGAAAGTAATGTTAAGAAACGGTCGGCGCGGTGAACGGCCTCGGGCGGCGGCGCCACGCGTTTGTTAACAAAAAGAAAATTAGCTTCACGCCCCGCGCCGCGCGCGAAACCGATTCTTAACGATCCGCGCAGCGCCGCGAGATGGAGCGCGGATTTCGCGTTGCCCTGAAGATCGATCACAGCGTCAAATCTTCGGCGGCGCAAATTTTTGAGGTTCGCAAAAACCGCGGGCCAGCCCTCGGTGCGCGGCACGACAAGCACTTCATCAATACCGGGATGTGCGCGCGGGATCGCCGCGAACCGATCCTCGACGAGAAAGCTAATTCTCGAGCGGGGTTGAGCTTCTCGCAGACGGTCGACGACCGCGAGCGCAAAAAGCACATCGCCGAGCGACGAGAGGCGGATCAGCAGGTAGTCGGACACGCGAAAAGTCTAGCAGCCGTCCAGCGCGAAGTGCGCCGCAAGTTACAACGGCGCAGGGTACTTCTATGAGATAGACTTTCGCCGCACTTAACAAAACACCTTCATTATTACTCATCAATGATTCATTACCGTTCTGTCGCGGCCGTCCTCCTCTTGGCGGTCGCTGGAATCTCTATTGTTAGTTCAGTGTCCGGGTCAAAATTAGTAATCGGCGGCGGAACGACGCACGATGATTTTAAACAACCTGGAACGCAGCCGAATACAATTGTTGACCCCGTTCAACCGTCGGCGAATTGTAGTTTATGCCACGGCGATTATGATATATCAGTTGAACCGTACGGTCTCTGGAAGTCGAGCATGATGGCGCAGGCCGCGCGCGATCCGCTGTTTCACGCGTGCCTGGCAATTGCTGAACAGGATGCTCCGTTCTCGGGAGATTTGTGCATTCGCTGCCATTCACCCGGCGGCTGGCTCGAAGGCAACAGTACGCCGTCCGACGGCTCCGCGCTGAATGGTAAAGATTTCGACGGCGTGAATTGTCATGTTTGCCACCGGCTTGTCGATCCCGTATTTGATATTAATCAAAATCCGTTTGAAGATCAGGCTATCTTAGCATCGCTCGCACAGGTTCCGGCGGAGCCGCACAACGGCACGTATGTTATTGATCCGCTCGACCGGCGCCGCGGGCCGTACGACCTCGGCCGCAAATTTTATTGGCATGAGTGGCGGCAGTCGCCGTTTCATCAAGAATCTCAAATCTGTGGAACGTGCCACGATGTTAGTAATCCGGCGTTCTCGCGAACGGGCGGTCCGGTGCCGGCGGCATCTGATATATATGCTTTGAATGCTTCAAATGCGGAGCACCCGACACAATTAAAGAGTGATCAATTTCCGCTCGAGCGCACGTTTAGCGAATGGTCTCTGAGCCAATTCGCGATCGGGCCTATCGAGATGGGCGGGCGTTTTGGAGGTAACAAATCGGCGGTGAGTTCATGCCAAGACTGTCACATGCCCGACCTCAGCGGCGAAGCGTGCAAACCGGGATTTAGCGGAGTTTACAGAAACGATTTGCCGCACCACGGTTTCTTCGGCGCGAATACGTGGGTGCAGCGCGCAATTGTTATGTTGGATCAGACGAACGATTTGTATGGTCCGGCCGAAGAATCGGGATTGACGCCGGCGGAAGCCGAAGACGCGATCGCGCGCAACGTTGATTTCTTAACAAAAGCGTCGGATATGGAATTAACGCAAACGGGCGGGAATCTTAACGTTCGAATTATTAATCAAACCGGCCACAAACTTCCGACGGGCTACGCCGAAGGCCGCCGCATGTGGATCAACGTCAAGTTTTTTAATGTTAATAATCAGTTGATCGAAGAAAAAGGATTCTACAATTTTGCGCGCGCGCAGCTTCGCACTGTTGATACAAAAGTGTACGAGATTCACCTCGGCATCGATTCCGCGCTGTCGCAGACGACGGGATTGCCGGAGGGGCCGTCGTTCCACTTCGCGCTTGTTAATAAAATTTTTAAAGATAACCGGATTCCGCCGCGCGGGTTTACAAATGCAGCATTCGAGGCGGCTCAGGCGCAGCCCGTCGGTGCCACATACGCCGACGGCCAGTATTGGGACGACACGTTGTATACCATTCCCGCGGGTGCTACAAAAACGACGGCGACGCTTTTTTATCAAACGACGTCGAAAGAATATATTGAATTCCTGCGTTCCGAGAACGTAACAAATAACGCGGGGCGCGTTGCTTATAAGATGTGGGATCTCGCGGGCAAGAGCGCGCCCGTTGAAATGGATCAAGTTAGTATTCACTTGACGCCTCCATAATCTTTATACTGTCTGAATGGCGAACCCCCAGCCCGGTTATATTTATCATAGGCTCGGGCCGTCGCGCGTTCGCGTCGACGCGCAGCGTAGCGAGCGGCTTCTCGCGGCGGGGATCGCGCGGCCTTCACTACTAATCGCCTCGGCGCGGCGTTTCGACGGCGGCCGGGGCGGCGCCTATCATATGACTCTCGGCGGCGAAGATATTGTTATGAGAGTATACAAAAGAGGCGGGCTCGCGCGCGTGTTCTTGCGCGATCGAACATTTGATGTATTGCGTTCGTTTCGCGAAGTCGACGCTCTGGCGGCCGCGAGAGCGCGCGGAGTTCCCGTGGTGGAGCCGGTTGCCGCAGTTGTTACATCCGCGGGTCTCGGCCTCTCGCGGCATTATTTATTTACAATTCTTGAGCCCGGCGCGAGCCCGATGCTCGACGTTTTGAATAGCCAGCATTGCGGTCGCGAGCGAAAGTTACAAATCATCGAAGCCGCGGGCGCGGCCATTCGCATGGCTTTTGAAAACGGCATCGAACCCGCCGATTTGCATCCGCGAAATATATTAATATCAGAAGCGGGCGAGATTAGTTGTAAATTAGTCGATCTCGATGGCGCGGCGGTGACGGCGGGCCCGCTTCCGCCCGCGGTGCGGACGGCGGTTCTCGCGCGATTTGTTAGATATCTCGGCCGGCACGCCGCCGACGGCGGCCGCGCCATGTCGCGCGCCGACGTGAGCCGGCTGATTCGTAATATTGAAATGCAAGATTGGAAAACGGCGTGGCGCGCGATTTACGCGCGGGTCGCGCGCGCGAAATTATGGCACTTGGTGGGAGGAGCTTGGAGCCCGCGGCCGTCGGCGCCGCCTTCTTTATTTGTAAATAATAAAAAAATCAAAATCGGGCCGCAGGCCGCGATGGCGCCGGTTGTTTCTTTTGTTATGGTTGTTAAGAATCCCGGCGAAGCGCGCGCGATCGCAAAACAAATTATAAAAACGGCCGAGGACGTGGGCGTCCAAAGTTATGAAATCGTCGGCGCCGCGCGCTCGGATCGCGCTCTCGCGGAGCTGCGCGCGGATTCGTTAATAATACCTTCATTGCGTTTTCTCGCGGACGCGTTCGCGTCTCCGGGCCAAGCGTGGCGGGCGGGGCTGCGCGCGGCGCGAGGCGCGCGGATTATTGGTATTGAGTCGGGCGCGCTCGATCCGCGATTTCTAACAGAAGCGCTCGAACGCATGCAGCAAGACACGGATCTCGTCGTCGGCGTGCGCGAAAACGCGAGTTCGGAATCATTAACAAAACGCGCGTTTCAACAGATCATTAAAATATATCTAAAGCTCTGGCGCCGCTATCCCGCGCGCGATCCGCATGCTACTTTTGCGGCGCGCCACGACGATCGTTTCGACGCCGCGCTGCGCGCCGTGCACTCGGAGAAATTTCCGGTGCCGGATTTTATTATTAGACTTTGCGAAGCCGGCGCGAAAGTTAAAGAAGTGCCGCTTTCGGGCTTTCCGCGTCAGCATCAGGCGCC
Source organism: Planctomycetota bacterium (assembly GCA_046160785.1). Classification (GTDB taxonomy): domain Bacteria; phylum Planctomycetota; class UBA1135; order UBA1135; family JACQFD01; genus JACQFD01. Next base: position 28,192 of record JBJXHE010000028.1, read on the forward strand.
GGCGGCGCGGGAACGTTAGCATCCGCCGGAGGAGGCGAACCGGCGTCGGAATGCGAAGTACCGTTTGTTAATGATCCGGACTCTTTTGTAACAACCGGCGTATTTGTAGTTGTATTTGCAGCGAGATTCGGGGTGGTGCCGTTTTGTAACAAATTCACTGCGTTGTGAAGCGGCAGATGCGGCGCGGGGCCGACCGGCGGAATGATAGGAACGTCTTCGAGACGTTCGACCTCCGAGCGAATCGTCCAAAAATCGACGTAGTGTGTTCCGACCGCGTTTCGGAGTTCAAACGCGATCACGGGATCTATCGAATACGCGCGAACGCGTTTTCCGCGTGCACGCAAATGTTCAACAATGCGTTCGAAATCGCCGTCGCCGCTCACGAGCGCCGCGACATCGTAAGTATCCGCGGTTGTTAACATATCCATAACAATTTCAACGTCGAGGTTTGCCTTTTCTACAGTTCCGCCGCGGTCAACATTAACAAAAGATTTGATACTTTTCCGCCGCACGGAATAGCCGGCGTGCGTGAGCCATTTTAAGAATTTTTCCTGCTCCGCTTCGCCGCCGGGGCCGATGCGAACGCCTGTATACCAAAACGCGTCGGCGAGCTGGTCGAGGCCAACAATATGATCAAGAAGACGCTGCGGGTTGATGTGCCAGCCCAGGCGGTGCTGAACGTAGAAAAGATTCGCTGCGTCGACGAATACGGAGATGCGCGGCACGGTGATGATTCTGAGTATCGGGCTCGGAAATAAATGAAATGAAGGGCTCTTTCAGTATGACCGCGTGGGAGCGCGCGTGCAACACTTCCGCCGGGGCCGGGATTCCGAAAATGACGACTTTTACATCCCCCTTCAATGTTAGCTCTTGGCCAATAGCTTTTAGCTAAATTTAACAATGTTCCTCAATACTAAACAAAGCAATTATAAACATAAATATTCGAGTACGTGGCTTATTGCCGCGGCGATCGCTTCGATGAGTTTGGGCGGCTGTCATAATCGATCGGGCGGCAAGGCCGTCGGCGGCGCCGGCATTCAGAAGTCGACTATTTCATTTCAGAATAATACAATTCTGGAAGGCAACGCCGGTTCTGCAAATATAACATTTACAATCTCGCTCGACGTCGCTGCAACGGGCGCGATTAATTTTAGGGCGCGCACGACATCGCTGACTGCACAGCAAGGCGTCGACTACGCCGCATTCGACCAAATTGTAACGATTAATCCCGGACAGACGACAGCGCAGATAAATATACAAATCAACGGCGACACGGACGTCGAACTCGATGAGACGTTTCGCTTAACTCTAAGTAATGTTAGTGGAACGGCCAAATTTGGCAATACTACAGCGACGGCCACGATTCTTAATGATGATGTCGTGGCGCCGCCGCCGCCGCCGGCCGGCCCGGGAAAGATTCTTTATTTCGCCGAAATTGTCCAGGGCGAATCGGAATTATTTGTTACAGATTTCGCGGGTTCTCAACACACGCGCGTTTCGCCGCCGCTCGGTGCGGGTGGAGACGTGAGAGGCGAGCCCATCCTTTCTCCGAATAAGTCAAAAGTATTAATTTATGTAGAGTTATCTGGCAGCTCCGCCCCGGATGCTTTTGTTGTCAACGTGGATGGAAGCGGTTTTGTTAAATTATCGGATGCAGCCGGGCTTGGCGAAAACATTCTCCACTTTAGCGCCGAGTATCCATTTGTATGGTCGCCTGATAGTTCTAAAGTATTCTTTCGTTCGAGCCTGAACGGGCAGACGGAATTATATATATCAAATGTGGACGGCAGCAACCGTATCAAAGCAAACACTCCGTTGGCCTTGAATCACGACATTGATGACAAGTCGCGATGGTCGCCGGATGGCACGCGCCTTCTTTATGTCGTTAAGACTGGAGCGTTCAGTTTGTCGGAGCTTCATGTCGTTAACGCCGACGGCACGGGACACTTTACATTATCAACAAAATTAAATAATAATCTGAGCAGCCCCGCGGTTTGGGCGCCCGACAGTTCGCGAATTGTAGCAGCCGTGGATGAGAACAGTGATAACGACGGCGAAGTTGTTACGATGCTGCCCGATGGTACAAATAAAATTCAGCTCGGACCGCAGGCGCCCGGCCCCGGGGATGAGCACGTGATTATGTTAGGGTTCTCGCCCGATGGCTCGCGCGTCGCGATGATTATTGATGATCCGTTTCCTAACGGTCCGTTTCAGCTTTGGACCGACCTTGCGCTCGGCGGAGATGCTAAGAAAATTTCGACGCCGCTCGCGCTTCCGATCAATCGCGACGTCGCTACATTTACGTGGTCGCCGAACGGATCGAAGATTGTTTACGGGGCTGAAGCCCTTGCCGACAATATTTATAGCTTGTTCTCCGCGAATCCCGACGGCACCGATCATAAGGAAATCGGAGCAACTAATAATTCCGGCGGGACGATCGGTCTTAACATTGCATCAACTGTAGGATTGGAATGGACGCCCGATGGCACGAAGGTTCTTTATTCAGGATCATTGAATGCCTCCACAAAAGGCGATTTATATATTTCGGATCCGCTTGTGGCCAATAGTGGCGTTCGCGTGACCCCGAGTACTTCAAATAACGGAAGCGGCGCGAGCGCGGCCTACGGAGCACGCAATTTAAGAATCTTTTCTCCAGACTCGTCAAAATTGCTCTATCGCCTCGACGCGACGACCGATAACAATTTCGGCCTCTACACTGCCAATGTTAACGGAACGAATATTACACTTCTTCCACAGACGGGTCCCGCGGGCGTCGAGGCCGATGAGGCGACCTGGAACAGCAACGGCACAAAAATCATCATGAACGGTGCGCCCTCTGGGCAGATCTTTTATGACTTATTTGTTATGAACGCGGACGGAAGCAACCGCGTCAAGATCACGCCCGCTTCGAATCCGGACGGAATTCGCAATATTATCGTTATTGATTAAGAATCCGAAGATAAGCAAAGATTCAGGGCGGCAACATTGCCGCCCTGTTTATTTCACGCGGATTCGTTCAACATACAATTACAATTACAATTACAAATCCAAGACCTTCCACCAAAATTCCCGGTCGATACGTGCGCCGAAAGCTACTTTTTTACCGTCGCTACTAAAAACGGGCGCGTCGACGTCGTCGAACGCCTCGCTTTTCTTATCATTAACGATCACGTGCCACTTGCCGTTGCTTTTAGCACGATAGGCAAGACTTTTTCCGTCATTACTAAAAACCGGATCGTCGACCATATCAAATTCTTCCTTTTCCTGATCGCCGGCGACCATGAACCACTTCCCGCCCTTTGAATTGTGAACGGCGTAACTCGTCACCGCCATCGAAGAATGAACCGTGCCGCCTTTGTTTGCAGCAAAAACTAATTTTTTATTATCGGGGCTGAAAACGGCCGCGCCGAGAACGTCGTACTGTTTGGACGCTACAGTTTGATCGATCGCTATCTGTAGCTTGTCGCCTGTAAGTACGCGATATGCAATTTTCTTCCCGTCGGGAGAAATGATCGGGCTCCCCGCGTCATCGAATTTTAATCCATACTTTTCTTCGCCAACTTGTACATGACAACGCATCTTTCCACCCGCGCCGCCTTGATGCGCGGTGTACGCGAGACGTTTCCCGTCGCGTGAAAAAACGAACGAATCTAACATAAAAAACGCCGCGCCCTTCGTTTCTATTACTTTATCATTAATCATTAAGGATGCGTTATTCGCTTTTTGTGTAAATGTAACAACCTGCTTTCCATCAGGGCTCCAAACGGGTGCTTCGAGGCCGAAGCCTTGAGAGAACTCGCTACTTTTCTTGTTGCCAAATGCAAATATCCATTTTCCGCCTTGGTAGACGCCCTCTTTATCAATACGCGCGCCCGGGTTGAGCCAGTAAGCGGCCTGTTTTCCGTCGGGAGAAAGTCCAATACTACCAATCCAATCATCTTCCGCGATTTTCTTATCATCTAAAAAAACCCACCAGCGCTCATGCTCATTATCGGCGAGCCGGTTTCCGACGCGCCACGCGACGTGGTCGGCGGCGGCCGCCCACACCGGTGGATCGACGTAATGATAACTTTTTCCTTTCTTATCATCGATGACCGGAACCAGTTTGTTGCCTTCCTTTATAACATAAGCGACTTTGCGCCCCGACGGGCTGAAGTACGCCCGCCCTTCAATGGATCCGCTTCCCGGAATTGTAGCTATCTTTTTTTCAACGAAACCGACTTCAAATTTTTCGCCAGCAGCGCCGGGTTTCGCAGGCGCTTTTGCTCCGCCGCTTTGTATGATTAATAATAACAGACACGCGCAGGTTTCTGTAATGATCATGACTGTTGCTTAATCCGCCGACACGGCCGTGACGGTCGCCGCGAGCGTGACGGGCGCTTTCAAGCTGTTTGAAATTAAACAATATTTTTTTGATGTATCGAGAAGCGGGCGCACGCGCTCCACGTCGTCGGCGTCTGCGACGGTGACGTCGACGTGAACGTGAATCGCGGTGACCGCGAGGCCGCCGTCGCCGCGGTCGACGGTTCCGGTGCATTCCGATTTGTAATGTTTAATCACTAAGTTTGATTTCTTAGCGATCGATTTAAACGTTAACATTAAACAAAGGCCGACCGACGAAAGTAACAAATGTTCGGGGCTCCAGACGCTGTCGGTTCCATCAAATTCGGGCGGCGCGCCCCCGGTGATTTTCGCGCGCGGCGGCGCTTCGAGCGAGCACGTCGCGTCGCCATTCCAATGGACGGAAGATTTGTAGTGATGCGGGAAACTGGCTGGCATTTTAATTTTGTTTTGGTTTTGCCACGGGCTGTTAGATGGTTTTACGAACTGTAACGTTTCGACGCACGCCGTAAAGGTATTTTAACGATCGAGAAAAATGCCGGCGCCGCTCTCGACGTTTTTTGTTTGATATACATCGGACTTCCGGCTCACAAATTCTGAATTGTTACTGAGCGGCGGAGTGTGTCCGCTTCCGGGATATTGATCTTTATTTCCGCCGAGATCTAAAAAGAACGCGATCGACTGTGTGTTGCGTTGCGCGTCCTCGGGATGCCCCGCCGATCCGAAACTCGGGCCGTCGGTCGTTTCATAACGATCGATTCCTCCGCCATCAATAAACGCCGCGAGAGAAGAAATCGTCGCGCCGCCGGTCGAAATTCCCGCGCCGCGATAAGTATCATTACCATTCAAATCGATAAAGAAAGAATAAGTAGTATCCCAGTTTCCAGCGATGCTCGCGGTGTGAGCGTTGTCCCAGAGATCATTACCTTTGTCGTCAATAACAATACTGAGCGCCTGGTGCGCGGCCGCGGCGATTCCGTAGCGCGACGCAAATACCTGGTCGTTTCCGCCGAGATCGCGCACGAACCCGCAGCCAAAGTAATATCCCATTCCGAAACCCATCTCGCCGACTTTTGTTATATCGTCGCCGGCACCGTCGAGCAATACTCCAAATCCGCCGCATGCTAAGAATCGAAATCCAAACGATGCTCCCATGCTTCGGCCGGCGAATTCCCCGGGGGTGCCGTACGTCGATCCGTACGCGCCCGTCGCCGTTCTTTTATCATTTCCATTTATATCAATAAGAAATCCCGCGGAAATCGGCCACGCGTATCCCTGCGAATCAATCTTAGCATTCATCATATCATTTCCTGAAACGTCGAGCAGGCAGCCGATTCCGAAACAGCCCGCGCCCTGCACGAACGCGTCGCCTTCATACAAATCGTCGCCAGCGCGGTCGACTAAGATTCCGACGCCCGCGGCCGATGCGCCCTGCGCGACGCGGCCCGCCGAATAGTTATCTTTTCCCGACTGATCGATGATGAACGATACGCCGAGCAGCCCGCACGCCTGCGAATACATCTCTTCGCTTTGATAACGATCGTCGCCGCCGAGATCGAGTACGACATTCACGGGCCGCCCGAGATCGCTGCGCGTGGCCTGCGCGGAATAGATATCATTTCCGCCAAGATCAATAATCAGCGCTGCTGCAACTTCATAACGATTCGGACCCGCGTCGCCCACGAGAATCCAGCCCGACGGAGTCTGTTTCGCGAATAGTAATGTTCCTGAAACGCCGGCGACGTGGATGGGCGCGGGGAGCGCAATCTTTTTTCGTAAGTTATCAGAAATATTCTTAAGGAATTGCGCGCTCGCGAGCGGCGCGAGCCTGGCGGCCGCGCGAAACATCGCTGCATAGTTGATACGTTCCGCGAGCTTCCACGTTTCGACGAGCGCGGGCGATTGATGAATATAAATATTCGAAACGAAGTGTTGAAAAAGCGGGTCGAGGCCGGATCTTAACAATTTCTGCTCCTCGCCGGAGAGTGTGGAGAGCGCGTCCTGCACGTCGATAGAGGCGTCGACAATTCGCAATTCAATTGATGCAAGATTTGCCTCGACGTCTGGCGGAATAGTTATGACTGGCCGCGGATCAAGATCTTTTGCAATATTCGCTGCGATGTCCGCGTCGACGAGCTTCGATCCGATTCTAACAATTCCGGAAATGGATGTTTCGGGCAGACGAGCCGCGATCATGAGGTTTTCCGTTAAGGAGCCGGCGAATTCCGGCAGCGCGAATGGATTGGCAAAAAGCTCCCGCGTTTTTGTTAAATAACGCGATCCCTTCGATTGATCAATAATTTGGCCGACCGCGTTTTTGTATCGTTCGAGATTTTCTGTTAATTTATGTTTCTTAACAAGCTCTTGTATCAAATCGACTTCGCTGAACGCCGAGCGCGATTGCGGCGTTGACGCGGGCTGCGACGCGCGACCCGGCGCTTGCGGCGCGGCGAATAGCAACGTTGGCAATAATGTAAGAATAGAAAGTTTGCGCACGCGCGCAGTCTAAACGATTAGTATTCGCGCGTGAATTCGCCGCCCGGCAAGTATGTATTGATTTTCGACGGACACTGCGCGTTTTGCGTCGCGCAGTCGGCGCGTTTGCAAAGATTCGCCCGCGGCCGCGTCGAATTATTATCATTTCGCGAACCGGGCGCGCTCGAACGTTTTCCTCATATTTCGGCGGAGCGGTGCGAGCGCGAGATGGTGCTGGTCGCGGCCGACGGTTCCGCGTGGGGCGGCGCCGAAGCCGCCGCGCGAGTGTGGATGCTTCGCGCGCCGCTGGGTTGGGCCGGTTATTTATATTATTTGCCGGTCGTCCGCGAACTGGCGGATATTACATATCATTGGATCTCTAAGAATCGGTTTCGCTTAAGAAATCAGGATTGCTCCGATGGAACGTGCGGCCTGCATCATTCGAGGCCGCGGGTTATTAATATTAACGATCCCGCGCGCGAATTCGCTCGAAAATTAATAATACGGCTTCTTGGGATCATTTACATTTGCGCGTTTGTTTCTCTCTGGACGCAAATACCCGTACTGATCGGCGAAAACGGGCTGTGGCCCGCGCGCGGTTTTATTGCCATGGCGCGCGAAGAGTACGGGGGCGCGAATCTACTGAAAAGTCCGACGGTCTTTTGGTTTGGCGATTCTAACAGTTGGCTCCAGCTCGCCGCCGGCGCGGGGACGCTCGCGTCTCTTTCGTTAACATTACTGATTGCGCCGAAAATTTGCCTTGCGGTTATTTGGATACTTTATCTTTCATTCGCGGGCGTGTGCGGGCCGTTCCTCGGTTTTCAGTGGGACAATTTAATCATTGAATCCGCGTTTTTTACCTTTCTTATCGCGCCGCGCGGATTATTGCCGTACTATAAAAAGACTCCGCCGCGCGCACAGCCCGTTTTTGTATTTTTAATGATCTGGCTGCTGTTCCGTTTGCACTTCGAGTCGGGAATGGCTAAGATTCTTTGGAACGACGAACATTGGAATTGGAGCCATCTCACCGCGATGGTGAGTTATTATGAAACGGCACCGCTGCCGACGTGGATCGGCTGGCATATGCATCAAATGCCGGAATGGTTCCATAGAGTTTCCGCGGCGGCAACGCTCATCGTCGAATTGTTCATTCCATTTTTATTGTTTGGACCGGTTTGGGCGCGCCGGATCGCCGCCGCCATATTTGTTGCGTTTCACCTCAGCATTCTCGCGACCGGCAACTACGGCGTTTTTAATTATATTTCGATCGTTTTGTGCATTTTCGCTATTCCGCGCGCAGCCGCCGGTTTCAAAGAAACGATTCGATCGCTTTGGCGCGGCTGGCGGGCGCAGGTTTCGTTCGCGATCGCGGGCGCGCTCATTTATTTAACTTATCTTTCGTTTTCAAATACCGTAATGGCACGCGCGGAATCGGAGCCGCGCTCGCCGACAATCTTTACAAAAATTCACGACGCCGTCGCGCCGTTCCGTACCTTTAATTCCTATCATTTATTTGCATCATTAACATTAACGCGCGCAGAACTGGAAATTCAAGGCAGCGAAAACGGCACGGACTGGAAGAATTATGAATTTTACTATAAACCGGGCGTTGTGACCCGCGCGCCCGTATTTGTAGCTCCGCATCAGCCGCGCGTCGATTTTCAATTGTGGTTTTTGGCGCGCGTCCGGCGCGTTCCCGAAACGCAAAAATGGCAAGTTTCGATGAATCCGCGGAATGGATATATTAATAATCTCGTCGACCGCATCGCGACCGTCCCGCGCGTCACCGCGCCGCTCTTCGAAACGAATCCGTTTCCCGAGCGTGGTCCGCGATTCATCCGGCTTGCGTTTTATCATTATCGAATGTCGACCCGTGCCGAGCGAGCGGCGGCCGGGGCGTACTGGGTTCGCGAATTCGTCGCGTATCACCCGTACGTCCATGATTCGCAGAGCGGGGTTCGGCCGCGCTACTAACCGAAGGCCGCCGGACGTTCCCGAACACGCGGTCGGCGGGGTATACAGGCGTCCCCATTTTTCACTTTTCTTACAACTAACGCATGCATCGCGAACACATCGCTTGGGACAGCCCGCGGCTCGGCCGTCGAATGGAAATTCTGTGGTTTGGCCACCAGGGCCGGCCTTTACTTATCTTTCCGACGGCGGCGTCGCGGCACTACGAAGCCGAGGATTTTTTATTAATAAACGCGCTGCGCGACAAAATTGAAAATGGGGAGTTGCAGGTTTGTTGCGTTGATACAGTTAATTTAGAGAGCTGGCATAATAAGAGTATTCCGCCGCTCATGCGCGTCGCGCGACACGAACAATACGACGCGTACCTTCGCGACGAAGTGGTGCCGATGATACAAAACCGCGCGCAGCGAAATGATTTAATAACGTACGGCTCGTCGTTCGGCGCCTACCACGCGATGAATTTCGGCTGCCGTTATCCACATTTAGTAAAGCGCGTCGTCTGCTTTTCGGGAATATATGATATTCACAGAATGCTCGACGGGCAGTGGAACGACAGTTGTTATTTTCATTGTCCGACCGCGTACGTCCCGAATATGGATGAAGCGGGATGCAACAATTTACGGCAAGTGGAATTCGTCATCGCGACCGGCGAACAGGACACATTAGTTAATTACAACCGCGAGTTCCTTGGAATTTTAGCAAGCAAGGGAATCCCCGCGCACGGCGAGATTTGGCCAGGGGTATTCGGGCACGACTGGCCGTACTGGCGCGAGCATCTTCCGCGATTTGTACCTTAAAGTAATATTTGAATTGATTATTAGCTTGTGACGACGCCGTCGATCCCTGATTTTGATTTATATCTTTTCGGCGAAGGCACGTGTCTTCGTCTTTATGATCATTTCGGCGCGCACGCGGCGGAAAAGAACGGTGTGCGCGGAGTGCGCTTCGCGGTGTGGGCGCCGAACGCGAGGCGTGTGAGCGTGATTGGTAATTTTAACAATTGGAACGCGGCGAAGAATGTGATGAAAATGCGCGCCGACTCGGGCGTGTGGGAATTGTTTATTCCGGGCGTTCAGTTCGGCGATTTGTATCGTTACGACGTCGTGACGCCCGACGGCGCGAGCATCGTTCATAGCGATCCCTTCGGATTTCAGATGGAAACGCCGCCGCAGAGCGCGTCGATTGTTTACGATCTCGAAAATTATCATTGGACCGACTCGGAATGGATACGGCGGCGCGCAGATTTAGCAAAACCGGATTCTTTACAAAAGGGGGCGGCGATTTCTATTTATGAAGCGCACCTCGGATCGTGGCGCCGCGGTGACGGCGGGCGATTCTTAACGTATCTGGAACTCGCGGAAATGCTCCCCGCGTATGTTAAGAAAATGGGTTTTACACACGTGGAATTGATGCCTGTTGCAGAGCATCCTTTTTACGGATCGTGGGGATATCAACAAACCGGGTTTTTCGCGCCGACCTCCCGCTACGGATCGCCGAAAGAGTTCATGGCGCTCATTGATGCATTTCACAATAACGGAATCGGCGTCATATTAGATTGGGTGCCCGCGCATTTTCCGACCGACGGCTACGGCCTCGCGCGATTTGATGGAACGGCGCTTTATGAACATTTGGATCCGCGCAAGGGTTTTCATCAAGATTGGAAAACGTATATATTTAATTATGAACGGAACGAAGTTCGCAACTTTCTGCTCGCAAACGCACTCTACTGGATTGATAAATATCATATCGACGGGCTCCGCGTCGACGCGGTTTCGTCGATGCTTTATTTAGACTATTCGCGCAAGGAAGGAGAGTGGATTCCTAACAAATACGGCGGGCGCGAAAATATTGAAGCGATCGAGTTTCTTAAGATTGTGAATGCAACCGTTTCCGAAAAATTTCCAGGCGTCACGATGATCGCGGAAGAATCGACGGCGTTCGCGGGCGTGACGCGCCCGCAGTATCTCGGCGGCCTCGGCTTTCATTACAAATGGAATCTCGGCTGGATGCACGACTGGCTAAAATTCTTTGCTAAAGATCCGGTGATGCGAAAATTCCACACGGGGCAAATAACATTTGCGATGTGGTACGCGTACACGGAAAAGTATATTTTAATGTTAGGCCACGACGAAGTCGTACACATGAAGGGGAGTTTGCTCAATAAAATGCCCGGGGCCGGCGAGCAGAAAGCCGCGAATCTGCGGTCTTTGTTTACAATGATGTACTGCCACCCCGGCAAAAAATTATTATTTATGGGAAGCGAACTCGCGCCGTGGAGTGAATGGAACCACGACCGCGGACTCGAATGGGAATTATTATCATCGCCGCTGCACGCGGGAATTCACAAACTCGTCTCGGATCTGAATCATTTATATCAATCGCGCGAAGAGTTATATCTTTTAGACGATTATGCCGACGGATTCGAATGGATCGATTTCAGCGATGTTGATAATACAACGTTTTCGTGGCTGCGATTCGGCGCCGGGCGCGAGAAGGCGGTTCTTATTGTTGCAAACGTGACTCCCGTCGCGCGCGTGAATTATCAAATCGGCGTGCCGAGGCCGGGATTTTACAAAGAAATATTAAATTCCGACGGCCGCGAATACGGCGGCGCGGGCATTGGCAATCTCGGTGGCGTGATCGCCGGCGACGAGCCGCGGCACCAGCGCCCGCATTCGATATCATTAACGTTGCCGCCGCTCGGAGTTGTTATATTAGAGCTGCCGCCGGCTCCGCCTCCGGCGCCCGCCTCAGCGAAACCTGCTGAAAAAAAGCCAGTAAAGAAAACTGCGGCGAATCGAACAATAAAAAAGGATAAGATAACAAAACCCTCCGTCCGGGCCGGCGCGGCGGGTAAGAAAAAATCGCGTCGATGAATTCTGTTATATCTTCTGGATCGCCCCAACAACGCGATTCGAGCGTGTTTTCGCCGGCCTACGCCTGGTACACGCTCATTATTCTTACATTTATTAATTTAATTAATTATCTTGATCGTTATGTTTTAGCGTCTGTCGGCGAATCCGTGCGCGCGACGTTTCAAATGGGCGACAAGGATCTCGGCACGATCCAGTCGGCGTTTTTCTTTGTATATATGTTTGCAAGCCCGTTCGCGGGCTATCTTGGCGACCGCGTTTCGAGAAGAATATTAATTGTAGCTGGAATCGGCACGTGGTCGCTTGCAACAGTAGCAACCGCGTTTGCCGATAATTATTTTCATCTCTGGCTTGCGCGTGCGCTCACGGGCATTGGCGAGGCCGGTTATGGAATTGTAGCTCCGGCGATCCTCGCGGATCTCTTCTCTAAAGAAAGCCGCTCGCGAACACTGTCGGTTTTTTATTTAGCATTGCCCGTCGGCACAGCGGCTGGTTACTGGTTCGGGCCTACCGTTAGTCAACATTTCGGACATGCGCCCGACGCGCCGCACACGAGCTGGATGTGTAATATTGGCCTTCACGAAGGATGGCGGTTCGCATTTTTGCTTGGAGGGTTGCCCGGAATTTTATTAGCAATTCTCGCGGGGTTTCTGCGCGAGCCTCCGCGCGGCGGAAAAGATATGATCGACGGGCATGCCGCGCTTGGCGAATTTAAGTGGTCGCACGTCGCCGGATTATTAAAAACTCGGTCTTTTATAGCAAACGTGTTTGCTACAACTGCGATGACGTTCGCGATTGGCGGGCTCGCGACGTGGGCGCCCGCGTTCGTTCAGCGCGTGCACGGCTACTCGGAAAAAGAAGCGGGAAGCCTCTTCGGAATTATTGTAGCAATTTGCGGATTCTTAGGAACGATTTCCGGCGGTTTCGTCGCCGATTTTGCGCGAAGGTGGACGCAAGCTGCGCACTTCGTGGTTCCTGGAATCACGCTCTCGTGCAGCGCGATTTCGTTAATGATCGCATTATTATCATCGAGCCGCGAATCGTTTTGGGGATTCGGAGGCGTCGCCGTATTTTTGTTATTTTGCAATAGCGGACCGCTCAACGCGGCGATTCTTAATGTTTCGCTTCCCGCCGTGCGCGCGACGGCCTTCGCGCTCATGATATTTACAATTCACCTGCTCGGCGACGCTTTTTCCCCGACGCTCATCGGTATGATCAGCGATCATTATGAACCGGATCTCGGCAAAGCCGAATCGCTGCGGCGTGCGTTCCTGATTGCGCCGCCGATCGTGTTCGTCGGCGCCATTGTATTATTAATTTTCGCGCGCTGGCTGCCGCGCGACATGCAGGCCATCGATGCTAAAATAAAAGAGGCGTCGAAGGAAAAGAAGTAACCGCTCACTTCCTCCCTCGCGTTTCGGCGCTGCTATGCGGAGACGCTAACAAAAAAGGCCGCGAGCACAGTGCGCTCGCGGCCTTTTATATCTAAAACCTGCCGTATCTAACTATTCGCTTTTCGGAGCGTCGGAACTCGGAGCGGCGTCCGTGCCGCCCGCGGGAGCGCCAGCCGCAGCCAGCGCCTCTTCCTTTTCTTTAGCAGGCGGCGGCGGCGTGATCGTTTCAAATGCAATCGCGCCATCTTTAATAATCGCGCGAAGCACCTGCATTTCCGCTGTGATACCTGTTCTTAACAATTCCTCGGCGAGCGGATCTTCAACATAACGTTCGATCGCGCGGCGAAGCGGACGCGCGCCGAAATCCTGGTTGTAGCCTTTGTCGATGAGGAACGAAGCCGCTTCGGTCGAGAGTTCAAGTTTAATATTCTTCTCGCGCAGGCGCTTGGAAACTTTATTAACTTCAACGTCGATGATGCTATGGAGATCTTCTTTCGTTAATTGATTGAAGATAATAATCTCGTCGACGCGATTTAAGAATTCCGGACGGAAGAAACGCTCGACTTCGCGGCCAAGCATTGCTTTGACCTTGTCGCGCGTCATCGTTTCGGATGACTTCGAGAAACCGAGGCCGGCCGAATTCTTAACTAAATCGGCGCCGATGTTCGACGTCATAATTAAGATTGCATTTGTAAAGTCGATGTGGCGTCCGAACGAATCGGTGAGGCGCCCTTCCTCCATGATCTGGAGCAACATATTAAATACGTCGGGGTGCGCCTTTTCGATTTCGTCGAGCAATACTACAGAATACGGACGGCGGCGGATCTTTTCTGTTAATTGTCCACCCTCCTCATATCCAACATATCCGGGAGGCGCGCCGACGAGCCGCGACGCGTTGTGCTTTTCCATATATTCGGACATGTCGATCTGTAATATTGCAGATTCGTCGCCGAACATGAATTGCGCGAGCGATTTGGATAAATGCGTTTTTCCGACGCCCGACGGTCCAAGGAATATAAACGATCCCATCGGACGGTGAGGATCCTTGAGACCCGAACGAGCGCGCCGAATCGCCTTCGAAATCGCTTTAATAGCATCTTCCTGATGGATGACGGATTTCATCAATTCCGCTTCCATTTGTAACAAACGCTCGGCTTCGCCTTTCTCAAGGCGCGTGAGCGGAATGCCCGTCATCTTGGATACCGTTTCGGCGACGACCTCTTCATTAACAACGCCTTCGTACTCGCGCGACTGTTCCTTTCGGCGATGCACTTTTTGCATTTCTTCTTTTTTCTTTCTTAACTTAAACGCCTTGTCGCGAAGCATCGCCGCGCGCTCGAAATCCTGCGCCGCGACGGCTTCTTCTTTCTCGCGGTCATAGCGCGCAATTTCAGTATCCGTTTCCTTCATATCAACTGGCGCCGCCATCGATTTGATACGAACGCGCGCACCGGCTTCGTCGATCACATCAATAGCTTTGTCTGGAAGGAAGCGGCCCGAAATGTAGCGGCTCGCGAGTTCGATCGCCTGTTCGAGCGCGATATCTGTAATTTTAACTCTGTGGTGCGCTTCATAACGATCGCGCAAGCCTTTTAATATTTCGAGCGCTTCGTCCTTTGAGGGCGGCTCGACCATAATGGTTTGGAAGCGGCGTTCGAGGGCGCCGTCCTTTTCGATATATTTACGATATTCGTCGAGCGTCGTGGCGCCAATACATTGAATTTCGCCGCGCGACAGAGCCGGTTTTAATACATTCGATGCATCAATGGCGCCTTCCGCGCCGCCCGCGCCGACGAGTGTATGCAATTCATCAATAAACAAAATCACGTCTTTCGCGCGGCGCACTTCGGTCATGACCGCCTTGATGCGTTCTTCAAACTGGCCGCGGTATTTAGTACCCGCGACCATCAGCGCCAAGTCTAACGCTACAATTCTCTTGTTTCTTAGGGTTTCGGGAACGATTTGTTTAATAATCAATTGTGCAAGACCTTCAACAATTGCAGTCTTGCCGACGCCCGCTTCTCCGAGGAGAACGGGATTGTTCTTCGAGCGACGCGATAGAATTTGAACAACGCGCTCAATTTCATTCTTGCGTCCGATCACGGGATCTAACTTATTCTCGCGAGCGAGATCTGTTAAATCGCGTCCGAACGCGTCGAGCGCCGGAGTTTTACTCTTAGTATTCGCTCCGCCTTCACCGCGCGGCGTCGCGCCGCCGCTCGCGGGATTGCCCGTGACGTCTTCGCGTTCCTCGCCGGATTCTTGCTGTTCGTCGGCGCCGAGGAATTCCAATACTTCGCGGCGGACGTCGTCGAGTTTAATATTTAAATTCATTAATACTTGGGCCGCGATGCCTTCCTGTTCTCGGATCAAGCCTAATAATAAATGCTCGGTTCCAATATAATTATGTCCAAGCGCGCTCGCCTCCTCCATCGACAATTCTAATACTTTCTTGGCGCGCGGCGTAAACGGAAGCTGGCCCGATGCTACAGTTGGCGGACCCGTTTTAACAATTTTCTCGATTTCTTGCCGGATGCGTTCGAGGTCGACGCTCATTTGTTTTAATACATTTGCGGCGACGCCCGAACCCTCCTGAATGAGGCCGAGCAGCATGTGCTCGGTACCTATGTATTCGTGGTTGAAGCGCTGCGCCTCCTGACGGGCGAGTGCCATCACTTTCTTAGCGCGATCTGTGAATCGATCAAACATCGCTTTACCTTTTGGGTTACCGAAAATTAATAATTAATGATTGTGTTGTAATTCAGAGCTGTGGGCGGCGCCGCCGACCGAGCGTTGATCGTTAGATCGGCAGCCCGCTAGAGCGAACTTGTTAAGCCTCTTTTACCGCGTGCGCCACCAGCAGTCGGCATAGTTTGTTCGCGCGGAGTCGGCGACACGAAAAATTCAACTATGAAAGAGTTTGCCACCCAACCCGATCGACGCGCCGTCTTGATTCTTAACGAACGCGGCGTTTACTAACTTTCGACCGCCCCGCCCGCTTCGATCTGGCGGATTTGATCGCGCACGGCTGCCGCCTCTTCGTACGCCTCGCGCTCGATGGCTTTCTTTAGTCTTCGATTGAGCGAAGCTAGATCTTCGCGGCGGCTCGCCTCCTCGCCCGTCATTCCGGGCGCGCGGCCGACGTGCGCAGTTCGCCCGGCCTGCGCCTTTTCGAGGATCTCTTTTAGTTGCGTTCCAAAGGATTCATAACATTTCTCGCAGCCGAGGCGGCCCGTGCGGCGGAAGTCCGACATTTTGTGGGTGCACTGCGAACATGTGATGTCTTTGATCGCGGGAACCGGCACCGGCTGGAAATGTAACATTGCGACCGCGTCGAGAGATTTGGCGTGCGTGAGGCCGAGCATCGTCGCGCAATTGTCGCAAAGGTGCTGGACGTCCCAAACGGTCTCGCCCTCGCGCTCCACGCATTCGGCGACGTGGATCGTTATGGGTTGTTTGGCGCAATGACCACAATTCGGCATATCGAGATAATATTTACATCAAAAGTTTACAGAATCAACCCAGCCCGATCCGACTCGGCGCGAAGTTTTGCAACGAAATGTAAGAATTCGGCGCCGCGATCTTTGTAATTGCGATATTGATCGAACGAGGGGAATGCCGGCGAATACACGATCGCGTCGCCGGGTTTCGATTCGGCCCACGCGGCCGCGAGGGCGCCCGAGAGATTTTGAAACATTTCGGCCGGCGCGCCCGCGCGTTCGAGCGATGTTAACAATTCGCGCGCGGCCTCTCCGTACAGATAGGATTTTATTGTTAGTTTCTTCGCGGCTTCGGCGAGTTTTGTTAAATCGAGGCCTTTGCTTTTTCCGCCTGCGATCCAGCGGATCGGACCGTCGACCGATTCGAGCGCCGTAATTGTAGATTCCGGAACCGTAGAAACAGCATTATCATAAAAACGCACGCCGCGGACGGGCGGAAGCAATTGTAAACGATGCGCGACGCCGCGAAAGTGAGCGATTGCCTGCGCCACCGCTTCGGCCGTCGCGCCGAAAGCGCGCGCGGCTGCAGCAGCGCACAGCGCATTAACCAATTGAAATTCGCCGGGGATTGTTAGCGATTTCGCCGGAGCAAGGAGAGTTTGTTTATGATCAATTTGTTCGACGAGCCAGCGCTCTCCGCCGTCTTGAAAAATTGTATAATTTGCGGACGCGTCGATCCGCGAGAACGTCCGCACGCGCGCTTTTGTTGCATTTCTCCATTCAAAAACGACCGGATCGCTGGAATTGATAATCGCGTCGCACGCGGAATCTTGAAATTCAACAATCCGCCGTTTGGCGGAACAATACAATTCCATTGTTCCGTGGCGGTCGAGGTGGTCGGGCGAAATATT
>JBJXHE010000029.1:0-60292 GCA_046160785.1 Planctomycetota bacterium
GGCCCCGCGTACGGCGGGGCTGTGGGGTGCCTGACCCCTTGGCCGAAAATATTCTTGGGTAGCTCGATGTCCATTATCTCTTAGCTGATGAACGATCCCGACTGCTTGGCAGCTTGACTTTCTCGCCCTTTGGGCGTATTTTCTGACGTACCTCCAAACGTACTACGATGTCAAAGATTCCCAATATTGTTCCCGTCACCGATCTCAGGCAAGACGCTGCGGCCGCAATTCGGCGCGTTCAGAAATCGCAAGACCCTCTCTACATCACGCAACGAGGACGCGCGGCAGCGGTGTTGGTGAGTATTGAATCCTACGAACGCGCTGCACATGAGAGGGAAATACTGATGTTGCTTGCCAAGGGTGAGCAGGAAATTGCGGCGGGCAAGGGGTTCGATCTTGATTCGGTTCTCGATGAGGCTGATCGAATACTGAAATCATAGATCTGTGAAGATTAAATTTACTCCGCAAGGTCGGGCGCAGTTTCTCAGTGTCGTCAAGTACATTCAGAGTGACAATTCAAACGCTGCCCTGCTCCTTCGTTCTGATGTAGAGAGCAAATTGCGGAGATTAGTTACATTTCCGGAGTCAGGTCGTGCAATACCAGAGTTTCCTGATTTTCCATTTAGAGAAGTCATTGTTGGCAACTATCGTTTTTTTTATAAGGTTCAGAACGGCACTATTTGGATAGTGGCCGTTTGGCATGGTGCACAATTTCCCAATAGTCCGGCGTAGCCGCTATGTGCGGGGGAATAACGGGGACGGTCCCCGTTATTCTCTCAAGAGTTTATGTCGTTGATGGGCACGCGCAGTCGAGATGCGCTACTAGACATCACCAGTCGGCACAATCGCCGCCGTTTCCACCATCAGAATCACCGCGCGCTGAGGCGCCCGCGTGCGATGCACAATACCCTTCGGCACTACGAAACCCTGCTGTGCTTGCAGATCGATCGAGCGGTCTTCGAGGTCAATAATGAAGTGTCCGTCGAGCACAAAGAAAAACTCATCATCGTTATCGTGTTTGTGCCAGTGGTACTCTCCCTGCATCACGCCGAGGCGGATCACGGAGTCGTTGACCTTGCAGAGTGTCTGGTTGTACCAACGATCTTTGACCTGTTTGACAAGCGCCGGAACATCGACGAGGCTGAGTGCCGGAATGAGGATGTTGAGGTGAGTCGCGTATGGTTGAGTGGGCTGGCTGTTCATGGGAACGCTACGAATCAGAGTCATTCCAGGAATGGAAACGGGTTGGGAAGTGCCCATCGTAAACGCGCACTCGCGAATCTCCGCGCTGCGAAATTTCACTTGGAGCGAAAGAGTTCGATCGGATAACGTCTTCGCGTCATGAAAAAGTCTAAAGAAAGCAGCACCGCCGGCCTCCTCATCTCAACGCGCAAGGGCGCGTTCGTTTTGAGTGGTGACAGTGCTCGCAAGAATTGGAAATTATCAAATCCGATATTGCTCGGGCACACTGTGCATCACATGATGCAGGATCCGCGCGATCATAGGACACTCTTGATCGCGGCGCGAACGGGACATCTCGGGCCGACCGTGTTTCGATCGACGGACTTTGGCAAGACCTGGAAGGAAGCGTCTCGTCCGCCGGCGTTTCCCAAAGCGCGTGAGGGGCAGAAGGGTCAGGTCGTAGATCATACATTCTGGCTGACGCCGGCACATGAGAGCGAACCAAACGCCTGGTACGCGGGCACGTCTCCACAGGGACTCTTTCGCTCGGACGACGGTGGCAACAACTGGTCGCCGGTGACAGGCCTGAATGAACATCCAGAGTACAGCAAGTGGATGGGCTGGGTTGAGAACGGCACACCCGACGGACCCAAACTACACTCGGTCATCGTCGATCCGCGAGACCCATTACACATCTATGTTGGAATGTCGAGCGGCGGAATCCATGAGTCACGAGACGGCGGCAAGACGTGGTCGGCGTTAATTGATGGTCTTGAAGTGGTCGAAGGATTTGAAGCCAGCAGAGTCGATTTCCACGATCCACACTGCATGCGGATCTGTCCGTCGCAACCAGACCGTCTATATCAGCAGAATCACTGTGGCATCTACCGCATTGACCGGCCATCCAAAGAGTGGATTCGCATCGGAAAGAAGATGCCGAAGAGCATCGGAGACGTTGGATTTGGAATTGTAGTCCATCCGCGTAATGCGGATGTGGTCTGGGTGATCCCAATGGACGGCAGCGGAGTGTGGCCGCGTACGAGTCCAGGCGGCAAACCCGCGGTCTACACATTGCGTAACGGCGGCAAGACCTGGCAGCGCCAGGATGCGGGTATGCCGGCTGAGAACGCGTGGTGGACCGTCAAGCGCCAGGCGCTGACTGTGGACTCTCATGATCCCGTTGGAGTCTACTTTGGGACTACGAGCGGCGAGGTTTGGGCGAGCCGCGACGAAGGCGCAAAATGGTCCTGCATCGCGCGGAATCTACCCGAGATCTACGGTGTCGAGTCTGCACAATTGCGCAAGTAAGAGTACATGAGAGTACACATCCCGAGCCCCCTGGTTTCGTACACCGGCGAGAGAGAAGTCGACGCGCGCGGCAACACTCTCGCTGAATTGTTACAGGATCTCGAAACGAGGTTTCCGGGGATTCGGTTTCGATTTATCGATGAGCAAGACGCGCTGCGTCCCCATATGAGGATTTTTATTAATAGTAAACAAGTGCGCGATCTGTGTGCTCGACTCTCGCCGTCGGATGAAGTTCACATTATTCAGGCGTTGAGCGGTGGGTGAAGAAACGCAGTCGCGGATTAGAATCATACAAATAGAAAACATTTAAAACTTTTCAGACAATTGCAACGCGCGCCGGAACGCGTAGTCTTTATCTGAAAACTCGCGCAACTTCCTATGACCGAAACTAATAAAACGCTCACCGACGTCCCCTGGCTCGATCGCCCGGACGCGATCGAACAGATCGCCGCGAAGCGCGCGAAAGGGGAGTTAACAGATCGCGAAGCTACAATTCTTGAAAGCTATTCGCGCGACGGATTCGTAAACCTCGGGAGACTCGTCGAACCCGAGCATTGCCGCGAAATGCGCGACGACGTGAGCGCGTTTCTGAAAGCTCACATTCACCTCCCGCAGCACGAGTGGCTCGACCAGCTTCAGAATAGATATATCCATAACGACGCGTGCCGCCGCGCGACGCTGCTTCCTTCGCTGATTCGCTGGTGCGATCTCGTTCTCGGCACGCGCGCACTGCCGTTCCAAACATTAAGTTTGCCCGAGGGCACGCAGATCCTCCCGCACACCGACCAAATCCTGATGTCGACCCAACCGATGGGTTATCTCGTCGTCGCATGGCTCGCGCTCGAAGACATCCACCCCGACGCCGGCCCGCTCACTCTTTGGAAAGGCAGCCATCGCCTCCCGTATGTCCGCCCACTGGACCTCGGCATTGCGCCGGGCACGCCACGCCCCGTGGCGGAAAAGTTACATAACGAACATTATTATTCCGCGATCCAGCGCGTAATTGATGCATCGAACTGCGAGCCTTTTGTTTATTTGCCGAAGGAAGGGGAAGTGCTGCTTTGGCATTCGAACGTCGTGCACCGCGGCGCGCTGCGCGTGAGTCCGACGCGCACCCGCCACAGCCTGGTTATTCATTATTTCGGGGAAGGATCATTAGCATTCTCCGATCTATTTTCTGAGCCGTGCGTTCTGCCGGGTTTGCGTTAGCGCGTTTCAGTCTCTAGTCTTCGCGCGCTTTGACCCCCGCCACACTTCGAGCCGCGCGGCTCCCGTTATTGTTTGCGTTGTTACTCATCGCAACGAATGCGTTTTCGTGCAAGACGGTGCCTCACGCGATCGACGAGGTGAAGTCGGTTCACTTTATTACAGAAAAGGGAATCGAGCACCGCTTTGAAATTGAACATTACAGTTGGCTCAGCGGGCAAATGTTATTTGGGTTCTTGAAACGCATCCCCGGGCTCGGCGGCTCGGCCCAGCGCGAAACGGAAATCATTGAAGATCCCGCCGGGTTTTGTTCGTCGAATGTTAAGATATTCCGAAATGTTAATTTAGATTATATTCCCGAGGCCGCGGAAGTGGTGCATTGGGCGGGGCGCATCGCGGAGATCGATCCGTTTCCGCTTTCACGCGCCGAAGGAGTTCGCGTGCTGCGGCGAGTGGTTGAAAAGTATCAACCGAGTCTCGATCTATTAGATATTAAGGATTCGGATTACGTCGCCGGCGCGGTCATGCGGCTCGATCGTATCAAAAAACTGCAGTCGATTTCGTTTGGGGGTGAGCTCACCGACGAACTGCGCGCCGAATTTATTAAAACGATTATTGAACTTGAACAGATTCCGTACACGCGCTCGGGCGCGCCGCGCGAAATAGCTGTAGCATTCGCACTGAACTGGATCGCGGAAACGGATAAAACAATTCGTGAAGCTCTGTGGCGCGCGGCGCAATTGTTAATGGTTCGCGGCGCATTGTTATCGATGGACAGCGCTCTCGACGACTCGCACGAGCAGGTTCGCGTTACGGCCGCGCGCGAATTTGTAGCGGCGCTCGGCCCCGAGGCTTTGCCGCGACTTATCAAAAAACTTCAAAAGGATACAAGTCCCGCCGTTCGCGCGGCCGTCGCGGCGATCGTCGGCGACGCGGCGCGCATCGATCACATCAGTAATGAACCGTTGATTGAATATCTCGCGGCCGCTGTGCGCGATCCGGAACCGGCCGTATCTGTAAACGCGATGGAAGCGCTCGGGCGCGTCTCGGGCGTAGGCCGCCATTATGATACAGAATGGTGGCGGCGCTGGTACGAGAAGCGGCTGCTTGAACGTCCAAAGAATTAATAGGTTCAAAGTAACAATAACGGGCGACGGTCGTTTGAATCGAAAATCCATTATAACAACTCTGCAGGTTGTGCTGGCGGTGGCGCTGCTTGCATTTGTTTTAAGTAATGTTCCGCTGTCCGATCGCGCGGAGCCCAAAGATAAAACTCTCGCGGTGATCACCGGCGAAATCGCCGGGCCTGCGGGCGTGAAGCGGCCGTGGGAAGCCGGCGTCGTCGAATTTAAAAAGAGCGGCGGCGCGGAAATTGTAAACTTATCAAAAGAGGAATTCGACGTCCGCCCCGGGTTATTTACACTTTACAAAAAACTCGCAATCCTTCCGTACCTCGCCGGAGCGTTATTGTTGCTTTTCGGCGCGTGGGTCGCGTCGGTGCGGTGGTGGCTGCTCACGCGCGTTCTATCGATTCCGTTTTCCGTGCTCGCCGCGCTCAAGTGGAGTTTTGTAGGTTTTTTCTTTAATAACGTTGTGCCCGGCCTGATCGGCGGCGATTTGCCGAAAATGTATTTTGTCGCGCGGCTCGCTCCTAACAAAACGCACGCGGTGCTGACGGTCGTCGTCGACCGATTATTAGGATTGCTCGCGCTCGCGATGGTGGCGTCGACCGCGTTTTTGATCGATTACGATCGTTATACAACGCAGCCCGATCTCGCGTGGATGAAATGGTTATTATTCGGCGTTCTCGGCGGCTTGCTCGGCGGAATGTTTATGATCGGAAATGCAACGATCCGGAATCTGTTATTTCCGCCCGCGCGGCTTGCTAAGATTCCGGGCGGAAAAATTATTGCAACATTAAACGACGCGGCGGCGCTCTATCGCGGCGCGCCGGGAACGTTAGGGATCTGTCTTTTGTTATCGGTTATGAACCACGTGCTCTCGCTGATCGCGTGGTGGTTATTTGTAGAAGCCCTCGGAGGAATTCTCTCGCTCGGCGCGACGTTCGTCGTCGTTCCAATTGTACAAATGATCAAATCCGCGCCGCTGTCGCCCTCAGGCTGGGGAGTCGGCGAATTTGCGTTTCAAAAACTGCTGCCGCTCTACGGCGAAAGCGCGACGCTCGGCGTGGCGCTGTCCATAACATATAATTTAACGTATCTTGTATTCTCGCTCGCGGGCGGAATTATTTTATTAACATCACGCGACCGCGTGTCCGCCGCCGAAATGCAAGCATCGCTCAACACTAAAAATGACTCCATCAAAGGTTAACAATGTCGCTCCTTGTCGTCGGCTCCATTGCATTTGATTCCATTGAAACTCCATTCGGAAAGGCCGACTCCGCGCTCGGCGGATCCGCATTATACTTTTCCTTCGCGGCGTCCTATTTCACGCCGGTCCGCCTCGTCGGAGTTGTAGGAAAGGATTTTCCGTTAAAATCATTGGATGAATTCAAGACGCGCGGCATCGACTGCTCGGGCGTGGAAGTCGTAAGCGGCGAAACGTTCCGATGGAAAGGGCGCTACGAAGGCGACATGAACGTGGCGCAAACGCTTGAAACACATCTCAACGTTTTTGGTGATTTTCAACCGAAGGTGCCGGAATCGTTTCGTAATACTCCGTTTGTATTCTTAGCAAACGGATCGCCGAAGACACAGATGTCGGTTTTGCAACAAATCGTCTCGCCGACATTTGTAGTCGCCGACACGATGAACCTGTGGATGCGGATCGCGCGCCCCGAATTGTTAGAAATACTCGCAAAAGTCGACGGCCTCATTCTTAACGATGAAGAGGCGCGCGAGCTGTCGGGCCAGCGCAACCTGATTCGCGCCGGCCGCGAAATCTTAAAATACGGACCCAAGATTGTTATTATTAAGAAAGGCGAACACGGCGCGTTTCTCTTTTCCGAATTTGTACAATTCGCGTTGCCCGCCTACCCGACCGACGATGTTAAGGATCCGACCGGCGCTGGCGACACGTTCGCGGGCGGTTTCATGGGCTGGCTCTCGGCGTGCGGAAAAGTAACATTGTCGACGCTGAAGCGCGCGATGGCGTACGGGACGATCTGTGCATCGGTGAACGTCGAGGATTTCTCGTTCGCCGCGATGCGGCGCACCGACCGCGGGCGAATCGAGCGCCGCATGGAAGAATTCGAACAATTCATTCAGTTTTAGCATTTGATAAATTGTAAAAAGGCGTTTTTGCGACAGGTTTGTCGCAAAACAACGCGACGCCTCGGACCGTTTTGCCACGGCCGCTAAATTTGCCGGCCGAAAGGCCGATGGCGCGTTTCTTAGTATTTGTACGCTGAAATCTGAATGGGGCCGCGCGCGCTGAAAAAGATTTTCTTTACTTCGTTTTCGGAGGCGGCTAATTTTCGGACCCTAACAGAACTAAAACATCTTAACGATCCTCGGGTCTCGCGACCCGCAGACCCTTACGACGACCTGAAACTAATAATAACGATGACTACAACGACCAATACGACGACAAATTCAACTGCAAGGAACGATGTGGTAAAGAACGAGTCTCCGAAAGCCGCGCACGCTGCGAATGGATCCAGTAGCGCTAACGGCAATAGTGCTACTGCTAACGGAAAAGCTACAGAAATGAAAAACGACCCGAAAGCTACAGATTCCCGAAGTGAAATCAAACCACAGGCTCCGGCAGCGGCGCCCGCGGCGCCCGCGATGACCGCGGCTGAAAAGGCAAGAATCGCCGAGCGCGATAAGTTATTAAATGCAGCGCTTTCGCAGATTGAGAAAGATCACGGCAAAGGAGCAATACTAAAATTAGGGAAAGCAGAACTCCCCATCATGGAAGGAATCTCGACGGGCTGCGTGTCGCTCGACCTCGCGCTCGGCGGCGTCGGCGTGCCGCGCGGACGCGTCGTTGAAATCTTTGGTCCGGAATCGTCGGGAAAAACAACATTAACATTACATATCATTGCATGTGCGCAGCAGGCCGGAGGCGTCGCCGCGTTCATCGATGCAGAACACGCGCTCGATCCGCAGTATGCTAAGAAACTCGGTGTTAACGTTGCCGAATTATTAGTATCGCAGCCCGACCACGGCGAGCAGGCGCTCGATATTTGTGAAACGCTTGTGCGGTCGAATGCGGTCGACGTTATTGTTATCGACTCGGTTGCAGCGCTCGTTCCCAAAGCTGAAATTGAAGGCGAAATGGGCGATTCGTTTATGGGCCTCCACGCGCGTTTGATGAGCCAGGCGCTCCGAAAATTAACAGGCGCGATCGCGCGCTCGAAGGCATCTGTTATATTTATTAATCAGATTCGCGAGAAGATCGGCGTGATGTTTGGAAATCCCGAAACTACAACTGGCGGACGGGCGCTCAAATTCTATTCGAGCGCGCGCATCGACGTCCGGCGCGTTCAAACCATTAAAGACGGCGAAAACGCGGTCGGCTCGAAGACGCGCGTGACGATTGTTAAGAATAAAATTGCGCCGCCGTTTAGAAAGGTTGAATTTGATATCATGCACGACCGGGGAATTAATCGAGAAGGCGACCTGCTCGACCTCGCTGCGACGCTCGGAACAGTACAAAAAGTCGGAACGTGGTATTCGTACAAAGACGCAACGAGAGGCGAGATTCGACTCGGCCAGGGACGCGACCGCTCAACGGAATTCCTGCGCGACAATGCCGAATTGATGAAAGTGATCGAGCTCGATGTTCGCAAACGTGCGCTCACGTCGCCGATCTTTGCGGGCACCGGCGCCGCCGCTGAGCCGGAAGCAGCTTCGAACGAATAATTATTGCAAGATTTATTGTAGTATTGGTTGGCGGAGCACGAGCGCACCTCGTGCTCCGTTTTCTTAACAGGCGTTCTCGGCGCGTCGCTTTTTTGTGTTAATGATTTGTGATAAATACGCCGCGCAATGAAAAGCTCCGAAGTTCGCGAACGTTATCTCAGTTTCTTTGAAAAGCAGGGCCACACACGGATGGCCTCCGACTCTCTCGTGCCCGAGAGCGACCCAACGTTACTATTCACGGGCGCGGGAATGAATCAATTCAAAGAAATGTTTCTTGGGAAAGGTAATCTTCCGTGGAAGCGCGTGACGACGTCACAAAAATGTTTGCGTGTGCCGGATTTGGATAATGTCGGACGGACGCCGCGGCACCACACGTTCTTTGAAATGTTAGGAAACTTTTCGTTCGGCGATTACTTCAAAAAGGAATGTATACGATGGGAGTGGGATTATTTTACGCAGGCGCTCGGATTTGATAGGAATCACCTGTGGGTTACGATCTATCTCGACGACGACGAAGCTTATAACATTTGGAAAAATGACATAGGAATACCCGCGGAGCGAATTTACAGATTCGGCGAGAAGGAAAATTTCTGGCCGGCCGAGGCGCCGAGCAAGGGGCCGAACGGGCCGTGCGGGCCGTGTTCCGAAATTTATTATGATAATCAGCCCGGCGGCGCCCCGCCCGCGACGAAGAATTCCGACGGTTCACCGCTCGAATCGATGCCCGATAAACGATTCTTGGAAGTCGGCAATTGTGTATTTACACAATTCGACCGGCGCGACGGCGGCGTATTACAAGCTTTGCCGCAAAAGAATATTGACGTTGGACTCGGCTTGGAGCGAATTGTAGCTGTTCTCCAGGGCGCTTCTAACAATTTCGAAACGGACCTGTTCCTTCCGTATATTCACGATCTCGAACGCCGCAGCGGGAAACGTTATGAAACGAATACTCCAACTGGAATTCGCATGCGGCGCATTGCCGATCATTTACGTGCGGTCACTTTTTGTATCACCGACAGCGCGCGTCCGTCGAACGAAGGGCGCGGATACGTCGTCAGAAAAATTCTGCGCCGCGCGTGCCGCGATTTGTATGAACTCGGATTAGATATGCCGACGCTCCACGAAATGGTGCCGCTCGTCGGAACCGTCATGGGCGCGGCCTATCCCGAATTGTTGCAAAACACGGCGATGGTGCAATCGTTAATGAAAGGCGAAGAGGAGCGTTTCCGCGAAGTGTACGTTCGCGGCTTCGACCGCCTCGAAGAATTATTTGATAAATCTAAGGCTACAAAAATAGTTTCGGGCGCCGACGCGTTTTTGTTACATGACACGCTTGGCTTCCCTGTCGATTTGATCGAACAAATCGCCGTCGAACGCGGTTTTTCTGTAGACATGCCCGGCTTCGAGCGCGCGATGGAAGAGCAACAAAACCGTTCGCGAGCGGGGTCGGGGATTGCGAATGAGATATTTGTTGAAGGGCCGGAAACGAAGCTTCGACTCGCCGGAGTTGAGAAAACGGATTTTACTGGATATGCGGACGATAATTCTGCATATATAAGTAACGAGCGATTTGTAGTTTCTGATGCAAAGATTGTTGGAATAGTGGATCCTTGCTATTCCGACCGGATTCTTAACGAGATTCGTATAGATACTCAAATTGCGGGTGCAGAACAGGGCCAGCTAAGTTACGTTGAGGAAAAACGCGGGCGAATCGGCGCGCAAAGCCATTTTTTAATAATTCTTGATCGTACTCCGTTCTACGCAGAGAGCGGTGGGCAGGTTGGTGACATTGGTATCATCAGCGGGAATACTTACACACTTAACGTCTTGGATGTTACAAAACGTGGTGACTTCGTTTTTCATGAATGTCGAGTTCAAGTCGGGAATATTAATATTCGTAAGGGAGATATCGTTCGAGCCGAAGTCGATCGCAATTCCCGCCTCTCCACCGAGCGCCACCACACCGCGACACACTTACTACACCTAGCGTTAAGATCCGTTCTCGGGCCGCACGTGAATCAGGCGGGTTCGCTCGTTGCTCCCGATCGTTTGCGTTTTGATTTCACGCACGGCGGAAAGGTTACAAATGAGCAAATTCAACAAATCGAGGATTTTGTAAATTCGCGCGTTTTGCAGGCTCTTCCCGTTTCGAAAAAAGAAATGTCGCTTACCGATGCTAAGAATAGCGGAGCGATGATGCTGTTCGGCGAAAAGTATGGCGAGAAAGTGCGCGTGCTCGGCGCCGCCGACAGCGTTGAACTCTGCGGCGGCACGCACGTCGGCAACACGGGAAATATTGGTTTATTTAAGATTATTTCCGAGGCGTCGACGGCCGCTGGCATCCGTCGCATCGAAGCGGTCTGCGGACCGTTAGCATTCGATTTGATGCGCGAGCGCGAAAAATGGTTAACGGATATATCCAATGAATTGAAGTCTCCGCCGGCCGCCGTCGTCGAACGAATTAAACAATTGCGCGCGGAATTGAAGCAAGCAAAGGAAGCCAAGGCAAAGGCGACTTCCATGGATAAGAAGGATGCCGAGGCGCGGCTTCGCGAATCATTAGTAAAAATTAAGGATGGCGTCGCGGCGGTTGCGGTGCTTCCGGGTTTTCCCGCTGAAGATATGAAAGCACTCGTCGATTCGATTCGTAAGGATGCGCCCGATCACGCAATCGTTATATTGTGTCCTAACAATACGCCCGGCGCCGAATCTGTAGCATTCGTGGTCGCGCTCGCGGGCGCGCCCTCGAAACGCATGAAAGCCGGCGATGTCGCGAAGCTTCTCGGACCCAAACTCGGCGGCGGCGGGGGCGGGCGTCCCGACTTTGCGCAGGGCCAGGGTAAAAACGTAGTCGGCGTCGACGAGGCCGCGGCGATCGCCAAAGCGGCGCTCGGAATTGTTTAATACATATAGCCGCGTCAACTTTTCGGTTGGCCGCAAGCGGCACGCGCGCTAAATTCCTCGCCCTTTTCCCATAGAACCTGGTTCGATGCCGAATCCGAAGCGACGCCACTCCAAGAGCCGTAAACGTCTGCGCCGAGCGCATGACGCTCTCACGCCTCCATCATTATCAACCTGCCCGAAGTGCAAGGCTGCAAAACGCCCGCACACGGTTTGCGACAATTGCGGCCAGTATGCCGGCCAAGAAGTCCTCGTACGCGACTCGCAATAATTAGTAATCGCCGCCGCGGCTTCGCAGCCGCGACCGGTTATTACAAATCCTGCAATTATAACTTTTCCAATCACAACCGAATTAACTGTATAGTTGGTGTCCATGGTTGAGGTCGCAAAAAACGCGATCGCCCTTGACACCATGGGTGGCGATCACGCACCGCTTGAAATTGTGCGGGGTGCTCTTCGCGCCGTGGAAGAGGGTTGGATCACTCCATCGGAAATATTCTTAGTAGGCGATCACGAACGCGTGGCGAAGGTGCTGCGCGACGACGGCGCGAATCCGGATTTATATCAAATAGTCCACGCTCCTGAAGTGGTCGAGATGGGCGAATCGCCGCTCGACGCGCTGCGCAAGAAGCGAAAATCGTCCATCGTTGTTGCTACAGAACTCGTCCGCGAAAAAAAGGCGGGAGCGGTCGTTAGCGCCGGTCACACGGGCGCTGCGACTGCGTGTGCAATACTAAGATTGGGAACGCTCGACGGAATCAAGCGCCCCGGAATTGCTGTAACATTACAAAGCCTGAAGGGTCCAACGCTACTGATCGACGTCGGCGCGAATGTCGACTGCAAACCGATACATCTATTCCAGTACGGCCTCATGGGCCATGCGTATTCGCGCGACGTCCTCGGCGTCGCGAACCCGAGAATTGCATTACTCAATATCGGTGAAGAAGAAGCGAAGGGAAACCGCCTCGCGCGCGAAGCGGCCGATCTGTTCCGCGAGTCGGGGCTGCTATTTGTAGGAAACGCCGAAGGCCAGGATATCTTTAGAGGAAAGGCAGATGTCCTCGTCTGCGACGGATTTGTAGGAAACCTAGTCTTAAAGACGAGCGAAGGCGCCGCGGAGTTTATGTTGCATGTCTTCGCGCAAGAGCTCGCATCGGTCATGCCGAAGAATGAAATCAAAGCGTTTGTTAATAAAGTCGCGCGGCACTCCGACTATGCCGAGTACGGCGGCGCGTTATTGTTAGGAGTCGACGGAATTGTTATTATCGGCCACGGCCGCTCAAACGCTCACGCGGCTTCGGCGATGATCAAGACCGCCAAGAAATTTATATTAGCCGGCGTCAATAACGATATTGTGTCGGCGCTGCAAAAAGTCGCGAGCGCAAATACTTCAAATCCCGCGGATACAAAAAGTCAGAATGATACCAATGGAAATTCGTAAAGTTGGTATCCTCGGTGTCGGCGGTTTCGTGCCGGACCGCGTATTAACAAATCGCGAACTCGAGAAAATGGTCGACACGACCGACGAATGGATTCAGCAGCGGACGGGAATTGTAGAAAGACGGCTCGTCGCCGACGGCGAAGCGTGCTCGCACGTGGCAACTCGCGCGGCGCGCGCGGCGCTCGAAAACGCGAAGTGCGATCCATTGGAAATTGATCTGATTATTGTTGGAACCGTTTCGGGCGACCACGTTTTTCCGTCAACCGCAACGTTAGTACAGGCGAATCTCGGTGCATGGAACGCGGGCGCATTTGATATGAGCGCGGCGTGTCCCGGGTTTATTTACGCGGCGTCGGTCGGCGCGCAATTTATAGCAACGGGCCGCTACCGGCGAGTATTAGTCATCGGCGCCGAAGTGCTTTCGAGATTATTAGATTTTAAAGATCGCAGCACGTGCGTCATCTTCGGCGATGCGGCCGGCGCGGCGGTTCTTGCGCCTTTCGATGATACAAAACGCGCGGAGATTATTGATTTTTCATTGCACGCGAAAGGCGGCCAGCCCGAATTGTTATATATGCATGCCGGCGGTTCGAAGTTCCCGGCAAGCCACGAAACGGTCGAGGCCCGGCAACATTATATTCGCATGGCAGGAAGGGAAGTTTACAGATTCGCGGTCGAGTCGATGGTCGCGATGGTGCGCCGCACGGTCGAACAGTATGGTAAAGAAGAACTCGCGCTCGTGATTCCGCATCAAATGAACCGGCGAATTATTGAATCGATTATTGAGAGAGTGAATCTCGATCCCGCCCGCGTTTTTATTAATATTGAGAAATACGGCAATACTTCGGCGGCGTCGGTGCCCGTCGCCCTTGCGGAGGCCGTGAACCAAGGCCGTCCCGTTCCCGGAAAATTAGTCATGTTGTGCGCGGTCGGCGCGGGCTTCACGTGGGGCTCGATCGTGATTCGCTGGTAAAAGATAACGTAACGTAGAAATAGTAAATTCACGCAAATTGTAAACTAACAATGACTGGCCTACTCTTCCCCGGACAGGGCGCGCAGGCTGTCGGCATGGGCAAAGCCTTCGCTGACAACAGCGTTAATCTTAAGGGGGCGCGCGCGCGCGAATTGTATCAAGCTGCGGATCAAATCTTAAATATTCCGCTCACGCGGCTTTGTTTTGAAGGGCCGCTCGACGAATTAACAAAAACGGATATATCTCAACCTGCGATATTTGTTACAAGCCTTGCCGCGCTTGCCGCACTCGAAGAAGCCGGCGCATTCGACCGCGCAAAGGCAACAATGGCGGCCGGGCTGTCGCTCGGCGAATATACAGCTCTTTGCGCGGCTGGAAGTTTAACATTCGAAGACGGCCTGCGATTAGTAAGATTGCGCGGCCAGGCGATGCAGGCCGCGTCGGACGCGAAGCCGTCGTCGATGTCGGCTGTCCTCGGCCTTGACGAAACCGGAATTGAAGACGCGTGCAAAGAGGCGTCGCTGGTTGGAATAGTCTCTATCGCTAACAAAAACGCTCCCGGTCAAATTGTTATATCCGGCGAACTGGCCGCGCTCGAAGCTGCTGAAAATGCTTGTAAAAAACGCGGCGCGAAACGTTGCATTCGACTCAACGTCGCGGGCGCATTTCATAGCGAAGTGATGCGGCCCGCCGCGAACCGGCTCGCGGATGCGCTTGCGAACACGAATATTCTGCCGCCGCGCGTTCCGTTTTTTAGTAATGTCACGGGCGCCCGCGCCGGCAGCGTCGAATTGATACGAACGAATCTCGCCGCGCAGGTTTGCGCGACGGTGTTGTGGGACGCGTCGTTGCGCGCAGCGATCGCGGCCGGAACGAACACGTTTATTGAACTCGCACCCGGAACTTCGCTTGCGGGGATGCTGCGTAAGATTGAGCCTGCCGCGCAAGTGTATAAATGTGAAGAACCCGCCGATATTGTTAAAATCCAGCCGGCGAATTTATAATTTAACAATGAACCACGAATTTACAAAACGAACCGCGCTAGTGACGGGCGCATCGCGCGGCATCGGGCTCGCGATCGCCGCCGAACTCGCACGCAACGGCGCGAACGTCGCGTGCGTCGCGACGACGATCGAGAATGCAACAAAAGCGGCGCAGGCCTGCAACGCGGCGGCGGCCGAGGCGGGCGCGCAAATCCAAACGTTAGCGATCGCGTGCGACGTCAGCGATTCGGTTTCTGTTAACAAGGCCGTCGAGGAAACATTAACAAAATTCGGCACAATTGATATATTAGTGAACAACGCCGGCATCACGCGCGACAACGTCCTGCCGCGGCTGCAAGACGACGATTTCGACCGAGTTATTAATGTGAATCTTCGCGGTTCGTTTTTGTTTACACGCGCGGTCGCGCGCCCAATGATGAAAGCGCGCTACGGTCGTATTATTAATGTTACGTCAATTGTTGGAATCACCGGAAACGCCGGACAATCTAATTATGCCGCGTCGAAGGCGGGCGTCATCGGACTCACAAAGTCCGTTGCTAAAGAACTCGCGTCGCGAAATATCACGTCAAACGCCGTCGCGCCGGGATTTATTGAAACCGACATGACGGCGGCAGTGCGCGAAAAGGCATCGGATGAAATGAAGAATCGAATTCCGCTCGGACGCATCGGACGCCCCGATGAAATTGCGCATGCGGTCGCATTTCTAGCAAGCGAACGCGCGAGCTACATCACAGGCCACGTCTTAGTTGTCGATGGCGGCCTTGCCGGGATGTAAGATGCGCCGCGCGTCGAGATCGTGATCCCGAACGCTAGTTACCCCAATACTTATTTTATATTCTTCTCTCCCGAACCACTTTTATACCCAACCCACCCGGAGGTATTTTAGTAATGGCTGATACGGAAAAAGCGTCGGTCCGCGATCGTGTGATTAAAATTACATGCGACCAGCTCGGCACAACGCCGGACAAAGTTAATGAACAGACATCTTTTGTTAATGATCTCGGCGCCGACTCGCTCGACACCGTCGAACTCGTGATGTCGTTTGAAGATGAATTCGAAATCTCGATTCCTGACGAAGACGCGGAAAAAATTCAGTCGGTGGGCGATGCGGTCCGCTACGTTGAAGAAAAAGTAAAGGGTTAATTAATATTCATATTGCGTTTCTGTATCGAGCGTGATCGTTAGCGAACACGCGCGCGAAATTAACGATGTCGCAAACTTCACTTCCTTCACCGCAAGCGGCGCGTCGCGTCGTGGTCACGGGCCTCGGCGCCGTGTGTGCTCTCGGCAAGGACGTCGACGCGATCTTCGAACGCTTGTTATCGGGTAAAAGCGGAATTGTTAAGATTACCCGATTTGATACATCAAAACACACGACGAAAATCGCCGGAGAAATCGCTGAATTTACAATTAGCGAATACTTCCCGAAGATTGAAGCGAAGCGCATGGATCCGTTTACGGCGTACGCGATGTACGCCGCGGACAAAGCGCTCGCCGACGCCGGTGTTACTACAGAAAATGCGACAATCGACCGAGAGCGTTTTGGTTGTATTCTCGGAACGGGAATCGGCGGCATCGGCGAGCTCGAAGATCAGCAGGCCGTTTTTTTACAGCGCGGCGCCGACCGCGTGAGCCCTTTCCTTGTTCCGAAGATGATGTCGAATGCGATGTCGGGACAAATCGCCATTCGGCACGATCTGCGAGGTACTAACTTTGCGACCTCGTCCGCATGCGCGTCCGCCGCGCACGCGATCGGCCTCGCGCTCCGATCTATCAAATGGGGCGACTGCGATATTTGTATCACCGGCGGTTCTGAAGCGGCGACGACGCCTCTCGGCCTCGCGGGTTTTTGTTCATTGCGCGCGCTCTCGACGCGCAACGATGAGCCGCATCGCGCGTCGCGCCCGTTTGATAAAGAACGCGACGGTTTTGTTATGGGCGAAGGCGCAGGAATTTTAGTATTTGAAGAATTGGAACATGCTAAGAAACGCGGAGCGAAGATTTACGCCGAAGTGTTTGGTTTCGGCTCGACCGACGACGCGTTTCACATCACGGCGCCACACGAAAACGGCGAAGGCGCGCGCCGCGCGATATTGCAAGCATTGAAGGAAGCGGGCGCGAACGCGTCGGATATTAGTTATATTAACGCTCACGGAACGTCGACCGGCCTCAATGATAAATTAGAATCGTTAGCAATTAAGCGAGCACTCGGCGAAGACATTGCTAAGAAAATTCCGATCTCGTCGACGAAGTCGATGATCGGCCACCTGCTCGGCGCGTCGGCGGCGCTCGAATTAATTGTTAGCTGTCTTTCGATTCAACGAAACGTCGTACACGGAACGGCTAATTTAGAAAATCCCGATCCCGAGTGCGATCTGGATTATTGTCCAAACGGCGCGCGCGAATTCCCGGTGAAATTGATATTATCAAATTCCTTCGGATTCGGCGGCCATAACGTCTCTATCGCGGCCGGAAAATTAAGATAACGTCCGCGCGTCGTTGGGGATCCTCGAAACAGATATATTCATTGTCGGCGCGGGTCCATGCGGGATCGCGGCTGGATGCGCGGCGCAGCGCGCCGGGTTTCGTAGCATTCTTGCAGACAAGGGATCGTTATTATCGTCGTTGCGCGAGTTTCCCGACGGGATGCGTTTCTACTCAACCGCGGATTTATTAGAAATCGACGGCGTTCCGTTTCCCGCATCCGAACAATCTCCAAAACCGGAGCGCGACGAAGCGATTCATTACTTTGCTGCGGTCGCTCGCGCGCGAAACTTACAAATTTATTTGTATCGAACGGTGTTTGCGATCGAAGGTGCCGAGGGTGATTTTACCATTCGCATGCGCGCACCCGGCGGCGGCGAAGAAACTGTCCGAGCAAGATTTGTTATTGTAGCGACCGGCGCCTTCGAAGTTCCGCGAATGCTACAGATTCCCGGCGAAACGCTGCCGCACGTGTCGCATTACTTCCATTCGCCGCTCGATTATTATGGAATGCGAACGTTAATTATCGGCGGACGGAATTCAGCCGCTGAGGCGGCCCTCGCTCTCGCGCGAGCGAACGTTAATGTTACAATTTCCTACCGAAAATTACAATTCGATGCGGCATACGTGAAGTATTGGATACTTCCCGACCTCCTCGCGCGCGGCCACGATGGCAAGATTCGCTTTCTGATGGGAACCGAGCCGATTCGGATTACGAGCCGTTCGGTTGAATTTAGAAATGAGAAAGGCGTCACAACTGAAGACTTCGATCGAGTGGTATGTTTAACCGGCTACGGTCCGAATGCTGCATTTCTGAAGGCGTGTGGAATTGAAATCTCCGGGATTGCCGCGCCGATCTACAACCCGATTACTTATGAAACGTCTCGCAGAGGGGTTTTTGTCGCAGGCACTGTTTGCAGCGGATTCGAAAGCGGCCGTCACTTTATTGAAAACGGACGTTTCCACGGCGGTGAAATCATGAAAGCGCTCGCGGCTCGCAAATAGAACAATTAGAAAACTGAATCCTCGCTTTCATCATTGTGGTTTATGGGGCAGAATTACTCGCTCACGAATCCACAGACGCAAGGGGCTCGCGCCCTCGGACGATTACGAAAAGCTTGCTTTCGCGCCGTTCGCAGCGAATGTTGATATTAGCAACGCACAAAATAACAATTTCATCTTCGGCCCTTTTTAATATAAACAGCCATGCAGGAAACACTTCGCCGCCTTCTCCACGAATATCGCGTTGAAAGTTTTCGCGCGACCCATTCCCCAGAACAGTTAAAAGAGCGGACGAAGGAAGCCCTGCGACTTTGCCGCGAAGCGCTTCACCAGGTTTATCATTTTCACGTTCATAACGCTCCCGATCCGGCGCGCGCGGAAACATTAAATTTAATTCATGATTACGCCGTCGAGGCGCTTCTGCCGCCCGTGCTCGAGCGCGTCATCGAACGAGAATTAATGTTAGAAAAAAAGCATGAACTCGCGATGAAACTACTCGAGCGCGTATTAGAAGTATTGTCGGAGGGCGCCATCGCACACGTGGATGCGACTCACGACGCAACGGGCAACAAGGCAGCGCACGGCAACGGCGCACGCGTATAACAAATACGCGCCAGACCGTTTCGTTTGTTACTTATCGTGGATTTCTAACATTTGATACGGCCTTGCGTGCAATCGTAGTCGACGGCCGATCTTTACATTTCGACACGGCCCGCCCGGAGCCCCACGGCGGCGCGCGCGATATAACAGTTCGCGTACGCCGCGCCGGAATTTGTGCGACCGACCTCGAGATTCTCGGCGGTTATATGAATTTTTGCGGCGTGCCAGGCCACGAATTTGTAGGAATTGCCGAGTCGGGCAAATTCGCGGGGCAGCGCGTCGTGGGGGAGATCAACGCGGCGTGCGGAAATTGTTATGATTGCCAGCGCGCGCGCGACCGTCATTGTAGTAAACGCACCGTGCTCGGAATTCTCGGCCGCGACGGCGCGTTCGCCGAAAAACTAACATTACCCGAGTCGAATCTGCGAGCGGTGCCGGCTTCAATCTCCGACGACGCGGCGGTATTCATCGAACCGCTCGCGGCGGCGTTCGCCATTCTCGAACAAGTTCATATGAATATTATAAAAGGCGCCCCGGCCGCCGTGCTTGGCGACGGCCGGCTTGGAATCCTTTGCGCGCTCGTTCTTGCGAACGCGGGCGCCGTCGTGACGCACATCGGTAAGAACGAAAATAAATTAGCGATCTCGGCGAACGCGGGCGTTCGAATACTACAAATCAAGGATCGTGCGGAGATTTCTAATATAAACACAAAATTTTCGCTGGTCGTCGACGCGACGGGCTCCGCGCACGGGCTGCTCGACGCGCTCTCGATTGTCGAGCCGCGCGGAACTGTTGTATTAAAAACGACGACGCGCGAAGCGCCGCCCGAGTCGCTCGCGAAGATTGTTATTGATGAAATAACAATTATTGGTTCGAGGTGCGGGCGTTTTGAACCGGCGATCGCGGCGCTCGCGAGCGGCGCGATCAATCCGCTTCCGCTCATTCATGCTCACTATCCGCTCGAAGCGGCGGAGGAGGCGTTTTCACATGCGTCGCGCCGCGGAACGTTAAAAGTAATATTTGAGGTTGCGGGCACGTGAATCTATCTATTTCCGATTGGCGGGCGCGCATGGCCGGAATCGGCCAGGGCCACGTCACGTCGTTCTGGCCCGAATATAACGAAATCGAACGTGCCGAGTTTATAAAAGAACTCGAATTGTTAGATCTCGATCTCGTTCAGAAATTAGCGAAAATTGCCAAACATCCGGAACCGCATTCCGCGGGAGCGCTGTCGCCTCCCGATGTGATTTGGTCGGAACAAAGCGAACTCGACGCGGAGCGGCGCGGGCGCGAATTGATAGATCTCGGAAAAGTAGCATTTGTGTTAGTAGCCGGCGGACAGGCGACGCGGCTCGGATTCGACCAGCCGAAGGGTTGTTATCCGATCGGTCCGATTTCGAATCGTTCCTTATTTCAAATGCACGCCGACCGGCTGCGCGCGATCGGCCGCCGGAGTCATGGGCGCCAAGGGGGCCGCACACCTCTTTGGTTTATTATGACAAGCCCGGCAAACCACGCCGCGACGATCGCGTTTTTTGATAAAAACGAGTATTTTAATATTTCACCCGATCGAATTGTATTCTTCCCGCAAGCTACAGTTCCTGCATTTGATACGAGCGGACGGCTCGTTCTCGAATCGAAATCGCAATTCTTTAGAAATCCGAACGGCCACGGAGGTTCGCTTTGGGCGCTCGCGCAATCGGGATTTCTGAATCGCTGCCGCGCCGAAGGAATTGAACATTTATATTATTGGCAGGTTGACAATCCGCTCGCGCGCCTCGGCGACCCGCGGTTCATGGGATTGCATACATCCAATCCGAGCGCGGGCATGTCGTCCAAAATTGTACAAAAGCGCGGGCCCGGCGAGAAAGTCGGAGTATTAGCAAAGTCGGACGGACGGCATTTATGTGTAGAATATAGCGATCTGCCCGCCGCGCTGCGAGACGCGCGCGACGCCGCCGGTCATTTGTTATATCGCGCGGGCAATATCGCGATCCACGCGTTCCGCGTCGAATTTGTAGAATCGCTAACGCGCGGCGAATTGCAGCTTCCGTGGCACCGCGCCGTTAAAAAGATTCGTAGTATCAATTCAAGCGGTGCGGCGGAGGAAATTGAAGGTATCAAATTCGAAACATTTGTATTCGACGCGCTCCCGCTCTCCGAATCGACCGTGACGCTCGAAGCCAAACGCGAGGATGAATTCGCGCCTGTCAAGAACGCCGAAGGCGAGGATTCGCCCGCGTCGTCGCGCGACGCGATTTGTTATTATTACAATCGATGGATGCGCAAGGCCGGAATTGTAGTGCCTGCGACGGCGGGCGAAATGCCTAAAATTGAAATCCATCCATTATTTGCATTCGACTTCGCCGAATTTAAACAAAAACTCGGATCGCTTCCGCAATCGGCCGCCGCGCCCGTGTATCTCGGAGAAGATTACAAATGACCGCGCTTCGCGTCGCCGTTGTGATGGGGGGCACGTCCGCGGAACGCGAAGTTTCGCTGCGATCGGGAACCGCCGTCATGTCGGCGCTCGATCCGAATTGTTATGAAGCGATTGCTTGCATTGGAGAACCCGATGGAACATGGACGCTCGCTGGCGAGTGCGTGGCGCCTGAGGAACTCGGCGCCGCATTGAAACGCCGCGGCGCCGGCGTTGTTTTTATAGCATTGCACGGACCCGGCGGCGAAGACGGAAAACTACAATCTCTTTTTGATATATGTAATATTCCGTACACTGGCTCCGGTGCCGCGGCGTCGGCGGTTGCGATGGACAAAATCTTCACGCGCGCCGTGTTGGAAGCATCGGGCCTGCGCTGCGCCCCTGCGGTTATTGTAAACGAGTTCGAATGGAGATCGGGCGCCCGCGACAATATAACAGATCGCGCGTTCGCGCTTGGTGCTCCGCTTTCTGGCGCGTCTCTATTTGTGAAAGCGCCAACGCAGGGTTCGTCGTTTGGCGTCACAAAAGTTGATATAAACAATACTGCGGCGCTGCCGGCCGCGATCGATCATGCGTTTCAGTTCGGTCCGCGAATATTAATAGAAAGAGGGATCGCCGGCGTTGAGGTCACGGTTCCGATTCTTGGTAATGCTAACGATCTCGAACTTTTCGCGCTCGCTCCCGTCGAGATCCGCCCGAAGCAGAGCGCATTTTTTGATTATAATGAAAAGTATTCGGCGTCGGGCGCGGAGGAGATCTGCCCGCCGCGTTCCTTAACAAAAGAGAGGGTTGCCGAAATATCCAAATACGGCGAACGGGCTCACCGCGCGCTTCAGTGCGACGGAATGTCTCGAACGGATATGATTGTAACAGAAAACGAAGTCTTTATATTAGAAGTGAATACCATTCCCGGGCTCACCGAGCGTTCGCTGCTTCCGCAATCGGCGGCGGCATCGGGAATTCCGTTTCCCGAGCTCGTTTCACGTATTATTCAATTCGCGCTGCGGCGCTTCCGTGCGTCATCGTAGAAAATGAACAATTAATTTAATTAGGAAGTTTCCTTATGCCTCAACCCATTCGAATGGTTGTCATCGGTTATCGCGGCCGGATGGGCGCGGCCGCGTGCGGCTGGATCCGCGCGGAGGCGGATCTTGCGCTCGTCGGCGAAGTCGAGAAAGATGATAATTTGCGCGAAATATTAAAATCTAAAAAACCTGACGTCGCCCTCGATTTTACAACGGCGTCGGTGGCGCGAACGAATTCACTACAAATTATCGAATGCGGCGTTGCACCGGTGATCGGCACGTCGGGTCTGTCGCCCGACGATTTGATAGATCTAAGGCTGGCGCTGGAAGCTAAAACAATAAATAATAAAACAGTGAATGCTAAGAATTTGGGCGGCATCGTCGTTCCTAATTTTTCGATCGGCGCAGTGTTAGCAATGCGTTTTGCGGAGGAGGCGTCGAGGTGGTTTTCCGCGTGCGAAGTGATCGAAGCGCATCATGCTACAAAAGCGGACGCGCCGAGCGGCACGGCGCGCGCGACCGCGGAACGCGCGGGCAAAGCTCGCGGCGCGGACGCGGCCACGGATCATTCGAAGGAGCTGATTGCTAGCGTTCGCGGCGGCGCCGTCGAAGGCGTTCGCGTTCATTCCATTCGCATGCCGGGCGTCATCGCACATCAGGAAACGTGGTTCGGCGCCGAAGGCGAAACGTTAAAAATTACGCACGATACTACCGATCGCGCGTGTTTCCGATCCGGAGTTTTGTTATCGTTACGGCGCGCCGGTGAAATCTCGGGGCTGGTTGTCGGCCTTGAATCGTTATTATTCAGCATGCATGATACAAAGGGCCGGCGATAATTAATAATCTCGAACGCTATAAATCAATTTTACGATTCAATTCTAACAAAAAAATATTCCGTGACCGACGCCCCGATTCCTCTTCTCGACCTTTCCGCCGTCCACCACGATCACGCCGCTGAAATCGAAGCGGCCGTGCTCTCGGTGCTTCGCAGCGGAAAATATGTATTAGGCGCCGAAGTCGAAGCCTTCGAGCGCGAAATGCAACAATTCCTGGGATCGGGTCCGGTGCTCGGAATTTCGTCGGGCACCGACGCGATATTGTTAGCGTTGATGGCGCTCGACCTCGCGCCGGGCGACGAGGTTATTACAACTCCGTTCACATTCTTTGCAACGGCGGGAACGATCGCGCGCGCGGGCGCCAAGCCCGTTTTTGTAGATATCGATCCGAAGACTCATAATATCGATCCGGCGGCGGTCGCCGCGGCGGTCACGCCGCGCACGAAATGTATACTTCCCGTTCATTTGTTCGGACGCGCCGCCGACCTCGATCCAATATTAGAATTATCAAAAAAGAAGTCGATTCCGGTCGTCGAGGATTGCGCGCAGGCGATCGGCACGTTCCACAACGGCGTATCGGTAGGAACGCGGTCGATCTTCGGAACGTGGTCGCTGTTTCCATCTAAAAACCTCGGCGCCGCGGGCGACGCGGGATTCTTAACAATCAACGACGCTAACATTTTCGCCCGTAACATTTTTGACAGGGCGAAATCTCTGCGCGCGCACGGCGAAATCGAACGTTATCATCACAAATTCGTCGGCGGCAATTTTAGAATCGACGCGCTGCAGTGCGCGATCGTGCGCGTGAAATTGAAATATTTACAAAAAGAAAATGAAAACCGCCGCCGCAACGCGGATTTGTATCGTTCGTTTTTCGAAGCTAAGAATCTCCTCGGCGTTGCGTCGCTTCCGGCCGCGGAAGGCGCGACGCGCCACAGTTATCATCAATTTACAATTGAAGTCGATTCTCGCGACGCGCTCGCGGAGTCTCTCTCGGCGCAAAAGATCGGGTGCGGCGTCTACTACCCCGTGCCACTCCATCTTCAGGAATGTTTCGCGCCGCTTGGCTACCGCCGCGGGCAGCTGCCGTGCGCCGAGCGCGCGGCGTCGCGCGTGCTGTCGCTCCCGATCCACGGGCGCCTCACGCCGGCCGAAATCGAACGCGTCACCGCGGCGATCGCTAAATTCTACAAAAAATGATTCTGCCTCAAATGGACAATTCTCGCCGCGCGCTTGTGACGGGCGGGCTCGGATTTGTTGGGTCACACGTCGCCGCGGAATTGTTAAAACGGGATTATGATATTACAATTCTTGACGACGGTTCGAACGCGAATCCAGACGCCGTCGCGGAATATAACAATCATCCGCGCGTTCGAATTGTTAACGGTTCGACGCTCGACATCGACGCGCTTGCCGGCGCCGCGCGCGGCTGCGGCCAAATCTATCATTTGGCCGCGATCGTCGGCGTACGGCGTGTCGCGGGAAATCCGCGCGGAGTGCTCGACGCCCACGTCGAGAGCGCGCACAACGTCGTTCATATTTGTAAAGAACGCCGACTTCCGCTTTTGTATGTATCTTCTTCCGAAGTTTACGGATCCGCGGAGTCGCGCGGATCGAATTCAGCGCGCGCGTTTCATGAAAGCGACGCGCCCGGATTTGATAGAACTCGAATTGCTACAGATGGCCGCGCCGCATACGCCTATTCGAAATGGCTCGGCGAGCAAGCGGTTGCTCAACTTGCGGAAGCCGGGATTCCCGCGGTTGTCGTGCGTCCATTTAATATGATTGGAGCCGGTCAATCGTTTGAATCGGGTTCGCTCGTGCCGAGTTTAATATTGCAGGCGCTCACTACTTTTGAAATGCGGCTTGAATCCGACGGCGGCGCAACGCGCGCGTGGCTTCCCGTCCGCGACGCGGCGCGCGCATTTGTTGAATTGATGCATTGCGGCAGCGCGCAAGGAAGAATAATTAACGTTGGCGGCACGCGCGTTTTGTCTATTTTACAAATCGCCGAATTGTTAAAAGAAATATTAGGTTTTGAGGCATCGATTCATTTACATCAAAAAACGACTCCGGCGGGAATGGTTACCATTCGCGACCGGCGCCCCGACCTTGCGCGTTTTTATGAGTGTTTGGGCTGGCGGCCGGAATCACCCGTCTCCGGCGCGCTCGAGGAAGCGGTTCAGTTCGCGCGGCGCAGTAGTATCATTTGCGCGGGCGCGGCGGCTATCTGATTGGTCATATTAGAGTCATGAAGGAATTGCTGCATCGCCGCGGTGCAGGATTGGTTGTTTGCGCGCTGTTAACAATCATGATTACTCTTCTCGGGTTTGCGGCATCGCAACGCGACGGCTCGTGGGATCGCGTTCCGCTCACCGACGCCGCGTGCTTTTATAAAACTGCGTATAAGATATATTACGGAATGCAAGATTTGGGAATCGGTCAGTTTCACTTGCCGTGGATCTATTCCGACCGCGTCCACGCGCCGCTCGTGCCGGCCCTTTCCGCGTTTTCGATGTTACTATTCGGACCTTCAAAGGTTGCGATCGAGGCCGTACTCCCTTTGTTTTTGTTTATATTTCTATTCTCGACGTTCGTCTCGGCGGAAATTTTATACAATCGTCTCACGGCGTTTGCGGTCGCGGGAGTTGTAACAACCTTTCCGGTCGTTATCAATTTATCGAGGCTTTACATTTTTGAATTACCGTTCGCCGCGCTGGTCGTCGCCGCGTGCGCGTGTTTATTAAAATCGCGCGGATTATTGGATTTGCGCTGGACGCTCGCGTTCGGCGTTTTATCGGGCCTTGCGGCGCTCGCGCGCGCGGGCGGCCCCGTATTGTTAGCTGGGCCCGTGATTGTTTATTTTATATTTTCGGTGCGCGGCGCGCGCGCGAACCATCAATTGCGATTGCAAATGGGACGGCGTATTGTAAGTATCATGATCGCGGGAGGGGCGGCCGCTGTACTGGCGGCGACGTGGTACGTTCCGAATTGGCCGCATTTGAATTCGTATCTTGCTAGCGTTACGTACGGCGACCTCGCGCCCGCATTCGTGCAGGGAAGTTCGCCGCTCGCGATTGCAAATATGATGCATTATCTCGAAGCGATCGTGGTCGAAGGCCCTGGCGTTCCATTATTAGCAATTGCGGTGATTTGTTATTTTATCAACAATCGAACCGGCCGAGGTGGCGCCAAGACTTCTCAGGTCATGCTCGCGCTGGCTCTGGTTTTTATCATTAATTATCTGATCCTGCTCATCGCAGCGCAACGCTGCGGGGCCGTATTGTTTGTTTCAATGATGCCGATTCTCGCCGCCGCCGGCGTGCGCGCTGTTGCGAATATGATGAATACGTTCGCGCGCCGCGCAGTTGCATTTCTGCTCGCGGGTTATTGTATATTTCAAGCCGTTGCTACAACTCTGTTCTTTCCGCTGCCACCCGATACTGACGGTGGAGCGGGCCCGTTTCCCGTACATTTCCCGCTGTGGTCGCACCGCAGCATGCATTTACAGTTAGCGGGTGTAGAGTTTACAGATATTCGCGTCCGCTATCCGCTCGAAGAAATCGTCGATCAAATCGAATTGTTAGAATTGCCGCCGAAGGGGCGGGTCTATGTAATGTCCGCGCATCCGTACGCGAACGTAAATGGAATTCAATTTGAGGCCGTTCGCAGGAAGAAAGACTGGGAGTTTAAAGAAGGCG
Organism: Planctomycetota bacterium; assembly: GCA_046160785.1. Taxonomy (GTDB): domain Bacteria; phylum Planctomycetota; class UBA1135; order UBA1135; family JACQFD01; genus JACQFD01. The sequence goes on from JBJXHE010000029.1 coordinate 26,933, forward strand.
TGCTGCCGGTATTAGTAAGTTCAATGACTCCCGCGAAGTGGCACTCGGAGATCCGCACGTACGCGCTCCGTTCTCATGCGTTAGTTGTAAAATCTACAAAAGACGGCGACGAGGCGACTGCATTATATCAAATCGCGATCGAGCCGCTCGTGAGCGGCCCGAACCCGTTTATGGCGCGCGCAGCCGAGCCGTGGGAGGCGTCGGACGGCACCGTCTTAACGTTATATAAACGATCCGCGCCTGCGGCTTCGGCGCCGCCCAAATAATATTATAAATATTGTCGCATGTATTTACCGCGACATTGCGGATTGCAGTTTTGTTAAGAATCGAACCGCGGTGCCGAGATCGTCGGCGACGAGATCGGGCGTTATATCAAATCGCCGTTCATTTTTTTCCGAGCGAATGAGTGCGGTTCGTGCTCCGGCGCGCGAGCCTGCGAGCATCGCCTCGGCGCGATCGGAAATCACCCACGATGTATCTAATTGAACGTCGAATTCGAGCCGCGCGGCCTTGAGCGCGCCAACGTTAGGAAGTCGGAATACGGAATCGCGGCGGCGCGCCGGCGGCGCATTGGAAGCCCACGGACATGTGTAGTCTGCAATCACATGAATGCGCGCGCGGTCGAGTGCTTCCTTGATTTGTAAACATGCTTTTTGATGTTTCTTTTCGATGACGCGCTCAAATGCGATGGAATCTTCATTTCCAATTAATACTAATTTAAAAGTGCCTGGAGCCAGTTGTAATAATCCGTGAAGCGCTTCCGCATTGACGCTAATGTTTCCCTGGCCCCGTTCCGTCGTTTCGTTAAATAATAAAGCGGGGCGATCTATAAAAAGGGCGCTTTCAGACATGTTGGACCTCCAATGATTTCTGGGACTTAGGTTCGTTGAGCCGGTGGTACATCAGGGCTCGTTGACGTTGGAGATTCTGAATCGAGCGATGAGTGCAAAGTCTTTAGAAAAAAATTCCATTCCCCGAATGAAAAGGGCTGTCAAAAACGCAGCGCGGAGTGCGATCAGATAGAACAAAAAAAGACGGCGCGAAGGTTCGCGCCGCTTTTGTATGAGCTCTAACTAATATTCTAGCTAGCTATTTAATATTACTGTTCCGTCGCTTTGCGCAGCTCGTTCTTTAAGAATCGCATTTCCTGAACGAAATCTTGCAATGACTTTTTGTCGGTTTCCTTATGAAACTCCGTGATCCGCGCACGAGCACGAACGCCGATGCCGCGCTTCGGTAGTTCCGCCGATTCAACGCGCGCGCGCACTTCAATAAAATCCAGCTTCTTCGCAAGCGGGAGTTTAAATTTAAGGCGCAGTTGCGTTCCGGGTTCTAACAATTTGCGAATGTCGTCATTTGTTAAATTACTTTTCGCGGCGTTCCACTGAAATTCGATGGCGTCTTCCTCAATCATACGAATACGCCCGATTTCAGTTGGGCGCGGCGCAAACTGAGCTTTCTCGGCGTCGATGTAACTAAACAAAACGTCGCCGGCGTCTTCGACGGAAACTTTTGTTCGAGCGCCCTCGAGCACTTCGTCGACCGCTTCGGCGTCGTCGTCGAACATTTTAAATAATTTATCAAGTCCGACTTTTGTAAACACATCTTTACAAAAAGCCGACGGATGCGAAATAACAATATCGCCGCCCATCTGCCGCACGGTCTTCTGGCAGCGCACAAGCGCGCCGAGCGCCGTAGAGTTAATCAGACGGAGAAATCTTAAATTTAAGACTATGCGAAGTTTCTTATCATTAGCGAGCGCGTTAATCTTAGCTTCAAATTCAGGCACAAACGGAGTGTCGAATTCGCCGCGCAGGCGAAGAATTGCGTAGTCCGAACCGATGGAGTCTTCTTCGATTCGCAAGGTAAGCTCCGGGGATTTGTTGTTTGTTGGGGCGAGCGGGGGAGTTCAGTTAACGGGTAGCCAAGAATGGCCAAACGCGATTGTAAGTGAACGATTGAGTGCGCGCACGAACCGACCGCGGGGGCGGCGAGGATGCGCGGCGAGAGCGTGAACCGCAAGGCGCTTCCACCGGGCGTCGATTCCGCAGACACTATCTCTCTATGGGTATATTCGGTTTTGGCCGCGGCTCCCGCAATCCAGGCGGCGATGAGACGCCGCCTCGCGTTCCGGCGCCACACGTCCCGTCGGACGACGGGTCGGTAAAGGATGATTCGTTCTTGACGGGCGACGAGCGCGTCGACTCGAAGAATGTTAATATGCTTTTGGAAACGATCGCGGCGGTGAATTCTACAATTGAGCTCGATCCATTATTAATATCAATTGTCGACAAGGCGATCAGCGTCACGAGGTCGGAACGCGGATTTTTGTTATTACGTGACGGAGACGGAAAAGAATTAGCAACTCGCGTCGCTCGCGACGCCGTCGGGCGCGACCTTCCTAAAGATACGCGCTTTTCAACAAAAGTAACATCGCAGGTCGAGCAGACGCGCCAGCCTGTTCACTCGATGGTTAATTCTGACGCGAAGGCGCTCGAACTCAGCCAAAGCGTATTTGATTTAAAGATTCGCGCGGTGATGTGCGTGCCGCTGCTGGCGAAAGGTAATAAAGTGCTCGGCGCGATTTACGTCGACAGCCGCGTTGCGTCGCGAGAATTTACACGCGCCGATTTGAAGTTTTTTGCTGCATTTGCGAGCCAGGCCGCAGTGGCGCTGGAGAATGCAAGATTAGTACTCGACTCGCTCGAAAAGGAACGCATGGCGGGCGAGCTGCGCGTGGCGCAAAAGATACAAAAAAGAATGATGCCGAATTTATCGCCGAAAATCTCGCCGTTTGAAATTTCCGGATACTACACTCCGGCTTCGGAGGCGACGGGCGATTCGTATGATTTCGTTGAACTCGGAAATGGTAAATTAGCATTTGCGGTCGCGGATGTAAGCGGCCACGGAATCGGACCAGCGTTAGTAACAGTTGCTTCGCGCGCGCGCCTTCGCGCTTATTTAGGAATGGGCGTTTCGCTCGGCGACGCGGTCACGCGGCTCAATCGCGATATTATTCATGATGTCGAAACGGGAATATTCCAAACATTATTTTTGGGCGTCTTGGACCCTCGCGAAGGAACACTACAATACGTAAACGCCGGGCACCCGCCGGGAATCGTTCGCCGCGCTGGAACTTCGGTGTGGGAAGAATTGCAGCGTAGCGGCGCGGCGCTCGGTCTTATCGATTCCGAAGTATTTCAATTAAGCGAACCTATTCATTTCGAAGCCGGCGATTTATTAGTTATTTATACAGACGGCATCACGGAAGCGAAGAAATCGGATTCTGATGAATTGTTTGGAGAGGCGCGGCTGCGCGACACGATACTAAAAAACGCCGGCCGTTCGTCCGCGGAGATCACACAGGAAATTGTTAAAACCGTAGGGAGTTTCTGCGGCGGAAAATCCGCCGACGACGTCACTCTTGTAACCGTTCGCCGCGGCCAGTGAACGAAACGCGCGATTCAGAATTTAAGATTATTGCCGGCGGTGACGTGTATCGCTCCGGGCGATTTGATCGCTCGGATATATTAATTAAGAACGATAGGATTATACAAATCGGACTCGATATTTCCGCGCCGGGGGCCGTTTCGATCGACGCGCGCGAATGTTTAGTTTTGCCGGGATTGTTAGATTGCCACGTTCATTTTCGCGAACCCGGGCTCGAACGAAAGGAAGGCTGGGAGACGGGCTCGCGCGGCGCGCTCCATGGCGGTGTAACTACAGTTCTCGAAATTCAAAATAATCCGCCGTTAACAATTGATCTCGAACGCCAATTGGAGCGTTTCGAAATAGTTAAGAAATCGTCGCGCGTCGATTTCGGATTGTTTCCAAATCTGCTGCCAGAAAGCGCTCCGCACCTCGCGGCCATGGCCCCGCGCGCGCCCGGATTTAAATTATTTATGGGAGGCTCGACCGGAGTCGGAGGAACGACGGACTACGGATTATTACGAGACTTATTTTCCGCGGCGGCGGTGGCGGGCCGCCAAATTGTAGTACACGCGGAAGACGAATCGCTGCTGCGCCGCGGCGCGGCAAAATACAATTCAACGAATGCGACATTTCATCATTTGGCGCGTTCGACCGAGGCGGAAACATTAGCGATCAGCGCGGCGATCGAGCTCGCCGCCGCGACGGGCGCGGCGCTTCACGTTTTTCATATATCAACTGGACGCGGCGCTGATCTCGTCGCGCAGGCGAAGGCGTCGAATCTTAACGTTTCGGGAAGCACGTCGCCGCACTATTTATTATTAACGCACGAGTACAGCGAAAAAATTGGTAATTTACTAAAAGTGAATCCGAGTATTAAAACCGCGAAGGATCGCGACCGGCTCTGCGAGCGTCTCTCCGACGGCACGATTGAAGCCATCGGCACCGATCACGCGCCGCATCCGCTCGACGAAAAAATGCGCTCGTACGCCGAAGCTCCCTCGGGTTTGCCAACGGTAGATTTAGTAACTCCGTTATTGTTTGAAATTACAAAACGCGGCGTGCCGCTCGCGCGATTAGTAGATTCGATGTCGTGCGACGCGGCGCGCATTTTTGGAATCTTACAAAAAGGAAGGATTGAGCCCGGATACGACGCGGATCTCACCATTGTGAACCCGCGCGAATCGCGCATCGTTCAAGGATCGGCGCTGCCTTCGAAATCACGCTGGAGCCCGTACGAAGGATTCGAAATGAACGGATTCCCGAAGACGGTGCTTCGGCGTGGAAAAGTAGCATTCGAAAACGTTAGTCTTCCGAACAGTAATTTTCTCAATATAACAAACGGCGAACCCGTGATTCTACAAATCCCCGAACCTCATGGGGACGCAGCCACTCTTTGATGATCAATTTTTAAAGCGCGTCGCGGCGCTGCGCTTTCGCGCGTCGCGGCGCGGCTCGCGCGCGGGCGGCGCGTCGGCAGGAGATGCAAATGTAGTCATTGGATTTGATTTAAAAGATACGCGCGCGTATTCGCCGGGCGACGACCTGCGCGCGCTCGACTGGAACGCGCTCGCGCGCTTCGATGCCGCGATCCTCCGCCGATTTCAAGATTCCGCGCCGCCGGGGATGTCGATTTATTTGGATACTACAGAATCGATGAAGTTCGGGAAACCAACAAAAGAGTGGCACGCGCGAATGATCGCGGGAGGGCTCGGAGCTGTAGCATTAGCTTCGGGAATGGAAGTGCGACTTGTACAAGAAAAACCGCACCGAAGACTCGCGGGCTGGCTCGCCGCAGTGGCGGAATACAACAATAGCAGCGTCCATCGACAACTCGACTCGCTAAGAATACGAACACAACAAAAAAACGAATGGATCCTTTTGAGCGATTTGTATGATACGGAGAGCCTGCGTCCGTGGATCGACCGGTTGCGAAGCCGCAGCCATCCCGTCGTCGTCGGCGCCATTTGGAATTCGGCGGATCGCGAACCGCCGGCCGGCGACGCCGAATGGATTGATAGTGAAACGGGATCGGTTCGCGTATTTACAAATGCGGATCGGGCCGAATTTAAGAAACGGTTTTTGGAATTTGAAGAGTCGTGGCGGAATTTTTGTAAACGCCGCGGCGCCTCTTTTGTAGTGATTCCATGCACGGGATCGTGGGAGAACGGGTTCGAGCGCATCGCGGACGCGCGGCGGCAGCAGGGGCGATAGGTTATATGATGTATTTTGAGTATCCACTCGCGCTGATCTTTAGTCTTGGCGGCGTTTTGATATTATTATTATCGCGCAGAACGCGCGCGCCGCGAATTTTGCGCCCGGCCGTCGAACGATTCGTCGATGAAAAATCAGTAGTGATTGCGCGAGCGCGGCGGCCGCCCGCGGCGGCGTGGTGTGCAGCGGCGGCGTGCGTAATGGCGTCGCTTGCGGCCGCGCGTCCGGCGTTCGAGTCGGTGCCGGGCTCGATCTCCATTTTTTTTGATACATCCATTCGAATGGCGCGTTCCGTGCCGGGCGGCGAGACGCGGCTCGCGCGGGCGCAGCGCGCCGCCGCTGAATTGTTAAGTCGCGTTCCCGGCAACGCGGAAGTGCGGTGGACGTTCCTGCCGGGTGCTACAAATCGCGGGAATGTTAACGAAGCTCTCGCCGCGATCGAAAAGGCCGCCGTTCGAAGCGAGTATTGTGATATTGAAAAAGAAATATTAAAATATACAGATGGACTCTATTCACAGGCGGGCGCTCGCGCGTTTTTGTTTACAGGCAGCGACGCGCCGCTGCCCTCGGCGATCCACGCGGTTCGCTTCGGCGCGTCTGTCGAGAACCTCGGTATTGTAGGATTCCTCGCGAACCCGAATCGTGTTTTTATTGAAAACGGCGGCCGGGACGCCGCAAATGGATTCCTAAGAATCGACGCGGCTGAAACGCCGTTCACTCTCGCAGCGGGCGAAACGCGCGCGTTTGAAATAAATTCTACAATTCGAAAAATTACAATTGTGCCATCGGGACTCGACGCGCTCGCGCTTGACAATGTATTTGAAATTCCGGCGCCGGGTTTGCGCGTTGAATATCATAATGATCCTCCCGAGCCGCTTCGCCGCGCGGTCGACGCCGCCGCGGCGGAGCGCGGAAATGTAGTTTCCGATTCAAAAATCTTAATAATTCGATCTGTAGCATCGACGGGTGAATCGGCCGCTACGCCGGCTCTCGAGTATGAAGATCGGAATTTGAGCTTCGCGCGCGCAGTGGCGCAGCCGGCGTCTTCTGTTAAGAATGTGTTCGCGGCGATATCTGTAAAATGCGCGCGCGTCGTGGCTTCGGACGCGTGGATCGTTGACGCTAATAATCCAACAATCACGTACGCGGGAATTGAAAATCAAATTGCGCGCGTTGGAATTGATTTTACAGATATGACCTGGCGGCAATCGGCGTCGCTGCCGGTTCTCGTGTCGGCGCTCGTCGACGCGGTTTGTTCGAAGGCGGATTTGAAGTGTAGAATCGACGCGCGCGCCACGTCTGAATCGGGCGCACTCTCCGACAGCGGAAACGCGGCGGGAGATGCGTCTATTTCGAATATGACAATTGCGGCCGCGCCCATCGGAAATAATACAATAAAAAATAACATTTCCTATCTATTCGCAGCCGCGGGTGCACTGCTCGCGGCGGTGGCGGCGATACTGACGATCCGCCGTTCAAGTTAATCGAATCAACTATTTAATCAATGAATCTATTATTATAAAGCATTCGCATGACAACAAAAAGAATTGCACTCGTCATAACGTTATTACTCTTGCTGGCCGCCGGAGCCGCGGCCGCGACCTATTATTTTGTAAAATACACGCGCGAAAAGGATGAATCGAATATTGAACTTGAAGAAGCGAAGCGTCTTCTCGAAGACGCGCGTTCGATGGGCGATTGGTCGCGCGCGAGAAATATATTAGCAACCGTCCAGACGCATGCTTCGAAAGCCGCCGCAACGTGGGAAGGAAATGCTATTGATGCGTGGATCGTGGAAGGGGAGGCGCTCCTTCGGATGACTAAATTTCGTGAAGCGGGAGTCATGTTAGAAAAGGCGCTCACGCGCCGTCCCGACGATGCTCATATTATTGGACTCGCGGCCGAGGCGAGTTTTCATTTATATATGATTTCACGGCGGGCGGCCGACTTCGACGCCGCGTTTTCATTGATGGAACGCGCCGTCGGGTCTAATCCCGCGCGCGATCTATTATTAAAAGCCGCGATCCTTTGCAATACGCGCGGGCAATTCGAACGAGCGGATCAGTATATTTCACAATTAGAATCTTCGGCGCCCGATTCCGTCGAGGCCGCCGAGGCGCGTGGACTCAAAGCGGCCCGAGCCGCGGAAGAATCAAAGTAATAGTCATGAAGAGTTCGAGGTCGAGCCGCGGTTTTATGATATTACTTGCGGTGCTTGTTATTATTATTGCCATTTCGTTTTTTACAAAAGGCGGCTTCGGAGTGAACTCGACCGGCGCTGGCGAGTCGCCACCCGCAAAATCGGACGCCGAGAATCAACAAATACCAAATGAACAAATATTAAATGATGAAAAGAGCGCGATGGATCAATTCAGCGGAGCGGAATACGCGCTGAAAACTAAGAATCGCGAATCGTTGCAGCACGCGCTCGATCGTTTGAAGAGAATGAAGGAACTTACAAATCCTGAAATGCGCACGCGCCGCGAAAATCTAATAAAGTTGATCGAAAAGGAGCTTTAGTAAATTTCTCACGGAGCCCCGTTGTCGGCCGGTTCGTTGACGGCGCCGTACCACCGTTCAAACAGCGTTGCCGCGAAGAGTCCGGCAAGCACCGCAAACCAGAGTGTGCACGCGCGTAATAGTAAACTCGACGAATTCGCGGAGGGTTTTGTTAAGCCGGCGGAGTGGTCGAGGAGCCATCCTAATAATCCTTCGGTCACTCCGACGCCCGCCGGGAGCAGAAATAATATATTTCCGGCGATCATACTAAAAGAATAGGCGAAGAAACACAGCGCCATCGTCACGGCCGCGCCGGGCGCGTCGTCGGGGCCGGGGACGTCCGACGAAAATTGAAATGCAATAAAATAGAGTGCGAGCGCTTCGCAGCTCCACGAAACTACTGAAATTAACGTTGGAAATAATAATTGTTTCGGCACGAGCAGGATTTTGGCTGCGCCGTGAAAGGTTGTAAGTTTGCTTTCAACTTTCTTAAGCTTTGGAATTTTCGCCGTTATCTTAATAATTCGAATGACGAGCGGATCGCAAAATACAACTGCTAATAATGTAACGCACACCGCGAGCGTGCCGAACGCGGCGAGGCTGATGTAGCGGCCGTAGTCAGGGCCTTCGACGGCGCCCGAAAGCTGCTGTCCCCCAAGCAGCGTGAACGCGCCGCCGCATCCCATCAGTATCACTAAAGCTAACAAATCGGTGAGGCGCTCCGCGACGACGATCGGCGCCGTGCGGCTGATGGGGGAACCATCAATTCTTTTGATAAGAAGCGATTTGTAGGCTTCGCCCATTTTGCCCGGCGTGATCGAAAGCGCGAAGCCGGCAAAATAGATTAGTAATGATTGAGATTTGGATATATTTACTCCGAGCAGTTTTCTGTAGTGTTCCCATTTCAAGAAGCGAATCATCCAATTTCCACTTGCTAATAAACAGCCGACCGGAATTCCCCACCACGGGAATCGTTGTAAAGCGGCGCGCAAACTCTCGAAACCGCCGGAATAAAGAATGAGCGCGAGATAAATGACCGCCGCCAGAATAACGGACGCGGTGATTCCTCGTTGATAACGGCGGGGGAGCATGAATCGGGGCGGGGGTGCGAGAGTCTACCGGCAGGTTGGGCGCATTTATTTTGCGAATTGCGAAGCGCGCATTTCGGCGTTTGACCTTCGGGCGCAAGAGTCCGACTCTGTGCCAAAAGAATATGCCATTCGACCCCAACCATTCCCCGCGGAAACTCCGGGTATCGCAATGATGGAGGCACTTCTCTACGGGCTGCTGCTTCTCGCGACGATCGTGGCGGCGCTTTTATTAATATATCTATTTCGTTCGCGTACGATCGAGCACCGCCTCAAAATGTTAGAAGCCATCGCCGATCTATCTGAACGAGTGTCTCATCTCGAAAACGCCGTTCACGCGAACGCGTCGGCGCCGGTCGAGCGAAAGCTGGATTTGTTAAATGATAAATTAAAGGACGTCGCGGGTCAGATCTCGATGGCGGCGAGTTCGCGGGCTCCGATATTATTAGCAAGCCCGAAAGGTGATATTTCCGACGCGGAGCTTGTTACCAATTCACTGATGGCGAACGGTTTTTCTAAAATTCATATTGTTCACGAACAGCCGCGCGCCGACGGTCCGACGGAATTTCGAGTCGAGGCTTCAAAAGGCAATTCATTACATAAAGGTTCCGTGTTTGTCAGCCTCGGCGTTGTCGGCGAAACGAGACTCACGCCGATTTATGAATTGTTTCCGTAGCCTATTTGCTACTCATATTATATCTCTTCCAATTATTAACTATTGAACGTCCATTCATATGTCCGCAACGATCGTATCCATTTCTGAACTAACAAAATTCGCCGACCAGGCCGTCACCATTCGCGGCTGGGTTTACCATCTGCGCGCGAAGGGAAAATTGGTATTTTTAGTATTGCGTGACGGATCGGGAATCGCGCAGTGCGTACTTGTAAAATCCGAAGTCGACGATGCTACATTTGACGAAGCGCAGCGCCTCGCGACGGAAAGTTCCGTGGAAGTTACAGGCAAAGTTCGCCTCGACGCTCGCGCGCCGGGCGGCGCGGAGATCGGCGTAACGTCGATGCGAATCTATCAAAAAGCGACCGCCGAATATCCAATTCAACCGAAGGAACACGGGACGGGATTCTTAATGGAAAACCGTCATTTGTGGCTTCGCAGCCGCAAGCCATGGGCGTGTTTAAGAATCCGCGATGCCGTCATACGGTCGATCCGGAATTTTTATTATGAACGCGGCTTTATGAATATTGACGCGCCGATCTTTACTCCAGCCGCTTGCGAGGGAACGACGACGTTATTTGAAGTTAACTATTTCGACGACAAAGCTTATTTAACACAATCGGGCCAGCTTTACGCCGAGGCCGCGGCGATGGCGTTTGGAAAAGTGTTTACCTTTGGTCCGACGTTCCGCGCCGAGAAAAGCAAGACGCGCCGCCACCTCACGGAATTTTGGATGATCGAGCCCGAAGTCGCGTTCGCCGAATTAAATGATATTATGGAACTCGCGGAGTCCATGCTTTGCCGGATCGTTAGCGATGTTTTGTTACAATGCAAGGAAGAATTAACAATTCTCGAACGGGATATTAAGAAACTTGAATGTATCAAACCCCCGTTTCCGCGCATCTCCTACGACGAGGCTGTCAAAATATTACATTCGAAGAATCTGCCGTTTGAGCATGGCAATGATTTCGGTGCCCCGGATGAAACTGCCATTGTCGAAAATTATGAACGCCCGGTCATGGTGCACCGCTATCCGCACGAAGTGAAAGCGTTTTATATGAAACGCGATCCGCAAAATTCAAAAGTAGCATTGTGTGTTGATATATTAGCTCCCGAAGGCTACGGCGAAATTATTGGCGGAAGCCAGCGCGAAGACGATCTCGACGCGCTCGAAAAACGCATTACGGATCATAAGCTTCCGCCTGAGGCGTTTGCTTGGTATCTCGATCTAAGAAAATTTGGAAGCGTTCCGCACTCGGGCTTTGGCATGGGCCTCGAACGCTGCGTTGCATGGATTTGTGGCGTTGACCATCTGCGCGAGTGCATTCCGTTTCCGCGAATGCTTTATAAGATATATCCATAATATATCTTAATCATTCAAGAACTCCGCGAGTTTTAGTTTCTTCGACGGAGATTGTAGCTTTCGGATCGCCTGCTCTTGAATCTGTCGCACGCGCTCGCGAGAAACTCCGAGGCGCGCAGAAACCGCTTCGAGCGTTTCCGTCTTATGTTCGTGCAAACCGAAACGAAACTCGAGAACCATGCGTTCGCGGGATGTTAATTCTGCGAGCGCATCGTCGATTCTATTAGATAAAGCCGGTCCGCTCGGCGCGTCGTTCACTACAAATTCGTGAGGATCTGTTAGAATCTCGCGAAGTGTAAAATCGCCAGTGGGATCGAGATCGCGATCGATGGAAACTGTCATTTTCGCGGCGGCGAGAGCGCGCTCGACGCGCTCGACGGGTTCGTCAAGGGCGGCGCCGAGAGCTTCTGTAGTAAGCCGTTCGCCGGTTTCCGAAACCGATCGATCATTAAGATCTCGGATTTTCTTTAGTTTTTGAGCCAAGTAAACGGGCGTACGAACCGTGCGGCTGTGGCACGAGAGACTCTTTAAGATTCCCTGCTGCACCCACCACCGCGCGTAGACTACAAATCGCACGTTTTTGCGCCAATCATAACGATCGGTCGCTTTCATGAGCGAAGAGTTAGCATCCTGAATGAGGTCCATCACGGGAACTCCCATTCCTTTATATTTGCGCGCCATGCCTGGAACGAGAGGTAATGTTCTGAAGACTAATACTCTTTTCCAAGCTAACATTTCCTCGAATCGTTGATATACGCGTTCCGCACGCTGTGCGGAATTAACATCATTGGACGCGCGGTGAGCGGTGCGCTGACGTGCGGCGTCGAGCAGCCTGCGAAAGGTCGCATCGTGTGATGGAATTCGTTTTTCGAAATATTGAATATCGCGGCGCGTGGGGCGCGGAACTGTTAATTCGACAGCCAGCGCGTCGCGTGCGATTTCTAATGCTATTACAAAACGAAACTCTTCATTTCGCTCCATGCGCGGAATGCGATGCAATTCACTTAAATAAACTTGATACAAATCCGTCGGTGCCACGCCGCCGCCCGCCAGTTTTGGATTTGCTACAGATGCAGCGGCCGATTCGCCGGGGAACAATGGGAGGCGCTCGCGCACGACACGGCGGACAAACGCGGCGCGCTCTTTTTCGTAGGACGCGGGATCTGTTACGAAGCGGTCGAGGTCAGCGAGAGCAACGTGCCCGCGCTGCCGAGCTTGGAGGAGGTGATCAAGTGCAAACATGATTGGGGTTCTCTTATCAAAGGCTGTACCTGCCAACCAGTTGACCGGTTATTGTCCAACCTTTTAGTTGGACATTGTACGCATGCTGTCCAACTAATGTCGAACAGAAAATACGGACAGCTCGCCGCCGTCCCCAACGAAGAATGCGTTCGAGTTCGACGTACTCATAAACGAAGCTCGCCTGCCGATTGCTGATTTCCATTCGACAGCTCCGTTCATACTTAAAACCGTGCTGCCGCCTTCATGCGACACGAAGAGCCGATTCTCCGTCGCGGAAAGACATCGAATGCGCGCGGAATCGGCAGCTAGCAACAATTCGATAATTGTAAAATTACTTTTATCAATTTTTACAATTTGTCCGCCGACGGGTACAAAGATAAACGCGCCCGCCGCCGGCCGCGCGATGATGGAATTCGGGAGCTCCAGAGTACGCTTGCCGGTTCCGGTTTCGACATCGATCATACTAAGAATAGAACCGGCTCCCGCCAGGATTTGCCGCGCATCGACGAACTCGATGTAATCAATCGCGTCTTTCTGAATTGTTACAACTCGGAAATTTCCGCTATTTTGAATGATAACAATAGAGCCATTTGCACAGCCGACCACGGCGCTCTCGGAGTTTACGGAAACCGCGGTCGTCGCTTTTGATTCGAGTTGTATTCTTTGGTTAACGTGGGTCGCCGGATCGAAAATAACAGCTTCGTTCTTGGAATTGATATATAACATCCGTCCCTTAAACTCTACAATTTCCGAAACGATCGATGTGTCGATTTGTTTTGTTTCGACGATCGAGCCGTCTTTCATCGATAAATGATATAAAACGCCTTCGCGCGTTGCGACGCAGACGTTTTCGCGCGACATCACCGGAACGCCTGAAACGCCTTCGAGAGTCGGCACGCGCACCGCCCATTTTGTTTCGCCTGATTGGATATGAAACGCCGAGACCCCTCCGCGGCGATCTGTTAATATCCAAAGATCGTTTGTAAATAATCCGGCTGACGAAGGAGCCGCGTTCAAATTCTTTGTCCAGCGCGGGAGCGGTGATAAATATACTTGAATGGTTTTTTGTGGTATTTCGCCAATTTGATATTCGGCCGTTTCATAGCCCGCAAGCCGGAACTCTAATTTTGTATTAGTGGGAATTCGTTCGTTAACAATCGCGGGCGCCACTCCGATTTTTTGTTGGTCAACGAAAATTTCAGCTCCCGCTGGAATGGTTATGATCTCCGTTTTTACTTTGAGCGCGTCGTGGCGGACGTTGGGCGCGAGTTTTTGTAATGTTGCTAAATGTTGGTTTGCGAGCGCCGAATTTCCCGCGGCCACGGCGCGTTCGGCGCCCGTGAGCTCATGAACAACAATTGTCCAATATTTCACGCGTTCTTCGATGTACGGTTTCAAGGCCGAGCCCCGATAACGCTTTGCTAATTGTTCGAAGGCCGACAACGCCGCGCGCGGATCGCCTTCCGTTTCCGCGGCGCGGCCATCTAACAAAACGGGCTCGAGGTCGCGGAGTTCTTTAGCTTCTTCCAGCCGGGCTGAGAATACGTTTGCCGTTCGATCGCCATCGCCGATCGCCTCGAGGGTCTTTTGAACTGTAAGAGCTAAAGGCTCGAGCCGCCCATCTGTTTTAATAGTATTGAGCGGCGGCGTTTCTGTTTTAGCAATGAGGATTTCTAACTGTGCCTTTCGCTGATTGCTACAAAGTTGTTGTAGCTCCCGCAGTGCCGGCGGATCACTCACTAATATTCCCTTGGAAGCTATCTGTAGTGTTCTAACAAGTTCCGAAATGCGCCGAATTTCTTGTCCAAGTTTTCGAGATATCAAATTAAGCCGGTGTTCCACGAGGCTTTTGCGCGCGTCATCGTTTCTCTTCCTTAATATTCCTTCATATAATTCAGAGGCAATACCATAATCGCGCGCGTCGATCGCACTCGCGGCCGCCGCGAATTGTTCACGAATCCAATCATCCGTTTCACTTTGTTCTAATTGCCGCCGCTCATCCGAAAGACTAGCAATTTCCTGCCGCAGCGATTGGCACTTTTCAAGAATAGGCCCACTCGGATTTTTTGATTCAAGTGTGTCGACTAATGATATCGCGGATTGAAAATCTCTATTCTTTATGAGAGTTGTAATATTATCAATTTGTAGCCAATCCGTTTTGTCACGAATCGATGACTGAATTGGAACGGCCGCGACGGCGGCGATCAACGCCACGGAAGCGGCCACGGCTCCCATACGAACGCGTTTGCTATTCTTAGCTTTTAAAAGAGACTCTATTCCCTTTTTGGCTTCGGAGGAGTCTGGGGAGAATTGTAGTGCTTCGCGATAAAGCGACGACGCGAGCGACGCGTCCTTCTTCGCGGCTCGGACCGCGGCGCGAATCAATATTTGCGTTGCGAGATTCTTTCGATTCAGCAAACCAAGAGCGCGCCCGAAGCGCGCTTCTTCCAAGGAATCTTCAGGTATAAGAGGTAACGCGAGTTCAAGATGTGAGTCGATCGCATTAATTTCTCCACGATCTGCGCATACAACAATGTAATCTCGGTAAGCTTTATAGCGTTCTGAGTCTTCGGCATTCGAATCTTTAAATAGAACTTCGATGAATTCTCTACGCAATAAAGTTTCACGTGGCGAAAGTTCTACGGCTTGTCGCAGGCAAGCAGCTGCCCGGCCAAATTCCTCAGACTTGCAATATTTCTTAGCGGCGGACGCAAGCGTATTCGCCGCACCAGTTCGGTCGCCCGCAGCCGTCCGGCGAATCGCTAAATCGAGTAGCGCTGAATCGTTTGGAAACTCACGTTCGCGAACCGCTAATTCAAAAACTTCCGAGGCGAGTTGTGTTTCCTGTGCTTTGCCGAGCTCATCGCCTAACAATAAAAGTTCGTCCCAACTTAAGCGTTGGATGTATCCGCCCTGTTCGAATTCCGCGAGTACCTTTGCAGTTGAAAAGTAATCACCGAACGTGCGATCAGCAATTGCGCGAGCCGAAGATTGCCCATCTATATGCGTTAAAAATTGATTCGTTTTTTCATCCGAGTTCTCTACCTGTTGTTCCGTTAAGCGATATCTCTCTTGCTGGCTTGGAAAACGTTCGCCGCGTTCGCGCTTCTCATCCTGGCGGCGCGCCGCTTCTAACAATAACGACGACGTGTCGCGCGGAGTAGCTTCGGCGACCTGGCGTGGCGGCTCGCCTTCAACAAGCTCAAAGGTGCCAGATTCCCACTCGAGAAGAGCTTCAAGCTGCTCGCCGGCTTCGGACTCAACGCACGTTGTTAATATAGAAAAATCGAAGCCGGGAATTTCGCGTAGCAATTCGGTCAGCTCGCGCCGCGCGTTTTCGCGTTTGCGCAGGGAATTGTAAGATTCGCGCGTGATCGCCCCGCGATGGTACAGCCTCTCCTCGATGCGCGCGCGCGCAACGCTACAAATATCGAGCACCGCGACACCGTGCGGCGATACTACTAAATCACGGCGCTGCGAACCTGACGCAACACGCAGAACTCCCCACGTTTGGTTTTGCCAGATCGTCTGCAGAATGTCGCCGAGGCGAAAATTAGATAGATTTCCAGTTAGGGCCATCCCGAAATTCCAGTTTCGCAACTGTGATCGTCGCCCTTCGCGCCCGATCTGAAGGTGCGAAACTGTTGCGTTTGTCCCTGGCTAAAGCCAACCTGCAGCCCGTGGTTCGAAAAACTACAAAAACAAGCGTTTTCTTAGCATTCCTTGCGCTGTGCCAGGCGTTTCCGGCGTCGGCGCAAACGGGTGGGAAAAACGACGCCCTCAAAGTGAAGGTTGCAGAAGTCCTTTCATTGGCCGTCGGGGAGGACGTGCAGCGCCGCCGGACCGCCGTCGAGCGCCTCGTCGCGCTTGGTCCCGACGCGGTTTCGACGCTCGCGGATTGTTTAGATCGCGGAAACCACCACGCAGTTCGAGCTGTAGTCATTGCCCTCGGAGAAATTGCCGACGAGACATCCGGCCAAGCATTAGCAAAGTACTTTACTAAGATTCACCAGCCCGGCGAAGATACAGATATCGCGGTCGTCGCTGCGTACGGAATGGGCGCGTGCCCGGGACAGGCTGCCACGGATGCGCTCATTGCTATTGTTGAGAGCGGGGCTGAAGAGGTGCATGTGCGCGCGTCTGCGGCGCTCGGCCTGGCGAGGCGCTCCGACCGGTCGAGCGGCAAGATTTCCGCGCTTTTTACAAAACTTTCGAAGCGCGGCGACTCCGACCCCGAAGTTCTCGCGGGGCTTTTATTAGCCATTGCGCGGAGCGATCCAAGTCTTGCTACAAGTAAAATTCCGGGGTTATTAAAGGATATAACAGATCCGGCGGCGCGCGCCGCGTGCTGGCTCTCGTTGTCTATTGTTAAGAAACCGGGCCCGGCCGCGGCCGCCGAACCCGACCTCGGCGCGGCGGATTTTTTTGTAAAGAGGTTCGCGATTCTTGGTATCGGCGACGTTCCCAAGAAGGGCGACTCGAGCCCCGACGTCCTGCGTGAAGCTAAAATTATTTCATTAGCCATTGGAGCGGCCGATCCGAAGCTCGCGGCGCTAGCAGCGTCCGAGTTTAATGAAGAATTGCGGCGCACGTGGAACGGCGCGTTCGCCGAGCGCGGCTGGGCGCCATCGTTAGTAACTACAGTTTGGAAGGAAAAGGAAATCGGCGAAAACGGGCGCTTCGCCGCCGCAGCATTATTAGCTTTGCGCGGTGGATTCTCCGCCGAGGAAAAAGTAAAATTGGCCGCACAGGCTAAAGAGCGCTGGAAGGCCGATGTAACAACTGCGATTGGCGCCGCCCTTTTATTAGCATCGATTGGAGATAAAGATTCCGAAGCGCTGCTTGCACCCGATAATACAAATCCAGAAGGGAAGCGCCCGCCCGCGGCGCGCCTTGCGTGGAAGCGGCTTCGCGGCGAATTAGATCAGCGGCGCTTTGAGCAGGCGGTGTTTTCATTTGCTAATTCTGAACGCGTTCTCCCGGCGGGATGGATTTCAGACGCCGAGCGCGCGCTGGCAGCCGCGATTCTCGGGCAAGGAAGCCATTTCTTTATTAATCAAAAAAAGTTATTGTTAACTCCGAAAACGTTCTTGCCGCCAGGTTTGAACCGGCGGAAACGGTCGCTGCCGGAAGAACATCCCATGTACGCGGATCTGTGGTTTCAATTGTGGGGAACACCGTTCGACGCGATGCTCATTTTCCCGCGCGACGAGAATGGTTAGAAGTGGTTTCATAAGTGCTTCGCAAACCGGGCGAGCGCGTTTTGGTAGTCTTGCGGCGTGTCGAGATTGGTTAAAACTTCGGGATCTGTTACATCCACGTCCGTGAGCCGTTTCGGATCGCGGTGTACCACGGCTCGCAGCGGCTCGTCCGGCTGAAGCTCGAGGATTTCTCTTCTTAGCGATGCTTCAAACAATACCGGGTGGCCGCATTTTCCGTTGTACCGCGGGCGGACAATCTCCGCGCGAACGCGTTGATCCATCATTGTTACAATCGTTTGCGGCGCGACGTTCGGGCAATCGACCGGAAATAACAAAACGGCGGCATCGGCCGGAATGGAAGCCAGAGCTAATTGTAATGATCGCGTGCGCCCCGCATCGGGATCGGCATTCTCCACAATCTGTATATTTCCGAGTTGCACACTTAGCGAACACGCGTGCGAGGCGGCAGCTTCGTCAATTCCGGTCACAATGGTAATATTAATTATACCTGCGGCGCGGATCGACGCCACCGCGCGTTCGAGTGCCGTGCGTTCGCCGAATTTGAGTAATGCCTTCGCGGAACCCATGCGCCGCGACGAACCGGCGGCGAGCAATGCGGCATAAACCAATCTATCCATTTACCGATGCTGCAATTTCCGACACGGCGTGGATCGCGGCGTCGACGTCGTCTTTTGTAGTATTATAACCCAGCGAGAATCGTATAAATCCATCCGCCGGGCCGCCGATCGATTCGCGAAGGCGCGCCGCGCAGATGAGACCCGCGCGGACGAGGATTCCAAAGGATGTATCTAATATCGCCGCGGCTTCGTGCGCCTCGACGCCGTCGATGGAAATCGCAATCGTTGCAACGCGTTTTTGTATATTTGTGGTTCCGTAAAGGTGAACTCCCGGAATCGCTACAAATCCTTCAATGAGCCGGGCCGCGAGCTCGCGTTCGTTTTGTAATATTCGTTCCGGGCCGAAGTCGCCGACGTATTGTATTCCCGCTCCCCACGCTACAATTCCAGCGGGATTCGCGGTGCCGGGTTCGAACGACATCGGCCACGAAACGCCAGTTGTTAATTTCTCGGATTCGACTCCCGTGCCGCCAAAATAGCAGGGTTCAAGTTGAACATTTTCGCGCACGAGCAGCGCGCCGCAGCCCGACGGACCTAGCAGCGATTTGTGGCTAGGCACTGCAATCATATCCATTTCAGAGCGTTTGGCGTCAATAGGTACAATTCCGGCCGTCTGCGCCGCGTCGAGCAAGACTACAATTCCGGCGGCGTGCGCAAGGGTAACGATCGCGTCAACGTCCTGAATTGTGCCGATGACGTTGCTCGCATGCGGTATCGCAATTAGTTTTGTATTGCTACGAATCGCGGCGCGCACGTCTTCGGTTTTAACAAATCCCTCGCGGCCGCCCGCTACAATTGTTAATTCAATGATCCCGCGCGCTTCCATCGCCGCGAGCGGTCGAAGTACAGAATTATGATCGAGACCCGTCGCGATCGCGTGTTCGCCTTTCTTTAAGAATCCAAACACACCGAGATTGAGAGCGTGCGTACATGAACTTGTAAAGATTAATCGGCGAGGATCCGAGCCGCCGAGTAATTGACACAATTCGCGTCGCACGTTCTCCACGCGTTTTGTAGCTTCGAGCGAACCGCGATGCGCGCCGCGCCCCGGACTTCCCGGCACGGATTGATGATAATCATTCCACGCCGCGAGCACCTCCGGCGGTTTCGGCCACGACGTCGCCGCATGATCCAGATAAATTGTTTTCACATTATGAAGTTCATAACAGATTCACGAAGTTCTTAATTTCCGATGTAACGCGAATAGAGCGTGCGCGCCGCCGCCGGGTCGGCCGTATCGCTAATAATCGCGCGGCCGTCCGGAAATAATATAATGGTGTGTTCTTCGGCGGAGAATCGCAGCGAAAAGGAATTGATAGAAATCACGTTTGGAACTTTCTTAGCAATCGCGGCGAGATCGAGTTTCACGGGCTGCGCCGCGCCGACCTGCACGCTGTTGCGGCCGCAGAGCGTAACAGTAGCATTCGATCTCTCGCCGCGAAGCCACGCACGGTCGCCGCGAACGCAACAACTACAATTCGGGTCGCGCTCGCACTGCAGAATTCGATACATCCCCATCCACGGATCGAAATGTTGTAATCCCGAAATGGTATGATCCGCGCGCCCGCTCAGTATCTTTAGGGCTTCCATCGACTGCGCGAGCGCCACCATTCCGGATGCGCTTGCTACAATTCCGGCCGTTTCGCACGTCGGCGTTTCTTCGGGTGGCGGGGGTTCGGGAAACACGCAGCATAGGCACGCGGATTTGTTAGGTTGAACCGTCATAACAAATCCGGAGCTCGAAACTGCAGCGCCGTAGATCCACGGCTTATCGTTAGCTACGGCAAAATCATTCATTAAATAACGCGTCGCGAAATTATCGGTTCCGTCGACGATGACATCCGCATTCGATAATAATCGATCGATATTTGCGGGCGAGAGGTCTTCGACGGCGGCGTGTATTTTTAACGTGGAGTCGATCTTAACAATAGCGCGCCGCGCCGCTTCGGCCTTTGGAAGCGCCTCTGCCACGTCCGATTCTGTATATAACACTTGGCGCTGAAGGTTGGTTTCCTCGACAACGTCGCGGTCAATGAATATTAACGTTCCGACTCCCGCGCGCGCGAGCGTTTCCGCTGAGACGGATCCCAGCGCGCCGAGGCCGACGATCGCGGCTGTGGACTTTGCTATATTTCGCTGTCCTTCATCGCCGATTTGTTGGAAACGTGCTTGCCGCGCGTGCCGCGGCCTGACGCGGCCGGAATCGCTCATCGTTATAATTTACTAATCTTCAACGGGAGGCGCCGCCGCGGCGCGTCCGAGGATGACCTCGGCTTTTTTCACAGCGTCGACCGCGTCGCGGCCCCAGCCTGCCGCCAGGATTTCTTCGGAGTATTTTTGTGATGTAACAGCTCCACCAATGATAATTTTAACATTGCTGAGTCCGTTATCATTAAAATGATCCACGACGCGTTTCATCTCGATCATCGTCGTGGTCATGAGAGCCGAAAGGCCGACAAGTGTAGCTTTCTTCTCCGTCGCGGCTTTTGCAATATCTTCGCGCGGAATGTTCTTGCCTAAATTGTGTACTTCCCAGCCGTGGTTTTCCATCACAGCGCCGACGATATTCTTACCAATATCGTGAACGTCGCCGCGAACCGTCGCGACTACAAATACGCCGCGTTTAATATCATCATTTTTGGGTAATAGGGGACGCAGGCGGTTGAACGCTTTCTGCATGGTTTCCGCCGAAAGAATGACCTGCGGAAGAAAATATATCTTTTCATTGAAACGCCGGCCGACTTCGTTCATGCCGCGCAGCAGATGGAGATTATTCATATCCATTGGAGTCATGCCTTCGGCAAGCGCGCGGTCGATCCACGTTAAGATATTATCTCGGTCGCCGTCGACGATCGCGCCATATAACAATTCTCCGACGGGGATCGTCGCCGGATCGACTTTAACTTTCTGCGCGCGCTTTTTCATAAAATCGCCGCCGAACTCCTCCAAGTATCGAATTCCGTCGGGATCGCGATTTTGTAGTAAGTTCGCCGCGAGAATGATTTCGCGAATTTCCTGGTCGCCCGGATTCACGATCGGAAAATCAAGCCCGTACGCGAGCGCCATCGCTAACATTGTTTTTGTAGCAACGGGGCGGCGGGGGAGTCCGAAACTAACGTTCGAAACGCCGAGCGCGGTTCGCACGCCGAGTCTTTCTTTAACTTCACGAATCGCGCGCATCGTCGCCCACACTTTCGACGGATCCGCCGACGCGGGCATTGTTATACAATCAATAATAATATCATTTCGCTGAATTCCCGCGGCGAGACACTTTTCAACAATTCGCTCTGCGACTTTGAGCCGCCCTTCCCATGTATCGGGAATTCCGTCTTCTCCGATGGTGAGTCCAAGTACCGCCGCGCCATAGCGCCGTATTAGTGGTAATACCGGATCGATGCGATCGAGGCTTTCTAACGATATCGAATTAACAATTGGCTTTCCGTCGGCCTCCTTGAGGCCCATTTCTAATGCTAATATATCGGGCGAATCGACCTGGACGGGCACGCGCACCGCGGATTGAATCGTACGAATCGCCTCGATCATCGCCGCCGGCTCGTCGAAATCGAGGCCGCCGACGCCAACGTTACAATCTAATAATGCGGCGCCCTGCGCGACCTGGCTCACCGCTTCATCTCTAACAAAACCAAAATTGCGCGCTTTCAATTCTTCCTTGAGTCGTTTGCGGCCCGTCGGATTGATACGTTCGCCGACCATCGGAATCGGGAAACCGTCTCCGATTCTTAACATATCAAATCGGCTCGCAAGTTTTGTATACGCAACCGGATTTCTAACAACCGGTTCCATTTTTTTAACAACGTCGCGAATCGCGCGCGTGAATTCGGGCGTCGAGCCGCAGCACGATCCGATAAAATTAGCGCCCGCTGCTACAAATCGCGCGGCGTACTCCGTGAAATCGTCGGGCTTGCCGGGCCAGAAGTTAAGTCCGTTTACTAATCTTGGCAACCCCGCGTTCGGCTCGACGCAGATCGGTTTATGTGTAACTCTGCCCATGCGTTCGAGCACGGGAACTAACAAATCCGGACCGACGCTACAATTCGCGCCGATCGCGTCGACGTCCATCGCTTCTAATACTGTTGCTAATGCTTCGGGTTCCGTTCCTGTGAACGCGCGCTGATCTTCATTAAACGCCATTTGTGCAATCACGAAGCCGTCGTAATGATCGCGCACCGCGCACAGGATTGCTTTCAGTTCGCGAATGTCAATAATCGTTTCAATAACAATTAAATCGACGCCCGCTTCGACGAGCGGCTTTACTTGCGCGACGTAATTTTTGATCGCTTCATCAAAGGTTAAATCGCCCAGCGGCGAAATAAGCTTTCCGCTCGGTCCGATGTTGCCCGCGACGAGCGCGTTTCCTTTTGTAGCTTTCCGCGCGATTTCCACGGCGCGATGATTAATTTCGGCCGTCTTCGAAATTGGAATACTAACATCTTCCAAACGCGTCGGGCACGCGCCGAACGTATTTGTTAATATAATATCCGCGCCCGCTTCGACGTACATGCGGTGGACGCGCTCGACCAATTCCGGTTTTTCAAATAGTAAACTTTCCGGCGCCTGGCCTGGGACCATGCCGTTTTGTTGAAATGTGGTTCCGTAGCCGCCATCCAAAACAAGTATTTCTTTTTGGATGCGTTCGTAGAGGACGGATCGTTTCACGCGCTAGTTTTAATAGAGGGAGGCTGAAGGAAGGAGGGGAGGAGTCTACCGTAAAAGTCGAACACGTATTCCATTCGCGCAAAATCTTCCATGAATACCTGAAGCACGGACTGCTATCCCAACAGCCAATTTGCCACCAGCCAAATCCCGAAAATTAACAATCCAACGATTCCTATCAATATTAAAAACGCGGTCAGGATTGGTAGTAATTCAGAGCGTTCGACCGGCGCCTCGAAGTCGGAAAAATTATAATAATCGCGCAGCTTCGCCTCGATCGCCGCTCCGCAGTGCGGACATTTCTCGGCCTTCCAATCCACAACTCCGCGGCAAGCCGGACAATATTGATTTCTCCTCGCGACGTCGCCTTCCATACCCGCGCGCTCGTTTTGTTTATTATGAAATTCGATCGCCTCGGCGTGCCGATTCCGCTCCCATTCCGCGCGATCACTCGGCGTCGCAGGCGTTGGACGCGCGGGGTCGTATCCCAATGTCTGAGATTCGAAAACGCGTTCAGCTGGTTTTTTGTCGTCTTCGGGCAACGTTCAATAATTCTATCGAAACGCCAAGCACCGTCTGTAGTCTCCTTACCCCGCGACGCGAGAGTGGCGGAACTGGCAGACGCGCTGGACTTAGGATCCAGTGGGGCAACCCGTAGGGGTTCAACTCCCCTCTCTCGCACCACCGGGAATGTTAATTAAGATTAATAGTTATGTGAAGCGAGGGGAATCGCGGTTCTTAATATTTTATTATTCCCGGTCGTGTGTTGCTCGCGAGCGCCCTTCCAATAAATTAATATAACAATATTCACTAAAGATCGCGTTGGGTCGCGCGCACAGCGCGCATCGGTGCGCGGTCTTGGGGGTCAGTAACAATTTGGCGCAAGCGGTCCAGGCGCGCCGGGTTTTACTAATACTCCGGCGCCACGGTTATGCGCGCGAGCACGCGACCCAACGCGATCTTCCCAGGTCCTTTTATTAATTATCAATTCCCGCGAGCACGCAATACACACCGGGGCCTCGCGGCAGCGAGCTACACACCGGGCCCCAGCGGGAGCGATGTTGGTGCGCCTCGTAGGATTTGAACCTACGACCCGCTGATTAAGAGTCAGCTGCTCTACCAACTGAGCTAGAGGCGCCTGTGCCCCGGAAGATTCTGGGGGCAAAGATCATTGCGCGGGTATCGGGGCGAGTCAACACGCAGCCGTGCGATCGTTGGCGCGTGTTTGGAATTATGCTTTCGGCGAAACATGCGCGAACTGATTGAACTCGTCGATGAAATTCCGGTGCAACCCGGATGTTACATATTTCGCGATTCGAGCGACGCGCCGCTCTACGTCGGGAAAGCAAAAGAATTGCGAACGCGCGTGCGCAGTTATTTTCGCGCCGGCGGCGACGGGCGCGTCTTGATTCCATTCTTAGCAAGCAAGGCGTCGCGCGTCGAGACGATCATAACAAAAACGGAGGCGGAGGCGATCCTTCTTGAAGATACGCTTATTAAGAAATTCAAGCCGCCGTTTAATTTAAGATTAAAAGATGATAAGGCTTTTTATTTGTTACGATTGGATCCGAACGTTGAATTTCCAAGGCTGGAATGGGTGCGGCGCAGGAGGTCTGACCGCGCATTGTATTTCGGACCGTACGCGAGCTCGGGCGCGCTCCGGCGCACGATCCGATTCTTGCATTCGATGATTCCACTCCGCGACTGTTCGGATCATATATTAGCAAATCGGAGCCGCCCTTGTTTGAAACACTCGCTCGGCCGCTGCTCGGCGCCGTGTGTAAAATTAATAACTCAGGAAAATTATAAAGCGCTCGTGGATCGGGCCGTCGATTTGTTACAAGGGCGAACGTCGGAAGTTGAAAAATTGTTAGAATTGAAGATGGCGGACGCAGCGAAGAATCTTGAATTCGAACGCGCTGCGCGGCTGCGGGATTCTTTACAAGCGCTGCGAACAACGACGGAAACGCAGGGCGTCCGAATGGGCCGCGCGACCGACCGGGACGTGCTCGGGCTCGAACGCGAAGGCGCGCGCGTCACGCTACAATTCCTTCCGTTTCGACAGGGCCGCCTCGAATGCGGAAAATTGTATAAATTTACAACCGACCTGCCGGATTCTGAAATTATCAGTTCTTTATTAACGCAAATTTATTACGGCGACGCGTTCATCCCGCGCGAAATTTACATTTCGCATGAGCCGCACGACGCCGACGTCCTGCGCGAATGGTTAGTTTCGCGGCGCGGCGGGCCTGTTCAATTATCTGTAGCAAAATCGGGCGACGCGAAACGTGCCGTGCAAATGGCCGTCGAGAACGCGAAAGCGGCGCTTGCGACGCGCGACGGCGAAGAGGCCGCGGCGCAGGACGCTCTCGAACGCATCCGCGAAATGTTACAACTCGAAGAGCCTCCGTCGATCATGGATTGTTTTGATATATCAACTTTGCAGGGGAATTCTACCGTTGCTTCACGCGTGCGGTTCGTCGACGGCATTCCCGAAAAGGCGGGCTATCGAAGATATAAAATAACTTCTTTCGCCGGGCAGAACGATTTCGCGGCGATGCACGAAGTTGTTTCACGTTCGCTGCGGCGCGACGTCGAAGAGAATACTCTTCCAGATTTAGTGATCATTGACGGCGGGCCGGCGCAGCTCGCTTCCGCGCTCGAAGCGCGCGAGGAAGCGGGCGCGTTTGATTTATGTATGATTTCGTTAGCAAAGGACCGAACGGTTTCAAACGATACAAAAACGGAGCATTCGGGCGAACGTATCTTTTTGCCGAATGTTAAGGATCCAATTCCGCTAAATCCGCGAACCGCTGAATGCCATTTGTTAACTAAGATTCGCGACGAAGCTCACCGCTTTGCGATCACGTACCACCGCAAACAGCGCGGCAAGATCACAGGGCAGCTGGATCAAATTGAAGGCGTCGGCCCGAAGCGAAGACGCCAATTGTTGCAAACCTTCGGTTCGATCGGCGAAGTTAAGAATGCAACAGTTACAGACATTACAACAAAAATTCCGGGATTTCCGCAAGCGCTGGCGGAAGCCGTCGTCGCGGCGCTCGCCGCGAATGTTAGCGAACCGGAAAAAGCGAACGGGTCTGAGTAATAGAATTACTATCCGCGCGGGTGAAATTTTTTGTGCACCGATTTGAGGCGCACCTGGTCGACGTGTGTATAAATCTGCGTTGTTGATATATCCGCGTGACCTAACAATTGCTGGACGGAGCGCAGGTCGGCGCCGCCTTGTAACAAATGGGTCGCGCACGAATGGCGCAACTTATGGGGGCTTGCGCGCTTGCTTGAAATTCCGGCGGCCGTTGTCGTTTTCTTTAACATGTGCCAAACGTCGGAACGATTCAGCCTGCGGCCCGATTTTGATAAAAAGACGTACTCGCTGCCGCGTCCCTGATCGAGCAGCGGGCGCGCATCGTTAATATATAATTTTAGCGCGTCGACCGCCTTTTCGCCGGCAGGCACGACGCGTTCTTTCATGCGTTTGCCGAGCACGCGGATCGTCGCCGTTTCAAAACTAATTCTGTCGAGAGTTAAACTCATCAATTCCTCGACGCGCATTCCCGTCGCATATAACAATTCGAGAATCGCGCGGTTGCGCAGCGATTTTGGATCATCTCCTTCAATGTTAGTAACAATTCGCGCCGACTCGGCAACGCTCAACACTTGCGGAAGTTTTCGCCACCGCTTCGGAACGGGAACGGAGGACGACGGATCGGACTTTATAACATTCTCGGCGTACAGGAATTGATATAACATCCGAATCGCGGCGAGTGCGCGTGCAATCGAGGACGGCGCGGCGCCGGCGGCGCGGCGAGCCGCGAGAAATTTAACAATAGGGTCGGCGCCCGGAATGATTAAATTCTTAAATCCTGCCGATTCTAAATATTTACAAAAACGTCTGAGCTCGCGGCGGTACGCCTCAATCGTGAGCGGAGAAGCGCCGCGTTCGACAGCCTGCCGGTCGAGAAATGATTCGACTCCTGCTTTGTATTCTGTGAATTCTCGGTCCACGTGTTGTCACATCATGCCTCATCGAAACCGATCATTTCCCAACCAAAAACGGGCGGGCGTTGACGCGCACAAAACCGGCGACTACCTTCCTCGCCCTTTTTTACATTGAACCGCGCATGGCTACTAAAAAACCTGAAAAACCTGAAAAGTCTCGACCGAAGAGCGCTTCCGCGAAACCACCGGTGAAGAAACCCGCGGCGAGTGCCACTGTCGCTACAAATACTGCCGCGCGCACAATTCAAGATAAATCGGCGGGGCAAGATAAATCTGCGGGACAAGATAAATCTGCGAAGCAAGAAAAACCCGCTAGCAGCGCCTCGAAGAATGTAACAAAAAGTGCCGCGGCCCCCGCGCAAAAGGCGCCCGCGCCCCCAGCCGCTCCAGTAGCTACAAATGCTGTCGAGGTGAGCACGCCAAAGTCAAAATTAACAAAAGACGAATTGAAACAATTCCGCGCTTCGCTTCTTGATGTTCGCGAAAGACTCATGAGGCAAATCGGCGCGATGGAAGGCGAGGCTCTCGGCGAAAGCGGCTCGGAAGTGAGCGTCGATCACATGGCCGACCACGGAACTGATACATTTGATCAAGACTTCACGCTCGGACTTATCGAAAACGAAGAGAAGACAATTCGCGAAATTAATGAAGCGCTCGAGCGTATGAATGAAGGAACTTTCGGCCTGTGCGAGCCGTGTATCGAACAAATGGCAAAATTATGTAAGACTTGCCCAAATATACCAAAAGCGCGCCTCGAAGCGATTCCGTACACGCGTTATTGCGTTGAATATGCAAAGATCGCGGAACGCAACCGCGAGATCGAAGAGGCCCAGGACGAAGACGAGGAATAGTAGATTTCTCTGGCGGCTCCGGCAGACGTGGATATTCGTAACAAATGGTTTTATTTAGTATTTGCGGCGGCGCTTGCCGCTCTGGATTTATTATCAAAGAGCTGGGCGTTTTCGTTAGTATCTGAAAAGGGAACGCCGCTGCCGTTTCTCGGCGGTGAAGCGGGCATCGAGGTTGTGCCCGGTTTTTTTTATTTAACTCGCGTTTATAACGCGGGAGGCATCTGGGGCATTGGGCAGGACGGATCGTTTTCAACGGCCCTCATCGCGCTGCGCATCGCGGCCGTTCCACTTATATTGTTATTTATTCTAAAAACCGATTCGCAACAAAAGCGATTGTTGCTTGCGTTATCTTTGTTTTGCGCGGGCGCGATCGGCAATTTATATGATAACCTAATGATGGACAATCGCAGCGTCCGCGATTTCCTTGATTTCTATATTTTTGGTTATCATTGGCCGACTTTTAACATCGCCGATTCCGGGATCACGTGCGGAATGTGTTTGTTAATTCTGGATTTGCTCATTCCGAAACGCGCGCCGGCGCTGACTCAATCATAACGATCTGTGAATATCGACCTCTCCGTTTCTGTCGCGGGTGTGTCGTTTCGAAATCCCGTGCTCAGCGCTTCGGGGACGTTCGGGCACGGCCTCGAAATGTGCAATTTCGTTTCGCCCGCGGCGATCGGTGGTTTAGTTAGTAAAACAGTGACACGCAAGCCGCGTCCGGGGAATCCTCCGCCGCGCATGGCCGAGACCGCGTCGGGAATGTTAAATTCGATCGGGCTCGAAAACCGCGGAATTGAATATTATCAAAAAGAAGTATTGCCTTCGCTTCGGGATTGCGGAGCGCGCATCATCACGAATATTGGCGCCGAGAGCATCGGCGACTTTGCGTACCTCGCGGAAGTATTAGATAGTGAAGATATCATTTCAGCGTTCGAAGTGAATTTGTCGTGTCCGAACATTCAAGGCGGAAAATTACCATTCTCCACGGATTGTAAACTTGCCGCCGAAGCGATAGCCGCGGTTCGTAAAGTAACAAAAAAACCGATCTGGGCGAAGCTGTCGCCCAATGTTACATCTATTAGTGAAATTGCGCTCGCCGTCGAAGGCGCGGGGGCCGACGCCGTCACGGCGATTAATACAATTCTTGGAATGGCTGTCGACTGGCGCCGCCGCGAGCCGCTTCTATCAACTACGTTTGGCGGGTTGTCAGGGCCGGCGATCAAACCCGTTGCGCTTCGAATGGTCGTCGAGTGCGCGCGCTGCGTGAAAATCCCGATTGTTGCAGTTGGCGGAGTGAGATCGGCCGAAGACGTTCTCGAGTTTATGGTCGCGGGCGCAACCGTCGTTCAGGTTGGAACTTGGAACTTCGTTGATCCGTCTGGAATTATACAAATCCTTGACGAACTTCAAAAGCTGCTCGCTGGCGCGAATGTGTCGCGCGTGCGGGATTTGATAGGATCGCTGCGCGCACCGACGCCGGCGAAATTCGAAGGGGTTGATGCGACCGTTGAACGCTAATGAAGTATCAAGAAATCAGTCCCGCGATCATTCGTAACGCGATTCAAATATATCTATTAGAATCGTATCCGCTCGGCGTTCCGGAGCGCGTTAAGATTCCGCCGGCAGTTTGGGACGGGAATACTACAGAAATGGTCCTGTCGGGGTTTGCTAAAGATAATAAAATGCAACACGGCCACATGTCGCTCGCGCGCTGGGTGCTGCGACTCGGCAACGACCGCTATCCGTTCACGAAATTTGTTATCAGCGAATATTTGATAGAAGGGGAATACGTACTGGAAGTCGACACGCACGACGATATGGATATTCGCCCGCACTTTCCCGACTACGAAAAATGGCAACAATTAAAGAATTATAACAATAGTCTGCGCGAACGAATTGAAGCGCACTGGCAAAGGGAACATTTGGACACATGCTCGCGCCTGCGCGAAAAGATGCTTTCGCTGCCGGTTCGGCAAAACGGTTTTGGGAAAGGCCTGCGCGCGCTTGTCGTCGACAACGAACCGCACCTGCGCGAGGCGTTTGCTAGCATTCTTCGCAGCGAGGGTTTCGAGGTCGCGATCGCAGCCGACGGAATTGAGGCGCTCGAACGTGTCCGCGCCGAGCAGCCCGACCTGATTGTTACAGATTGCCAAATGCCCGGCATCGACGGCCTCCAGCTCATCGACCAGCTGCACGCCGATCCGCAGACGCGCTCGATTCCCATTTTATTAACATCCGCGAAACAATTGTCGCTCGCGGAACTTTCGCGCGCGCCGCTCTTCTTATCAAAACCGTTTTCAACCGAATCGCTGCTCGGGTTTTGCGAGTCGATGGTTCGAAAAAACGGGCGCGCCCGAATCGGCGGCAACGGCAAAGGGGACACGCGCACGCAAGAATCGTAAAATCGCCGCCCGTTTCATTAAATTGCGGGCGGTGCCGCTGGCACAGGTTGTGAACCAACCCGCGAAACGCTGCCAAGCTTGCGGTCCGCAGTGCTTGTTTTCGTTAAATGTCTATTTCCATTACATCAATTATTATTTGTAACTAATTATCATGGTCGATTGGGATCAATTATCGGATCGTTTTTCTACGAATTGGAAAAACATCGGCCTCGGTTTGCGCGCCCTCTTTGGAAGCCAGAACGAGCGAGTTGTTAAGAACTTTCAGTCGATTGTTGAAAAAGTTAATAAACTCGAGAGTTGGGCGCAGGGTCTCTCGCAGGAGCAGATGATTGCAAAGACGAACGAGTTAAAGGATCAGGTTCAAAATAAGAATCGTTCGCTCGACGACGTGATGCCCGAGGCGTTCGCGCTCGTGCGTGAAGCCAGCGTTCGAACGTTAAAGATGCGCCACTTCGACGTGCAACTGATGGGCGGTTATGTGTTGCATAGCGGAAAAATTGCGGAGATGAGCACGGGCGAAGGAAAAACATTAGTAGCAACGCTTCCGTGTTACTTAAACGCGCTGACGGGCAAGGGCGTTTTTGTAGTAACCGTGAATGATTATCTTGCAAAACGCGACCGCGACTGGATGGCGCCGATTTATGAATATTTAGGTTTGAAAGTCGGAGCAATACAACAATGGATGAGTCCGGAGGATCGCAAGCCCGAGTACGCGGCGGATATAACGTATGGAACGAATAGTGAATTTGGGTTCGACTACCTTCGCGATAATATGAAATGGAAGGCGGAAGACCAGGTTCAGAAATATCTTAATTTTGCAATCGTCGACGAAGTCGATTCGATCTTAATCGACGAGGCGCGCACGCCGCTGATTATTAGTGGTCCCGCGGAGCAGGCCGGCGATCGTTATCAAGTGGCCGACCGCGTCGCGCGGCGCCTTCAGCCGGGAACGCACTTCGAAATTAAAGAAAAAGAAAAGCAATGTTTACTTTCCGACGAAGGCATTGAAACAGCACAAAAACTCGTCGGCGTCGATTCGTTCTATACAGGTCCGAATCTCGACTGGCATCACATGATAGAAACGGCGCTGCGCGCGCATCATTTGTATCGAAACGACCGCGACTACGTTGTTAAGACTAGCGAAGAGGACGGACGCCCCGAGGTTATTATTGTTGATGAATTCACGGGGCGCATGATGCCGGGCCGCCGCTGGAGCGACGGGCTCCACCAGGCCGTCGAGTCTAAAGAAGGAATCAAGCCGCGCGAGGAAAACCAAACGTTAGCAACGATAACCTATCAAAACTATTTTCGTTTGTTTAAGAAACTCGGCGGCATGACCGGCACCGCGATGACGGAAGCCGCGGAATTTGCTAAAATTTATAATCTCGACGTCGTGTCGATTCCTACAAATAAAAACGTCATTCGAAAAGACAACGCCGACGTTGTTTACAGAACGACGCAGGAAAAGTGGAAAGCGATTGTTGAAGAAATCGAGCGAGTTAACAAAACCGGCCAGCCGCTTCTCGTCGGAACGACGTCGATCGAAAAAAGCGAATTGTTATCGGGAATGTTGCAAAGAAAAGGCGTTCCACACCAAGTGCTCAATGCGAAACAACATGAGCGCGAAGCGAATATTATTAAAAACGCGGGCGAAAAAGGGGCCGTCACGGTTTCAACCAATATGGCCGGCCGCGGAACCGATATTAAACTTGGCGAAGGCGTCAAGGATGCGGGCGGATTATATGTATTAGGAACCGAGCGCCACGAGGCGCGCCGAATTGATAATCAATTGCGCGGCCGTTCCGGACGCCAGGGCGACCCCGGCTATTCAAGATTCTATCTCGCGCTCGAAGACGATTTGATGCGAATCTTTTATAGTGAAAAGACGCGAAACCTAATGAAAATGTTAGGAATGACCGAAGGCCAGGCGATCGAAAGTCCGATGGTTACGCGCGCGATTCAAAAGGCACAAAAGAAAGTCGAGCAGCGCAATTTTGAAATTCGTAAGAATCTTCTCGAGTACGACGAGGTGATGGACCAGCAAAGAAAGGTAGTTTACAGAACGCGCCAGGACGCTCTCGAATTGAAGAATCTTAAGGAGCGTTCGGAAGAGATGATGATCAAAGTGGTCGATGCTAAGATTGACGCGATTCTCGGCGAGCGCGGCACCGAACCCGATCTGCCCGAATTGAAGCAATGGCTTCACCGAAAGTTCGGCATGGAATCGGAAATACAACAATTCGAGCCGTATACAAAAGCGACGCGCGGACAGAAAACCGACCGCCATCCGCTCGCGGCGTATGTGCTCGATCTGATAACAAAAAAATACGCCGAGGTGGAAGCGAAAGAAACTCCGGCGAACATGCGGCGGATCGAACAATATTTGATATTAAATATTATTGATCAGAAGTGGAAAGAGCATTTACATCAGATGGACGCGCTCAAGAGCGGCGTCGGATTCCGCGGCTACGCGCAGGTCGATCCGAAGAATGAATACAAATCGGAAGGCTTCCGCATGTTTCAGGAAATGTTATATTCGGTCGCCGATCAATACACAGATCAAGTCTTTAAATTACACGTTCCGACCGAAGAGGAAGTCGCCGCCGCCCGCGAATCGGAGCGCCGGCGCGAAGACGCGCAGCGCGTTTTTACAGCTGCGCTCGAAGCGGGCGTCGTTCAGGAACAGGCCGGCCAGCTCGCCCAGGCGGTGTTCCAGGGCCAAGCCGCCGCGGAGGATTTGATAGCTAAAATTAAGGAAGCTAAAGAAGCGTTTGATAAGTATCAAACTGAGCAGTCCGAAAGGCAGGCGCGAGGGGAGCTGCCAACGCCGCCGTCCGACGGCCAAACCGGCGGCATTCCCGTAATTGATAATACTACAAATCGAGACCGCGTTCCGGGCGCCGCGAAACCTGCGACTGGGCCGCCGCCCCAGCAGGGGCGAAATGTGCCTTTGCGCGCTGCCTTTGATTTTCATAAACAACTCGAAAAACGCCGCCAGACGCTCGAAGAGCAGAACCGTTCATCCTCGACGAATGCGAATCAAGGCATGGGCCGCCCTCCGGC
>JBJXHE010000030.1:0-29406 GCA_046160785.1 Planctomycetota bacterium
CAATCGCGGTTCGCAGCGCGCCGCTCACCGCAATCTTAACATCCACGCTTTCGTTCATTACTTTTCGGATCATCGCGTTTCGCGGTGGAAAATAACGAAAACGCTGGCACGGAATGCACTTTTGCCAGCGCGCGGCGTAGTCGCGCAGCAATCCGCCGGCTTCTTCGCCGCCGTGATAACAATTCAGTTTTTGATAACAAAAAGTCATGACGTCGTGCGCCGAAAACACGACCGCCGCGCCGTATTGCTTCGCGAGAACGAGCGACGCGTACGACAAATGCGAATGTATCAAATGCGCATGAACAATGTCGGGTTTGAATCTTTGTAATATTTCCGCGAGCGGGCCGAGCACGCGCCGGTTTCTTAAACTAACGATCGAACGCCAGCGAATATTATAATTGCTGTACAGAACGTGAACGCGAATTCCTAAGATTTCCTTCGTGCCCGCGTCGGCCGGGTTTTGCGTTACGGAAACCACTTCCGTTTCAACGCCGTGCGCAGCCATTCCACGCGCCATTTGATACATCTGGCGCACCGACGAACCGATCTTCGGATCATACAGATCGATCAGATGAAGAACGCGCATTGTTTACAATCAGCCGGCGATAATTTTATATTAATTATGCTTTGCGCGGCTTTTCCGCAAGGTAAATCATACAATTTTCGCCTCCGAGCGCGCGGTTCACGGGGCGAAACGGCGGAAATTGTATTGACGAATCGCGCCATCCGACGGGCAAGTAAGGAAACGTCTCGCCTTGTATTACTTTAAATCCGATCTTTTCGAGGCGCTCGGCCAGAAGTTTGAAATCGAAGGTTTCCACGTGCAGCGACGTGGATGTAATCTCGGAGCGAATCTTAGCAAGTTTCTTTCCGAGCGGCGTGCGCGCCTGCGCCCAATTGTTAACTCGCCGAAAACCCTTTTTTGTAAACCACGTGCCTTCGTTGTCCGTTTCAACAATAACGCGGCCGCCGGGCCGCACGACTCGATACATTTCCGAAAGTAACAAATTCGGATGATATAAATGTTCGATCACGTCGATCGCCATCGCGAAATCAAACTCATTATCGGCGAACGGCAATTCTTCGACGCTGCCGGCGACGAGCGCCGCGTCTCGCCCGCCTCGCCTTCTGTAAACTCCGAGCGCCTGCGGAGAGAAATCTAATGAAACGACGTTGGCGCCGAGGTGCCTCGCGGCTTCACTAAAAAAACCGATGCCGCAGCCCGCGTCTAATAGTAACTTTCCGCCGACGCCGTCAAGATACTTAGATATCCATTTGACGCGATTGCCATAGACGCCTTCCTCGTAGCGCCGAATGTGCCCGGCGAAATACTTCTCGTCGTAGTCGGCAGCTGTAAATTCGTGATCGGAAGAGTGGGCGTTCATTAGGAATTGAGTCGTGAAGAATAATACATCAGTTAATGGAAAAAATTTCAAGCATCGAGTCTGGGCGTCTCGGCGCGCCGCTTCGAAAGATAATAAATGATATAGCAAACGCTCGTGGCCGCCGAGCCATGCACCAACGCAACAAACGCGGCCGCGCCCTCGGTGTGCCATTTCGAAATCAGCGCGTATCCGATCGGAATGGAGAACGACACGAATATTAAACTAATTTTCACGGCGACGTCAATTTTATCAACAACAATAAAAAACGCCTCGGAACCCACCGCGAAGCCTGCGATTGTATTTGCTATAAATAACCACCAGAGCAATGGGAGCACGGGCCGCGCCGAATCGCCGTAAAAGATAGGAATCGCGAAATATAACAATACGCCCCACACGGCAGTCGCGAACATGATCGAAAGCCCGGACAGTGTCATTACTTTTACTAAGAAACTACGGAGCCTGTCCTCCTGCCCGGCGCCGCGCAACTGGCCGAGCGCGGGCATAATCGCGCGCGACACGCCCTGCAGGCCCTGCAGTGGAAGTTTCATTAAATTTTGTCCTAAGTTTAAATATCCGACTTCGCGGTGCCCCGCAAAATATCCTAATACGAGCCGCGGAAAAACAGTCGGCATCAAAGCCTGAAAGTTTTTGTTAACTGAAAGCAGCGCTCCTTTCTTTGCCATTTCAATAATTTCCTTCCCGTTGATTTCGCGCGATTGTTTAAGAATTTCACGCAAGCCGGGAAGCATCATGCCAGGCTCAGCCGTTGCCTTTTTGTAGGCTAATATTGCGAGCGGAATCGAGAAGATCGCGCCCGCGACTTCGCCCGCGATCGCGCCGCGCGGATCGCCGATGGATAACGTTAATGAAATGATCAAATACGCGCGAACGAGTTCTTTAAGATTCTCCATTTCCGCGAGAATCCGCATGCGCCGAGTTCCGGTCAGCGCGCACTGTACTAAATAAAACGGCAGCGAAATCAAACCTTGCATTCCGAGGTACGCGCCCAGGAGCCCGATTTTTGTATCGCCGAATATATAATTACCGATCGCCGGTAATACTATAAATCCGCCGACCGCGAGCGTGAATGATAAAATTCCGTAGGCCTTATAAAAGAATCCGAGCCAGCGAGTAACGTCTCCTTCCGAACCGCGGCCCATCGCCTCAGCGACGCGCGCAATCGCTAATTGTGAAAATCCGACGTTTCCAACAAAAAATATAAATGTATAAAGCGTGAGGGCCTCGGCGTATTCACCGTAACCGTCGACTCCGAGGCCGCGAAAGAGAACAATGGATGTTACAAAATTGAGCCCCGTATTCACAATGGCGGCGATTTGTAACAAGACGGCGTCGCGTGCGAACTTTGACGCTAATTTTGATTTCGCGACGCGCTGGAACCAGCCGAGAATTTTATTAATCATTCAAGATCTCATCATAAATACTGAGCACGCGGCGCGCGTTCTTTTCCCATGTTTGTTCCTTAGCATAAGCAATGCAACTATTGCGCAGGCGTTCGCGCAGCGGCCGGTCGCTAAGAATACGGGAAAGCGCGGCCGCGACGGCGTCTTCGTTAATATCTACTAAATAACCGGTGACGCCTTCCACAACCGCGTCTTCCGCGCCGCTCGCTTTTGTACCAATCGACGGCACGCCGCTCGCCGCGGCCTCCAAATACACAATTCCGAAACCTTCAAATCCGCCGTCGGCCGCGATGACGGGCGTATGAACGAGCGCTTCGGCGCCGAGCAGCAGATCCACTTTCTCGTTTTCTTTTATATTACCTAAAAACACAACTCTCTCCTCGCAGCCGGCGTTTCGAATCTTTTCGCGGATGGCCTCAAAATACGGATCTCCTTTTTGATACATCCCGACGACGAAATGCTTCAATTCCGGAAATGCGTTCGCAATCTTTAAGAATCCTGCAATCGCAAGATGATGGCCCTTGCGTTCCTTGAGCGCGCCCATGCCAGCAGTGTAGCGCGCGCCCGACCACGGCATCCCCGCGAGACGCGGACGCGGAGCGTAGTGCGAGGCGTCGACGGCGTTTTTGATAACTTCTAAATTGTTAACTTGTATTTTTTCTGTAATTCTTTTTTTTGTATATTCACTCACGCAAAGAATTTTCTTAAACTGTGGATAACAATTCCGCGCTCGCGCGCTGTGCCGCGGATCGGCGAGCGGGAGAACGGCGTACGTTCCGTGCGCTGTCATCACACAGGGCTTCCCCGCCGCGCGCGCCGCGAGATGCGCAAGATAACAATGCGGAAAATCTTTTATAGCGTGGACGACGTCAGCGCGCCGCGCCGCGGGAATTAATTGTGATAATGCCCACGCCGTATATGCATAAAAACGCGCGGTCGAAACGTAATAATAATAATCGGGCGGAAGACACAATTTCACGCGCCACGACTTCGGCACGGCGTCGGAAAGACCCGGGTGCTTTCGCGCGAGCGCAATTTCAATTGATATATTAGAACGCAGCTTCTCGATTCCGCCGAGCAAACGTATGCAATAGCGGCCGACGCCGTCGGTGTCCGCCAGAGAATCGGTGAGCGCGAGGATTC
This sequence comes from Planctomycetota bacterium, assembly GCA_046160785.1. Classification (GTDB taxonomy): domain Bacteria; phylum Planctomycetota; class UBA1135; order UBA1135; family JACQFD01; genus JACQFD01. The sequence goes on from JBJXHE010000030.1 coordinate 3,950, forward strand.
GCATATTTTTGGAAGGAAGGAGTTTGCGGCGAATGAGGCGCCGGTCCAAATGTTCGATTCGATAACTACAATTTTTTCCGTGCAGCGCGCTCGGCGGCGAACGAAAGAAGGCTGCGCACGCGCGAGTCGAATGTGTAGTTCGCCGCCTCGCGCACCGCCGACGCCGCGAGCGCGGCGCGAGCGGCCGCATCGCCAGCGAGTTGTAAGATTGCCGCCGCGAGCGGGCCCGGATCGTCGGGCGCGACGAGCCGCGCGTTCCGTCCGTCGGCGAGCACTTCGCGCAAACTCAACAAATCGGATGCTACAATTGCGCGGCCCGCGGCCATAGCTTCAAATAACTTGAGCGGCGAAGTGTGGCGCGCCGAGATTTGTTGTTTTGCCGAATTTGGAATTGTAATAATATCGGCCGCCGCGAGGTGGAGCGGAATTTCGGACGGCGCGCGGTGCCCGAGAACTTCAACGTTCTTGATTTGTAACTTTTCAACGTTTGCACGAACGCGCGCGACGTCGCCGGGAAGCCCGCCCACGAGCCGGAATTGTATACGAGGCGCGAGCCGCGCGGCTTCGACCAGAGTATCGACGCCCTTCCATGCAAACAAATGACCGGCGTATACAACATAAAAATCTTCTGCGCGCGTTTTATAACCTAATAATTCTAATTGTTGCCTTGCGGCGTCGCGCGAAGGCAAGTTTACAAAACCCGCGGGGTCATACGCGTCGGGCACGACGCAAATATCATTTCGCGAGATGTTAAATTCCGCGGCCACGTCGTCGGCGAGCGCGTGCGTGATCGTAACAATACCGAGAGCCCCGTCCAGCGCGCGCCGCATCCAAGCCTTGCGAAACCGGTTTCCGGGAATCGAGTGTGCTTCAAATAAATAATACGGATGTTTTCGTTTTGATAACAATGCTCCGACTTCAACCTCGCGGCAATGCACGAGCGCGCCCGGAAATTGTTTAATTTTTTTCGCGGCGTTCCAGCCGAACGTGAATTCTTCCATTCGCGCGGGCAGGTATTGTAACTTCTGCGGAACCGCTTCAATAAAATCAATGACGGGGATCGGATGTAAATGTATCTTTTCCGCGACGCCGTAGTATTGCAATGGATCCCGATTTATTGAGTTGGCGTCAACGCCCTCTATTTTTCTTTTAACATTTCGGCGCGCATATAACAAATGCGTTTCGCAGCCCGCGCGCGCGAACGCCGCGGCGGTGCGCACGGTCTGTATCGATTGCGCGCGCTCGCCCGGAATGCGGGCGTTCGCAACCACGAGAACTTGGCGCGGCGGATGGGTGGATTTGTTCATTTCGCGCGTATTTGATATCTTACCGCGACCATCGCGCCTTTCTTTAACTTTCCGAAATTAACAATTCCGCGCTCCACCTTCGCGCCCGATCCGTCCGCGGCAGCGTCGATCGCGCCCGGCGGAAAGCGATAAATACATTTATTCAGATCGCGGTCAATCACGAGAGCGTCGCCGACGCGAACGCCGCCGTTCTCGAATACATATCTTCGGATTGTTTCTATATTTTCAAGGGCGTCGCCGAACATGTCCGCAACGCCGCCCCGGAAAGCTAACGTATTTTCCACGCGCTCGGCGTTCGCTTTTGTAGCATATCCGGAACTGTAGCCGTTGCGCGACGCCCACGCGAGTCCGCGAACCCATCTGTTAAGATACCATCCGGCCGCGCCGGCAACGTCGCCCGAACGCGCGCGCACGCGGGCGATCCAACTACAAAAACGAAATTCATCCTTATTTTCCTTCCACGCTTTTTGTAGTTTTTGAAGGCGCGCGGCGAGCCCCGAATGTTTATCAGGCACGACGTGCCACTCCGCGGAAAGATAACGATCGCCGAGCCGTTTTTGTATGAATTCAACGCCGGGTTCCGCGTGCGCCGCGGCATGCAATAATCCCCCGCCGCCAAACGCGCTTCCGTGATTGATATTCGCGCGCGGTTTCTTGCCACGCAATTGTATTATTATTTTCGAATCTTGATATTGTGCGAATCCGGCGTCGGGAAACCAGCGCAGCTCGCGCGCGGGAGCCGCGGCATTTTCTGTTAATTCTACTTTTGCTTTTTCCAACGTCTCGCGTTCGCGTGCGAGCCACGCGCAGTGCGCGTTCCAAAAGAATCGACATTGAAAATTCCACTGCGGCCCGCGATGCGACGTGATGCCGCGGTCGGGCTCCGCGTGCTTGAAAAGTATATTTAACATTTTGGCCGACGCCGCGCGATACTTCAATTCGCCAAATTCCGCACCTGCGCTCGACAGCGCCGATATATCAAATGGAAATCCCGCCACTTCATAATCGGAATTCCAATACCAAGGCTTCGCCTCGACAAGTGTTGTTTTCAATCCACCGGCGCGGCGCAATGCTAACAAAAAGTCGCTCGCCGCGCGCACGCGGCCTGCGTGCGGTTCGCGTTTTGTATCTTCACCAAAACTGCGAAGCGCATGCATTATAAATAATGCGTGGCGCGAATGGTAAAATGCGCTCGCGTCGGACGACCCTTCGTGCGAACGCGGCGTGCCGAGCGGAGTATACGGAAACGATCCGTCGCCGTTTTGTTGTAAATACGTTTTTTCGAGAGCGGCGAGCCCCGCCGTTTTCCACTCGGGTTCTTTTAACCAATGATACGCCGAGCCGAGCGCCGCGAGCGACCAGAGGCGTTGTGCTAATATTTCTTTTGTGATCGCGTACGGCTTAATGTAATGATCGACGACGGTGCGAACGGCGGACTCAATCTTAGTAAGCGCATCTTTAGGAATCCAATCTCCGCAGAGCCGCGCGAAGGTAGCTAACGAATCGATCGCGCATCCGCAGTCGATTGCATTATTAGAATGATTATGCGGATCGCGGCTTCCCGGCAGCACGATCCGCGTGCCGTACGATTCCTTGGGATCTTCCTTGACGCGATCGCAAACGCGCAGCGCCACGCGGAGCCCTAATTGTAACCATTCGTCGCGCCGTTCGATTTGTAATAAATACGCGCAGAGCAGCGAGGTATAAGCGCCCGTTCCGGTATGTTCGATTTTATGTTTTGAACACCACAATTCACCCGGTCCGCGCTCCTGCAATTTTAGATAATTTACGATTCCTTCGAGAAACTCGCGGAGCTCGCTCATGACGGCCGCTCGACTTTCACAAATTGAAGCCGTCCGCGCGATCGCAACAATCCTTGCATTTGATTCACGCGGTGTGCGACCGATCCGAGGCTTGTTAACACTTTTTTCAGGAATCCCGTTTTGTTACGAAAACGCCATTCGAGCTCCGGCTTCGGCGGAAGTGCGTGATATCCAATCTTGGCGAGCGTCTTGAATCCGGCTTTTTGTAATAATTGCCGCACCTCCGCTTCGGAAAGCGGTTCGAACGGCCCGATCGACGGGTCGGGAGCTAATATATATTCTACGCCTTTCGGCCCGGAGCCTCGGAGCCGCACGCGCTCCATCGCGTTCTGATAACTTTTAGAATTAACATATCCTAAAATTAGCGTTCCGCCGGGCCTGAGCGCATCGAACGCGTATTGTAAAAATACATTTCGGTGCGCGGGCGGCAGGTTTTCCAATCGGAAGAGCGCGAGCGCCATATCAAATTCGGCCTTCGGCGCTCGCAGCGGAAACGGGCCGCCGCCTTCGGCACGGACGGCCTCGGGCGCAGCGGAATATAAAATTCCACGCGCGGGTTCTACCGTTCGCGGCGTCGAGAATTCCAAAACTTCAGGCGACAGGTCGCAAATTGTAAAATGCAAGTCTCGATGGCTCGCTGATATCAATTCCGTGTAGAGCCCGTGCGTCGGCAACAAATCGAGAATTTGTAACGTTTTCCCATTCTGCGCTGGCACACGAAATTTGTTAAAAGCATCTAATATTGCGTCGCGTTCCCATTCCTTGGGTTTATTGTGGCGATTGCCGTTTCGCACGCGCGCGCGCTGGTAGATTCTTATTAAATCGAGATCCCAATCTTTAGGTTTGCGCGAACTCGGCACCGGGCGGCCTGCGTAATGATTCCAATGTGCGACTTCGGGAAGCCCGCGCCGTTTCGGAGCGCGTTTTGGAAACACGGCCGGATAACCCAACGCTAAGACTGCGACAACCATTCGTTCGTACGGCAATCCTACCATTTCGCGAACTTTTTCGGGATCGCCGGTTTGTGTAATCCAAAATGTACCTAATCCGAGCGCGTGCGCGGCAAGACTCATATTCTCTATCGCCGCCGACGCGCTTTGTATATTTGCCCACGCCTCTTCGCTGTAGTCGCGGCCGTATGCAACAATAATATTCACGGGCGCGTTCGCCATTTGCGTTGATAATTTTCCGAGTTCTTCGTTCAACTTCGGATCGTTAACAACAACAAAATCCCACATTTGATAATTACAGCTCGACGGAGCCCAGATCGCCGCGTCAAGAACCTTTTCTATCAATTCTTTCGGAACGGGTTTCGTTTTATCAAATTTACGAATACTCCGCCGGCCGTAGAGGATTTCCCAAAAATCGGACATCAGCGTGCCCCACCCGCGCGTTCCGACATTTCGCGCACAAGCCGTTCCATGAGCGGCGCCACGGCGTGGTCGCGCGCGACGATCGACCGCAATTCGCGTCCGGCGGCGGCGCGCGCTTCCTTGTTTAAATTTAACAAATTCTCGGCTTTTTTTGTAAATTCATCGACGTCGCGTTCTTTAAATATATACTCTCTGGGAAGAATCGTGCGAAAAGAATCATTTGACGTCAATACTAACGATCCGCACGCCATCGCTTCAAGCACAGCTTTGTCGACGGAACCCGTGCGGCTCGCGGAAATAAAGATATTCGCGCGGCGGTACACCGATGGGATTTGTTTATAAGGAACAAAACCGTGGAATTGAACAAATTCTCCAGTTGTTAGTTTTTCGGCTGCTAATTTAGCGGACAGTTTCTTAGCAAGTTCGCGCATGGCGGCGCCGTACGCCACGTCGCCGGGCTCCATGGCATCTCCAATAATTTCAAGCAAAACGGCGTGACCCTTCGCGCGTAATTGTGAACATCCTTCGATCAGCACGCCCACGTCCTTGCTCGGCGTCAGGCGCCCGACGGTGATCAATCGTCCTGCGACGGGTCCGTCATCCGATGGACACAAATAATCAATATCAATTCCGTGTTTTGTAACAACTTTCTTTTTTGTTGCAATTCGCAACGATTCCTCCGACGCCGTAAATATTTTTTCAACCATCGGCTCGCACCAGAGAAGCCAGCGGTTCACGCCCGCATGCGTATACCACAAATAAAGCGGCATGTTCCGCGGCATCGCTAATTTTCGCGCCATGACGGCGTATTTCGGAACCATATGCGCGAGAACTGTATCGCAGCCGTCTTCATGAATCGCCGCGCGCATCTCGCGCCGAAAATTAATAAGAAGCGCAAGCTTCCCCGCACCGCGTTCGCGGCCGAGCGACCGAATGCTACAATTCTTCGGCAGCGCCGGCATCACGCCCAATTGAAAAGTAACAATTACAAGTTTCTCCACGCGCGCTGAAAGTTCGCGCAGCCATGTCGGCAGAAATCCGAGCACGGCGTCGTCGTCGTCGACGTTTTGAGTGATAAACAATAATTTCACGCGCCGCGCCCCTTCCCTTCGCGCGCCAATTGTTGCAATCCTTCGGCGTAGAGTCCGATCGTTTTTTTGTATTCAAACGGCTGCACGGCTCTATCACAAATCGCCGCTGCCGCCGCGTAAGCGGCCGGATCGCCGAGCGCTTCGTGCAGCGACTTCGCGAGCGACGCCGCGTCGAATGGATATAACCAGCCGTTCTTTCCGTGTTCTATCAAATCCGTCATCACGCCGATCGGCGTGGACACGACGGGCGTGCCGCACGCCATCGCCTCGCACGTTACGCGCGGGCCTCCTTCGTTATAACTCGCGCATACTAACAATTTCGACGTTCGATACAAATCCGCGAGGTCTTCTTTTGTAGCAAGCCAGTCGACCCACGTCACGGCGGCGCCCAAAGCCTTCGCCTTATCTTTAAATTTCTGTTGTTCGGGGCCGACGCCGACAAAACACGCTTTGAGGCTGATTCCTTTTTTTGTAAGAATCGAGAGAGCATCGATAATGACGCCGACGCCTTTATTAGCAACCATTCGGCCGACGAAGACAATGTCCCATTTCTTCTCGACATTACTTTTCCGTTTGAATGTATCAAAATCGAGATAGAGCGCCGACAAATAGCGAATCCTATGATCGGGCACTCCGCACGAGCGAAGAAACGGCGGCAGCTCCCCGTGGTTCATGACGCGAAACGCGCCGACTCCGCTGCGCATTGCAAATTTAACAAATATCCGGCAGAGGTGCGGTTCGATCCGTTCCTTCCAATTCGCCGCGCGCGGAATTCCGGGCACATGAAACAATTCCGACATCCACGGTATTTTTGTATCATGCGCGATCTTCGCGGCCGCACGGCCGTTATAATAGGAACCGTAGTCGTGCGACACGACGGCGTCGTGCCCGTATTGTTGTATCAACTTCGAGCCTTCGAGTGCGTGCGATTTTACAATCTGAAACCGCCCCGCCGCCGCCGGATGAAAATGGACGCGCCCGTGGATTTCGCGAACTGTTACTTTCTCGCTCGGCCGCGGAACTAATACATCAATTCGATCCCAGTGCTTCGAAAACACCTCTTGCATGTAATAGAACGGTCCGCGTTTTCCTATGACGGTGTCGCGGTCGCCGCTCAGCATCAGTAGTTTCATAACATTCGGCGCCGCGACGATCGTTTATCGCGCGGGATGCCCGCCCGGAGGCGCGAGCGGACCGCGCCGTTCCCGAACCTTAACAAGTTCCTCGCGCACTAATTTTAGCTTTTCTTGAATTTCAGTATTCGCGGGCGCGAGTTCCGCGCATTTCATATAACAGGATTCCGCGTTTTCCCATTGATTCAGTTGCGCGGCAAGAAACCCGAGTTGATGCCAGCTAACAATTCGCTTCGGATCGAGCTGAACGGCGCGCCGGAACGCTGATGACGCATTGGTTACATCACCAGTTTTTTCGTAAATTCGACCTAACAATTCCTCAGAGTGCGCCGCGTCGTTGCCGCCGGCCGATTTTGATAAGTATTCCTTCGCGTGTTTTAACGCCGAATCATAATTTTCTAATTGTAGTTCACACTCGGCGAGCGCCGCTACAAAACGCGGAATATCCCCGCGCGAAGACACCGCATCCGCGAGCGCTAACATCGCCGGCTGCGGATCGCCTTTTTTATTAGATACCCACCGCACGGCGGCGCCCATCAGTAAACTTGCCGCAAATGCACATTTCGGATCCGCCGCGAGCGCTGACTTCAGCGAAACGAACGCTTCTGTTGAATCCGGGATTTGAATGCCGAGATCGAGCGACTCGCGAAAATCAATGGCAGTTAACAAATGCCAAAGGCATTCCGAATTGCGCGTTGGCATTTGTTGCAACCACATTTCGTTTGCCACCGGCGGACGCACGGGAAGAATGGTAGCGTCGAGCGTCCGCGCCATCACAACAAATAATGATACTAAATCGCTTTTCGGCCGGTCGAACGCTCCCTCCCAAATGATACGTTTCGCCGGCTGGTCCATGACGTGCATCTCAAGTTTACAATTATCACCGAGATCGGCGTGGCCCCACGCGACACGCGAACATCCTTGTATTTGCGGCGCGCCCGCGGCCTCTTCCGCGGTCCAGGCGCGCCCCGCGATCACCCACACTTCCTCGCCGTTTTCTAATTTAGCTTTTGGAATAATAGCATGTGCGCGGCGCTGCGTGCGCTGAAGAATGGTAGCTAATAATCGCGCGACCGACCGTTCTTCGGGGCCGGCCGCCGGCCGCGCAGGGGTTTGTTCATCATTAAACGGAAGGCTCGGCGACCAAATCGCTAGGCCGGTCGAAAATTGTAAATTCACAGAGGAGATTCCTATTTAATATAATTAATGAATTCGCTATTTCTGAAACACCGCGTCGACGCCGGTGACGCGAATATTCGCGGCCGGAATCCGAAGCGGAAACGCTTCGATGAGTTTGTCTTCGTCCGTAATCTCCTTCGGCTTTTCCGAAGTGTAGAGAATCGGCGACGGCGCGCCGCTTGCGATTTTCTTAGCTAATTCATCGCCGTGTTCCGTGATCATCGCAATCGTTAAATTATCCGTTTGGATATATTTTTTGATCGCGGCGTTGACGTCCTCGCGCGTAAGTTCTCCTAACATTTTTCTGAAAAGCTTCAAATGCCCGTCGACACCGTAAAAGCGGTCGTCGATCGCGTAGCCAAGCCGCTCTTCCGTAGTTTCGGCGTAGTGAATACAATATTTACTTAAAAAGGTTTTCGTCGCATTGAATTCTTCCTGGCTCAAACCAGTTTTTGATAGTTTCTCGACTTCGCGCAGCGCGGCGCGCAATGCAAAGATTGCGTCCTTCTCCGGCACGGGGCGGATCCAAACTTCAAATATTTGCGAACGGCGCCCGTAGCCGGCCGGCGGCATGCGCCGGAAACCACCCTGCGCAAACCATTCAATATAAGCATAATTACCATAATTGAGCCCGCGCTTCTCGCGGATCACTTGATACAAATGGCTGAACGAATTGCGGTGTTCGCCGAGCCACGCGCGCGCGATCTGTAGCGCATAGTATTCTTTACTTCCACGATGAACGTCGATCGGATAACCAAAACTAATCGCGGTCGAAGGGCCTGGTTTACTAATAATTTCCGCGTGGCGCCCGCCCGGCATTGAAACCGCAGGTGCCGCGACCGATTCTACTTTTCCTTCCGGCAAACGCTGCAAATCCGCGCCGAGGCGTTCGGGCACTTCCGGCGAGTACGCGCCGCCGATCGCAATGGATACATTCTCTTTTGTATAATATTGTTTATAAAAAGACTTCACGTCGTCGAGCGTGATGGAACGCAGCGATTCCACGGCACCGTCGGTATACGATTCGTACGGCGTGCCTTTGAAAATGGTTGAATACAATACGGCCTTGCCGAGCTCTTCATCGGATGAGTAGCGAAGGTTTTTTTCAATATTATTGATCGCCCGGTCGCGGAGCCGCTCGAAATCTTCATTTCGGAACCCGGGATTCAACACCGCTTCCGTATATAAAGAATAAAAATCATTCACTTTGTCGCGGTGGATCGATCCCGAAACGACCGTCATTTCTTTATCCACGCTGGCGCCGTAGCTTCCGGCCATCGGATACAGTTTACTTAAAATTTCGTCGTATCGTAATTGTTTGGTTCCCGCTTCTGTTAACATTGCCGCCGTGAGCGACGCGAGCCCGGCTTTGCCCTTCGGTTCGTTCTGCGTGCCGGCCTTGAACCACAATTTAAATGCAACGTTCGGGTCCTCGGCGACCGGCATCAGGATAATATTATGAACCGGCGCCGCGGGCTTCGCTTCGCCGTTTGCCGTACTCTCTCCCTGGCCTTCGACCTTGGATGTTAAGATTGCTGCCGTGCTGCGTTCGGGAGTAAAGTAAAGATTCGCAGCGCGTTTAATATCATCGGGAGTTAACTGATCGCGCGTTTGAAACATTTGATCGATGCACGCGAGGTCGCCGGTCAATGCAATATAAGCCGCGAGCCGTTCGTTCACTTCCGAGGGCGTCGAGAGCGACGAAAGAAAGGCATACTTTTGGCGCGAGCAGACTTCGCGCAGGCGCTCCGCGGAAACGCCGTTTTTACAAATATCGCCGAGCGCCGCGAAAATTTCGGCCTGCACGGCCGCGGTGTCCGACGGATTCTTAACAATCGCGAATACAATCCAGAGGCCCGGATCGCGTTTATGATCAAAATCGGTTGCTAATTGTTCGACGCGCTGCTGTTCGAGCACGAGTTTTTTGTATAAAGGCGAGGTTTCGCCGAAGCACAGATCGCCGACGAGCTGGCCCGCGAGCATATTTTTATCATTAGGAAGGAACCGCTCGCCCTTGAATCCGACCGCGACGATCGGAAGCGTCTGTCCGTCAAATGTAACATTTACTTTTCGCGGCGCCGTTTGCGCGGGTTCCTGCGCGACTTCGGGTTCAACATAACCTTTCTTCCACGGCGAGTATTTTGTACGAATCAAATCAAATGTAGCTTTCGGGTCGACGTCTCCGACGACACAAATAATGGAATTCTCGGGGCGGTAGAAACGCTTAAAAAAAGTTTTGGAATAGTTAAATTGATTCGGCATGTCGGCGATGTCCGCCTCGAAACCGATCGTCGTGTGTTTATAGGTATGTTTATCAAAAGCCTTTTCTTGGATCGCTTCATAAATGACTTCAAATGGATTCGTGCGCCCTTTTCGATACTCTCCGTAGACGGCGCCCGCCTCCGTTTTAAATTGTAGTTCGTCGTAATTTAAGTATTGAAAACGATCGGACTCGATCTCGACGACGGTCGGCAAATCCTCTTTTGTTATACTTAAATGATACACCGTTTTGTCGTCCCACGTCGACGCGTTCGAGTCGGCTCCCATCGTGCTCACAATATGGTCATATTCTTTCGCCGGATATTTTTCGCTGCCGCGAAACATCATATGTTCAAAAAAGTGTGCAAATCCCGTGACGCCCTTTTCAACTTCGTCGCGGCTGCCGGTGCGCACGATGGTCCAATAGGATACTAATCCGTCGGACTGCATCGGTATAACAATAACGCGCAGTCCGTTTTCTAGCGTTTCGCGGAAGACCTTGTACGGAAAAACGGATTCGTGTTTCACTTCGTGGTGAGCGCCTTTATCTTGTTCTTTTATCATTTCGCGATCGTTACAAATCGTGGAAAACGCCGGGATTGCCGGCAACAGGGAAAGTGCAAGATTTAGTAGTAGTGACATTGTTTTATTATGAATTTAAATGAATTGTCCAAAACAACATTTGTCGAGATCAACTTTTGCTTAGATCAACGCTGTGCCCGATTTTTTGTGATATTAATTCAGAAAGGCGTTGATACAGATCGTGGCCGTCGCGGTCGTCGACCCACGTATTCTTAGCTTCATCGTAATTGTAGTGCCAAGCGCGCGCGCCAGCGGCAACCCAGATTTGATTTGTTGCGCTCTGGCGGCTCACCATGAATTTTGAAGAATCGCCGAATTCTAATGTTACAACTCCATCGCTGGCGTAGACTTCGACATCGTCGGGATCTTCGCCGTCGAGCGCCTTTCCGATCCGGCGAAAGCACTGATCTGCTAATATTCGGAATTGTTGTGAATCCATGTTTTTGGCGCGGCGATTCTAACAGCAAACTGCTAACGATCTTTCTGCAGAATTTCTTGATACATTTGCGCGTGCCGCTCGAGGCCGCGCGCGAGCCCGAATCGTTCGCGAGCCCGCACACGCGCGACGCCGCGCAGAGTCTTTGATTCGCCGGCTGGCATTTCGAGAAAACGCTCGATCGCGCGCGCGGCTGCCCGCGGTTCGCCGGGCGCTACTAAGAATCCGCTGCGCTCATCCGCAATCAATTCGACCGTGCCGCCGACGGCGGTTGCGACGACGGGAACCGCGGCGGCCATCGCCTCGAGGACGGCCACAGGCATGCCCTCCTTTTGCGAAGTTGAAACTAACAAATCCAAACCCGCATACGCTTCCGCCATCCGCGGCTGAAATGGTAAAAATACAATTCGGCCGTCGATTTTAAGCCGCTGCGCTTTTTGTTGCATTTCATCTTGAAGCGGTCCGCCGCCAATCATCACAAAACGCAAATGGTTGCGATCCGCGGCCGCAATCGACGCGGCTTCAATGAACGCGAGCGGATCCTTAATTTTTACAAATCGGCCGATCCATCCGATCAGAATGTCTCCGTCGCCCGCGCCGCATTCGGTTCGAAATGGTATATTGCGCGATTGAATAGATAGAAACGGTTCGAGGTCGATGACGGGTTCGATCACGCGGATTTTTTCCTGTGGCAAGCCAATCCGGTCGAGTTCATCCGCGACCGCGTGTGAAACTGCAACAATCCGATCTGTTGTTTTCGCAAGTCGTTTTTCGATATGAATAATCCATTTCGACGCGGCCGCGGAAAAGTAATGATCGAAAACCGTTCCGTGAAAAGTATGAACGCGCGGCTTCACGCCGGCCGCGCGCGCGGCGAGCCGGCCGAGCGCGCCCGCTTTGGCGGTGTGCGTATGTAACAATTGCGGACGCAGCCGTTTCATGAGCGACACTAACGATACAAACGCACGGCCGTCCGATACTAATTTTACTCTTGACGAGAGCCCCGGAATTGTAATCACTTCAATTCCGTGCGCCTGCGCTTCGGGGCGCAGGTCGCCTTCCCACTCGGCGGGTTCGCCTGTCGCAAGAATGGTTTCAAATCCGTATTTTTGCATTCCGCGCGAGAGTTCGATCATTTGGCGCGCGGGCCCGCCGACGTTCATGCGCGCGATGACGCGAAGGATGCGAATCGGCGGCGCCACGGAGCTGGATGAATTGTAATGAACGGATTTAATTAATGTATCGATCGTCGATATAATTCCACGCCGATCGCGCGCGCTAACAATAACGAGCCGTCGCGTTTTCCTTCGCGATGATCGCGCAGCAAAGCTTCAATTCCTTTGCGGTTGAGCGGCGGCGGGCACGCCGAGGAATCTAACAAAACGCGCTGGGCAAAGGTTGTTTCGCGAAACCATTTCGCGAGCGGCGCGCCGAATCCGCGCTTGCGGCCGCGCACGACCGCGTCGGGCGCGCGGCCGAGGAGCGCGCGACGTATCAATTTCTTTCCGCCGAGAAAACTGTAGCGAGATTCTTTTGGTAATGATCGAGCGAAGTCGGCGAGATCCGGGTCGAGAAACGGCGCGCGCGCTTCGACGGAAGCGGCCATCGTCGCGGCGTCGAGGCGAAATAACAAATCGTTCGGAAGGTAAGAATACAAATCCGAATCGTTAGCAGTCGCCGCGCCCGGCAGAGATTCCTCGGCGACGGCGTCGCCCTTGCGAAATTCCGGAAGTAACAATTCCTCCGCCGACGAAACGTGGTCGCGAAGCTCCTGATAACGGCCGATGCCCGGCGCGCGTTCAAGCGCGCGGCCCACGCGCGCCGCTTCGCCCGGAAGCGCCTTCATCGTTTTTGTTACAATGTTCGGCATTCTTAAATTAGCAATTGCGTTGTACGCGCGCTCTCTTCTGTAGCCTCCGAACAGTTCGTCGCCGCCCTCGCCCGCCAAAACAACGGCGGCGTCTTTCCGCGCGCGTTTTGATAATTCATAAATATTAAGAACTGACGCGTTCGCGAGCGGCTCGCCGATTTCTTTTGTTAACGATTCCCACGATTCTAATATTTCGGGTCCGAGTTCAATAAGATTCCACTTTAGATGTAAATGATCGGCGACCGCTTTCGCGAGCGCGCGCTCGTCGGGAACGCCGCGGAAGCCTGCCGTGTACGCCGTAAAATTAATTTTCTCCTCGGAAAGCGCGCACGCGATCGCCGCCGAATCGAGGCCGCCGGATAAGTAAAGTCCGAGGCCGGCTTCGCTTCGCGCGCGGCGGCGGATTGCCTTTCTTAACAATTCCCAGAATTGCACAACGAGGTCGTCGCCCTTTCCGAATTCATAAATTTGGCGTTCCGCGAATGGATATACCGCCGCCTCGCCGTTCGCGATCATGAGCGCCGTGCCGGGCTGCACGCGAAAGACGCCCTTCAGCGGGGTCGCACCGCCTGGAATGAAACCGTGGCGCACGACCGCCGCGAGAGCCTCAATATGAATATCCGCGGATGTCACTAATCGGCGCAGCGCGGCTGCGGTCGACGCAAATGCAATTCCAGCCGGCGCCCTTGCAAACAATAACGGTTTCTCGCCGAAGCGGTCGCGTGCTAATAATATTCGCGGCGGCGCAAGTTTATCATTCGCTTTTTCGCGCAAATCTACAATTGCGAGAGCAAACATTCCGTCGATCTCGCGCAGAAACCTCACGCCGTATTCTAAGTATGCGGCGAGCACCACTTCGCCGTCGCCGCGCGATTTGAATTTGTAGCCTCGGTCGGACAGCGTTTTTCTTAATGTGTCCGCTTCATACAATTCGCCGTTATATAATAAAATGACCTGCCCCGAATCATCAAGAATCGGCGGATTCGCGGCGGGCGTGCGGTCGACGATCGCGAGCCGCGTGGTTCCAAGTGCACAATTACCGTGAAAGCCGGTCCACTTCGCATCGGGGCCGCGCGCGGAAAGCGCCTCGACCGCGCGCCGGACCGCTTCGATTGGAGGCGGTAGAGCACCCGGTTTGAGAGGGATCAGTCCGGCAATGCCGCACATTTCCCGAACCATATCCTATAAACATCAAATCGCACATGAACGAAGATCGTTATCAAGCAACTTCCGTGAAGCGCGCCGCACCCGACGCGTCGCGGCCCGACCGTTTTTGTATGGAAGTCGTTTGGCGCGACCAGCGCCGTTCGCTCTATCCGTGGGGATACTTGCGTGCGATTTGTCCGTGCGCGAATTGTCGCTTGCAGGTGATTTCAAGAGTTCAAACGGACGCGGCGAATGCTACAGATTGCGAGGCGACACGAATCGCGCAATTGCAACATATCGGACACTACGCGCTCGGAATCGTCTGGCAAGACGCGCATCAAATGATACTTCCGTGGGATTATTTACGTGCGCTCGATCCCGACGAAAGCACGGTCGGCGCGCGCGTCGCATATTTAAAAACTGATAAAAGATTATTGTAGTAATCGATGTGAATTTTTAAGGAGGGGTATTGCGCATAACGGCATTCCCCCTTAAAGGTGGGATGTCTGGTCCAACCACCCCGTGGATCATGAACGTTCGGAATCAAACTCACACTGATCCTTGGCATCGTCCGACCGGCAGTATTTCGCGCCGAGCCGCTGCTTTCATTATTATCTTCCTTTCGGCGCTCGCGTTTTTGTTAAGAATCTGGAATTACGATTCGCATCTTCCAGCAGTTTTGCATTCCGATTATGTACAAGTTGATCTAACAAACAATTTATTATGCAAAGGATAATTTAAGAATATCTCGTCGTATCCTTCAACTCATGTTTTTGTTTACGCCGGGGTAGATTGGCTTGTGTACGCGGCGGGGCGGATCGTTGGAAACTGGGCGAATTATGAAGAATTTCTTTCATTATTAGTTAATTCAGAGTCCGGCCTCGCGCATGCGATCGCGCGCGCATATACAGCGATCGCCGGCACATTTTTAGTATGGGCGGTGTACCGGCTCGGCCGCCAGTTCTTCCCGCGAAATGTATCTTTGCTCGCGGCGGCGTTTGCGGCGTTGTCCCCCGTGCAAGTGATCTACGCGCACCAGGCGCGCATCCACGTTCCCGGAATTGTAATATTAACTATCGCCGCGATCGTAGTTTTCCGATGTATTCGCAAGCCGTCGATGGGTAGCGCGCTTGCCGCGGGCGCTGCATGTGCAGTATGCGCGTCGGTGATCCAGTTTGGATTGGTTCTGACGGCAGCCGCGGGCGCAATGGCATTTTTAACAATTAGGCCGTGGAGTCGTTTTTTTTGATATCTTCAATTCTGGCGGGCGCGTTTGCCGCGGTGTTTATTACGACTCAATTCATTACAAATCTGCCAAGCATCGTCGAACCGCCGCCCCGTTCAGCCGCCTCGGAATTGGATAAAACGATTCTCGGCATTCCGGCGACGACTTTCGGCGGTTTTAAGATAGAACAGATCGTAGAAAGAATGCCCAAGTTCATATGGAATTGGTGCAGAGCGGAGTCGCAGGTCGCGGTTGGAGTCTTGCTATTTGTTATATTTACCATCGCGCGCCGCGAATCGCTCAAAAAGGCGATGTTATGGAGCGTGTATCCGTGCATCATATTTGTAGCATTGGGAACAACGTACATCGAACCGCGTTATTCGATGTCGGTGCTGCCTTTTTGGAGCGTCCTCGCAGCGGCAGGTTTTGTTATGATTCCATTGTTATGGCTTCGAATTATAATGATCTCGATCGCCGTCGCGATTCCTGCGTTACTTTCTTATCGTTATGATAATCTCATCGGCCGCCAGGACACTCGATTTGTATTAAGGACCATGCTGCATCCGCTCGCCGAAACGCGAACGCGCGCTTCGATCGATTCGTCGGTATTAATAAAATCCTCGCCGCTCCCCAAGCCATTGCAAAAATTTCCAATGAATGGCGATTATTCTATTTGGCCTCCGATTGGAAAATCTTGTCCGCACGACACGTTTGCACAATTACAACCCGATCTATTCATTCGCCGGAGCAATCCCGGGTGGTACGCCGGAAATCCGCCCGAAATGCCGGATAAGTTAAATTATATACTTTTCGCGAAAATCGAAGGCGGAGCCGCGGGGAACGGCGTGCTGCCGGACGCTCCTGATCATATCATTCCCGATTTATTATATGTGGAGCGCTCCGGCCCGACGATCGAATTTTGGGCGCGCAAGCCTTCTGTTATTAAGAAAGTGGAGTGTTTAAATTTGGAAGGTCTGACGATTACACTTGGCCATTTTAAGTAAGATCGATCTCAATGCCCGCGGAGCAAACGCTACAGTTTACTCCAGCCTTATCGGTATCGCTCCGCTCGCAGTATTTACAACCAGTCCGTTTCCCTGCGCTGCACACTGACCCCACAGCGAACCGTTTCTTAATATTGCGCCGCTCGCGCTGGTAATGCCGCCGGAAACGTTGCCGCCCTTGTCCCGCGTGTTGGCTTCGACGTTGACCTGCGAAAATGTAAACGTTTCGCCCTTGGCACGAACTGTACTATTCAATGTACAAAAAATCTGCGACGCCGAGCCGCGCTGCGAAGGCAGCAATTGTAAACTTATGGAAGATACAAATGTTGAAACATGATCTTCCAATACATCAATTTCATTTCCACCGCCTTTTATGGTTCCGGTCAAGCGGTACTGTGTCTTTGTTTCCTGCCCGTTGAAGTCGCGGCTTCCCTGCGTTCCGCCTGTGGCGGATAAATTAAGATCATAACGCTGGCCCATGAACGTCGCGAACCCGCCCACGATTGCAGTAAACGTTTGCCCGTCGAATTGTGCCTTAACTGTTACTTCGCCGGCGCCCGCGAACGAATGTAAATATTCGAGCTGGTGCGGAGACGTCAGCCACGCCGCCGCGGATTCGGCCGCAGGATTGCCTTGCGCGTTTATTAATTTAAATTCGTGGGTCTGATCTCCTAATTTAACAATAAGTTTGTCAGCCGGCGACGGCGTATACTGCGCGCCAAATTGCGTTACTTGTATTGTTCCCGTACTTGTAATTTGTCCGAACTGTCCAGAGCCGGTTTGCATCGTTGCATAGTACACGGCTTCAACGATCATCGATCGCGACGATTGAACACCAAGTGTAACAATACGCGGCAGCACAAATCCGGCCGCGATCGCGTTGAGATTCATCGCATCCGGCTCCTTGCCTTTTTCTTTTGTTACAATTTCCTTTGCGGCGCCTTCTTTAACAATAGGCGTTTCGCCCTCCGTTCCTCCGGGAGCGTTGCCTGCCGGAACGTCGCTGCCGGGAACGCCGAGCTCGGATTTCGAACATGTAACAAAAAACCCAAGAGTTATAATTCCCAACAGTATTGTGGCTGCACGCAAAATTAACCTCCGATCGACCTCATATCAATTGGGCCGTTTTTGTGTAATTCATAAACGGGCGGTTTGATCTCGAGTGCTCTTTGAAATATGGCCGCCAGATCGGCGTCCGTCGCGCCGTCGCGAATGGCGGATACTAAATCGAGATCTCCGCCTGTTAATAAACACGAGCGAATCTTGCCTTCGGGTGTGACGCGAAGCCGATTACAATTTTCACAAAACGGATTCGACATCGCCGAGATGAAGCCAACTTTAGTATTGGTGCCGGCGATTTGATACATGTCCGCGGGGCCGTCGGTCGCGCTGCCGCTCTCCGCAGCTAATTGATATTCCTTTGCTACAAATTCCCGCAGGATCGAGCTCGACACGGTTTCCGGCGATCCAAACATTCCTTCGCCTTCGCCGAGCGACATCGGCATATATTCAATAAACCGGATATCAAATCCGTGGCCGATCGCGTACCGCACCAGCGGCAGCACTTCATGATCGTTTACGCCGCCCATGACGACGCAGTTAATTTTAACGAAGAGCCCGGCGTCCTTCGCGGCTTCCATTCCATCGAGAACTTTTTGTAATATTCCGCCTTTTGTTATTTTACGGAACGACTCGGCGTCAAGCGTATCGCACGAAATATTTGCGCGCGAAAGGCCGGCGTCCGCGAGCGGTTTTGCTAGTTTTTCAAACGTGACTCCATTTGTAGTCATCACGACTTCGCGGATGCCGGGCATCGACGAAACGGTCTTAGTAATATCAATAATGTCCGCGCGCAGCGTCGGCTCGCCGCCCGTAAGGCGCACCTTGCGGACGCCGAGGCCCGCCGCTGAATGTACAATTCGCGCGATTTCAGGAAGTGTTAGCTTCTCGGGGCGCGGCAGCTCGGGAACTTTGCAATATAAACAAAACAGATTGCAACGATCCGTCACCGACAATCGAAGATACGTGAATTCACGGCCGAAACGGTCTTTCATGATGCACCTGCCGACGAATTTTCATTCTTAGTATTCTCGAAATGGCGCCGCAACAGCGAACCGCGCTCGCGGTCGATCTCGGCCGGTTGTAAACGATGCCCCGCCGCCGCCTGAAGATGGCCCGGACAAATCCATACCAATAAACGTAACAATTCGCCGCGGCGCGCGAGCGGCACACGTTCGCCGGACACGCCGAATAAGACTACAGAAAGCGCCGCGAGAGCGGGCTCGAGCGCGACGGGCCGCCCCGAACGCAACAATTCCTGCGCGGCCTCGATCTTTTTTTGCAACTCGCTTCCCTTTTCATCAAATAACTCCGCGCGCACGCGCCGCTCGTATTCGACAACTTCGGATATAACATTTCCGAGGTCTTCTAATATTTCGCGCTCGGTGCGGCCGAGCGTGATTTGATTGCTCATTTGAAAAAACGCGCCGCTCGCCTGCGTTCCTTCGCCGTGCAGACCGCGAATGGCAAGATTCAAACGGTTTGCAACATTAAACACTTTCTTGAGTTCGCGCGAAACAGTAACAAGCGCCGGCAAATGTAACATCACGCTGACGCGCAAACCCGTGCCGACGTTGGTCGGGCACGATGTTAAATATCCAAATTCGTCCGAAAATGAATATTCTAATACTTTTTCGAGCGAGCGGTCGAGCGTTAGCATTTCGCGAAACGCGCCGTCGAGGTCGAAACCCGCGCGCAACGTTTGCAATCGTAAATGATCCTCCTCGTGGATCATAATACTAACAATCTCGGATTCATCAAATGCGACGCCGCGGTCGTGGCGGCTCTCGGCGAGTTCGCGTGATATTAAGAATCGCTCGAGGAGCACATCGCGGCAGACGTCGGTCGTGCGGCGCAATTGTACAAATCGAAGCCCGGCCGTCGCGGGATCCGAGCGCAGGTGCGATTGCACCCATTCTGATAATTCCGCGGCGCGGTCGTCGTTCATGCGCGCCGCGAACGGAAACCCGCGAAGATTCCTAGCCAGCCGAATCCGCGTGGATACGACAACATCGGGCTCGGGGCCAATACCCGAAAGCCACGAAACGGGCCGCGCAGAGAGTTCGGAAAGGAATAATTCCACGGGTTTTTTAACAGTTATCTTCTCTAGTTAACATTGCAACAAATACAAGTGCACGAACATTACCATAATTCTTTGCGCGAAAGGATCCGTTCGAAAACAGCAGGTTCGATATTCCCGCCCGAAAGAATGGCCGCCACCGGGCCGCGCGGTTTTGCAACTTTAGCAAACCAGAGCGCGGCGACCGGCGCGGCGCCCGACGGCTCGACCACGAGGCGCGCGCGGCGAAATAACAATGAGACCGCGAATTCGAGTTCGTCGTCGGAGACTTCGCACGATTGCGAGAGCCGCTCGCGCGCGATCGCGAACGGGATCTCGCCGGGGGCGTTTGGGCGCAGGCCGTCGGCGATCGAGGCACCCGGCGCTTTTGATATAACTTCTCCGGCGGCGATCGAGCGCGCCATCTTGGGAGCGGCCTGCGGCTCAACACTAACGATCCGCGCCGACGGTTTATTAGCACTGATCGCGAGCGCGACGCCGGCCGTGAGCCCGCCGCCGCCACACGGAATCACTACAGTTTCGACGCCCGCGCAATCGCTAAGAATCTCGAGGCCAACGGTGCCCTGGCCCGCGACGACGTCCGCGTCGTCGAACGGCCGAATTAACAAAAATCCTTTTTCGTTAGCAATGCGTTCCGCCTCGACGCGCCGCTCCTCCGACGTGAAGCCTTCGAACAACACTTCAGCGCCGTAGTTTTTTGTAGCATTGATCTTTACAGATGGCGCGTCCTTTGGCATCACTACAATAGCCGGCATTCCGAACGCGCGCGCGGCGAGGGCGCAACCCTGCGCGTGGTTGCCCGACGAGTACGTCACAACTCCGCGCGGCCGCTCACCCCTTGCAATCGCACAGGCCACTGCGTTTGTTGCCCCGCGCAGTTTAAACGATCCGCCGCTTTGCAAATTTTCACACTTCAAATAAACCGGCACGCCGAGCCTCTCGCTCAGAGCGCCAAATGGGAGGAGCGGGGTGCGGCGCACGTGTCCAAAAAGCGTCCGCGCGGCGGATTGAATATTAAAAAGTTGTACGGGGAGACCCATCGGTAGCACCGCGCCGGAAGGAAGGAATTGCCTAGCCGCGCTTCGGTTGCCAAACTCTTCGGCCCAAACTTCCGGTAATCAACCCCCAACCAAAGAAACCGAGACCCCGACTTCGATAATCCTGACTCGTTTCTGTAGTTAACAGTAACGCGCTCTGGATTTGTAGTTTTCGTTTCGGCCCACCCTTTCGAGACCAGCGTGCAAGATCTCCCTCTTTACTTTGTATTAGGTATTTCCATCGCGGGATTAATATTCGCCGCTTTATTAGCGAAGTGGGTTCTGGCCCAGGATCGCGGAACGTCGGCGATGCAAGAAATCTCGAACGCGATCCAGGCCGGCGCGGAAGCGTTCTTGCGGCGGCAGAACCGCGCGATCATTTCGATCGCGGTGCCCGTCGCGCTCGCGATATTTATACTTTACGCGTTTGCGCGCGAGCATAACGCTGCGGATCCCGTCAACAGCGCATTTACATTAGCGATGTGGACCGCCGGATCCTTTGTATTCGGCGCAATTTGTTCTGTTATCGCCGGATATGTAGGAATGTGGATCGCGATTCGATCCAATATTCGAACCGCATCGGCCGCGCGAACGAGCATTAATTCGGCACTACAAATCGCCATGCGCGGCGGCGCGGTATCGGGATTCTTAGTTGTAACGATGTCGCTGATCGGCGTTGCCGGTTTGTTTTGGATTGTTAAATTATCAGGCGTCGTCGCGCAGGAAACTAAGATTCCGCTGCTGATCGCGGGTTACGGATTCGGCGCATCGTTAGTCGCGCTCTTTGCACAATTGGGCGGCGGTATTTATACAAAAGCCGCGGACGTCGGCGCCGATTTAGTTGGAAAGGTTGAAGCGGGAATTCCCGAAGACGATCCTCGCAACCCGGCCGTTATTGCAGACTTGGTCGGCGACAACGTCGGCGACTGCGCGGGACGCGGCGCGGATTTGTTTGAATCGACCGCCGCCGAAAACATCGGCGCGATGATTCTCGGCGCAACGTTAGCAGGCGAGATTGCTACAAAAGCGGGCATCCAATTCGAACACGGCGCCATCGGCGTTATGTTATTTCCGCTCGTCGCGCGCGCGTTTGGAATTGTTGCATCGGCGATCGGACTCTTCTTTACAAAAGTAAGCGAGACCGAAGACCCCATGAACGGTCTCAACCGCGGTTATTGGGTTTCGTCGATTCTCGCGGCCGTCGGATTCTTCGGCGCGACGAAATGGTTATTATCTGTAAAGGGAACCGCGGGCCAGGACGCATGGTGGCACTTCTTCATTTGCGGAATCATCGGCCTCGTCGTCGCGCAGTTATTTGTATATATAACGCAATACTACACGGAATATAAATATCGCCCCGTTAGAGATATCGCGCAGGCGTCGGTCACGGGCCCCGCTACAAATATTATTCAAGGCATCGCGGTTGGCCTCGAATGTTCATTCATGCCAGTTGTTGTCATCGTCGCCGCGATCATCGGTTCCTATATGATCGGCGAGCACGCGATCAAGGGCGCCGGATTGTTTGGAACGGCCGTCGCAACGATGGGAATGTTAGGAACCGCCGCGTACATCCTCGCAATGGATACATTCGGTCCGATTACCGATAACGCGGGTGGAATTGTAGAAATGTCGCAGCAGCCCGAGGAGATTCGTAAAAAGACGGATCGCCTCGACGCGGTCGGCAATACTACAAAAGCGCTCACGAAGGGATACGCGATCGGTTCCGCCGCTCTCGCAGCATTCTTATTATTCTCGGCGTACCTCGACGAAATTCGAAACTACTGTTCGCCTGAAGCGCGAAAGGCAATGTTCCGCGACGACGGCACGGGCACGTTCCACGGCGCCGCGATTATTGACTTATCAAAACCCGAAGTTTTCTGCGCCGGCCTCATCGGCGGCATGATTGTATTTGTATTCTCAGCGCTAGCGATCAAAGCCGTCGGCCGCGCGGCCATGGACGTGATCACTGCAGTTCGCGAAGAATTCAAAATGAAGCCGGGAATTTTGAAAGGCACAGAAAAACCCGACTACGGCCGCTGCGTCGACATCGTTACGCGCGGCGCGCTTCGCCAGATGATTCTGCCAGGATTGATTGCAGTCGCGGCTCCAGCAGTGGTCGGATTGTTATTTAAACAATTAGGCAGTGCTAACAATCCGATCGGCGCCGAAGCCGTCGCGGGATTCCTGATGGTCGCAACGATCGTTGGAATCCTGATGGCGAACTTCTTTAACAATGCCGGCGGTGCGTGGGACAACGCGAAGAAATACATCGAGACGGGCGAATTCACAGTTGACGGCAAGTCGGTCGGCAAGCGCAGCGATCCGCACAAGGCGGCGGTCGTCGGCGATACCGTTGGCGATCCGTTCAAGGACACGGCTGGCCCGGCGATTCACGTTTTAATTAAACTTCTCGCAACGATAACACTCGTTCTCGCGCCGTTCTTTTTGTAGTAGTCGGCGAAAGCAGCCGCAGCCGGGTAGCGCCCGGCGAAAGCTGCGTTAACATTCTATTGCAATACACAGCGGACCCGAGGTTTGGTAACAAATACCTCGGGTCCGACTAAGTCGGTTTCTCCCCTACACATCGCTCTTCTTTAGTAAAAGTGGTCGGATGACTAATTGTGTGAAATGCGGAACGGAAATTCCCGTCCGCGACATTGTTGGTGGAAATTACAAAAAGGTCGAAGGCAACTCGTATTGTTTGAAATGCGTTCCGAGCGCCTCGACGCCTGCACCTTCAAGACCGGTTACTACACCGGCTACTACAAAAGGGCCGGCGTCATCGAGCTCTTCGTCGAGCGGCTCCTCGGGAGTCCGAAGCGCGAGCGGCGTGAGAGCTAAGTCTGGGTCGCGATCGGCGCGTCCGGCCGATGACGACGACGACGGCGAGGAACGCAAGAATCGTTACACCAAAGCTGAAGATCCGACGACGAAGATCATTACTATTGTCGCACTTGTATTATTAGTCGTCGGCGGCGGAATCTCGGCGTTTTTGATAACTCAGAAAAATTCGCGCGACACGGCGGCAGCGCTCGCAATATCGAATTCGAGCACGGCCATCTCCGAGATTCGCGCGGAGTTTAAGAGTAAGGAAGGCGACGATTCAGCACTCGACGGGCTGGAGGCGTTGATCACGCGCAACGCGCCCAAAATTATTACTGCAAATATGGGCGAGCTCGAAATCTTTAAGAATGAATTGAAGCTTCGCCGTGAGGCCGCCGCGAGCCGCAAGAAGTTTAATGAAATCTTTGAATACCTAAAAGCGAATATTAATACTCCAGCGAAGGCCGACGAAGTCGCGACACAGATGCTGGAAGCCTACAAATATCAGGTGTACGCGAACGACGCGCAGAGAAAGGATCTGGCGAGTTTTAAAATATTAAATGAATCCGCGATCCTTGAAAATCGTTATCAAATCGCGGTGTCGACGCAGGAAAAGAATCCGGAAAATTGGCCGGTGATTACAGAAGCGTTTACAATTGCAGAAGAGTGGTTCACCGGCGAGGCGCAGCAACTTATCAGAAACGCCGGCCTCCAGGGCTCCGGGCGCGCCAAAGAATTGTTTCAAACCATTCAGGAACAGGTCAACCGCGCCGCCGATTATTGGGCAACTTCGGATAAGTATGGTTTCAAATCCGGAACAACTGTAAATATGATGGACGCCAAGGAGTTTGCTAAGGATAACCCCCACTGGGTGCCGACCACGGCCGCGACGTATTCGTTAGAAGGTGGAAAACTAATAACAAAAGGACTCCCGAACGCTGAAGGCCGCGCAGGCGTTTTGCGCTGGGGTCCGAATGGATCAAAGGTTTCGACGATGGCGAATGGTAAAGATATTCTTCCAGGCACGCGCGAGACGATGCGCCACTACGAGCTCACGATGAAGTTTAAAGTTGTAAAGAAAGGCTTCACGCTGCTCGCACGCGAATCGCAGGGATTCCAGCGCCATGAATATAGTTTTG
This sequence comes from Planctomycetota bacterium, assembly GCA_046160785.1. Taxonomy (GTDB): domain Bacteria; phylum Planctomycetota; class UBA1135; order UBA1135; family JACQFD01; genus JACQFD01. Next base: position 28,516 of record JBJXHE010000030.1, read on the forward strand.
AAACGCAGTCCGCGCAGGACGAGCGAAAGTCGGCAAGCAAAAAGATAAAAACTCAGTCGACGACTCCCGCCAAGGAAGCAGGAGGAATCTTCGGCGACATGCCGGCCGAACCCACCGCGGGAGAATTTAACTTTTTTGTTACTGAAGGCAAAACGTATGAAGTTCGAGAACAGTGCTACGGCAACAAAATTATGATTTGGGTCAAGGAAGAGGGCGGTGAAGAAATCGAGCCTCTCCAAGACAACGTTCGCGCGCGCTACGGCGGCGTCGGAATCCAATTGTTACCAAACTCCGAGATTCACTTCGAATCGATGTCGGTCAAGATCCTAATGTAACCATTAGCGTTTCATAATACAAAAGAGCCGGGCGTGCCCGGCTCTTTTCTTATATATCAAGCAGACCTACCCTTGCTGTTTCTGCTGCGGACGCTTCTTCTCTTTGAGCATCTTATAGAAGTGCGCCTTTTCTAACTTTTCCATCTGGCGGCTGTGGCGGCGGACGGTCCAGAAGGTCAATGCAATAAAAACGGCGATGCCTCCTAATATAAACGGCCCCCATTTCGTAGACAGCATTTGTAAAAAGTGCGGCGCGGGCTCGGAATTATCGTTAACGACGAGGTAATGACTGCGCGGAACCAAGTAAGGAACAACCACATCCTTATCTTTTGCAGTTTTATACTTGGCCGTTCTTAAGAAAACGGCGTCGACCTCGATGACGTCGCGCTTCAGCGTCCAGTCTCGCATCGGCGGTTTTTCGAGCCCTTCAAATACTATAAATTCCTTTTCGCTGCGCTGCGCCATCGCATACATTCGCCACGAGATCACGCGCCCCGCGGGAATATCATTTGTATGGTCATTGATTTCCATCGGAATGACGCGAATTGTAAAAACG
>JBJXHE010000031.1:0-12612 GCA_046160785.1 Planctomycetota bacterium
ATCTGCTCGCGTGCGTGACCCCGCCGCGATTGACGATGTGTTGGGATCGGGGTTTTTATTGTTATGAATGGATTTGTAGTAGGCGCAGTGAATGAACCCACACCGGTTTGGTGGTGGACCAGGCGTAAGAGTCATAAACGACGCAAGCGTCGTTTATGACTCTTACGTCGGGAACGCTGCGATGCATGATGAAAGGGATCGTTTCTTGGAATTGTGCTGGAAGTAACTTGGGATCGTTTCTCAAATTGTAGCGAAGCTACAATTTGAGATGCGATCCCCTCTGGGCGTAATGCTCGCAATATTAGCCTTCTACCCAAACTCTCAAAGTGAGCATTCCCCGAAGACTCGTTCAATGCGTCGAAGCCGATCCTACTGAATTGTAATGCTCAATCCATTCGACGAGCTCAACCCCATCGGAAAGTTAAAACAAACCGTCAGCGCCCATGCCCAAACCGCCTGTGCATAGAAAGTCTTACCAACGAGAACCGGATTATTAGGAACTGGGATCGTTAATGTTCCAAGTCCGGTCGCGTCGCTGTACGAGTCAATTACAAACGCTTCTGTAGCGTTGAAGAAATCGACGTGAAGTTTGACACCAACGTTGAACGTATCAGTACCCGGTATGTCCTGCGAATCTGTTATGAACCAGCCGCCGAGCGAGTTGGGCGGAGTATTTGTGCATTTGAGAGTAAAATTAGCATTGCCGATATTTGCGGTATTGACCGCAGATAGTGCATGCAGACCATTACAGCCAGGTGTGCCGGTGCCATACGGGGTTGCAAGTACTGGCGGTCTGGGAACAGTACGAACAAAGACATCCCTAACATCGTTCGTATCGCCGTAGATGAGGTTCGACGCCACGCTTGAAAATGCTACGTATTGCCCATTGGCGGAAATCGATGGGCCGCTGCTGAAGCTGTTTCCATTTCCCTGCCCGCCTGAGGTCGAAACACTCACGCGGTCGGTTAGACTGGTTTGTCGGTCGTGGAGAAAAACATCCGGAAACCCATTCGTGTCGTTTTCGACGAGATTCGACGCAGTGCTATTGTACGCAATGAAGCGCCCGTCGGCGGAGAATGAAGGTTCGTAGCTCGCACTATTCCCTTGTGTACCTGAGCTCGAAATACTAACAATCTCGGTCAGCCCGGTTTGCCGGTCGTGGACAAAAACATCCTGATTCGCATTCATGTCGCCGGAGATCAGATTCGATGCAAAACTCCCGAACGCGACAAAGCGCCCGTCGGCGGAAATTGAAGGTTGATAGCTCCCGTAATTCCCCTGTACCCCTGAGCTCGATATACTAACAATCTCGGTCAGCCCGGTCTGCCGGTCATGGACAAACACATCCGGAAACCCATTCGTGTCGCCAGAGATCAGATTTGATGCATTACTCCTGTATGCGACAAAGCGCCCGTCGGCGGAAATCGAAGGTTCGTAGCTATAATTATTCCCCAGAGTGCCAGAGCTCGATATACTAACAATCTCGGTCAGCCCGGTCTGCCGATCGTGGACAAATACATCAAATGTTCCGTTCGTGTCGCCGACGACGAGATTTGAAGCGTAACTCATAAATGCGACAATGCGCCCGTCGGCAGAAATCGAAGGATCGTAGCTCTCGCTATTTCCCTGTGTACCTGAGCTCGATCTACTAACAATCTCGGTCAGGCCGGTCTGCCTGTCATGTACAAACACATCTGGATTCGTATTCATGTCGCCGGAGTTCAAATTCGAGGCATGACTCCAGAACGCGACAAAGCGCCCATCGGCGGAAATCGAAGGATCGTTGCTATGGCTATCTCCCAGCACGCTCAAGCTCGACACACTAACAATCTCGGTCAGCCCGGTCTGGCGGTCGTGGACAAATACATCCTGATATCCATTCGTATCGTTGGAAACCAAGTTTGAGGCGTTACTATCAAATGCGACAAAGCGCCCGTCGCCAGAGACCGAAGGGCTGGCGCTTAGGTTATTTCCCTGTTCGCCTGAACTTGACACACTGACAATGGTGGTCTGCCCAATCGCTAACGATTGAAAACAGCCGAATACTAAAACAAACGCGAAGATTGATGTGAGCCTAGCCACTTGGCCTCCAAAAGAATTGTGAGAAGTTCTGACGACCATTGCGATTGTACGCAAAACTCATTTTTTGCGCGAGGGAGCTTTTCGAATTATGGCAAGAAAGGCCAAGATCATAACCTGGCCCAACTCTGTCTTAGCGAAATTGTAATATTAAGAAAATCACGCCCGGAGGAGATCGCAACCCAAAATAGTGCCTTCGGCACAATTCCGGGAAACGACCCCAATGCGAGCGAGCACGCGCGACACGCCGCGATCATTAATATTTAGTTTCCCACAAACCTAATTAGTAATCTTCACTCAAGCGGCTCCAAGTCTTCAAGTAACCTTTCAATAGAAACCGCTCGTAAACGATCCGCCATCGGAAATGTATGTTTCCCGGCGTGAATGACATCGAGTCGGTCCAAGCCGAGTTCATCGAGCGCCGAATGCATCGATGAAGTCGTTGTCGGCGCACTTGATAATTTAATTTCGAAGCCGAGTTTTTTACGGCCGCGGACGACAAGCAAGTCGAGTTCAGCTCCCGTATGGACTCCCCAAAAGTAGCATTCGTCGGGCCGGGCGCCGAGGCGCCGCATAATTTGTAATATAACAAAACCCTCAAATGAAGCGCCTAGTCGAGGATTCGCCATGAGATCGGATTTTGATTCAACGCCGAGGAGCGTATTCAACAAACCGCTGTCGCGAATGTAAACTTTGGGAGCCTTCACCTGCCGTTTCTTAATATTAGTCGCCCATGGAAGAAGGCGGAATGCAATAAAAGTCGAACAAAGAATATCGAGATAGTTAACAATCGTTTTGTCTGACACTCCGAATGAACGCGCGAATTGCGATGAGTTCCACACCTGTGCATGATAGTGCGTTAGCATACGCATGAATCTTAGCATTGTATCTGGCATCAGTTGGATGCCGAGATTGGGAAGATCTCTTTCTGTAAAATTACGAATATATTGACGCCGCCATTCGTTGCTTGCGGACTCCGTGCGCGCCGTAAACGACGGCGGAAATCCCCCACGAATCCAAACGCGTTCATAATGAGCATCTTCAATTTCGCTAAGATCGAATCCGTCGATCTCCATATATGCAATTCTGCCCGCGAGCGATTCTGAGCTTTGGCGCAGCAACGACGGGGAAGCACTTCCTAATATTAAGAATTTTGTACGGCTTTTACGCCGATCAGCAAGAACTCTTAATATCTGAAATAATTCCGGTTGATATTGAATTTCATCAAGTACAACTAAACCTTCCAGCGACTCCAAAGCTAATTTAGGCTCGCGAAGGCGCGCGCGATCATCGGAGTCTTCCAGGTCAAAAAATGTAACAGTTTTTGCATCACCCGTAAACTCGTGAGCTAACGTAGTTTTCCCAACCTGACGCGCTCCGAGAATTCCAACAATTGGAAATTCTTCAAAGTACTTCCGTAACTGTGCCATGTAGCCGGGGCGAGAGAGCATCCCAGTAAGCTACCATGAAATCTCGGAGTGCAACTCCGAATTTTCATGGTTCTCATATCAAAAAGAAATCAAGAAGGGACAGGTATAAACCTGTCCCCTAACCTGTCCCCGACGCAAAAGTAATAAACGACGCAAAGCGTCGTTTATTACTTTTCCGCCGCATCCTTAAAAACTGACTGTTAGTTAAAATGCTGCCGCGTCATAACAGATACGCGTTCGGGTCACGCGCGCGCAGCGCGCCCCCCAAAAAAACAAGCACGGTGCGCGGAATTCGGTGTCACGTATCGCCGATCGCGGCAGTGGTCCAGGCGCGTCGGTCTCTACTAATATTCTGGCGCCGCGGTTTAGGCGCGCGAGCACGCGTGACCCGGACGCGTTCATTAACATCTCAACTGTAAATATTAATAAACCCAACTCTCATCCCCCCAGTCCCCTTCCCCTTTCCAAAACATCTCTATAAAAAAAGACGGCCCGGTACAACGCGTACCGGGCCGGCGCGATCCATCCGGAACTAACAGTAAAGTGGGCCGAATACCCTACTGTCAGCCGATCACGCGAAAGCGGTTATTAGAAGCTTGCTCGCGACTCCATCGAAAGCCCGAGTCCATTCACGCGTACGCGAATGAATTGCGGTTTAATGTAAGAAGCTACTACTTCTACTGGAGGGAACATCGAAGGATCGAAGCCCCAATTGAGTGCAGGTTTATTATTATTGTTTTTATTACTTTTTGGATTCTTAGGATCCTGAGCATTCTCCTGCAAACGCCGGGCCTGGCTTTCATTAGTATCCTTTACGGGACCGCCCACGACTCCCGGCTCGGGTGGGGGCTCCAATTCGTCCATGGATTCGTCCACTCTCGCAAAGAGGAGCGGCGCTATTTGTGTAAAATTGCCGTATACAAATCGTGTGATCGCTTCCCAATCGACCCAAATCTGCGCAGTCGAGGGAGCGTTGCCCATCGCGGCGACGGATTCTTGATATGTTTCGAGCGACGCGAGCGATGGCTGCGAATCCATGCGGAATTGTAGCCATTTCTTTGCGCTCATGACCGACGATCCGATCACTACCATTTCGCCGTCGACGACCATTGCGGGTGAAAGCGGCTCGCCGGGCATTTCTGTATAGATCAATTGTTTCGACTTGAATTGAGTCGTATAAACTTTCAAACCCGACTCCGGACGCCGGCACGCGCTTTCTAACAATAACGCCAGGCGCGATGCCGCCTCGGCATTCTTGCTTCGAACTAACAAATAGAGATCGGGAATAATTCCATTTTCGGGTGCAACGACGGCAACGGATAATTCATTGCCTGTTAAATTTAATAATTCGTCGACGTCGGTTCCCGTCGCTTCGCGCATTCGCTTCATCCGCGTGTTCCAGTTCATTTCACCTTTGCCCGCGTAGCGGATCATTAACCTTCGAAGCGCCAGTCCCGTCGCCGCACCATCCATTGCTAATTGACAACTAAAAACGGTTTTAGCGGGAAGCACCGTCGCGAGGTCGAATTGTTGTTTTTCGGTGAAAAGTGTAGGAATGCCGCGTGTCGCGTTCGACCGAATCTCCAGCCGGTGTCGTACATATTCACCGTCGGGTTCAAAGCTAAGTCCCGCCCAGCGCAATTCATCTAATCCGAGTGGCGCAAGCTCCGTGCGGTCCGCCTTAATTGTATTGAGGAATGCGGGGCCGTTTACAAATACATACATCGAGCCAGGGCGCTGCGAAAATAAATGATCCGCCTCGATGAGATCGCTACTATTCGCGAACGAGTGATCCGGCGCGGGGTTCATTAATCTTAATATCGAGTCATGGGTCGGCGCGCTGAAAAGTATATTTCCGCCCTTTCGTCCGATTCGAATTCCATGATTGCGTTCGTCGCCCCGGTTGTCTGCGGGCTTAAATTCAAAATAAACATTTCCGTCTTCCGAAATTCGATTCGAGCGAACATCACTATCCTTTTTTGTTACATACTCGGCGACCAACGCGAGCAATTTATCAAAATTCGCGGCGGCGCCGGGATCCGACGGAAGACCCAGAGTTGCATACACGTCGGGCTCGTTCGACGAAATTGTAGTATTGCCGAGAACAAATTCCGTTCGTACCGGAGGCGACATCGCAAGTGCTAATTCTCCGGTGAGGCCCGTTTGAAACAATTTGTCGATTTGTTCTACAATCTCCTGCGGAAAGTCGGGCACCTCGGATCGCAGGCCCATCAGTATGGATTGATAAATTTCATCAACGCTCTGCTGGTCATTGGGAAATAAATGTTTCAATTCCTCGTCTTGAAACATCTTTGCTAATGAAAGACCTTCCGCGTGCTTGCCCAATGCTCCAATGGATGGGCATCTAAAGAAAATGAGCGCGTCGGGAATGTGGCGCGCAAGATAGGAATCGCAGGCTCGGCCGGCGGCGGTTGCCGGATGCACGCCCACGGCGGCGTCTTTGCCTTGTGGCAGCGCCAGCGCGGAACTGTAAATAGCAAACGAAAACAGCGACAACGCGATCATGAACTTAGGGCCCACCCGACCAACTGCAATTGTGGGAATCCACAGTTGGGGTCGAGATTTCGCTTACATACACAATCGGCGTGCCGGTTGGATCACGGCCGCTTCGCGTAGAATTAACCCGTCGAGACGACCTAATAAAAAGGCTGACGCCAACGCGGATCGTGCAATTCCCGCGCACCGGGCTGTGGCGGCGCGTTCCATCAATTACGATAATTAACAGCCCGTGGCAAAAGTGCTCCGCTATTTAAATATAGGAATTTTTTGTTTAGTCGAGGAAAGGCGTTCGAGGCGTAGTAAGAACTTACGCAGAGAGTGCCTTGACGAAGAGTCAACAAAAAAGAATCTGTTTAAATAGGATGACTTTTGCCACGGGCTGTTAAGGTTCGTCGATGTCAGACGGCGGCGGCGTCCGATCAATCCCGAGTGCTGCGAGGCGCGAATAAAACGTGCGGCGCGGAATCCCCAGGGTGCGCGCCGCTTCGGTTTTATTACCTCCTGTTTTTTGTAGCGTGATGCGAATCAACGCGGCTTCGACTTCTTCGAGCCGGCGCCCAAATAAAGACTCAATAGCATCATTCAGCGGCATTTGAGAATGAACCGCGGGCTTCGATTCTATCAATTCGCCCGAAATCGTTTCATCCGAAAGCGCGCACAAACGCATAATTTCGTTTTGTAGTTCCCGCACGTTGCCGGGCCAGTCGCGCGCTACTAATTTTGAGAGCGCTTCTTTTGTAATTAACTTTTGAACACCCGTTTGCTCCTTGTGGCGGTCGAGAAACGCGTTCACTAATTCTGGAATACTTTGACGTTGTTCCCGAAGTGAAGGCATCGCGATTTCTACAACTCGCAATCTAAAGAATAAGTCTTGTCGAAATGTGCCTTTAACAATCATGTCTTCGAGCGGCCGGTGTGTCGCGCTCAGAATTCGAACATTGAGCTGCACTTCGTCGTTGCCGCCGACTTTTCTAACTTTCCCGTCCTGCAAAAATCTTAACAATTTTGCCTGGAGCGGAAGGCTCATTTCGGCGATTTCATCTAAAAATAACGTTCCGCCCGACGCGAATTCTAATAATCCTTTTCGGTCTTCGTGCGCGCCCGTGAAGGCGCCGCGCTTCACTCCAAACAATTCGCTTTCGAGTAGCGATTCATTAATAGCACTACAATTAACGGCAACAAACGGTTTCGCGCGCCGCGGGCTATTATCATGAATCGCGCGCGCTATTAATTCTTTTCCGGTACCGCTTTCGCCGCGAATCAAAACGGGATAATCGCCATCGCGGACGCGGTCGACTAATCTTAACACTTCGAGCATCTGCGGATTGCGCCCGACGATTTGTTCATAATTGCCTTCGAGCCCCGGCGGCGGCATCGCCGACGCTTCTTTTTGTAAACGATCGAGTTCGGCGAGGGCGCGCGCGGCGCGGTCTTCTAATTGTTTATTTAACTCTTCGAGGCGCTTGCGAACCTCTGCGTTTTCCTCGTGCAATCTTGCATTTTCAATCGCGATCGCCGCGTGTGAAGCGTACGCTTCTAAAAATTCACGGTCGTTATCTGTAAACCGTCCGCGCGCGAATCGGTTATCTAAACAAAGCGCGCCGATGGTTTTGTTACGAATCTTCAGCGGCACGCACAACACGCTTCTTAACTTTAAATCCATCACGGAGCGCGAACCCGAGAACGCGGCGTCGGCCGCGGCGTCGTCGGCTATAATTGCTATTCCGCTTTGTAATACTCTATTAACAATGGACGAAGAAATCTTTTCGAGCGCGCGCCGCACGTCTTCGCGGTCGACGTTGCGCGCCGACGGCACGTCGAGTTTGCCGTCGCGATCGACAACTACAAATCCGCGCTCTGCTCCTAACAAATCCACCGCACGGTCAACTATAAAATCTAACAATGGCTTGAAGGATCGCTCCGAATTCAGCGCGCGGCTCGCTTCCAGCAGCGCAAGCAGCCGCTTCGGATCGACGCCCGGCTCTTCATCGCGGCCAAAGAATTGTTTGAACACAGATTCTAATATTAATTTAAATTAATTTTTGCTGGAAGTGCGCACCGAAGCGCCGGCGCCGCGCACGCGGAGAATCCCGAGGCGCGACAGCGCGAAATCATAACGAACCGGATCGTTAGCATCAAAGCGGCGAAGTTCATTCGTAACGAATTCGGCGTTTCGCCACGTGGCGAACGGGCTCGGCGAGAGTCCGTTAAAATAACAAATTCGGGTCGTGTGCGTATCGAGCGGCATCATCAATTGCGCCGGCGACAACGACGTCCAGAGGCCAAGATCGACGCCGTCGTCGCGCCGCACGACCCACCGCAGAAACATACATAAACGTTTGCACGCGGAGCCATCCGACGGATTTGTAAAGAAAAACCTCACGCCCGCATTGTCTGGCAAATCAGCACTGTCGGACAACCCGCTGTCGCAATTATTATAAATATTCACCGAATCCAACCGGAGCGCATTGGATGTAAATGATTCGAGGCGCTCCCGCAGCGAATTGTTGCGTTGCCCCGTCTGGGTGAAGAAACCTTCGATCGATCCGCAGCGATTTAACATTTGTTGCAGGAAATATAACAAACAAACCATGTCGCGGCCGTCGTTGAAACGATGCTTAAATTCGGCGAACAATCCCGCGTGCTCGGGAACGGATAATTTAAGAATCGCGCGGTGCGGCGACGCGTCGATCTGTTGCATCGCCAATAGCACGCGCTCGACGCTCGCGCGGATTTGCTTCACGTTTCCGTACGCGAGCGCGGCGGCGATAAATGCTACAATTTCGCGGTCGCGCGGATCTTTATAACGATGCGGAAATTGGATCGGATCCGAATCGAGAAAACTCCGATCATAATATTCCGCGAGACGGTTAAGTTTTTCGCGCAGCTTTGGTGGTTTACTCCTCATGAAATTATTACAGTATGAATTAATAAATTATATTATTTCCGCCGAATCCAACGCGTCGCGAAGTGCCCGTTCGACCACTAAAATTGCGTGGCTGCGCGACGCGTGCAGGCCGCCCGCGTTATGAACAATTTCGCCGACGTTTGATTGCAACAGATCCGAAACGTTAACATTCTGAAGCCTCTCCGCCATCAACGAAGCCACTGCGATCACGCTCGAACACCCGTGCGCCATGAATCGAGTTGTAACAATTCTTTCGCCTTCCACGCACATCTCAAATTCTAATATATCGCCGCACGCCGGATTTGTAGATTTGCCGCGGCGGTTTGCGTTCGCGAGCCGTCCGAAAAATTTCGGATCATCAAAATGTTTTTGTAATATTGGTGAAAGGCCGGACATCGCAATTTCGAATAGAATAAGCGTTTGTAGCGGCAACCTAGAAAATCGTTCGAGCCTTTTGCACATCGCGGAGAAATGGGGTTTTATTAAACGCTGTGCGCCCCCGCGGGACCGGGTGCGCGTGGCCTCGAGGGCCTAGACCACTCTCGTGCGTCCGTATGGACGGGACACCCACGGACGATGGGACCCGGCGACGGTTCGGCGTTTGTGCCTTTGACCGGGCCAAGCACCTCTTCAGGATCGACCTCCACCGAACTGTCGCCGGTCCCGCTTTTTTGTTAACTAATTTTGGATAGCTAACATGAACAGCGAAATTTACGAAACAAATTCGTTAGCTATCAAATCGTCAAACGTTTCGCGCCGCCGAATCAACCGCACCGCGCCGCCGTCTGCTAATAATTCCGCCGCGCGGCCGCGAGTATTATAATTCGACGCCATTGAAAATCCGTACGCACCTGCAGCGAGAATTGCTAACAAATCGCCCGGCGTTGGATTTATCAATTTAGCATCGCGCGAAAGGAAATCGCCGCTTTCGCAAATCGGGCCGACGACGGTCGTTGGAATTGTATCTTTTTGTGGCGTCGCGGAATCTTTAGATTCAACAAATTCAATCGGGTGGACGGCGTCATAGAGCGCGGGGCGGATCAGGTCGTTCATCGCGGCGTCGACGACTACAATTTCGCGGCCGTCCAAATATTTACAATCGAGCACGCGCGTTACTAAGATTCCGGACGGCGCCGAAATCCAGCGGCCCGGCTCGAAAATCGGCGCGGCGCCCCACGCTTTCAGTTTTGTAGCAATCGCGCGGACGAACACTTTCGGATCGAGGCCCGGCTTCCCCTCGCGTTCGACCGCGAATCCGCCGCCCACGTCGATCGTTAACATTTTTCCGTTCGGGAATAGTGATATTAACGTTTCGATTCGGTCGAGCGCCTGAAGATACGGATCGGGCGCGTCGAGCATCGAGCCGACGTGAATGTGCAAACCCGCGAATTGTATCGAATCGAATTGTTGATGATTTGATAACAGTTCGCGCGCGGCGTCGATCGGAATGCCAAACTTCGATGTCTTGGATCCAGTCGCCAGGTGTTTATGTGTATTCACCTGCACCTCGGGATTCACACGCACCGCGACGCGGGCGATTTTTCCGAGGCTCTTTGCAATATTCTGCAATCGTAACAATTCGCCGCGCGACTCGACGTTGATTTGTAATACATCCGTTTCGAGCGCGAGCCGCAGTTCGTCGTCGGTTTTGCCGACGCCCGCGAATATCACTTTCTTTGCGTCGCCGCCCGCGTGAATCACACGTAACAATTCACCGCCTGAAACGACGTCAAACGCCGAGCCCTCCTTCGCGAGCAATGCTAAAATTGCGAGGCTCGAACACGCCTTTACGGAATACGCAATCATCGGTTCGAGCGGCGAGAGCTCCGCTACGAAGGAATCGTAAATATAATGAAAACGGCTTCGAAACGATTTTCCAGAATAGATATAAAGCGGCGTCCCGTATTGTTGCGCAAGCGCCGAAAGGTTGTGTCCTTCGACGGTTAATTTTCCGGCGACGCGTTGAAATTCGGATGGGATGATCGTCATGAGGGGTTGCTCAATTTTGATAATACTTTTCGCTCGGCAGCGCGCATTTTGGCGCGGTCGGAGGGTGCGTGGTCGTCGAAGCCAACGATATGTAATAATCCATGAATAAGATATAATTCCAATTCCTGTTGAATCGTCCGTTTGCGTTTCGCCGATTCTTTTTTTGCGACTTCGACGCTTATAACAATTTCCGCGTCGAAACGGCCGTCGCCGCCGGTATCGCGCAAATCAAATGATAAAACGTCGGTCGTTCCGGGGACGTTGGAATATTGTAAATGAAGCGCAGCCATCGATGCATCGCCGACGAGCGCAACGGATACATTTCGCGGCGCCGATGGAAACGCGGCGTGCGTCGCGTGAAAGGCGGATCGAAGGCCGCGCCGGTCGAAACGTGGAAGGCGCGGCTCCACGAAAAATACAACTTTCCGAATGTTAGCCTTTCGAATATTATTGCTTATCGCTTTCGTAAGCTTCCACGATTCGGCTAACGAGCGGATGCCGGACGATGTCCGTTTTTGTTAATTCAACAATCGCGACGCCGGGTTCGTCGGCAAGCCGCCGCCGCGCGTCGACCAATCCCGAAGTTGTATAATCGGGCAAGTCGATTTGCGTCACGTCGCCGGTTACTACAATTTTTCCGTGCTCGCCGAGGCGCGTCAGAAACATTTGCATCTGTTTCGGCGTTGTGTTCTGCGCCTCGTCCAAAATGATGAACGCACTATTGAGCGTTCGCCCGCGCATGTACGCGAGCGGGCAAATTTCAATAATATCATTTTCGACGTACCGCCGCGCGGCCGACGGATCTAATATATCATTTAGCGCGTCGTAGAGCGGGCGCAGGTACGGGTTAATTTTCGCTTGCAAATCGCCCGGCAGGAATCCGAGCCGCTCCCCCGCTTCGACCGCCGGGCGAGCCAATACTAATCTTCGAAACTCGCCGCGGCGAAGCGCCTCGACCGCCATTGCTACAGCTAGATATGTCTTTCCTGATCCTGCAGGTCCGCACGCAATAGTAATAACGTGATTTCGAATCGCATCAATATACGCGCCCTGTCCCGGTGTCCGAGCGCGCACTTCGTGGTGAGCGCGATGCAGTTGGGCGGCGTCGGTGCGGGCGCCCGCGTCGGTTCCTTTTAAATGATCATTCATTATTTTATCATTACCATTCGACGCCTGTCCTTTTTTTGTAGTATTTTCAGTAGCATCGTACGCGGACGCGGAAAGCACGCGCAGAACTGTATGATCGTCAGGCTGGTCGCCGCTTCGCGAGCGCCCGAGCAATGATTCAATTTTTTCGCGAACGATCCGCACGGGATTCGCCTCCCCCATTAATTTTAGCCCTCCGTCGCGGCTGACCATCGTCACGCGATGCACTTCGCGCACGACGCGCGCGTGGCGGTCGTAGGGCCCTAATATAAATCTTTCTTCTTCGTAATTTCGAAGCGGAATTCGCTCCTCGACATTTCGGGTTTCGGAATCGTTCACTTCAGAGTTTAATTTGGTTCGTGGAGTTTAATGATGAATGAAGTTCGTGTGAATTATAGTAAGTACGCGATGTAGTAATTCTATAATACTAACAGCCCGTGGCAAAAGTGCTCCGTAATCCAAAAATAGTAATGATTTGATAAATCAAGGAAGGGCGTCCAAGACGTAGCCAAGAGTTACGTCGAGGAAGACCTGACGAAG
>JBJXHE010000032.1:0-5367 GCA_046160785.1 Planctomycetota bacterium
TCGCAGATCGCGGGCGCGCTCGGCTACACCGAAGATAGTATCAAATCGTTAGTTCGCCGCGCGCGCGCCGCGTTGCGGATTTGTATCGAAGGAAAATTGCAACATGAAAGCTAACTCCGGGCTCGAACATGATGATTCCGGCGATCCGCGCGATCAAATGTTAGAAGCCGCGCTGCGCGAAACGCTCGGCGGCGAACAAGCGCCGGATCTAAAAGATAAGATTCTTGCGCGGCTCGCGGCCGAGGCGGGCGCCTCTTTACAAAAAGACACATCGTTAACAACCGAACCGAACCGTTCCGCTTCTGTAGAATCCGGTTCCGCGCCTCCGCGCGAGACCATTCTTACCATTCCACGCCGCGGCAATTATAAGATTCACGGATTTGTAGCAGGCGCCGCGATGGCGGCCGCTCTTGTCGCGTCGATTATAATCATTCGCGCGAAATCGTTAACTCCGGATTCGCTGCCCGTACTGGTGCGCTCCGGTATCATTGAACACCGCAGTGGAGAAAACTGGATCACGCGGGCCGCGCCCAGCGATTCAACATTTGCGGCTGCGACGGGCGATCGTTTTCGTTCCGGCGCGAACCAACAGTCGATTCTTTTTATGAGTGATCTCGGCACTCTCTGGGTGCGCGAGTCTACTGAAATTGAGGTACTACAAATGAATTGGAATGATTTTGGCAAAGGCGCGGTCCTTGGCTCCGTCACCATCGGCGTGGTCGCCGGTTCTATCTATTGGTTTTCCGGAAACGCGGGCGGAACCGCGAGCGCCGGCGAAACGCGAACGTTAACAAAAGCCGACGGCAACGGAGGCGAAGTGCACGCGAAATTGATAGAAGATCTGAATCAAGCGAAAGCTAAGATTCGAGAATATGAAGAAATTTCGAAAGCGAGCAAACGCACCGAGGCGCTCGCAAATACAACAAAAACGAATACGACCGAAAGCGCGCCCGCGATAGCCGTCGCGGACAAGGCCGCCGGAACTGTTGCATTCACGCGCAGCGGCCTCGAAGATGCGCTGGCGAAAGTCGACTGGAAGGCGATGGGCGATGGAACCAAGCAACTCGCAGGTAAATTACAGGAACTCGCGCAATTGTTAGAAAAAGGGGAAAAGCCGAGTATGGAACTCATGGGCGATATTCAGGCCATGAACGGTTTATTAATTAAGGCAACCGGTATATTAGTAGAAAACGGCGTGCCCGGCGAAGGTCCGAATAGTACCTTTACACATCCGATGGTTGTCGCGAATCTTCTCGCAACATTAATGAAAAGCGGTGGCGCCGAGCTGACCGCCGCGCAATCGGCGGCGATGAATGAGCTCGCTCAAAAATTAACAGATCAGGACGACTTCCGCCGCTCGCGCTACGCGGAAGGAGATTTGAGATTACAACACGTCATCGACGAGATTGCCCTGCGCGCCAGGTTTTATAAAGAAGCCGCACAATTGTTATCTCCCGAGCAGGCCGCGCTTGTTGATTATCCGGGCATGAAAGGCCGGACGGGTTTAGATATATTAGGAACGGGCGTCGCGTGGGCGCAGTTTGCAAGGCCGATGCCGCTCGAAGGCTCGGATTCCGTTTCGGCGTCGATGATTAAGAATATTTCGGGTAATGTTAAAATTAATGATACTCAATCTGCCGACGTAGCGAAGATCGTGAATAAATGGATGGATAAATATCCGCAGGCCTACTGGTCTTCGACGGACAGTCTCTCATCAGGAGGAATTATGTCGGTGGAGTCTGTCGAAGCCGCGGCGAAGATTCAGCTCGAAATGTATAAAGATATCGCGAGTTCGGGCGTCCTCAATCCGGAGCAACAAAAGGCTCTTATGGAAAACCCGGTTATATACGTTCCGTTTGTATCACAAAAGAAAAAGTAGCGTTTGACGGCACATCGGGTAGGGTTGGCTGTTCACTTCGGCCAACCCACCTATGAAATACACCCGTGCCCTTTCGCGCGCCGCGTCCGCTTTATTAGTATTAACTGTTATATACATTTTGGGCGCCGAGGCCGGCGCGCAGACGCCGTCGTTCTTTCCGCAGAAAGTGTATCCAACCATTGCCGGCCTGCCGTCCGGGATGGCGGCGGGCGATGTTAATAATGACGGCCGTGCGGATCTGATAACCGTCGGCACCGGGATCAGCGAGATTGACGCGTTTCTCGGAACGGGAGCCGGCAATTTCAGCGCGGCGATTGGTACAAATGGAATCGCGCGCATTTATACGGCATCGCTTGCTGATATTAATAATGACGGAAAATTAGATTTATGCGGCCCGCACTACACGGCCGGCGGAGTCAGCGTTTTGTTCGGAGCCGGAAATGGTACATTTGCTCTGAGCGCCCTGTATTCTTTTGATACGAATCCGCTGGCGGCCAAATTTGGAGACTTCAATTCCGACGGAAAACTGGACGCCGCCGCCGTCGCGCACGGAACGGATAAACTCGGGATTCGTTTGAACTCCGGAACGGGAACGTTTGGATCATTAACATTGTTTTCCGCCGAGGATCAGCCGATGGCGCTCGATTTTTCCGACGTTAATAATGACGGAAAAATGGATATTGTTACATGTTCCTGGCTCGCATCGAAGATCAATGTTTATCTTGGAAACGGGCTCGGCGGCGTCCTCTCTTCAAGCTCGCACGCTGCCGGGAGTCTTCCGACGGATATTATAGCTTCCGATTTTAACAATGACGGCAAGAAGGATATTGTTACATCAAGCTCCGGCCCGCAGGCCGCGGTATGGATAGGAAACGGCTCCGGTGCGTTTCCGACTTTTACAGGCGTTGCGACGCCAACGGATACTAACAAAGTCGCGGTCGCAGATTTTACCGGCGACGGCTTCGGCGACGTCGCTCTCGCGGGTGGAAACGGCGACGCCGCCTATTTGTTACAAAACGACGGAGCGGGCGCGTTTCCGAATTTGTATACTTACGCCGCCGGAAATTTCCAGGACGGCATCGCCGCGGGCGACTTCGACGGAAATGGAACGATGGACATGGCGGTCGCGAACGCGCTCGACCAAACTATTTCTGTATATATCGCGGGCGCGGTGAAATTGTATCTTTCGGCTGGAACGATCGCGACGGGAGCGGGTGTCGGATTTGTAGTGCCGTGCGACATGGATGCCGACGGCAACGCGGATTTGATGGTTACCAATAACAGCGCGTCGTTGATTACTTGTATTCTCGGCGACGGCGGGGGCGGTTCTATCAGTTCGATTGCGACGGCGGCGAGCGCGACGCCGAATAGTATCGCGGTCGGCGATATCAATAATAACGGAATCCCCGACGCACTCGTTTCGTGCGGCGGCGCGCCGGTTATGAATGTTAAATTGGGCGTTGGAGACGGTTCCTTTATCGGTGCGGCGAATATATCCAATAGCGGGAACCCCGCTTTTGTAGCGGTGGGCGATTTCAATGCTGATAATAACCTCGACTGCGTGAATCCGACGCCGCTCGGCGATAATATTCGCGTCCGACTCGGCGACGGGCTCGGCGGGTTTGGCTTGCCGATACAGTATGCCGTTGGCGGAAAGCCGAGAACTGTAGTTACTGCCGACATCAATGCCGACGGCATTTTAGATATATTAACGTGCAACCCGTCCGCCGCGGCGTCCTCGATTTTCCTCGGGTTGGGAACCGGTAGTTTTATACAACAACCCAATGTAACACTTGGAACGGGTCCGCTTCACATCGCCGTCGCGGATATGGATAATAACGGTTTCGCGGATTTGTTATCCGCAAACAGCGGGAGCAATAACGTTAGCATTGTGCCCGGCCTTGGCACGGGCCTGTTCGGCACGGCAACGAATATCAACGTTTCGACGCCCGTGTCGATCGCGGCGGGCGACGCGAACCACGACGGCGGAATTGATATTATTACCGTTAGCAGCAGCCTCAGCCGTACGACGGTAATCGCAGGCGGCGGGAATGGTAATTTCGCGACGCCCGTCGATTATACAACCGGCGCGGGCTCCGCGTGGGGCGCGCTCGTCGATTTTTGGCGCGACGGCAAATGTGATATTGTGACCGCCAATTCCGCAGCGAACAACGTTAGCGTTCTCACAAGTATCCTATTCACGCCCGCCGCGACATCACAATTCGGGTTCGGCACGCGGGGCTGCCTCGGCCTTCAGGGGATTCGTAGTAATTCCATTCCTAAGATTAATTCTCCGAATTTTGCGTTTGCATGCACGAACGCGCCTTCGAACTCGCTCGGGCTGCTGCTCGTCGGAAATGTTATGGATACCTTCGGAGCCGATTACTTTGGTTTGGGATTTCTTGTTCATATCAATATGTTGCTTACTACAGAACTGATCTCGGGCGATTTTTATAGTGATGGCGTTGGCAACGCGTTTTCGCCGGTCTCGATTCCTAACGATCCGGGTCTCATCGGCCTCAGCTTCAGCGCGCAGGCAATCTGGCTCTGGCCTGCGACCGGCCTCTGCGACAATTCACCTCAGTTATTCAGTTCGACCGGCGGTTTGTTCTTAACAATTCAGCCCTAGCAGCCCGTGGCAAAAGTCATCCTATTCAAATATGTTCTTTTTTGTTAACTCGTCGTCAAGCCATTCTCGGCGTAAGTTCTTACTACGCCTCAAACGCCTTTCCTCGATTTAACAAAAAATTTCCATATTTGAATACCAGAGCACTTTTGCCACAGGCTGTTAGCTCATTCGCGGTGCGGGCCGGGCAGGTAGAAATACGCGAAACCCGGCGTTAACATCCGACATGGACCCCGAGTTTCGCCTTGGACTCACGTTCGACGACGTGCTGCTTGTGCCGCGGCGATCGAACCTTTTGCCGAAAGATACAGATGTGCGCACGCGTTTTTCGCGGCGCGTGAATCTGAGTATTCCGATCGCGTCGGCGGCGATGGATACAGTTACGGAGAGCCGCCTCGCCATTTCGCTCGCGCGCGAGGGTGGCATTGGTATCATTCATCGGAATCTTAGTATTGAACGGCAGGTGAAGGAAGTGAGCGTCGTGAAGCGATCGGCGCACGGCGTTATAACAGATCCCGTGGTGTTGCCGCCGAACGCGAACGTCGGCCGCGCGAAGGAAATTCTGCGCGATTATAAAATTAACGGACTGCCGATCGTTGAAAATTCGCGTGTCGTCGGAATCTTAACATCGCGCGACCTTCGCTTTCATACGAATCTGGAAACTAAGATTTCGGAAGTGATGACGAAGGAACAGCTCGTGACGGCCGTGCCGTCGACGACGCTCGACGAAGCGAAAGCAATATTACAGAAAAACAAAGTCGAAAAATTATTATTACTAAGACCCGACGGTTCGCTCGCGGGTTTAATAACGATGCGCGACATCGACCAGAGCGAAAAGTATCCTAATAGCGCCAAGGACGTG
>JBJXHE010000033.1:0-10053 GCA_046160785.1 Planctomycetota bacterium
CCCATTGGGAAGACAGCAGCGCCACGGGCGTGAACGGTAACCAGTCCGACAACACCGCCCTAGATGCCGGCGCGGCCTACATCTTCGTGCGCAGTGGGACGACCTGGAACCAGCAGGCCTATCTCAAAGCGTCGAATACTGAGACCGACGACAACTTCGGTTCACGGGTTTCAGTATCCGGCGGCACGGTCGTCGTCGGGGCGTATAAGGAAGACAGCAGCGCCACTGGCGTGAACGGCGATCAGAGCGACAACAGCGCCGTGTGGTCCGGCGCGGCCTACGTCTTCGAACGCAGCGGAGCAACCTGGAGCCAGCAGGCCTATCTCAAGGCGTCGAACACGGGCGGCGACGACCGTTTCGGCTGGTCCGTGGCCATCTCCGGCAGCACGGTCGTCGTTGGCGCCATTTATGAGGACAGCAACGCCACGGGCGTGAACGGCAACGGGGCCGACAACAGTGTTACAAATTCTGGCGCGGCCTACGTGTTTGTTCGCAGCGACACAACCTGGAGCCAGCAGGCCTACCTGAAGGCTTCGAACACCGGGCCGGGCGACTTGTTCGGCTACACCGTCGCCATCTCCGGCGACAGAGTGATTGTCGGGGCAGTATTCGAGGACAGCTTTGCAACTGGCGTGAACGGGAATCAAGTCAACAACATCATCACCGACTCTGGCGCTGCCTACGTCTTCGACCTTGATAACAACCCGGGAATCGCAGTCTTCGGCACAGGCACTCCCGGCTGTACGGGCACACAGACGC
The DNA here is from genome assembly GCA_046160785.1 of Planctomycetota bacterium. GTDB lineage: Bacteria > Planctomycetota > UBA1135 > UBA1135 > JACQFD01 > JACQFD01. Next base: position 760 of record JBJXHE010000033.1, read on the forward strand.
TGAGTGTGAATCACGCGCCTATGATCAATTCGCCGCACTTTACAATAAGCTGTGACAACGCGCCCGCGTCATCGCTGGGTCTTGGACTCATTACAGATTCGCCAGACTTTGCCGGCTCGGATCCGTTTACGTTGGGTGTACTGCTGCACGCCGACTTTGCACTAGCAACGGAAATCATTCCTGTCGATTTATTCAGCGACGCAACAGGCTATTCGGAGACAGTGGGCCTCACGATTCCTAATAATCCTGCGGTTATCGGTGCGACCTACTATGCATGTGCACTCTGGGCCTGGCCAACATCAACCTGCGTTTTGCCGGGCTTCAATCCCTACAACTTGAGCACGTCGCGCGGTCTGGCGATTACGGTCTTGGTGCCGTGAGGCAGTGAGAAACTATGGGAGGCAATGATGACCACGGTAAGGACGCAGAGGACGCAATTGAAAATGCATGTCTAGAGGCCCTCTTGCCGGACTATGTGGTTCGCGCGCCTAAATATAAAAAAGAAGGTGCCGGGCCGGTCGAAGTTGCGGACATACTAATACCGTTTCGCAATACTCTTTTCGTTATCCAGGCAAAGAGTCGCCGGTTGCCCCCAAAGTTAGCGGAAGTCACCGCCCGCGAATTAAAAGAACTCGAAGACAGAATTGATAAAGCAGTAGTGCAAGTGGGAACGATTCGCGAGACACTATCAAAACAAGTGCTTAGTCAGGTAAAGACAAGTAATGGTATTTGGATTCCTTTCGACTCCACCCAATTTACTCGCGTCGTTGGAATTGTGATTCTCGATATTAACTGCACGGACGAACAGGAAAAGATAAAGAAAGATATTTCACTCTTGGCGGGATTTACACAACGCGAATCGATACCAATTCATATATTTATGAAAAAGGACTTTCAGTTACTTGTTGCGGAATTGGATACACCAGCAGACCTGGAGCGATATCTAGCTATTCGAGAAAAGTTACTCACGGAAGGCAAGTTGGTTCGATTGTTTTCGGAGAAGGATTTGCTCGCTACGGTTATTTGTAGAAACGACATAGTTGAAACAACATTGGCTGAACCAAAGGCAATGTTAATTCTTGAGGACGGATTGTGGGAAGCCATAAATGCAGATAAGTCCGGAGAGTTTGCGCTGCGGAATCAACGAAGGAGAAATAGTAAAGTATTCGACGAAATCATTATTCGAATGCATACCGCAATTGGTCATGTTCCCGACGCCGCTAAAGACACCAAGTTGTCGTTTGTTACAAATCCAACCGTAGAACAGTATCGTAATATTATCGAGACGCTATCGACACTAAATCGAGCGCAACGAATCATCGTCGCGGAAAGTATTATTAAGAATGCTCAAGGAGCTGATACGGTAGAAAGAGGATATCGATACTTTGCATTCGATCCGCAAGATGGCAATTGCGCGTTCTTATTCTTAATGTCCCGGCAGCCTCGGACTGAGCGGATTAAGACGTTGAACATTCTTGCTCGCGCGGCTTACATAAAGTTCCGCCGGCGAACCGTTGTGGCGATTGGGATACCGAATTTTTCCGCCGAAGGCAGTTCGATCGACACGATGCTAATTCAAAATATTCCAATCCCAACCGAGCCAGAGATCGTTGAGGCGGCGGAATCGTATTTTGGAAATGTATCAACTCGAACCGAAGACGAGTGGGGCAACATTTCTGATGTGCCTAGCAAATGATCAGAATTTCTGTAGATTTTAACAAAGCGCCAACCGTTTGCTTCAACTTCCCGATGGGGCGAGGCGGATGGCGTGGGATTGCAACGCCTAAATAAGATTCACAAATCCCCATTTCTCCATTTACCACGAATTCAGGAAGTGATACAAAGAGGTGGGCAGGACACCCAATGACGGCGTTTACTCCTTCCACTTCGTTTCTTTTCCAGGCTTGACCTGCCCGGTTTTCCTGTACCACTTTCTATGTTAGTGGGGAAGAGGAAACGGGGAAGTAAGAAATCGAAGGGTACGAAGACTCCCGTCGAGGCGTAGCCGAGACGGGAGTCTTGGGAAGGATCGTCGCAGGTGCCGGGGGTTTGTACCCAAGCGAGCTGTGCGGTCGAATTTGATTATAGTCACGGCGCCACCTTTCGGTAAGCACCTGGGCTTCCAGCAGAGTGTCGAAGATCTCGCCATTCAAATGCTCGTCTCGCATCTTGCCGTTGAAGCTTTCACAGTAGCCGTTTTCCCAGGGACTCCCGGGCTCGATGTACAGAGTCTTCACTCCTAGTTTTCCAAGCCAGTGCCGCACGTCCTTGGCCGTGAATTCACTACCATTGTCCGAGCGGATGTGGTCTGGTACGCCGCGGCTCACAAAGAGCTCGGCTAATTTCGCCAGTACATCCTGGCTCTTCAGATTTCGGGCGACTTCAATCGCCAGGCACTCACGAGTGAATTCGTCGATGATCGTTAGCATTCGGATCGGCCGGCCATCGTGAGTGCGGGCAGCCACAAAGTCGTAGGCCCACACATGGTCCTTGTGCTGTGGTCGAAGCCGTATACAGCTCCCGTCGCCCAGCCACAGCCTGCGCTTCGCCTTGTGCCTTTTGGGGACCTTCAGTCCTTCACGCCGCCAGATCGCCTCGACACGGCCATGGCTGACGCTCCAGCCAAGGTCTTGGAGAATACTTGTGATCCGGCGGTAGCCGTAGCGCCCAAACATCGAGGCTAATTCGACGACCTGGGCCGTGAGGGTCTCTTGATAGGCATTAGGACGGCGGCAGTACCGCTGTGTCGCACGGGCTTGCATGAGTGCTCGGCAGGCCCGCCGCTGGCTGACGCGGAGTGTGGCACTCACGTGCTCGACCACTCGGCGCCGCCGCGACGGGCTTAGAAGTTTCCCGAGGCTGCCTCTCTCAGAATCGAATTGTCGAGCACCAGATCTCCGACCACTCGCTTCAGCCTGGAATTCTCCTTTTCGAGATCTCGAAGCCTTTTGGCTTGATCGACCTTGAGGCCGCCGTACTCCTTGCGCCATCGGTAGTAAGTTTGGTCTGTTATTCCCAGCTTCTTCGAGACCTCGTGGATCGAAGCTCCCTGCGATTGGAGCACCTCCGCCTCTCGCAGAAGATTAATAATCTGTTCGGCCGTGTGTTTGTGATTGGGCATCGTTTTGTCCGGAAAATCTTAAAAATCTAACATTCAATGTGGATCAGTTTTTTCGGGGCGGGATCGCTGGCCAGTATCAAGCACGAATTTTCAGCCGCCTTAAGAAGGCACACCCGAATGCCGTGATCTGGGTCGGCGCACCGATGTCATCAGTGCCTCCCAAACCGGTAGCGACTATACTGCTAGAACGTGCTGGCGAACATGAAATCACACTTGAACCAGTGCCTCTCACAGACCCCCCGAACGTGACAATGTTTGATGCCAGTTCGCTTCAAGCAGGAACACTAAAATTTGGTACAGTCACTGTGCATGTTGTTGACGAGTCGGGAGATCATATTCCCTTAGGTGGAATGTTACAATTCACATGGCGCAATCCATCAAATACAGAATCCAATCGTGCAGACCGATATACTGGTTCAAAAATGCAGATCAATGCTGGAAAAAAGGCGAGGGTTCCGGCGGGAAACTATGACGTGTGGTCGATGAGTTCGATACTCGATTCCAACCTTAAGGTTCGAGAGTTCCATGTGTCGGAGGATGGAAGTACAACTGTCAACATCGTTGTCGGCGGTGGGCTACGGCCTTGTAGTGTTGTCGTGAGGCGGCAAGATGGATCTCTAGTTAGCAGTTGTAGTGTTCATCTTCGGATCGAGGGCACATCCGAGTTTCTTTCAATAGTCGGGGGAACAAAGGAAATATGGCTTCCGGTGGGCAGTGGTACAATGACGATCGTTGGAAGCACTACTTCGGAAGGTGGAACCATGAAACTCGAAGTGAAGCCACGCGATGGCAATTCGGTTCAAGAAATCATTTATCAACAATAGTAGTCTCTCATGCGAAGGCCTTCGTAGTGGGTCGGCTTGTACAAGACAGGTCGAGCGTTCTCCTCCTCTCCGCGTGAGCCTGTCTGTCTGCTACTTATCCGCGACATCCTCAAAATCAAAACTATTCTTAGGATCGGCTTTCACAATCTTAAATATAAATTTCGGCGGGGCGGGCTTCGATTCGTCGATAGGAACGTTAGCTTCTAATTTTTCGGGCGGCGCGTCGGCGCGCGCGGGTTCGGAGGATTGATTTGTAGTTTTTTTGTCGTTTTCGCTCGTCATGATTTTGCCTCGGCGAGGTTATTAGGATTAACGGTCAATCCAACAATACTGTATTCGATAAGTCCGTTCGCGGCGAGTTCACGGATCGCGGCGATCGCGCTTGCGTGAGTCTCGGCGGGAAACGGTTTTAACAATTCGGCGGCCGTTCGCAGACCGTCGCATCGATTTAATAAATTTGCGAGATCTGTAGTGATGCAATGAACTTCGCCCGTCGACGGAACGCGCACGATGCACGACGCCGCCGGCGCCGCATGTTGCAATTCGCGGTCAAGCCGTTCGCGATCTTCATCTTCGATCAAATCCGATTGGTAGCGAGGCCGCACCGTCGACGAATCGATCGATGCTAATTGCGCATCGATCGCGCCCCGGTCGAAATGGAGCAATCGCATTTCGAGATCCGCCGTGCGTTTTGGTTTTGTATCAAGCGCCGGTTCGGGCCACGCGGCCTCGTTCGGTTCGAGCACGTTTTGTAACAACGCGTCCCACGAGCCGTGCTTTGTTAAGAATAGAAAATAGTGGCTCTTCAATTCGTGATAGAGCATATTTGTATTCTGGAAGACGGGGAAGTGCGAGCGCAGCGCTTTTGTAAAATCTAAATAAACCTTGCGCGCTTCGCGGCGGTCCATTCCGCTTCCGGGCGTAAAATCATAATAAACTTGCAAATCGGCGAGCGGATCGGGATGGATTTCCTTAATATCAAATTCGCGCGCGCGTTTATAAATCTCCGACGTTTCATCGAGATAAAAAACGCGCACGCTGACTTCGTGAATTTTATCTTTATTTGCCAATACGGTCTTGAGCGTCCACTCCGCCTCTTCGCGCGTCTCCGTTGGAAAACCAATCATAACATAAAGCGTCACTGAGATTCCTGAATTGTGGCATCGCTCGATGAGTTGCATACTTCGATCGGGGTCGATTCCTTTGCACATGCGGTCGAGCACGCGTTTGCTAGCACTTTCATAACCAAACGCGATTCGTTTACATCCCGCCTCTGCGAGTTCATCGCACGTCTGCTGATCAAATACATCATGTTCGAGCCGCGCATCGCACCACCAATCAATATCTAATTTTGCGTCGAGAATCGCACGCGGAAGCCGCTTCGCCATATTCGGCGGCAGGTCTTCAATCACCATATAAAAATGCCGGGTGTTATATTTATTCTTAAGATATTGAATATCTTCAATAGTCTGCTCGACGCCGCGGCCGCGGTAGCCCGGGCCGATAACTGTATAAAGCGTGCAAAAGACGCATTTGCCCCAATAACAGCCGCGTGTGATCGCGAGCGGAAGTACGAGTTCCGGCGAAAGATACTTATCGAGCGGAAGGCCGTCGAAATCCGGCGGCGGCAGCTTTTGAATGTCGAGAGGCTGCGCCTCGGGCGTAAACACCGGTTCGTTTTTGATAGAATCGAAATATATTAGATTTGGAACGTTAGCAAGCGCCGCCGCGCGCGCGTCGCCGCGCGTTTTCTCGACGGCTTCGCACAGTTCCGCGAGCGGGCGCTCTCCTTCGAGCATGATAAAACTATCGATACAATTCCAAATCGCGCGGTTCTTTGCTAATTTTGCCGCGACATACGCGAGCAGCCCGCCGCCCATCGTAATATGACACTGCGGTTTCCATGCTTTAATCATCCGCGCGAGCGTGAACGCAGGAATCGCCTGGCTTCCGAATGTTACGGACAAACCTATCAAATCGGGATTGAGTTGTTGCAAACGCGGTAGCAACTGTTCACGGAAATATTCAATATACGGATTATGAGCTTCGTCGGTCGTCGCATCGAAAATTTCGGCGGAACGTTCGATGCTTTGCCTCATTACAAAACCGTGCGGCGTGAGGCGCGTGGGCGCAAACTCGAATGAAAATAAGCGAAGTGCCTGCTCGACGGTCCGCGCGGATTTTAAATATTTCGGATATTGATAAAACAATTCCGGCGTGCGCAAAACGCGTTTGGCCTCGTCGATGCCGTCTGCAACGCGTTCGCCGGTTAATGCAATCTCCGAGAGAGTTTGATATTCCCCCATCGCCGAGAAACCTAAACTTGGGCGACGATTTAATATATCAAAACGTGACGCGGCGCGGATCGATTCGATCGACCGCAGCAGACGGTTTCGCGAAAGAAAATAATCATAAGATTCGATCCCCGCGTCGATACATGTAACATTTGAAAAACCCTCGCGGCGCAGGTACGCGGCGAGCGACGGAATCGCGAGAAGCGGTTGTGTAAAATGCGCCTGCGGAGGATTTAGGAGGGTAATTCGCATTCGTTATGATTTAACTGCACAATTAGACTGTTACGATTCAATACGCAGCCGGAAAATCGAGACGGTCGAAATCCTAACGATCATAACAATTCTTCGGAACGCTTATTTCGCGGCGGGCGCGCCGGCTTCGCGGATCATTAAGAATTGATCCACCGGCGCTCCCTCGATCGTTTGCACGGCCCCGCTTGGCCACTGGACGCGGATGCGGTCGATTTGTTTTGTCGCGCCGAGACCGAAATGCAACTGCGGCGCGTGTGAACTGTAAAGGCCGCTGGCCGTCCGCATTTCGCGCGTCCACGTTCGCGAGCCCGATGTAACAGAAACGCGCGCGCCGATTCCATCGCGATTGCTCTTGCTGCCGCGCAGCACCACTGAGAGCCACGCGCCGCGCGCAGCCGTTTTGTTACGAATAATTTTCGGTGGTTCGTCGATTTGTATCATTACAAAATCGAGCGCGCCGTCGAGGTCGAGATCGCAAAATGCAAAAGACCGCCCGGCGGCTTTTCCTGAAACGCTAGAATCAATGGACGGCGTGATGTCTTTATAAACAATCTTGCCTGGCGCCGATTCCGATGCCTCGTAAAACTGTTGTGTTTGCAGAAACGGGTGCATTCCTATCAATTCGGCCTGCGGGTAGACGTGACCGTTCGAAACGATCAAATCGAGATCGCCGTCGTTTTCAAAGTCTACAAATCCGCACGCCCACCCGAGGCGGTCGACGCTCGGCGCTGCGAGCCCGGCCTCGGCGGCGCGATCTGTAAAATATCCATTCCCATCGTTAACATGCAGCGAATTGGCCTCCATATCAAAATTCGTTCGGAATATATCCATATCGCCGTCGAAATCGTAGTCTTCCGCGCAAAGCCCCATTGCGGCGGTCGCTTTGCCGTCGGCACTCAACGCGAATCCACGTGCCTCGCCCTCTTCGCGAAAGGTGCCGTTCTTTTGATTCATAAATAAATTGCACGGCTGGCCGTCGTTCGCTACTAATACTTCCTGCCACCCGTCGCGGTTGACATCGCTAAAGATAACCGCGTACGAACAGAGCGGCGCTTTTAATTCAAATCCCGACTCGCGCGTCGAATTTGTAAAGATACCGTTTCCACTGTTTTTGAAGTAAACGTCGGGCGCGCCGATATTCATTCCAGGATTCTCCTTTTCAGGGCCCCACGCGACCTCCACGCCATTGATAATATTTCTTCTTCCGTCCGCGGGCGGGCGTTCGGGATCAAATTCAACATAATTAGCAACGTAAAGATCGAGATCGCCGTCGTTGTCCGCGTCGCCGAACGCCGCCGACGCGCTCCACTTTAAATTAACAATTCCAGCGGCTTGTGTAGCATCCGCAAAACCGTGTTTTAACTTATCCGGCCCGCCGATATTTTTATACAACACATCGGCGCCGAAATTTGCAAGATACAAATCAGGCGCGCCGTCGCCGTCGATGTCGCCCGTCGCGACTCCGTTCACCCACTCGCGGCACGCGACGCCCGCCTCTTCTGTTACATCCGCGAACCGAAAGTTAAGATTGTTTTTGTAAAGATGCGAGGTCGTTTTTCTTAAGATTTCGAAACGTTTTCCGCCGTCGGCGTAATTCACCTCGCAGCCGTTTCCTACAAAAAGATCGAAATCGCCGTCGGAGTCGTAATCAATCCACGCGGCGCCGTTGCCGTTGCTCTCGGGGATGTACCAGCGCCGCGCGTCGCCGGAAATGGTCGGGTGAAGCACGCCCGTGCGTTCGGTCGAAACGCGTTCGAACGCAGCCGCGGAATTCGCGGGCTCGCCTTTTGAACACGCAAACGAAAGAATTGATATAAACAACAAAACGCGGCGCATTGGATTCGATTTCATTTGGTACATACTGGCGAACCTGTGGAAACTTCTAATACCACAACTGATGTTCAGGGCCGCGCGATTGTCGTCGGCGGCTCCGCGGGCATCGGCGCCGCGCTCGTCGAGCGGCTCGCGGCCGAGGGCTGGCGGGTCGCGGCGGTTGCACGCAGCGAATCGAGGCTGGCCGCCGTGATGAAGAAATGCCCCGAAGGCCGAGTATTAGCATACGCGCACGATGTTAGGAATCTTGAGACGACGCGCGCGTTGTTCGACCGAATTGTAGCCGAGCTTGGCGGATTAGATATGATACAATATACGGCCGGCGTGATGCCGTACGTGCGCGAAGATGAGTATAATACAATTAAAGATAAAGAAATTATTGATGTGAACGTGACGGGCGCGGCGGCGTGGTTGAATTGCGCGGGCGCTCTGTTCGAACGGCAGCGAAAAGGTCAAATTGTAGGAATCTCTTCGATCGCGGGCGATCGCGGGCGCCGCGGAAATCCGGGTTACCACGCGTCGAAGGCGTGGCTCGACGCGTTCCTCGAATCGCTAAGAAACCGGCTCGCTCGCCACAACGTATCTGTTGTAACAATTAAACCCGGATACATTGATACAGAAATGACCGCCGGAAGACCAAAACTCTTTTGGATGATTTCGGCCGACGAGTGCGCGCGCCGCATTCTGAACGCGTGCCGCCAAAAGGTAAATATTCGTTACGTTCCGATGCGCTGGTTCTGGATCGGTTTTATTATAAAACGCGTTCCGTCATTTATCATGACGCGCTTCGGGCCTCCGTGAACAGGCCCGTTTCTGTTATATCAACAAAAAAGGGCGGAGCCGCGCCGCCGTGGGGCGTCGATCTTGAGCGGCCGCGCGAGCGCGTCGAGAGCTGGGGGCGCGCATTAGTATCATCCGGTCGCGTCGTGTGCGCGAGCCATCCCGACACGCTGCGACGGATCTTTGAACT
>JBJXHE010000034.1:0-34245 GCA_046160785.1 Planctomycetota bacterium
GCCACACTCTCGGTGAACATCGCCGCCAATGTGGTCAGTCCGGCCCAGGACTTCGCAAACCTCGCCCCGCGTTGGATCAGCTTCAAGACCGGCGGCCTGATCACGGGAATCCTCGGCATACTGTGCATGCCGTGGAAGCTGATGGCAGATCCGGCGACGTACCTCGACGGTTGGCTCGGCGGGGTCGGCGCGCTGCTCGGGCCCGTTGCGGGAATCATGATCGCAGACTACTGGCTCGTGCGTCGTACTCAGCTCGACGTGAATGAGCTCTTTCGACCGAACGGAGCGCATCGTGGTGTGAACCCGATTGCGCTCGCAGCGCTCGCGCTCGGAGTGCTGCCCAATTTTCCCGGGTTCCTGGTGCGCATCGGCGTGCTCGAATCGGCGCCCGCGGCGTTCGTCGCGATCTACCCCTATGCGTGGTTCAGCGGCGTCGCACTGTCGGCGCTGTGTTACACGATCCTGATGCGAGGCCGCGTGTCGGCTTCCACAGTACAAGCCTGACATCTCTAGCGACGGAGTCCCCATGTCTTCTTCCGCCGATCAACGCGCCGAGTGCGCCTTCCCTGACTTCAAGGTCCCGTACGACCGCGACCAGGCGATGGCAGAGGCCAATCGGTGTCTGTTCTGCTTCGACGCGCCTTGCATGCACGCCTGTCCGACGCACATCGACATCGCCGGCTTCATCCGCAAGATCGCGACCGACAACGTGCGCGGCTCGGCGCGCACTATTCTCGACGCGAACATCCTCGGCCACAGTTGTGCGCGCGTATGCCCTGTCGAAGTGCTCTGCGTGGGCGCGTGTGTGCACGAGAATCACCAGCACCCGCCGATCCAAATCGGCAAGTTGCAGCGCTACTCGACCGACGCCGCGATGCGGCACGATTGGCGCTTCTTCAAAGCCGGCGCCGCGAGTGGCAAGCGTGTCGCCATCGTCGGCGGCGGACCGGCGGGGCTCGCAGCGGCGCATCAACTGCGCATCGACGGCCACGCGGTCACGATCTTCGAGCGCAGTCAGCGGCTCGGCGGGCTGAACGTGACGGGCGTCGCGCCCTACAAGATGCGCATGGAAACGGCGCTCGAAGAGGTCGAGTATGTGCTCGGCATCGGCGGCATCGACGTCAAGTTGGGCGTCGGCGTTGACGCAGATGAGCTCAAGAGACTCGTGCGCGACTACGACGCGGTGTTCGTGGCGGTCGGGCTCGGACCGGACAGCGAACTGGGACTGCCGGGCGAGTCGCTCGAGGGAGTCAGCGGCGCAGTTCGGTGGATCGAGGGTATGAAGGTGGGTCCGGTCGCTCTCTCTGGCGTGACCGACGCGGTAGTGATTGGCGGCGGGAACACAGCGGTCGACGCGGTGCGCGAGTTGCGCGGCCTCGGCGTCGCGCGTGTCACACTCGTCTATCGCGGCAGCGAATCCGCCATGAGCGGCTATGTGCACGAGTGGGAGAATGCTGTGCTCGAAGGCGTGACGGCCTGCTGGCAAGCACTACCGATCGCGTTCGAAGGCGCGGGCAAACTCAGCGGCGTGCGCTGTGTGCGCACTGATGCCAGCAAGCAGCCGATCTCTGGGACGGAGTTCACGCTGCCGGCGCAACTCGCGCTCGTCGCGACGGGTCAGGCCCGACTCGGACAGTTGGTCGCGCGCCTCGACGGTGTGCTCACCGAGCGCGGTCGTGTAGTCGCCGACGAACACGGACGGACGGGCAACACCAAGGTCTTCGTCGGGGGCGACTGTGCCAACGGCGGCAAAGAAGTCGTCAACGCGGCGGCAGAGGGGAAGCGCGCAGCGCTCGCGATCCACGCTGCACTCACTGGAGGCGCCCGTGGCTAATCTCTCCACGAACTGCGCGGGTATCAACTCTCCCAACCCGTTCTGGCTGGCCTCTGCTCCGCCGACCAATTCCGGCGCGCAGATCATGCGCGCCTTCGACCACGGTTGGGGCGGCGCGGTTTGGAAGACACTGGGTCAGCCGATTCAGAACGTCTCGAGCCGCTTTGGCGCCCACAACTACCGCGGCGTGCGCGCGGTCGGCTTCAACAACATCGAGCTGATCACGGATCGGCCGCTCGAGACGAACTTCCGCGAGATCGCTGAGGTCAAGCGCCGCTATCCGAAACACGCGCTCATCACTTCGCTGATGGTCGAGACGGAAGCAGAGTGGAAGGAGATCATCGCGCGCGCCATCGACGCGGGCAGCGACGGGATCGAGCTCAACTTCGGCTGCCCGCACGGTATGTGCGAGCGCGGCATGGGTTCGGCAGTGGGTCAGGAGCCCAAGATCAACGAGCGCATCACGGGCTGGGCGAAGAAGTACTCGACCATTCCCGTGCTCGTGAAGCTCACTCCGAACGTCAGCGACATCGTTCCGCACGGGATGGCCGCGAAACGAGGCGGCGCGGACGGCGTGTCACTCATCAACACGATCAAGAGCATCATCGGCGTCGACATCGACCGCTTCACTCCGCTTCCGCGTGTGGGCGGCGCGTCAACGAACGGCGGCTACTGTGGCTCGGCGGTCAAGCCGATCGCGTTGCACATGGTCGCGCAGCTCGCACGCACGAAGGAGTTCGGACTGCCGATCTCAGGCATCGGCGGCGTGTGCAATTGGCGCGACGCGGTTGAGTTCATGCTGCTCGGCGCCACGAGCGTACAAGTGTGCACGGAAGTGATGCTCAGCGGCTATCGCATCGTCGAGGACATGATCGAGGGGCTCGACACGTACATGGACTCGCACGGCTTCGCTACCGTCGATCAACTCGTGGGCAAGGCGATTCCCGCCTACTCCGAGTGGGGCGAGCTCGATCTCAACTACGACACTGTCGCCAAGATCGACGCGAAGACGTGCATCGGTTGCCAGCTGTGTGTGGTCGCGTGCCACGACGGCGCGCACCAGTGCATCCATCCCGATCCGAGCGGCGCCACGCGAGTGCCGATCGTTGACGAAAGCGAGTGCGTCGGGTGCAACCTGTGCCAGATCGTTTGTCCGGCGCCGGGCGTGATCACGATGGAAGAAGTGGCGGAACGGCTTCCGCCCGCGAGTTGGAATATGCACGTGAGTCACGGCGCCAAGTTGCGCCCGAAGAAGGGCGTGCACTGATCGGCTTGGAAGTCCTATCCGCTGAGGTACAGTATGTCCAATAGTAGATGTCCAATAGTAGAGGGGCGATGAACAACACACCGCCCAACAACATCATGCAGCCGACAGCCCTGTGCGCCGCCGCTGATACTGAGCGAGCGGCAACCGCCTTTACAAAATCATGCAGGTCTGTATAACTCGGACCACTGTCAGATTCAGAGCGCGTCACGTTGTTTACAAATAGACAATAATAAAAATGTTAGCATTTTCCTTTTTTCAATTAGGCAGACCGATTCATACCGTTTCGGGCTGTTACGAAGGTCTGCCTGATTCTCGTTGGGCGGACAACAAACGGAGACAGAAATGAGAAAAGTTCGCTTCTCTGCGGCTGTGAGCTTGGACGGATACATCGCGGGTCCGAGTGGCGAGAGTGACTGGATCGTCATGGATCCGGACATCGACTTCGCCGCGCTCATGGGAACGTTCGACACCCTCCTGTTAGGTCGGAAGACCTACGAGGCGACACGTCAGTACGGTGGTGGGCAGATGCCTGGCACTCGTGCCTACGTGTTTTCGCACACACTCCGGCAGGAGGACTGTCCGGGAGTGACCGTGTCCAAAGATGTCGAGGAGACCGTGAAGGGACTCAAGACTGGATCCGGGAAGGACATCTGGCTCTTCGGGGGTGGCGGGCTATTCCGGAGTCTGCTGGAGCTTCGGCTTGTTGACTCGGTGGAGCTTGCAGTGATTCCTGTATTGCTAGGGCGCGGCCTTCCGTTCCTCCCCAACCTCGCTACACAGACGAAGCTGACGCTCAAGAACCATCGAGCTTATCCCAAGACCGGAACCGTGTTGCTTGAATACGCACCGTCATGACTGGCTGGTCACGCAATACCGCGGGGATGAGGAGCACAGTGGATTGAGAGCATTCACGATCGGGATTTGTTGGGCATTACTGGCCGTTTCTGCCGCGCGGGCGCAAGTGCCCTCTTTTCCCTCCGAGGAGAAGCTGAAAGGCAAGAAGGCGGGAGAACTTGTCACCAAGCTCGGGAAGTACGGGGCCACGGATGCGGATTGGGGGTTTCTGTTCGTTCCGGAGAACCGCACCCGTGCAGGAAAATAACGGGGACAGTCCCCGTTAACCTCGAGCGACTGGCAACCGCCTTTACAAAATTAGGCAGGTCTGTATAACTCGGACCCCTGTCAGATCCAAAGCGTGATACGTATTTGACAAATAGACAATGATGAAAACGTTAGTATTTTTCCTTTTTCAATTAGGTAGACCAAATCTTTTCGTTAGGGGCCGTTATGCGGGTCTGTCTAATACACGTTAGGCTGGCGGGCAAGCGCGATTCCAGCCTGGTATGAGCCGTTCTCCACTGCAAACGGATGTGCAAGCTAAAGAGCCCGGACGTTTCATGATCAAACATGCGGTTCAAATAGGGGCGATTACCGTTCTGGCTCTCGCGAGCATGTTTTACCCATTCATGCCCGGCACATACGATCGCATGGCCGTCCCTCTGTCTGGAATGGCTCAGGTTCTGGGAGTGGTTGGGCTGGTGTTGGTTCCGATTGGCATGGTTTGGCTGTTCTATGAACTCGCGAATCGCCGGCGGATGTCCGGCCCGGTTCCATTCAAGGCAAGGAGCTACTGGTTCGCGGTCTGTGCACTGGCTGCAACGTTAATTGTGTGCGCGGCCGTCGCCTTGGCATCCATGCAGGCGGGCCTCTCGCTTACAATCGGCGTATTGATGCTCACGGCGTACGCCGTGCGGCGCGCCGCCCCAGCGATGAAGCGTTTAAAGTCGGGCGGGCACATCGGCTTCAATCCCACCCCGTTGTACCTAATCATCATTCCGGGCATACTTGCCACCGCTCACTTCGCTTTTCTGAAGACCGCAGTGGAGATCAGCCGCAACCGGACGATCGTGGGCAGCACCCCGTTCATCAACGCGATTGAAGCCTACCGCACCGCCCACGGCCGCTATCCGCAATCGCTGGAATCGATGCATCACGACTACGACCCGCCTACTGTCGGTGTCGCGCGTTACCGTTACGAGCCTCATGGTCAGTCCTACAACGTGTTCTTCGAGCAGCCCACCTGGCCGATCGGTACCCAGGAGTTCGTCATGTACAACCCGCGCGATGAGCACGTGATGATCGTTCACAACCAGGACCTGCTCGAATCTACTCAAGAGGAGGTCGATCGGGAGCGGAACTTCCACGCGCGAGCCGCCCGGGATGCCGGCGTTCGCCATTGGAAGTACTTCTGGTTCGACTGAGGCGAACGACTGTGAGTACCGCGCACAGCGAGCGTGAAGCTCACCAATGACGATCTCGGCGGAGATGTCGCGGCGACGAGTGGGCAGCCTAACAACCGGTTGCAGCGGACGGTCCGCTGCGCGGCCCGCCGCTGAACCGGAGCGTTAGGCGCACATGGAAAGTTACTCGATTCGTCCAGCCGTGCTTGAGGATACGCGCGGCCTCTACAGTCTCGACCACACCGCGCTAGCCAGTGCGGAGCGTCGATCGACGATCGATCGCGCCATTCGCGAAGCGCGCATTTTGGTGGTCGAGCACAGTGGTGTTGTTGCCGGATACGGGATCATTTCGCACGAGTTTTACGGTCGATCGTTCTTGGAACTCGTGTACATCGCAGAACCATCGCGCGGCAAAGGCCTTGGCCCGAAGCTCATTCGAGCTCTGGAGCAGCAGTCACAGTCGACGTCCCTGTTTACCTCGACGAACCAGTCCAACGTCCACATGCAGCACGTTCTTGAGAGTTTGGGGTATGAAGCGTCCGGTATCATCCACAATCTCGATCCTGGAGACCCTGAGCTTGTCTACGTCAAACACGGGCTGCGCCCCTAACCAATCGTGGGGCCGCTCAACTTCGTTGTTAGCGAGACTCATCCAATGCGTTTGATCCTCCTTTTTGTAGTACTGAGCAGCGCCTGCAGCTCGACGCCATCGGAATCGCCACTCAACGCTTCACCTGAATGGACGTGGACCAAGTGGTCGGAAACGCTGCTGCGAGGTGCTGTGCCCGGAGAGATGCCTCCCGTCCCTTCAACTAAATAACGGGGACAGTCCCCGTTATCCTCGTCTTGACTACAGTTGGATCTCCGCTACTTGACTTGGAATTCAGCGACGCTTCCGACGACAGGTGTTCCCGAAAGCAACAAATGTCCCGTTCCGTCTGTTTTTACAACAAATAACTGTATGATATCGTCCTCCACTTCATCGGCTGCATAAACGATCTTGGTGCCTGTCTTCGAAAATTGGAAATCGACAACTTCTCCGCCGGAAACTAGAGCGCCCGACAACATCACGTGCCCGGATCCATCCACACCGACGGCGAACAACTCTCGCAAGTTTCTTGCATTTGCTTCTGCAATGTAACCCACGCGCCGCTTTTTCGATTGGAGGCGCGAGAGAATCGCAGTGCCATCAGCTACAAATGGCATTGAAATAATATTATTATTAACTCCGTCGCGGGATGCGCTGAGCAACACCTCGGAAAATAACACTTCGAAGTCGTTCAAGTAGATCACGGTTTTACTATCTTTCGTCCACGCAATATCTGACAGTTCCTTGCCAACAGATCCAACATTTAATTGAACAGTACCCGTACCGTCAAACTTTGTTACAAAAATGGGCTGCGGAATAGCAAGGTCGCGCTGGCCGTAATGATAGGCCGCGTACTGACTGTTTGGAGACCAAACAAATGACTCCACTGTGGAGTTCTGATTAAAGGGCGGCGGAGAAATCTTCTGCGCCGGAGTTCCATTGGTATGCGCAATAAACAACTCGTCAACACTGTCGGTCTCGGCGTCAGCGGTGTATAGGATTCGTGAAGAATTCGGCGCCCACTCAAATTCAAACAAATCTCCGCTCGCGATAGACGGCGCCGACACTTTTAACATGTCCGACCCGTCGGGGTTTACTATAAATAGTTCATCTTTCCCGTTTGTTTCAAAATCAGCCCGGAGGGCAAGTCTCTTTCCATTTGGCGCCCATTTGAAAGCTAAGACTTCAAAGGCGCCGCCGATCCCTTCTGTAAGTCGAATGATATCTGATCCATCACTGCGGCAAGTATAGACTTCAGTGCGCCCAAGCGTTGTAAACGATCCTAGGAATCCAAGCATCGATCCTTTAAGCGACCACACATACTTTCCTGGATTAATAGTACCAGTTGTCGTACCGACAACCACATCGCCGGCTCCATCGTATTCTACAATATGAAGTGTGTCATCGCCGGGTCCAGAAACATTGTATGCAATATACTTTGAATCTGGAGACCACAGTGGAGCGCCCACATCTTGAGCATCCGGTACCACGCCCGAAACTCGCAACGGTTCTCCGCCGGCCGCAGCGACAACGTACAATTCGTTTTTGTTATCTGTATCCCGATCGGCTACGAATGCTACATATTTTCGATTGGGAGACCATGCAAATTCTGTAACATCGGCGTTCTCGTCCATCGTGCCGGAGAGAATGACGCGCTGGGTACCGTCTTCATTCGCTGCAAACAACTCCGACTTTGAAACGGTCAAGAGGTCTCCGCGAAACACTACAAATGCCTTGAATGCAGCAACTGACGCGGGCATTCCCGCCGTAAGAACAAGTACGGGTGTGCAGGAAAGCAAAGCCAGCAAGAACAGGCGTGTATTCAATAAACGCTTTATCATGATTTTTGTTAAGTGTGAGGCCAGTAATCCTAAATGTTCACGCTTTGCCGGCTTTCCGGCCCATGTTGTGGTTTTTACAATAAAATCGCGAATATACTGATTCGCCGTTGCCAGATCGCCGCGGCGCAGGCACATCCCATGCCCTGATCTAGAGCCTCTGAATACCATGCGATCCTGCAGCTAGCCACCAGAAATAACGGGGACAGTCCCCGTTATCCTCCGCAACGGCGGTCTGCGTTTTGGCGAGGAGGCGCTCATTGCGACGACGCGCTCGTTTTCGTTCATTACAGATTATGACGTGCAGGTTACGAACGGCGGAATGATCGCAGATCCGGTGATCGACGTCGTTCAGGAAGGACTATTAATCATGGCGACGCCCGTTTCCGACGGCGTAAACGGGCAGTTATATTTACATTTATCGATGAGGATTTCGGATTTCGTCGATGTGCCGAAGGAAGAGGACATGACACTTCCCGGCGGCCAAAAAGTAAAAATACAATTTCCGGAAATGGTAGATTCAAGCTGGAATCCCGGACGCATTCCGATCCCGGTCGACGGCATTCGAGTTACAGGTTTGAAGCGCGTCGATGCTAAGACTGGTTTTCACGCGATCGATTTTGGATTCGCCTTCAAAAGAATCCGGCGCTCGGCGAAAGCGGCGAAAACCAAGTGCAGACGCGCGTGATCGCGGTCGACCCCGACAAGAAAATTGTTATATTACAAAAAGGGATTCTTGTGCGCTCCGGCTCCGTTAAACGCATAGAACGGGGAATTAAAGTCACGTGGAACCGGTTCGCCGCACGCGAAGAGTGTGTGATTCTTGATGCGGCGCGTGCTGTACGCACAAATTTGAAGATTGAACGCGCGGAAGGAAATATACTGATCGCCCGGCTCGAGTTTGGAGCCATGCCCGCGCCGGGCGAAATTGTAGAATAGTTAGAGAGTCTTCAAGTACTCAATAAGGTCGGTTTTCTGCGTGTTGGTGAGCCGGAGTTTCAACGTGCGGTTGTAGTGCTCTACGACGTCGCTAAGCGACTCGGCGCTTCCGTCGTGAAAGTACGGAGGGTGTTGCCAGAGGCCGCGAAGGGGTGTCGTTCGGTATTTTTTGTTTGCGGTCCGCATGGCGTACTTCGGGTCCATGCCAGTTTCTGACGGTGCATGGAGGATGCCGTCGTTATTGTCAGTTCCCTTTGAGTCAACGTGGCAACGCGCGCAGTTGTCGTTGAACACGGTGCGCCCACTTCGGATTGTAGCATTGTCGGTGTTGTTCGCCCGCGGACGCGGAGTTTCTAGGCTGTGTTGATAGTTTCGAAGTGCTGGGAGCTTCGGATCAACCAAGTCAGGAGGCGAATTTCGGACGTTGATTCCGAGACGCGGTTCCGAGAAATTGCCTTGGCCATGCATCTGCGTCACTGCAACATAGGCGTTCCAGTAGGACATTGAACCTTCAGCAGTGAATGTTGCATTTCGTGTCTGCGCGAGGCCGTAGACCGGCGGAATCACGAGCGGAGTGTTCATGCCGTCGATGTTGTATCGCGGATCATACTTACCCGGGCCCCACGAATTGTAGACAAGCTTTTGTTCTGGGGTGATCGCGGGCGACAGTGCGATGATCGCACCTACGTTGAGATCGCGGTTGGCCCAACCGTCTTTACGATGTCCGATCCCTGGCGAAAATGAATTATCAACGGTCGAGTGACAGAGTGCGCATGTGATGCCGACTCGAACTAGACTGTCTTTTCCATCTACCTCTCTTACTGTTCCCTTGAGGCCTACAACTGCGTCCAGCTTGAGGAGTGCGATCGTTGTTGCAGTGCTGTTGAGATCAACTGTACCGTTTCGAATGCCCGCCGCGACATCCGCAGGAATGGCGGCGGCATCGATTTTCAATCCTACTCTTAGCGCCATCGCAGGGGTCACGGACTGCTGAATCACACTGTGTAACTTGGCAGTGCCCGTCCAGTACTCTTCATTGCCAAACGTTTCAAAACGGAACGTTTTTCTTCCATCGGCGAGTGTTTGCATTGATGGATCGTCCCTCTTACCAGATGCGTCTCGCGGTTCGCCGCGTGGCTTGTCGTCGCGCCGTCCCGAATCCTTGCACCCTGCCACGGTGAAAATTGTGAGGCCGAAAATGAGTGCCATAGTCTTCATGTGATTTTCTCCATTTTGATGGATACGGTCCGAAGCACACAAGCCGCGGCCCCGAGTGTGATGGTATTGTTATTGGCAGTTGTTATTTGAATTGTGTTCCATTGCCAGCCGCCACGATGAGTCCGGAGAGTCCGCTAGACTATGGGGTGTTACCCCCGCTATTGCTCATGAGTCAGGCGCGCGGTATGACCCTGTTCAACGGCCGAAACGAAAGATGTGGGCATCACAATTCTTTCGGTCGAGAAACCTGTCTCGAATGATCTCGGCCTCGATGATGCTGAAGGTGATGCCATTTCCGCCATAGCCTAGCAGCCTGTCCCACAGGAAACCCTTGATCGCTAACAATAAATCATTACAATTCAAGGATGAATACAGCATTTCGAGAATACTAGCCTGATCAATGGCGGCTGTTTCCCCCGTCACCGAAAGACAGGCTTCGCGCCGATCACATGGTTTTCTGCATTTCGGATTTCGTGGATTCGCTCAACCTTTCGTCGTTTTACAAGAAGTATGAGGGCGATGGGCGGCGGTGCAGTCCGTATTCGCCGAAGATGATGTTGAAGGTGCTGATTTACGGATACTGTACGGGTGTGTTTTCGTCGCGCAGGCTGGAGAAGAAAGTCTATGAAGATGTGGCGTTTCGATATCTGGCGGCGGAGAACTTTCCAAATTTCGCACGATCAATACGTTTCGCCTGGAGAATCTAAAGCACTTTGAAGACTTGTTTGTGCAGGTGGTCTTGCTGGCGCGCGAGTCAGGACTTGTGAAATTGGGAATGGTAGCGATTGACGGGACGAAGATTCACGCGAACGCGTCCAAACACCGCTAGATGAGCTATCAGAGGATGAAAGAAGAGCCGGCACGGCTGTGCCGTGAGATTCGCGCGATACTGCAAAAAGCACAGGAAACCGACGAGGCTGAGGATGTGGAATTTGGCAAAGACTTCCGCGGCGATGAACTCCCCGCGGAACTCGCGCGCCGGGAGAGCCGGCTGCGCACGATTGAGGCGGCGAAGAAGAGATTGGAAGAGAGGCAGAAGTTAGAAGACCAAGAGAAGGGACGGCATGAGGATGACCACAACCGGCCCGCGGGAGGACGGGGTCAAAGCTACACAAGAGACTTTGGCGAGCCAGAGGCCAAAGCACAGGAGAACTTTACAGATCCCGAGAGCCGGATCATGAAGACAAGCCAGGGATTTGAACAGTGCTACAATGCAAGAATCGCCGTCGATGGCGCAAGGCAGATTGTGATCGCCGCGGATCTGGACGAATCGGCAAGCGACGCAGGCAAGATGGAAGGATTGCTGGATACTGTAAAAGTCACATTACAACAAAAACCATTTGTGAGTATGGGAGACGCGGGATTTCGCTCGGAAGAGGCCTTTCAACAAATGCACAAAAAAGGATTTAATGTACTGGTCTCACTCGGGAAGGAAGGCGCCAGAGCAACCAAGAAGATCCGGCCTGAATTGAAGTACACGCTTGCGATGAAAGAAAAACTCAGCAAACAGAAATGGCGCGCAATTTATAAGAAAAGAAAGACTCTCGTGGAAGCGCCGTTTGGCTGGATCAAGAGTGTGCTGGGATTTCGAAGATTTAGTCTGCGATCGAAACAAAAAGTAAAAAGTGAATGGAAATTCGTAACCCTGTGTTTAAACCTGCGGCGCATGGCCACACTGGCCGCGGGCTAACGGCTGCACTTGCCGAATTGCAACGCAAACATGAGTACATCTCATACACATAAACTCCCTCGAGGCTTTTCTGGAGGACACGCTCCTACCAGGCTGCTGAAAAACAACAACGAATTTCAAATGTTTATGTATTCTTGTTTCCAATGAATCAGACGAGTTCACTGCGTTTCTCGTTGTTGTGCAGGTCTTCCTAATGCTTGTATTGTGGCCCAATGAGTGACGTTTCTATGAATGCATCAATCCCCGCAGGCACCGAGGTTGCCAGGCCCTTTCTGCCGGCGAAGGACTTCGACCTCTCCAAGCGCTTTTATGAAGCACTAGGCTTCGCAAAGGTGTTGGATGACGAAGTGGCAATCTTCCAAATTGGAGCGACCAGCTTTGTCCTGCAAAACTACTTCCAAAAAGACTGGGCAGAGAACTTCATGATGCAGCTCATGGTCGACGACCTTGATGCTTGGTGGAATCACATTTCGTCACTCGATCTGCCCACAAGATTCGGCGTGCCTGCTCCAAAACCGCCGAAGGTCCAGCCATGGGGCCTCCGGATCGCCTATGTGGTCGACCCCTCCGGTGTGCTTTGGCACGTGGCGCAACGCCGCTAGACTTCGTAGAACACACCCCAAAAAGGAATCCACAATGCAAATGCACACTTGGTTGGCATCCGCTCTAGCACTCGTCGCAACCCTCGGCATGACCTTGGCGCCGAAAACTCAATCGGCGCCGGCCGCCAGTCCGAGCGTGATGGACGGCGAATGGACCTTCGTCGAGGACCGCACCGAAGGCCGCACCCTTGAGCAACTGGGCCCGCCGATGGCTTCGAAGTTTTTAATGAAGGTTGAAGAAGGAGTGATCATCCTGAACGGTCATGGCTCGGGGCATCGGGACGTACGTGTCGCGTTGGACGGCGCCGTCACTGAGGTCAAAGAGCCAAAGACCATCGCGCGCTACCGCGGCTCATGGAAGGACAGCACCTTTGAATACGAGGTCTCCTTCGAACGACTGAGCGGTGCGCCGGAAGGGATCAAAATGATCCGCAGGAAGTTCCGCAAGACGGCAGACGGACTGATCGTTAGCGTTGTGGTCAATCCGCCCGAGGGGAAGGAGTCGATTGCACTCTATCGCCATGCGGAGGACATCCCAATGCCCCCGGCGTCCAAGGCGACGATCAACGACTTGGCGTGGCTGGCCGGTGCGTGGGTCGGAAAGAGAAGCACCTCAGGGTCGTCGATTGAGGAACGCTGGAGTCCGCCGTTGGGCGGCGCCATGCTCGCCGTGGCACGCACGGTCAACACGAGCGGCAAGATGGTCGGGTTCGAGTA
Organism: Planctomycetota bacterium; assembly: GCA_046160785.1. GTDB lineage: Bacteria > Planctomycetota > UBA1135 > UBA1135 > JACQFD01 > JACQFD01. The sequence goes on from JBJXHE010000034.1 coordinate 12,935, forward strand.
TCTGCGCATCATCGAACGCAACGGCAGTCTGGTGTACTTGGCGCAGCCCGCCGGCGCAAAGGCGACCGAATTCGTGCTCACCGAACTGACCGAAAAGCGCGCTGTGTTTGCGAACCCGCGCCACGACTACCCAAACCGCATCATGTACGAACTCTCGGCCGGGGGCAGTCTGACCACCTCTGTGGGCCAGATCAAAGGCGGGACCCCGCGGCGCGACGAGTTCAAGCGCGAAGTCAGCAAGTAGGAGAGTGGAAATAACGGGGACAGTCCCCGTTACCGCACCGCCCCGTTACCGCACCGCAGAGTGTGCAACTCCAACAAAGTAAGGAAAACAAACCATGCCAATAGAACTGATAAAATCTCTTGTGGGTTCCTGGGACGGCACCTGCCGCACTTGGTTTCAACCCGGCAAACTCGCCGATGAGTCCATGGTCACGGGCAGTATTCGTCCGATGCTCAACGGACGGTTCTTCCGTCATGAGTATGTGGGCACTATGCAGGGAAAACCGCGACATGGCGAGGAGTTGATCGCATTTAATAGGATCACGAAACGTTTTCAAATCTCGTGGGTAGACGACTTTCACATGAACTACGCCATCATGTTTTCAGAAGGAGAAGCAACGGATCGGGGATTCGAGGTGAAGGGGAAATACGATGCCGCACCGAATACACCTCAGTGGGGTTGGAAGACAGTCTTTGAAATCGTCGACGCAGATCACCTCACGATCACGGCATTCAACATCACGCCGGACGGGCAGGAAGCGAAGGCCGTCGAGACAAAGTACAGTCGCAGGAACCAGTGATCGGAGTAGAATCGCGACCATGAACCTCGATGACGTTCTGAAACAGCTCAAGGCTCTCGGCGACGAGAAGGTGCGAAAACACAATTCCAAGAACGGCGCTGGCGACAATCAGTTCGGCGTTAAGCACGGCGACATCCGGACGCTGGCGAAGAAGATCAAGACCGACCATCAACTTGCCCTGTCTCTCTGGAAGACAAGGAACGTCGATGCCCAGTTGTTGGCAGTCCTACTGTTCAAGACAAAGGATCTGTCAGCGAAAGAAGTAGATCAGATGGTGAAGTCGATCTCCATTGCGTGGGTGGCGGATTGGCTCATCGCCTATGTGGTCAAGCTGCACCCCGACAAGGAGACTCTTCGCCAAGAATGGATGAAGGCCGTCGACCACTGGTCTGCACGCGCTGGATGGAGTCTGACTGCCGAGCGAGTTGTTAAGAGTCCAGAAGGGCTCGACATCACAGGTCTGCTGGATCGCATCGAGTCTGAAATGGGCAAAGCCGATCCGATCGTGCAGTGGACGATGAACTGCACTCTTGCAGAGATCGGCATCCACTTTCCCAAACTCCGCAAACGGGCCATCGCCATTGGCGAGAAGTTGGGAGTCTATCGCGATTTTCCCGTTTCGAAGGGTTGCACATCTCCCTTTGCGCCGATCTGGATTGACGCACTCGTGAAACGTCAAGGCTGAAAAACGGGGACAGTCCCCGTTATCCACACGAACAGTGTTCATAAAATGAAACCTAAGAAAACTGCCGCCGCGAAGCCGGCTCTGCTTTCCGGCGGCAACCCGCAGATCGCGAAGGCTGATGGCGACGCTCCAGTACAAGCCTATATCGCAGCCATGCCAGGTTGGAAACGCGATGTGGGCAAGCGCCTTGACGCACTGATCGTGCGCACAGTACCGAACGTGAGGAAGGCGGTGAGGTGGAACTCGCCCTTCTACGGCATCGAGGGTCAGGGCTGGTTCCTCGGCGTACACTGCCTCACGAAGTACATAAAAGTGGCTTTCTTCCGCGGCATGTCGCTGCGTCCTGTTCCGCCAGTAGAATCCAAACAGAAGGAAGTGCGCTACTACCACATCTACGAGAACGATGAGATGGACGAGAAGCTTGTAGCGAGATGGATTGAACAGGCTTCAGCACTACGCGGCGCGGACTGCTTCTGAAATAGCGAATAACCGGGGCAGTCCCTCTTTTCTTAAGACGAGGAATTCGATTCCATGGCTTCCTTTGAGTCACTACTTCGCAAAGTTCGCGGCTGCACTCTTTGTGCTGCACATCTGCCACATGGGATTCGGCCCGTTTTGCAGTTACACCCTCAGGCTCGTGTGCTGATTGCCGGCCAGGCGCCCGGAAGAAAAGTTCATGAATCTGGGGTTCCGTTTGATGATGCGAGTGGAGAGCGTTTGAGGGAGTGGATGGGAGTGTCGCGCGAAGTGTTCTACGACCCGAAGCAGGTGGCGATTCTGCCGATGGGTTTTTGCTTTCCTGGGTCAAGCAAGACCGGAGACCTTCCACCGCGGCCAGAGTGTGCACCTGCCTGGCGTGCACCGCTCTTGGCGCGGCTCCGCGGACTGGAACTCACTCTCGTGATTGGGCAGTATGCGCAGTCCTATCATCTGCCTGATAAGCCGGAGACACTCACAGACACAGTCAAGTCATGGCGTTCCTACTGGCCAACTGTGGTTCCGATGCCACACCCCAGTCCAAGAAACAACATCTGGATCCGTCGAAATCCGTGGTTTGAAAAGGAATTGCTGCCATCACTTCGGAAGCGATTAGCTGAACTGCTTGCGCGATGAGTTGGGATCACGACAGCGCGCGATTAGGCGGCGCAGCGCGCGACCGCAATCGCCGAGCAGGGTTCCAAGGCTCGGCTGAAAAACGGGGAAAAACGGGGACAGTCCCCGTTATTGGCCTGTTTTTGGCCTGCGGAAGGGGAAACACCGAATAACGGGGACGGAAAAGAATCCCTTACCAACGGCATTCACCCGGTTCGCGTAGAGCGTCTGTCAATGCGGTTTGCCGAAACTGCATTTGACCCATTTGCCCTTCATAAAACATGTTTACAAACCGCACTGTCGTTACGTCTGATCACTCTGTGACTGCCGAAAACGATCCTCAGAATGCTGGCAACCCGGACGGTGCGAACCGCCCGAGTTCGACGCGTTTGTCGGCGATGCCCTCTCAGACGGGCGTTCGCTCCGACGCTGAACTCGTCCGCGCCACGGCCGCGGGCGATCGCGATGCTTTCCGGACGTTAGTCGAACGCTATGACCGTCGTGCGTTTTTCGCCGCTTATCAGATTCTTGGCGAAGAAGAGGAAGCGAAGGATGTCGTCCAGGAGGCGTTTGTTCGAGTTTACAGATCGCTTGATAAGTTTGATGAACGCCGGCCTTTTTACACTTGGTTTTATCGCATTGTTACAAATCTCGCGATCGACCATCACCGCCATTCGAAGTTAACAAAAAAAGTGTCGGGCGAAGAAGTAACAGAAAACCTCGCGGGCGGATCGAAACCGTCGGATCCAGTGGAAGCCGATGAAACCCGCCGCAACGTGCGAGTCGCGCTGGATGCGCTGCCTCCGAAATTTAAAGCTGTGATGGTGCTGCGCGAACTGCACGGTTTCTCGTGTAAAGAAATTGCATCCATTGTCGGCTCGACACACGCCACCGTTCGCTGGCGCATGCATCGCGCGCGGCTTCTTTTTAAAGATGTTTACGAACGGTTATTCATTAAAGACACTTCGTTTGACGAATAACAAATTCAAGACATAATTATAAAAATTCTAAAATTAAATATTCGGAAGTATGCAATTGAATATTATTAAAAACCTCTTTGAGAAAACACCATCGAAACGGTCCATGAACTGTACAAAATTCGAACGGCTTGTTAATGATTTAGCCGGCCACGACGTGGCTCCCGAAATGTCCGCGCGCCTTTCTGAGCACGCCCGCCTTTGCGAGCGTTGCGCAGGAGAGTGGCGCGCGGCGCTCGAACGCGCGGCCGCATTACAAACAATGACGCCATGGGCGCTCGAAGCTGCCGGCATCAAACCGCCGAGCGCGGGCGAAACCGCTGACGCAGTTTTCGCAAGATTAGCAAAGGGCGAGGGTTCGATTAGCACACTGCGCCAGTTCACGCGGCCGCTCGCCGCCGCGGCCGGATTCTTAGTATTAGTCGGCGCATCGTATTTTGCGTGGAATTTAACAAATCATGAAAATGTTACAAATCCTTCGGTAGCGTCCAAGGATTCTTCTGTACCCGTTGCCAACGTCAATGCAACATTAACGAATGATACAATTAAAACCGCCGCGGCCGAAAACGGCGAGCGCGTTTTGAATCCTCAAGAAACATCAAGATTACTTTTGGAGTCCGCGTTCCAGGGCGTATGGCCGAATTTTGGCCTTCGAAATGTAACAACTGAAAATCCCGCAAATTCGCCGGGAGGCACTTTGCGTATTGCTCCTCCGTACGACATGAACGATGGCGGGGCAATTAAACTGTTAACGGGCAAACCTTTGATCGACGCGCGCCGTTTTTAAGTTAGCTCCGACATTAGTAACTTCTGAAAGTTGTAGGTTTTGAAAATGTTTCCCGTGCGTTGGTTCGCAGGCTCGATCTCGCTCCTATTGTTATTATTACAAAATCCCGCTGCGGAAGTCCGCAAGTCCGGGAGCGCGTCGCGGCCGGTAGCGTTATCCCTCATTGAACAAATCGAAATCGAACATCGTGCGTCGGCGGAAAAGTTACGTTCCGCGCTCGTTTCGGTAACTGTAGAGTTGCGTACAAAACCGCCCGCGGACCTCACCGTTTCAGGAACGATTTTAGATAACAAAGGCCGCGTGGCGATTCCGCCGGGCGGGCTCGACCAGGCGGCGAAGATTCGCGCGATTACTAGCGATGGCCGGGAGTTCGTCGCGGAGCGAATCTTAAATTATCCATTAGCGCCGCTCGCGATTATTGAATTGCAAGGCGAGAAGCTGCCGCCCGCGCCGGTTTTTGCAAGTCGAGATAGTTTAAAAGTGGGCGACGCAATTACAGTTTTGGCGCATTCGATCGGAACGCAGGCGACGACGGCATTTGGTTTTATTAGTAGTGTCCGGCAGCGTGTGCGGTTTCTCGCCGATCTCGAAGTTGTACAAACAAGCGTCGACGCGTTTCGCGGAATTCCGGGCGGTGTGATTGGTAATCGAAAGGGCGAAATTGTAGCGATCGTTCTCGGCGGCACGGAACTCGACACCGGCGAACTCGCGCAAATTTCAGTATTAACATCGAAGTTTTCTTCGGCGCAACGCCCGACTGAAAAACCGGATTTGATAAGTCCGGTGTCGGGCAAAGCAATCGACGACGCACCGGGACCCGGGGTGAATACTAAAATTCAGAACGAAGTCACCCAAGTTAAAGTAACGGCGATTCGCGAACCCGGCGTATCCTTAGCAGTGCCGGTCGAGTCCATTCTTGATTTTCTGGCGCAGGCGCAGATTCCCGAACGGAATCTTCGTGATACAGATCCGCCGCGCATCGGAATATTGTTAAGTCCGGCGATTCATAGTCTTGCGCGGCGGCATCTAAAGATTCCCGATAATCAGGGCATGGTCGTCGAAGCCGTTTATGAAGGAACTCCGGCGTCAACTGCGGGTATACAAAAACAAGATATTATTATTCGCGCGGGCGGCGAGGCCGTGGGCTCATTTGAAGTCTTCGCGCGAAAGGCGGCCGAAGCCTTCAATTCGGGAACGCTAACGCTCGACCTTTATCGCGAAGGCAAGTTAATAACAATTAACGTCGTTACCAACCGTACAAAATAACTCACTTTCCTGGGCCGTTGTGTTTAACACTTTTTAATCATTCGAGGTGATTTCCATGACTTCCCCCAATATTCTTAACAATACGTACGACTTCCTGCGCGGTCGCGGATTTTGGCTAACAATCGCGGGATTGACTACATTTGGACTTTCGGCTCCGCTTTCACTACATTTGCAAGACGCGAAGCCGTCGTCGGCGCCTGCGAAAGAAGCTAAAGAAAACAAGCAGGACAAAGATATAATAAAATGGATCGAGCGGCTCGGCAGCTCTAATTTCGACGAACGCGACAATTCGATGGATCAATTGCGCGAACTCGGCGAAGGCGCGCTAAAGGCTCTCGACGACGCCGGCGAGAATCATACAGATGCCGAAGTGCGTTGGAATGCGCGCCGGCTCGCGCGCGAGATTCGCAGCGGCGAAACGCCGAAAGTTAAGAATCTGAAAGATCTAGATAATAAAGATATGAGTTCTTCTGGAATGTTGCGTCCGAGAATTCAACACGGACAGAGCGGCGGAATTCACATTGAAATGCCCGAAATAAAAGAATTGTTCGAACGGAGCGGCGCATTTCAGCTCGACCCCAATTCACAATTTCAATCATTTAGCAACGGCACTTCCATTCAAGTGGGTCCAGACGGGGTCAAAGTAACAATTACAGAAACGGATAAGGACGGCAACAATCAATCAAAAACGTACGAAGCGCCGTCGATGGAGGAATTTAAAGTAAAGTATCCTGAAATCGCGGAAAAGCACTTAAACGGAATGCATATATTCCAGCAGGGCATCCAACGCGGAAACGTATTTAAATTGGGCGTCGTGCCGCTCCCTCCCAACCGGCAACCATGGATCCAACAAATTCCGCAAACCGGATTATTAGCATCCGCCGACACATTTAACGAGGCGGATTATGAAACCATTATCGGCGTAGACAACGGCGAGCGCCTTGGCGTCGAAGTGAGGCCCGTTCCGCCCGACGTCGCCAAGTTTCTTAAATTAAAAACAAATCATGGATTTATGGTCCATTCCGTTTCTGAAGACAGCCAGGCGGCCGCTCTCGGAATTGAAGAAAGCGATATCGTAATATCCGTGAATGCTAAGAAAATCGGCGAAGGCGGCTCGCCGCTCCGCGAAGTGTTAGCAAATATTCCATCGGGCGAATTGTTAAAAGTGGTTGTCGTTCGCGGAATGGAAGGTCAAAAAACGCTCGAAGGAAAAAAGCTGGCAACCGCCAATGACAATAATAAAAGCGGCAAAACGGGCGGCGATAGGAAAACTACAAAAGATAAGAAGTAAACCGCGCTAGACGCGTTCGTTTACTTTTGGGCGGCTGTCGCGTTGCTCGCGTTCAAGCCGCCCTTTTGTTTACATTCGTGAATGCGATTCCACGCGTCCTGTATCATCGGTGAATCCGGTCCGGCGGTGCTTTTGCGAATGAATGTTTCAAAATCGCCCGCGGCATCATTGTAATCGGAGAGAAGCTGGCGGCAAACGCCACGATTAAAATATTCTTCCGCGCGGTCCGGCCGAATCGAGAGCACGCGGTTTAATTCAAGAATCGCGGCGCGCGGATTATTAAGTCTGGAATAGGCTAATGCTAAAAGGCTGCGGCTATTCGTTTCCTTAATATCTAATTGTTCCAATTCCGAACGCAGCCGCTGGCTCACCGAAACGTTCGAATCGGCCCGCGCAATATAATTTTTGCGTTCCTCACGCTGCTCCTCAATTAATGCTAATATCTTATTTCCCCACTCCGCGCACTTTTCATAATTTTCATCGAGCGCGTAAACGGCCTGCAAGTGCTCGTGTGTTTCGATATAATTCGGTTTTTGTGATAATGACGCGAGAAGCCGCTGCTCGCCAATTGTTAAATCTTCTTTTGCGGTGGAACGAAGCTGGTCGGCGCGCTTTTGATATCTTCCTTTGAGATCTGTTAACTTCTCCGCTCCGGGTTTCGCCTCCGCGTCGCTTGCTATTTTTTGCCGCCTGTCTTCCGTTTCTGCTAATGAATAGCAAAGCCGCGCGCGCAGCGTTCGCGCCGTGCCGTGACCGAACGACACCTGGAATCGACTGCCCGTACCGGCGTCTTCGGCGCGCATGAACGCATCGATCGCGTCCGAAACTAATTGATAGCTTGTCATCGCATCGGAGGTGGCCGACGCATTGCGCGCGAGCGACATCCCCAGCACCGACAGCGCCTCGCCGTTCTTAGGCTCAATCTCGAGCGCCCTGCGCGCCATGTTCGCAGCCATTACAACATTACCTTCCTCGTACTTGGCCACGGCCGTGTTCAAGCGCAGCTCGAAGACCTTCTGCTGTTCCGATTCGACTCCGAGCACGGAGCACGACGCCGCCAGCGGCGTTACAACAATTAAAAGCGCGAATTGATAGATGGACTTGCGGTCGAATTTCATAGGAAACGATGAAGGGCTGCGCCCGTTAGTAACGCGCCGCAGGGGCCGCTACGAGAAATCTGCGCGAGAACGCTAACGGAACCGCCAGCTCCCGGCAACGCCGCGGTTGCGAGAATGGGATGCCTCGGCGTATCGTCGCCACCCCTTCATTTCTCTTTTTTAAAATTCTCTCCATGACGATTCGCATTGGCATCAATGGTTTTGGCCGCATCGGCCGCAACGTTTTTCGCGCGCTCGCAGCGCGGCCCGAACTCGGGATTGAAATTGTTGCAGTCAACGATCTAACAACTCCGAAGACGCTCGCCCATTTACTAAAATACGATACGGTTCTCGGCCGCTATCCGGGCACCGTCGAAGCGAGCGAAGCCGAATTAAAAGTAAACGGCCGATCTGTAAAAGTCTTCGCGGAGAAAGATCCGGCGGCGATCGCGTGGCAGGAATTCGGCGCAACTGTAGTTTTAGAATCCACGGGCCGGTTTACTAAGAAAGCGGACGCGGCGAAGCACATTCATGGAACTGTTAAGAAGGTGATTATTAGCGCTCCCGGCGAAAAGAACGATCCGCCCGACGCTACTATTGTGATGGGCGTGAATGATAACGTTTTAAAGGCGGGCATGACGGTTCTTAGCAATGCGTCGTGCACGACGAACTGTTTCGCGCCGATGGTCAAAGTATTAAATGATACATTCGGGCTCGATCGGGCGCTGATGACAACGATTCACGCGTATACTAACGATCAGCGAATCTTAGATTTGGAACATAAAGATTTGCGGCGTGCGCGCGCCGCGGCGCAGAATATTATTCCGACGACGACCGGCGCCGCGAAGGCTGTCGGCGAAGTGATCCCGGAATTGAAAGGTAAACTCGACGGCTACGCCATGCGCGTCCCCGTTCCCGACGGATCTGTTACAGATACAACTGCATTTGTTAAGCGCGCGACGACCGTCGAAGAAGTGAACGCCGCATTCAAGAAAGCCGCCGAAGGCCCGCTCAAAGGAATATTAGAATACACGGAAGACGAAATTGTATCTTCAGATATTGTTACAAATCCGCATTCGTGCATTCTCGACTCCAAGTTAACAATGGTGTCGGGCGGCGATTTAGTCAAAGTCGTCGGCTGGTACGACAACGAATGGGGCTATAGCAACCGTTGTCTCGACCTGATCGTGCGCTGGTCGAAGATTAGCTAGAAGTGGTTTCAAAAGTCATTCGATCGGCGCTCGGTCCTTTTTTATTGTCTCATCGTCATCGCGTCCTCGACGTATCTCCTGGATATGCCTCGGGCGCGCTTCCTTGATACAACAAAAAATTACCATCGCCCGGTTTGCGAAGCACTTATGAAACCACTTATAACAAAGCGAAACTGCTGACATTATTAACATAGTAAATACTGACAAATATTGAAATGGTCGACTTCCGCACAATTCATGATCTCGACGTCAAGGGCAAGCGCGTGCTCGTCCGTGTCGATTTCAACGTTCCGTTCGAGAGCGACGGTTCGATTTCCGACGACACTCGCATTCGCGGTTCGATGCCGACGATACAAAAACTGCTCGACAGCGGCGCGGCTGTTATCTTAATGAGCCACCTCGGGCGGCCGAAGGGAGTCGATCCTAAACAATCGCTCAAGCCGGTTCACGCGAGGTTACAACAATTGCTCCCCGGCAAAACTGTAGTCTTCGCCGGAGATTGCACGGGCGCCGTGGCGGAATCCGCGGCGCGCGCGCTCCAGCCGGGCCAGGTTTTATTGTTAGAAAACGTTCGCTTTCATTCCGAAGAGGAAAAAGGCGACAAGGCGTTTTCGAAACAATTGGCTTCGCTCGGAGAATTGTATATTAACGATGCGTTCGGGTCGTCGCACCGCGCGCACTGTTCCGTTTCGGGCGTCGCGGAGTTTCTGCCGAGCGCCGCGGGGTATTTGTTACAATCGGAGCTCGACGCATTTAATAAATTAATCGACGATGGCACCGAGCCGTTTGTCGCGATTCTCGGCGGCGCGAAAGTTAGCGATAAAATCGGCGTCGTTCAGAACCTTGTCGGAAAAGTGCAATATTTACTAATCGGCGGTGCGATGTCGTACGCGTTCTTGCGCGCCCAGGGAATTGAAATCGGCGCGTCGAAGTGCGACCCGGCGGACATTCACGTTGCGATGGAGGCGATCTCGCGCGCGCGATTTGAAGGCACTGAAATATTGTTGCCTTCCGATCACGTTGTTACACAAAAATTCGCCGCCGACGCGCCGTCAAAGATTGTTGAAGAGAATATTCCGGAAGGCTGGATGGGCCTCGACATCGGACCGAAAACGATACAACAATATTCCGATATTATTAAAAACGCGAAGCGCATCGTGTGGAACGGCCCGATGGGCGTTTTTGAATTTGATCGATTCGCGGAAGGAACGCGCGCGGTCGCGCGGGCTGTCGCGGAGTCGGGCGCTTTTAGTTATATTGGAGGCGGCGACTCCGTCGCGGCGATTCAAAAGTTAGGATTCGCCGATCGCGTTTCGCATCTTTCCACGGGCGGCGGCGCGTCGCTCGAATTGTTAGAAGGGCAGGTTTTGCCGGGCGTCGCGTGTCTCGCTAAGAATTGAGTTTGAGTATTTATTGATAAGTTAATGAACCCGTCAAAGCTTCCAATCCGAATTTACCCGTCGCTGCTCGCCGGCGATTTTAGTAAACTTGGTGCGGAAGTGGAACGTTGCGAATCGGCAGGTTGCGATGGTTTGCATTTGGATGTGATGGACGGCCACTTCGTCCCGAATCTTACATTTGGACCCGACATCGCGCGCGTCGTCCGCAAGCACGGAAAAACGACGATTGACTGCCATTTGATGGTTACAGATCCGATGGCCGCCGCGCGATGGTTCGCCGACGCGGGCGTCAACGCGATCACGTTTCATATTGAAGTCGCGACAAATGCTAAAATTACGGCCGCCGCAATTCGTAACTTAAAAACGGCGGTCGGCGTTTCAATCAATCCCGACACGCCGGCTTCGGCGATAATAGATATATTACCTTTCGTCGACAACGTTCTCGTGATGACGGTCTTCCCCGGGTTCGGCGGCCAGAAATTTATGAAATCGTGCCTCCCTAAGATTCGCGAGATTCGCGCGGCGGGTTTCACGGGCGACGTGCAGGTTGACGGCGGCATTAACCATGAAACCGCGTTGCTCTGCGCGGAAGCGGGTGCAAATGTATTTATTGCGGGAACCTATCTACTCGCGGCGCCCGACATGCGGGCGAGAATCGATCAGATGCGTTCAGCCGCAAGGAAGTCGCTCGAGACATTTGTACTATCTAATTAATTCTAATTAATAATAAATATATTTAATTCGAGGATCCCATGGAATGGACACGGCTCGGTAAAAAGCGCGACATGCCCGGCGGCCTATGGCTCAAATGTGAGTCGTGCGGCCAGATGATCTTTCGCAAAGAACTCGAAGCGCGCCACCGCGTTTGCCCCGGTTGTAATTTTCATTTTACACTTCCGGCGCGCGACCGGTTCGAAATAACAATTGACCCCGGAACGTTTGAAGAGCGGTTCGCGGACCTCGCCCCGCAGGATAAGTTAAAATTCTTCGATAATATTAAATACTCGGAGAAACTTACAAAAGCGCAGGAAAAGTCGAAGTTAACAGAAGCCGTCATCGCCGGAATTGGAAGCATCAAAGGAACTCCCGTCGTGATGGGAGTATTAGATTTTACATTTATGGGCGGATCGATGGGCGAAGTCGTCGGCGAGAAAGTCGCGCGCTGCTGCGAGCTCGCGCTCGAAATGAAGCGCCCTGTTATATTATTTACATCCTCCGGCGGTGCGCGCATGCATGAGGGCGCCGTATCATTAATGCAAATGGCGAAAACGTGCGGCGCATTATCAAAATTACGGCGCGCGGGCGGATTCTCTATATCTATTATGACAAATCCGACGACCGGCGGCGTCACCGCATCGTTTGCATCCGTTTGTGATATTATTCTTGCCGAGCCGGGCGCATTGATAGGATTCGCGGGTCCGCGCGTTATTGCTACAACGCTAAAACAAGAATTGCCAAAAGGATTTCAGCGCGCCGAGTTTTTATTAGAAAAGGGCCAGATCGACGCCATCGTCTCGCGCGACAAGATGCGCGACGACCTGGCGCGTTTGCTTAGCTATTACAAGCCCGCCGCAGTTGCGGGCCGTTAAGAAGCCAGATTTTCTGGGTTCGGGTTTGGCCCAAATGGAACTTCGTGGGGTAGTCTTGTCGTCTCGCAGATTCCGACGTTTCTAAACCTCGTACTCCCGCACCCCGCAACCCCCCGCGGATCGCGTGAGACATCCGTTCCAGTACGGATTCTTAATGCGGCGCGGCTTGAATTGACAACTCCGATGCTAAAATTCCACCGGCTATTATTAGTTATTTGTTTTTCAATTGTTATTATTTCAAATTCGGTGTTCGGTCAAAATGCGCCGATTTATCCGGGGTCTGTTTACGATTCATTGGACGCGCCAAACGCTATCACTACCGGGGATTTCAACGGCGACACGATCCCGGATATTGTTACATCTAATACGGATCTGAATCTCGTGTCGCTGTTCGGCGACGGATTTGGTAAATTTACAACTGGGATTACTACTTATTTTGGAATCGCGGCCAACTCGCTCACCACGGGCGATTTTAACGCCGACGGCTTTCTCGACCTCGCCGCCACAACGGGCGGATTCTCGACGGATGTTCATGTTGTTTTTGGCGACGGCCTCGGCGCGTTCTCATTGCCGACAATTTTAACGGCGGGCGCTTCGGCCAACGCCATCGCAAGCGCGGATGTAAATAATAATGGAGCCCTCGACCTCGCGGTCGCCAACGTTAACTCAAATGATATATCTATTTTTCTCGGAACGGGCGCAGGAGCGTTCGGCGCCGCGACGAATTTTGCGGCCGGATCGCAGCCGAAATCGTTAGTCATCGCCCACCTCAACGGCGACGCGAATCTTGATATCGCTGCGGGCGGATTCTCCGGGACGGTCGCGGTATTGATAGGAACCGGCACGGGATCGTTCGGCGCTGCAACATTGTTTTCATCGATATCCTTCGGCGAAACGATATCGGCGGGAGACGTTAATAATGACAGCAAGCAGGATCTCGCTTTCCAGAGTTTATTATCAGCTTCAAACATTTCTGTTATATTAGGAAACGGCACCGGCGGGTTCGGCGCGCCCTCCGCTTTCGCCACTGGCGGAATCTTTGCATCAGGGATTGAAATTGTAGATTTAACAAGCGACGGAAACCGCGACGTCGCGGCGTGTTTCTTAATTCCAAATGAATTGAACATTCTTGCGGGAAACGGCGCCGGCGGGTTTGCAGCGAACCAGCCGAAAATTATAGGAACGGGCCCGAACGGATTTATTACATCGGATGTTAACGTTGACGGCGCGCGCGACGTCGTCGTGGGCGTCGGCGGGCCGCAGGGGATTTCTGTATTATTAGCGGATGGATCGGGCTCGTTCGATGCTCCAACGCGCTCGGCCGCCGGCGACGCACCCTCCGCGATTGCGTCCGCCGATTTCAATAATGATGTGAAGGCGGATTTGGCCGTCGCAAACTCCGCTTCAAATAATATTAGTATTCTTATCGGAACCGGTTCCTCGGCGTTTGGCGCCGCGACGAATTTTAACGTTGGAACACAACCGTCCGGCGTCGCGGCTGGAACGGTAAACGGCGACTCCAACATCGATTTGGTTGTATCCAATCAGGGATCTAACAATATTTCCGTTTTGTTAGGAACTGGAGCGGGAACCTTCGGCGCCGCGACGAGCCACGCGGCCGGCACCGCGCCCGCGGCGATCGTATTAGTAGATATGAATAATAACGGCGCCAACGACGCCGTCACCGCGAACTCGGGCTCCAATAACGTTTCCGTATTATTAGGAAATGGAACGGGCGGGTTCGGCGCTGCTGCGAATACTGCAGTTGGCACGACGCCGCGCGGACTTGCGCGGGGCGACCTGAACGCCAACGGCGCAACGGATATATGCACTGCGAACGGCGGTTCGGACAACGCTTCTGTATTATTAGGAAACGGCGCGGGAGGATTTAGTTCGACCAGTTCGCAGGCTGCGGGCACCGCTCCCGCCGCCGTGGCGCTCGCCGATCTTAATAATGACGCGTCGCTCGACCTTATTGTTGGAAATGAAACATCGTCCGATATTTATGTTTATATTGGAAACGGCGCGGGCGGCTTCGCTGCACCCACGATCTACGCCGCGGGCACCGCTCCCGTTTCTATCAAAACCGGCGACCTCGACGGCGACGGAAAGATCGACGTGCTCGTCGCGAATCGCGACGCGGCGACGACGTATTTGTATCTCGGTGACAATACAGGCGCGCTCGCGGCGCCGCTTCGGTATGTGAATGCTGGACGCGGCAGCGGAATTGTTACAGGCGATTGGAACGGCGACGCGCGCGTCGATTTCGCGGCATCGTGTAATAATACAGATAATGTATCTATTCACAGAAATCTCGTGGTACCGCCGGTCATCACGACGCATCCGTCGAGCCAGAGTATTTGCCTTGGCGGCGGCGTTGTGTTTTCCGTCGTTGCTACAAATGCCACTAGTTATCAATGGAGAAGAAACGCTGTTAATCTTGTAAACGGAGGGGCCATCTCCGGAGCGACAACGACATCATTAACCATCAGCACGACCGTTCCTGGCGACGCGGGAAACTACGACGTTGTTGTAACAAATAGCAATGGATCGTCGACGAGCAACGCTGCAGTCTTAACACTCGTATCGCCCGTGAGCATTTCGGTTCACCCGGCAGCCCAGTCGACGTGCGCCGGCAACATGCTAACGTTAACTGTAACGGCCGCAAATGTTACAAGTTATCAGTGGAGAAAGAATACAGTTAATATCGGCGGCGCAACTTCGAGTTCATTAACATTCAACCCGATCGTCGTGGGCGACGCGGCAACGTACGACGTCGTCTGCGGAAATCTCTGCGGATCTGTTACAAGTAATTCCGCCGCGGTTTCCGTTTTTCCATCGGCGCCGGCCATTACGCTTCAACCTGCTTCGCAAAATATCTGCGCGGGCGGACCTGTTACATTTAATGTCACGGCGAACAACGCGGTTAGTTTTCAATGGAGAAAAAATACAGTTAATATCGGAGGAGCTACAAATAGTTCGTACACCGACGTGAACGTCCAGGCGGGCGACGCGGGAAACTACGATTGCGTTGTTACAAATCCGTGCGGATCGACGACGAGTTTGGCGGCTACGCTCGGCGTTTCCACCGGCGTCCCCGTTATTACACTGAACCCTTCGTCACAATCGATCTGTGCAGGCAGCGGAGTTACATTTAACGCTGCCGCGACGGGCGCGCTGTCGTTCCAGTGGCGCAAGAATACAATTAATATTGGCGGAGCAACGGCGGCGTCGTACTCGATCGTTAGTGTTGTAACGGGCGACGCAGGTGCGTACGACTGCGTTATAACCAATGTTTGCGGCAGCGCCACAACCGCATCGGCAACGTTAACAGTTTCGAATGGCGTACCGAGCATAACATTACAACCACTATCGCAATCGATCTGCGCAGGCAGCGGCGTCACATTTACAGTTGCGGCGACCGGCGCGCAGACTTTTCAGTGGCGCAAGAATGCTATTAATATCGGCGGCGCGACGGCGAGTTCGTTTAATATCGGATCGACGGTTACGGGCGACGCCGGAGTGTATGATTGTATCGTTAGTAATGCGTGCGGTCCGACGGGGAGCGCGGGCGCGACGCTCACAATGAGTAACGGCGTACCGAGTATAACATTACATCCTTCGTCGCAGTCCATTTGCGCGGGCAGCGGAGTTACCTTTAACGTTGCGGCGACGGGCGCGCAGACATTCCAGTGGCGCAAGAATGCTATTAATATTGGCGGGGCAACCGCGGCGTCGTACTCGATTGTTAGCGTTGTGACGGGTGACGCTGGCGCCTACGACTGCGTTATTACCAATGCGTGCGGCAATTCGACGAGCGCAGCGGCGAACCTAACAGTTTCGAACGGCGTGCCGAGTATAACATTACATCCTTCGTCGCAGTCCATTTGCGCGGGCAGCGGAGTTACCTTTAACGTTGCGGCGACGGGCGCGCAGACGTTCCAGTGGCGCAAGAATGCTATCAATATTGGTGGCGCGACCGCAGCGAGTTATTCGATTGTTAGCGTTGTGACGGGCGACGCGGGCGCCTACGACTGCGTTATTACCAATGCGTGCGGCAATTCGACGAGCGCAGCGGCGAACCTAACAGTTTCGAACGGCGTACCAACAATAACATTGCACCCTTCGTCGCAGTCCATTTGCGCGGGCAGCGGAGTTACCTTTAACGTCGCGGCGACGGGCGCACAGACGTTCCAGTGGCGCAAGAATGCTATTAATATTGGCGGCGCGACCGCGGCGTCGTTCTCGATTGTTAGCGTTGTAACGGGCGACGCGGGCGCCTACGACTGCGTCATTACCAATGCGTGCGGCAACTCGACGAGCGGCGCGGCGAACTTAACAGTTTCGAACGGCGTTCCAAATATAACATTACATCCTTCGTCGCAGTCCATTTGCGCGGGCAGTGGCGTTACCTTTAACGTTGCGGCGACGGGCGCGCAGTCGTTCCAGTGGCGCAAGGATGCTATTAATATTGGCGGGGCGACGGCAGCGTCGTTCTCGATTGTTAGCGTTGTGACTGGCGACGCGGGCGCCTACGACTGCGTCATTACCAATGCGTGCGGCAACTCGACGAGCGGCGCGGCGAATCTAACAGTTTCCGATGGCGTGCCGAATATAACATTGCATCCAGTTGCGAGTTCAGTATGCGCTGGTGACGGCGTTTTGTTTAGTGTTGCGGCGACCGGCGCCTCAACCTATCAATGGCGAAAAGATACAATTAATATTTCGGGCGCGAACGCGACGACTTACGCGATCGGTTCGGCGGCGCTCGCGGACGCTGGAAGTTATGATTGCGTTATAACCAATGTTTGCGGGCCCGTGACTTCTGGCGCGGCATCGTTGAACGTTAGCAATGGCGTTCCGGTGGTCACAACACATCCGCAATCGACCCTGCAATGCGAAGGAGGATCAGTTACATTCACGGTCGTTGGCACCGGCGCGACGAGCTACCAATGGCGGAAAGGCGGAGTGGATATCAGCGGCGAGACGGCGAGTTCATTAATATTAACCGCAGTCACTCCGAGCGACGCCGGATCGTACGACGTTGTATTAACTAATCCGTGCGGCAGCACGCCGAGCGGCGCCGCGATATTAACTATTACTAACGTTTTATATGTAAATTCCGCGGCGGCCGGCGCGAACACCGGTTTGTCGTGGGCAGACGCGTATAACGATCTTCAGAGCGCGTTGCAGTCGCCCTGCACCAATATACAAATCTGGGTTGCAGCGGGGACGTACCGCCCCGACCTGGGCACCGGCAATCGATCGTTAACATTCCAACTTGTAAACAATAAAGCGGTCTTCGGCGGATTCAGCGGCACGGAAACGATGCTGAGCGAACGATTGCCGGAAAGTAATATTACAATTTTGAGCGGCGACATCGGCGTAGCAGCGAATGCCATCGATAACAGTTTCCACGTGGTCACAGGCTCCGGGACAGGCGCGACTGCGGTATTAGATGGAATGATCATTTCGAGCGGAACGAATGAATCGGGCAACGGCGCGGGCGTTTTTGTTGTAAGCGGAGGCCCGCGAATTATTAATTGCACGATCACTAACAATTCCGCGATCGACGGCGCGGGCGCGCACGCCGACGGCGGAACTACAGTATTCGACGGCTGTCGCTTTGTTAGTAATGTCGCGTCGGGCCTCGGTGGCGGCGTGCGCGCCGTTTCAGGCGGAGCGATAATTAAGAATTCAACATTCTCGCAAAACGTTGCCGTCTCCGGCGGCGGCGCGGCAGTGTCCGGCGGAGCCGTAATTGCGAATTGTAGCTTCCTCGCGAATCAGGCGTCGTCGCTCGGCGGCGGCGTTTTAACAACGACGACGGCGGGCGCGAATTGTATTAACGTCACGCTGAGCGGAAACACGGCGGCGAACGGCGCTGGAATGCATATTTCCGCGAACGCTACTGTTAGTAACGCGACGATGGCTAACAATACCGCGAGCGCGTCGGGCGGCGGAATCCGCGCCGCGGCCGCGGTCACGCTTTCGAATTCCATCCTGTGGAATAATAATGATGTGGCCGGCCAGACGCAGGCTTCGCAAATAGTCATTGCCGGAGGCTCCGCCGCGATGAATTATTGTATAGTGCAGGGTCTCACGGGCTCGCTCGGAGGCTCGGGGAATCTTAGCATTGATCCAAAGTTAGTGAGTGCGCGCGGCGCGGACCTCATCGCGGGAACCGCCGACGATGATCTGCGGCTCACCGCGTTCTCGCCGTGCGTCGACGCAGGTAACAATTCGCTCGTCACTGCCGACCTCGCCGATCTTGATAATGATCTTAATATTATTGAATCGACGCCGCTTGATCCCGCGCAGCAGCCTCGATTCTTTAATGATACTCTTGTAGCGGATACGGGGCTCGGCACGGCGCCGCTCGTGGATATTGGCGCGGATGAATATAACGATGACGATCCGCTTCCGTTCGGCACGGGCACGTTTGGCTGCAACGGAATGCAAACAATGGGAACTTCCGGTCCGCCGAAGTTAAATAATCCTGGATTTTATTTAACTTGCGATCTGGCGCCACAATTCTCGTTTGGTTTAGGAATTGTTACCGATTCCCCCGATTTGCCTGGAACGGATATCTTTGGAATTGGAGTGATACTCCACACCGATCTTATCTTTGCGACCGAATTGTTATCGTTCGATTTTGTTAGCGACGGCCTTGGAAACGGATTCGCACCCGCTCCGATCCCGAACATTCCGGAGCTCGTCGGCAAATACTTCTACGCCGACGCACTCTGGGTCTGGTCGACATGTACGCTCGCGCCGCCCTATAACGCGAGCACGTCGAGAGGGTTGAAGATTAAGATTCTGCCGGAGTAGATTTGATATAGTTATTATAACAAAAAAGGCCGCGTTCTGAAACGCGGCCCCAATAAAGCTACGTGGGCCTCATCGCGGTCCCAGGTTCTTGTACAGGTCCGAGCTCTTTTCTATAAGATCCCGGGACGTCCCACGTGAAAACACTATGACTTTCTCCAGCACCGTCTTGTCATTCGCGCTTTCATTATTGTTACAAAATCGGGGCAACTGGACCGACCTGCCAGGCGGCAACGTTCGTTACTGGCCGAAGCCCGAGAGCGTCGAGCGTTTAATTAATATTGAATCATTAACAATGCCGGAGCCGGGAGTCGAATGTAAACAATTCGCGTCGACCGATCGCAGCGGCAAAGGGCGCGACCACGGAAATTATTTACGAACCGACGGCAAGCGGCACGTTCTTGCGGAGATGGATGGTCCAGGAGTTATTGTTAGAATCTGGTCGGCGAACGCCCAAGGAACATTAAGAATCTATATCGACGGCGAGGCGGCGCCGCGCATCGACTGCCCGTTTCAAGACATCTTTACAAATAAATACGCGCCGTTCGTCGAGCCGATTGCGATTCACGCGGGCGGCGGATGGATTTCATACTTTCCGATCGCCTATCAAAGAAACTGCCGCGTCGAGGTGGAGGATCTTAAGGAGCCTGGATCGTTATATTATCAAATTCAGTATCAAACCTATCCAAAGCTCACCGCGATGCGGTCGTTCGAACGCGAACTGCCGCCGGAGGAAAAAGCAGCGCTCGCGAAAGTGTTAGAATTGTGGAAGAAGCCCGGTAATCGCCCGACCGCGCGCAGAGTGAAAGATAAAAGTCTTAGTTTCGAGCGGCATTTGGAAGCCGGCGAAGGAAAAGTAATCTTTGAATCCGCCGCGTGCGCGTCGATTCTTAGTTTACAAATCAAGACGATGCCCGCGACTCCCGAAATTCTGCGCGCGCTCGAGATCGAAGCCGCATTCGACGGAAAAGTAACAATCTCCGCGCCGCTCGCTGATTTCTTTGGAGTTGGTTTCGGGGAAAAGAATTATGAAAGTATGCTTTCGGGATGGAGCGCCGAAGGCGGATACTTCTATTTGCCGATGCCGTTTTTGGAGAGTGCGAATATTAAAATTATCAATCATTCGCCAGCGGCCGCTGGCGTTAAAGGTACAATTAACTACCGTCCCGTTGATGATATTCCAATGCAACAATGGGCGTTGCACGCGGAGTTTCGCTCGGTGGATCAGGTCGGCGACGAACTGTACGAATTCGCTAACATTTCAGGCTCCGGAAAATTTGTTGGAATTCAACAATCGCTTCAGGGCGCCGGCGATTTGTGGTATTTGGAAGGAAACGAAATAATATATATAAACGGCGAAGCGAAACCGTCGATCGTCGGAACGGGAACGGAAGATTTCTATAACGGCGGCTGGTACTGGGACACCGGAACGTTAGCATTGCCGCTCCACGGGCTTGGTGTTAAAGAAGAGTGGACGACGAATCGCACGACGCCGTTTCGTTATTTTGTGCCCGACGTGATTCCGTTTGAAAACGGATTTGTTGGAAAGATCGAACACGGCTCCGTGAACCAAGTGAAAGATGCTTATTATTCGAGCGTTGCGTATTGGTATGGTCCGCCGCAGAATGTTAAGAAGCCGAAACCTGAGGAGTTTACAATTCCACGCCTGTGGGTAAAGCGCTCGCCGAACGGTATTTCCGCCGCGTTGCTCGATTGGAAATCCGAGAAAGGTAAGATTCGGCGCGTCGACTGGAAGGAAATCGATCCGAAGTATCGCGCGTCGAAGTATGCGTTATTTCAACAATTCCCGATCAGTTATTTTATTAAAAATGCGGACGCCGCGATTTTTTCGGAGCAGTGCGTTGAATTCAGCGGCACGCGCGCGGATTCATTTGAAGCGACGTTTAACGTTAAAGAAGGCGATGAGTATAAACTCATATTTCAATTTGCTAATAAACGTTTTGACAGTCCGGTATACATATCTATAGATTCCCAACTGTCGAGAGTGGAATACGGCCGCAGGGGTCTGGCGAAGGCGGAAGGCGCGCTTGCGGCCGTTGACGGGCCAAGACAGGGGTTGCAGGCCGGGAATCATACAATTCGCTTAGAATTAACTGCAAACGCTAAGGATCAAGAAACGGCGACGGTCGCTCTCGATTCCATCGAACTCGTACCCGTTCAAAAGTTTATTAATCATTGGTGGATCAGCCCGCCCGTCGACGCTGATCCAAAGGGTGGTATTGAATTCGCGCCCGCGCATGAAAAAATCTTTACATCCGCGGAGT
>JBJXHE010000035.1:0-55974 GCA_046160785.1 Planctomycetota bacterium
GCAATCGCGTGTCCGGCAATTCAAAACTCTGAACGCAACGATTCCGAACATTTGCGCGCGGAGTTATTAACTGGCGTCCGCGAGATCGCGTCGCCCGGCGTACCCGGCGCTTTTTGTGTATTCGGCGATGCATTTGTAGTTGCGGCCGGAAACGCAGGCGCGGGCGCGATGGCGCCCGTCGTCGCAGCAGCGAATTGCGGAAAAGGGAGAATTGTAGCATTTGGACATGGCGGTTATTTCGAATCGGCGGGTGTCGCTGACACGGGAACGCTTCTATCAAATGCGATTCGTTTCGCCGCGCGCAACCGTTCGTCAGCGCCGGAAAAATTAAAGATAGGAATTCTTGAGAATAAGAAAATTTGTAATGATATGAAAGCGTTTGGTTATAATATCAAAAACATCGCCGGGGAGCCGCTCGCGGAATCGTTAGCAGCGCTAGACGCTTTTATCGTTGATCCGTTTAATGCGAGCGACGCCGACGTTCAAGTGATACAACAATACGTTGAGAACGGCGGCGGATTGTTAGTCACAGGGCTCGGCTGGGGATGGCTACAATTGCATCCCGGAAAAACGCTTGAGAATTACGCGGCGAACAAATTATTGGCAAAGGCAGGAATATTATATTCCGACGAAACAGTGTCGCCGAACGCCGGTAAACTCATTTCTACAAAAGAGCCGCTGTCGGAATTATTACAAGCGAGCCGTGCGCTCGACGCGCTCCTCGCGGCGGAACGGAATGACAGCAAGCCGCTTGCTAAGAATCAGACGACGCAGGCTTCCTTCACGCTCGCGCTCGCGGCGCGCACGCTTTTGAGTAAGGATACGATTCTTCGCCCGCGCATCGCTGAATTATTAAAATCGCGCGGCTCGGCCGCCGCGCCTTCGCCCGCGAAACCGCTCACAACAAAAAACGCGCTCGACCGCGTTTTGTTAATATTCGAAATGCGCGAAGCGGAAAACCTGCCGCCGCGCGACGTGCGCGCGCACGCGTCAGCGAGCGCGTTTCCGGGGAGCGTGCCTGGCGAAGCGCCTATTGTATCAAAAACGATTTCTATTGATACTAATATTCGGACCTGGCATTCCACTGGCCTCTACGCAAAACCGGGCGCCATTATTACCATTGAACCGACGATGCCGCAGGGCGCAGGCAATGTCAAAGACCTTAAGATTCAAATCGGCTGCCACACCGATGACATCAGTGCCCACGCCGAATGGAAGCGCGTCCCCGAAATTGTACGATCGTTCAATCTTAATGAAGGTAAGAATGAGTTTGCGAGCCCGTTCGGCGGTTTAATTTATATCGATTCACGCGCGAAGGCGGGGCTTGGATCTGTAAAATTACAAATCAGCGGCGCGGTCGAAGCGCCGTATTTTAAACTTGGCGAGACGACAATCGCTGAATGGAAAGCAAACATTCGAAACCGGCCCGCGCCCTGGGCGGAACTCGAAACATCCAATATTATCTTAACAATTCCGTCGTCTGACATTCGCGCGCTCGACGATCCTGAGGCGCTCATGAAATTTTGGGATACCATCGCCGACGGCGCCGCCGAATTGTATGGTGTGCCGAAAAAGCGAGCGCGCGCGGAACGGTTCGTCACCGATGTTCAAATTAGCGCGGGTTATATGCATTCGGGTTATCCGATCATGACGCACCTCGACGCAGGTCCGCTTTTAACAAATCTTGAAAGATTAAAATCGAGCGACGCGTGGGGACCCTATCATGAGCTTGGTCATAATCATCAGGAAGGGGATTGGACCTTCGCGGGAACCGGCGAAGTAACAAATAATATATATACCGTTTACGCGATTGAAACCATCGCCGGCGCGAATGTTAACGATGGCGACCGTTCGCCTGCGAAGCGCTCCGAGCGAATTAAGAAATATATCGACGGCGGCCGCAAATTCGAAACGTGGAAGTCGGAGCCGTTTCTTGCTCTCGATATGTATTTACAAATCAAAGACGCGTTTGGCTGGGATGTATACAAAAAGATCTTTGCGGAGTATCGAACGTTAAAAAGACACGAACGCCCGAAGAACGACGACGAGAAGCGCGATCAGTGGATGTTACGATTGTCGAAAACTGTTAACAAAAACCTCGGACCCTTCTTCGACGCGTGGGGAGTTCCCGTGAGCGAGGAAGCTAAGAAAAAAATCAGCGGCTTGGACGCGTGGATGCCGGACGGTTTCCCCGCGCTGAAGTAAAGTTAATAATTCCGCGGATGGAATTCCGCGACTTCGAGGGTCTTCAGTCCGGCTCCCGCTTCAAGCAATAATCGTTCGGCGCGTAACAGTAAGAAACTGTCTTTTGATATAATGAGAGTTACGACACCGCCATAAGTAGCGTTCGCTCGGATGGTATAATTCCGGCTTGCAGCCTGTTCAAAACCTTCTAACAATTCCAAATCGGAAAGGCCGAGCTCGGACGCATCATTATAGTCCTTCTCAAGTAGCTGTGGAATAATTAAAATGATGGCTGCCACGGGATTCCATTTCCCCCCATGATTTTGCCCGTTGGCCCCAGTACGGAGCTTGTAGTAGTTTTCGCCGGACTCTTTATCTAATATAAATTGCAAACCGTTAGATTTAGCAAACTCCGTTGATCCCAAAAATTTATTTTCAAACGGCGGCTGCGACTCAACGGAGACTAATAAGTCAAAAGTATCGGAATAGGCATTAAGAGATCTATAAGTATCCGCGCAGCGTGTTAATACTGCGGTCGCAGTCGGTGGATCGGACAGAGGCGCAAACGTTTTCGGCGCCGGCGCGCTCGTTGCGGCTTCGTGCGTAAGCCCCAGGCGAAAATATAATAAACAACAAAACGCGGTGAGCACTACAAATACAATGATGAGGCCGGCCCGCATGGCTGAAAAGTAATATTACTTTTTCGAAAGTTTCCGCGCGGTCGCTTCGACGCCTTCCATCACGCGCAGCGCGTTGCCGCCGCAGATTTTCTTAATTTCGGAATCGTTATATCCGCGTTTTAACAATTCCGCGATCAGGTTTGGATACATCGAAACGTCCTTGAGGCCGGTTGGAAGCGAATCGCCGACGCCGTCGAAATCGGAGCCGAGCCCGACGTAGTCGACGCCCGCAATCTTAATAACGTGTTCGATATGTTCGGCAACGTCCTGAACTGTAGCGTATCCGAGATTCGCCTCGGCGAATATTTTATTTTCAATTTCCTGCGCGCGCGGATCGAACTGCGGAATGTTATTTTCTTTTAAGTAGTCTGCGATTTTTTGATAGATCGGACCGCTGCGCGTGCGAATGTCGTCGCGAATGAACGCCGAGCCGAAATTAATCATAATCACGCCGCCGTGTTTCGCGAGAATTCTTATCATTTCGTTGCTCATATTGCGTTCGAAACCCGGCGTGAATTCGCGGCACGAGCTGTGCGATGCAAAGACCGGCGCTTTCGAAAGATTGATAACATCATAAAACGCGTCGTCGGAAATGTGAGAAACGTCGATAACAATTCCGAGCTCGTTCATTCGGCGCACGACCTCTTCGCCGAATTTTGTGAGTCCCTGCGCCGAATGGCGCGTGTCGTACGACGAATCGCAAATATGATTATCTTTGCCGTGGCAAAGCGTAATATAACGAACGCCGCGTTCGAAGAAGTGATCGAGATTTGTTAGTTTTCCTTCGATCGGGCTCCCGTTTTCCATTCCGTACAATATAGCAATTTTTTTCGCCGCCGAAATTTTATAAACATCGGCGACGGTTTTCGCGAGCGCAAATTTATCGGGTGATTGTGCAATAATTTTTTCAACGTCATCTATTAACTTATCCGCGAGAGCCTTCGACCCGCCCTTTTCTTCGAGATCCGCGGGAGTAAATATAGAAAAGAAAGGAGCGTCGAGGCCGCCCTGTTTCGCGCGAACATAATCAAAATCGCCGCCGGGCGTTCGAATGGATATATCCTCCATCTTTGCATTTAAACGATACGGAACGTCGATGTGGCCGTCGACAATGATCAATTGCTGCGCGAGCTTGTTCGCGTGCGCTTGCGCGTCGCCAGCAAACGGTTTTCTCGATGCGCAACTAACAAAAAGCGCCGCAGCCGCTACAAATAGAATGAATCGCATAATCGACGATCGTAGCAGTGGAAAGCGCGCCGGACCATGAGTCGTCCCGCTCGCGGCAGTTCGAAGGTGTGTATTCGATCATTCGCTCCATAAATTGCGCGCGCCCGCGTCCGCCGCAGCCCGTATCCTCGCGGCATGCGCACACTCCTTCGCCGCGCGCTCGCGTTGGCCGGCATATTCATTATTGTAAGTTTAATAATCTCGGCGGCGCAGGCCGCTTCCCGACGCACCGATCATCAACAATCCGCGAGCGCCGCCGATCTCGCGATTGCACTAAAAAAGATCAATACACTCGGTTCTGTTTTGTATATTGCCGCGCATCCCGATGATGAAAATACCGCTGCGATTACCTATTTCTCAAAGGGGCGATGTTACAGAGCGGCGTACCTATCCGTTACGCGCGGCGACGGCGGCCAGAATTTGATAGGAACGGAGCAGGGGCCGCACCTCGGATTATTAAGAACGCAGGAATTGTTAGCGGCGCGGCGCATCGACGGCGGCGAACAATTTTTTACGCGCGCGATCGATTTTGGTTATTCTAAGAACCCGGATGAAACATTAAGAATCTGGGACCGTGAAAAAGTATTAAGCGATATGGTTTGGGTGATTCGTACTTATCGGCCGGATGTTATTGTTAATCGCTTTCCTAAGAATGGCGACGGCGGCCACGGACACCACACGGCGTCGGCGATTCTCGGAGAAGAAGCGTTCAAGGCTGCCGCCGATCCAAAGCGATTTCCGGAACAACTACAATTCGTCGAAACGTGGCAGGCGAAACGTTTATGTTGGAATACGTTTCGCCCGCAAAATAGTGATCGAAACGGCGAGGAGACCGACACAACGCAAATATTAAAGATCGACCTCGGCGCGTACGATCCGATTCTCGGGCAGTCGTATACAGAAATCGCGGGCCGCAGCCGCAGCCAGCATAAGAGCCAGGGATTCGGCGCGCCTGAGCGGCGCGGTTCGCGCGTGGATAATTATTATATTCTCGGAGGCGAAAAAGCGGAAAAAGATGTATTTGATGGAATTGATACAACGTGGGCGCGCGTGCCCGGCAGCGAAGCCGTCGCTGAATTATTAGCCTCGGCGGAAAAACAATTTCATATTCGCGAGCCGAAAGCGATTGTGCCGGCATTAATAAAGGCTTACGGCGAGATGGAGAAGCTTGCTAAGAATCCGTGGGTTGATGTAAAAAAACGGGAATTATTAGAATTGATCCGCGGTTGCGCGGGGCTTTGGCTCGAAGCGACCGCCGATCGTTATCAAGTGTCGCCGGGGGAAACGCTAAAGATTACCGCATCGGCGCTTTTACGTTCCGGTCTGGATTTATCGATTGAACCCGGCAGAATAACGCACGGCCCAAGCATCGAAGAAAAAATTGTAAAGTTACAGGAAAATCAAGCGAAACGCTGGGATGTATCAGTTAAATTACCGGCGAATGCGGAGGTCTCGGGGCAATATTGGTTAAGAAGCGCGCCCGATGCGGGAGTGTTTCCAGTTGCAAACTCACAACAAATTGGAACGCCGGAATCTCCGGATCCAGTAACTGCAACATTTACGATTCGCTCTGGCGAAACGAAATTGGAATATATAGTTCCGATTATTTACAGATGGGTTGATCCCGTCCAAGGCGAGCTTGAGCGGCCGCTCGAAATCGCGCCGAAAGTGACGGGGCGGTTCGATCATGAAGTGTATTTATTTAACAATAACGCGGGCCGAAAATTATCCATAAAACTCACGCCGTCCGGACGCGCGTGGAAGGGGTCGCTACAATTCAAAGCGCCGAAGGGATGGGCTGTCTCGCCGGAGACGCTTGCCTTCGAAATTAAAGATTCCAATGCTGATCATAATGTATTTGTAACGGTTACACCTCTGGCCGGAGCGGAAAATGGTATATTTACGGTTGGAATCGCAGACGACGGCGCGGCGGAGGCGCCGCTCAAGAGCGTTGTTCGAATTTCGTATCCCCATATTCCGACTCAGACATTATTTCCGGATCTCGAAGCCAAGCTCGTTCACGCGAATGTAAAAATAACCGGGAAACAGATTGGTTATATCGCCGGAGCTGGAGACGAAGTCGCCGACGCGTTACAACAAATGGGATTTGTTGTGACGTTGCTTTCCGACGCCGATCTCGAGAGCGCGGACTTGTCTGTATTTGATACAATCGTCGCGGGTGTGCGCGCGTACAACACGCGAAAATCATTAAAAAAGGTTCAAAGCCGCCTGAACCAATATGTAGAAAACGGAGGCACGTACGTCGTTCAGTATTGCACGGCATCGGAGGCCGACACGTCGGGAATGGGGCCGTTTTCATTTACATTGGGCCGCGAGCGCGTGACGGTCGAAGAAGCGGATGTGCGGTTCGAAAAGCCGGAGCACGTTATATTAAATACACCCAATAAAATAACAAAAGATGATTTTAATAACTGGATTCAGGAGCGCGGGCTGTATTTTGCGAGCAAATGGGATTCGAAATATGAAACCGTGCTTGGAATGAACGACCCCGGAGAATCGAATAAGTTGGGAAGCGTTTTGTATACTCGCCACGGAAAAGGTGTATTTGTTTACACGGGAATTTCATTCTTCCGGCAGTTGCCCGCGGGCGTACCCGGCGCGTATCGTCTCTTTGCTAATATTGTTTCAGCGCGCGGCGCTGATACTACAAATCGTTAGAACGTATCCCAAAACCTCTCCCGTCGCCGAACGCTACACTTAGTCACGCCAACTTCGTTACAATTCTTCGGAATGTCGCTCTGAACATGCCTTCAAAATTGTGCCTCGTTGGCGTGATCAATTGTAGTGTTCTGCTCGGTCCGAAGTTTTAGGATACGTTCTTATGCGCACTCTCGATTGGATCGTTCTCGCCGCGAGCCTCGCGGGCGTCGTTTTGTATGGTTTGTGGCAGAGCAGAAAGAAAAGTGATATTCAGAGTTATTTAGTAGCAAACCGCTCAATGCCGTGGTGGGTTGTATTCCTATCCGTCGGCGCGACACAGGCGAGCGCGATCACGTTTTTGTCAACGCCCGGGAAAGCCTATGACGACGGCCTGCGATTTATACAGTTCTATTTCGGCCTGCCGCTGGCATGTCTTATATTATCGATAACCGCGATTCCGATCTATCATAAGTTAAAAGTATTAACGGCCTACGAATATTTAGAAACGCGATTTGATGCAAAGACGCGTGCGTTGATCGCCGCGCTATTCTTAGTCGCGCGCGCGCTCGCAACGGGAATGTCGCTCTACGCACCCGCTCTGATCGTGTCGGTTTTGTTAAAATGGCCGATGTCCGTCTCGATCGCGCTCATGGGCGGTTTTTCAATTATCTATACTGTTGCAGGGGGTTCGGGGGCCGTCGCCAAAACGCAGGTACTGCAAACTGTTATTATTTGGGGCGGCATGGCGGCGGCAGTATTCGTAATATTACAAATGCTTCCGAGTTTTGTCGGAGTGCGCGAAGCGCTCGATATCGCGAGCGTGAGCCACAAAACAGACTGGCTCGATTTTCGATTTGATTGGAATAATCAATTTAATGTTTGGTCGGGATTGATCGGCGGGCTCTTTTTACAGATGTCGTATTTCGGCACCGACCAGTCGCAGGTCGCGCGCTACCTGGCCGGCCGCTCGATTCGCGAAAGCCGCGTTGGATTATTAGCACACGGAATTACTAAAATTCCGCTGCAGTTTGCAATTTTGTTCACGGGCATCATGGTCTTTGCCGCCTATCAATTCGTGATGCCGCCCGTTCATTTTAATCCCGCGGCGGTTGAAAAAGTATTGAACAGCTCGCGCGCGGAAGACTACAAAAAAGCGGAGCGTGAATTCCAGCAGGCGTTCGCGCAGCGCCAGGGTGCCATTGAAAATTATATTCAATCAAACGAATATCCCACGTATGCCGAAGGGCGCCTCGCGGTCGAGGCTGCAGAAGCGCGCGTGAATACTGCAAAAATGAAAGTTAAAGAACTCGTGCGCGCGGTCGACCCGCTTTCCGACGGCGGCGATTCAGATTATGTATTCTTAAGATTCGTCATTGAACATTTGCCGGCCGGAATTGTTGGATTGGTGCTGGCGGCCGTTTTGTGCGCCTCGATGGGCGCGTGCGCCGCGCAACTCTCCGCGCTCGGCACCACATCGGTTGTTGATATTTATCGCCGATTTATCAATACGTCGGCGACGGAGAAACATTATCTTTCATCGGCGCGCTGGTTCACTGCGTTTTGGGGCGTGTTCGCGGTATGCTTTGCACAATTCGCGGGCGGGTTCGGGCCGCTTATCGTCGCGGTGAACATTCTCGGTTCTTTTTTTTATGGTACGATTCTCGGTGTCTTCCTCTCGGCCTTTTATATCAAATACATTGGCGGCACTTCTGTTTTCATCGCCGCTCTCCTTTCAGAAATCGTTGTCTTCGCTTTTAAACAATACACGGCAATCTCATTCATGTGGTACACCGTGATTGGTTGTATTTCGGTCTTCGTTTTTGCCGTTGCCCTAGAGTTTATTATAAAAAAATCGCCCCGCGACATTCAAGTCGCAGGGCGATAATCTTAGCGTGTCAGCAACGTTGAATTGTTACTTCTGCGCTTCCGCAAGATAACCATTCAATTCTTCGATAAAGAGCTTGTCTAACTTGCGTTCGGTCGCAAGCGCAATTGCTTCTTTAAGAGATTCGGCCGCTTGGCCTTTCTTTCCTTGTTTTAGTAAGATTCGGCCGCGAAGGCTAAGATTGCCCGGTCCCTTTCTGATCTTGACGGCCATCTCGTTCCATTCAAAGGCTTTATTAAGATCAATGTCATTTTCAAAAAACGCGCGCGCGGCATTGTAGTAACCGCTTACATCCGTGTCTTTGATTGTTGTCATCGACGCTTCAACGGCGCGCTTGACGGATGCGCGGAGGTCAACTGTAAACTTGAATGGAACGCGGACCTTCTCCCACTGTAGTGTTACAATTCCAGAATCTTTGCCTTCCGGAGTTATTGTGTAGGTCAGCCATTCTGTCATTTCCGAAGCTTCCGGTTTCACTTTCCATCGCGCGGCGTCCTCGGTTTCTTTATATCCGGCGGTGCCAACGAGCGCCGCGTTTTTATTAAGAACGAGCGTCCATTCGTCGCGCTGTGGAATCGCAAAGAAAGAATATCTACCGGCGGGCACCTTCTTGTCGCCAATTGTTACATCGTCGCCGAATTCAATTGTAGTACAGGCGTTTGCGCCCGCCCGCCAAATTTCACCGAACGGAACGAGCTTGCCAAAAATTTCGCGCGCCTTCACGCCGGGGCGGCTGTAGTTAATTGTTATATTAGTTACGCCGATGGTTTGCGTTACAGTAGCGGCGGGGCTTGGCTGCGGCGTCTTGATCTGCGCGAGCGCTGCGCCCGACGTTAATACTAATGCTAGAGTTATGAATGGGATTCGCATGAGCTTTTCCTTATAAATTGAGTGTGAGTCGAGAGACAAGAGAGCGTGAAGATACGGAAGTTGCCGCGGAATGAATTCGAAAATGTGTCCACTCGATGGGACAGCCCGGCGGCCGGTGCCGGGAGCTTCTCGTTCGGGATGAACACGCGCGCGGCAGCCGTCAATGAAATTTGCTATTTTTGAGCATCCTTTAACTCTCCCCAGAAAACCATGACCCACGCACTCCGAATTGCAACGTTAACATTTGGCGTCACCGCCGCGATATTGTTAGGAAAAACGCTACAGGACGGACTGACTCCCGGATCCGGCGGCAGTCAACTCGTCCAGCAGCAGCATGGCGAGATTTTCTTACAAGCCATTGAGTATCGCACTCCTACAAAAACGGAAGTGCCGCTTTCGAGCGGAACGGAGAATCATGTTGTATATACTGTTCCCGCGAAGACGCGAATTATTATTAAATCGTATATGTTACCTTTGGGCGTGCCGGCGAACGGCGGAAAATTAATCGCGCCGCTCGGCCTGGGGCTTCAGGTGGACGATCGAACGATTGTTCCTAAAACCGTGCATGTTAATAATGATTGGGAACAAATTATAACAATGGATCCCGGAATTGAATTTACATCTGGAAATAAGATCGTCGTTCGATTCGGCGAAACCATAAAAGGTCTCTCCGGAAATCTATTTCTAAACGGCGTTATCGAGTAACCCGTTTATATCTAATCTATTCGCGCAGGTACGCGGCGAAGTCGGCGATTCCCTGCGGCGGCGCGATCGAGGCGATGCCCTCGGGCGCGAGTTTAAATGCAATAACTAATGTAAATTCTCCGGGCGGGCCGTTTTTTGTAAAGGTTCCGAGACCGTGAAATTTACCTTTCGCGACGATGTCGAACCGCGTGACTTTGGAACTCTCGGATTCAATATATCCAAAAATGCTAGCGACGTAGCCGCGACTGCCGCGGTCGGCGGAGAGTTCAACGTTGCCCGTTACTTTATAACCGCGGCCGTCGGGTGAAATATCAAATTCGGCTTTCTTAACATCTTCCGACTTCCAAACATTTGGTTCGCCGCGCGTAAAATCATTCAAATGAAAACGGACGAGGCGGTTCGAAAGACTTTTTTGTAGCTTTCCGCGCGTGAGCGAATTCGCCTCGCTTTTAGTAATCCAAAAGTGGTCGCGGCCTGTGGAGTCGCGGAACGCCTGTGTCTGGCCGCCCACGTTTTGCTTTGGATATGTTGCTTCTGTTATTTTCGCGAATGTATCAATAATCACCGTTCCCTTCGGCGGCCGTCGCTCGGTTTCGGGGTCTTCGCCGTCGTCGGGCCTCGTCATCCCTTTTCGCGAAACCTTATAGTCTTCGAGAGACTTTTTTAAGTTAATAATTAATTGAGGCGATCCGCGGTGGTTCCATCCCTCAAACAATTTTCCGTCCGAATCAAATATGTACAATCCCTGCGTCGTCTTGTCTGCGGCCAGCGCCTCGGCCGTTCCCTTTCGCTGGCTCACGACCTTTCTGTAAAATTCGCCCGTTTCGTGTTTGATATGTTCATAATACCAAATGTCGATTGCGACCGGGATGAACTGCTTTGTTAATAATTCTACGACTTCCGAATTGTTAAATGTGAACGCACGGTCCAGAACGCCATTGTTTCAGGTGCATCCGAGCGGGTGCCCGTTCATCGCCCAAAGAAAAATAGGCTTTTTTTGTTGATAGGATTCCATCCGTGAAGCTAATAAATCGATCCGCCACGGAATCGTTTCCCACAATTCGCGTGTTTTCGGAACGATCTCCGAATGGAGTTTTTGAAATTCCGCCTTCGTTAGCGAACCGTCGCTGACTTTTGCGCTCGATTGAGCGAAAGCTAGAAATACGAATAAGAATGAAAGTGCAGCTCGCATGGGGATGGGATACTTGCAATATTACATTTATAAAGAATATTAGTCTTTACCCGTGCCCCACCGCAGGCGAACGGGAAGCACGACCATCGTTGCGCCCGACCACACGAGCCGTTTTTGTATTGCAAACGGAGTTTCGTTATGTAGGAAACGCTGATACCAACGATCGCGTTGGAATACTACTTTACCCGCGAAGAACGTGGAACGCGGAAATTCTTTGCGAACTTGTAAACATAATTGTTCGGCTTCATCGACGACGTCGGTGCCCACTTCCATTCGATAAGTAGCGGGTATTCCAAGACGATTCGACAGCGCCACGTATTTTTTTAGTGTTTCTTCAGTGCGGTGCTCGAGCGTTTCAATTTCTTCGTGGCCTTTGAAGCCCGCGGAGTCGATGACGCCAACGGATACAAAAACCAGATTCTTAAAGTGTCCCGGAAACGCGCGGAAGATATTAAGTAATGTGTGAATACCGGAGCCGCCGTAACTCTCAACTAATACAACCGCAGTCGGATCTTCGGGATTGGGTTCGGCGAAGGGGGCCGAGGCGGGACTTTCCGGAATATTGCCAAGCTGCTCGCCGAGCATTCTTAATAATTCGCGCACTTTGTCATAGTGGCGTTTTATAAGAAAACAAAGAGCGATAAGACTTCCTGTAACTAACAAAGTTACCCATCCGCCTTCCATAAATTTTTCAATAACGGTGACGGTGAGAATGGTTGATGTGAGTACAAATCCCACTGCAAACAATGCAACAGTTCTGCGCCAGTGAGCTTCGCTGCGGCGTTTCTTCAGCCACATTCGTAACATTCCGAACATCGACAGCGAAAATGTAGCGAACACGTTGATCGAATACATGATCACGAGCGTGCTGACCGATCCACCTGTATATAACAATGCCACTAACGCAGCGCCGCCCATCAGTAGTATTCCGTTTTGTGTGGTCAGGCGTTCCGAGAGTGCGCCGAATCGGTGGGGCAGCCACGAGTCGACGGCCATGCTTGCTAAGATTTTTGGCCCGCCGAGAAAACCCGTTTGCGATGCAATAATTAATATCGCGGCTTCCGAAATGAGCGTAATGATAATGATGACTTGCGCGCCCGGAATGCCGCTTGTTACCGATTCAAGCAAGACGGCATTCATCGACTTTCCTTCGACTTTTTCAACTTTCCAAAGTAAGAAGCAAAACAGCAAACCCGCCGAGAGAATCGCTAACGATACCGCCATATATAACATTGTGCGTTTCGCGGTTTGCACGCGCGGTTCGCGCATCGTGTGGAGCCCGTTCGAAACAGCTTCAATTCCGGTAAACGTTCCGCCGCCGAGCGAATAGGCATGTAAGAAGATTATGGCGAGCGCTCCAAAACCAATTGTAGATATTCCATTTCCGAGTCCGTTCGCCGCTTCCGTTGCCGTCTGCGACACCTGTGGAATATGAAGAACGAATCCGCCCAGAATTAGTAAAGCGTGCGAAACAAGGAAAAGTATAAATACCGGCGTCATTGCAATGACGGATTCGCGAACGCCGCGCAGGTTCATCCACGTCAGCGTCATAATAATAACAACTTCAGTTGTTAGTTTATAACCGGCAAACGACGCGGGAAGAAAGCTATAAAGCGCGGAGCCGGCCGCCGCAACCGATGTTGTAATTGTTAATACATAATCGATGAGGAGCGCGCATCCCGAAACAACGCCGGCCTTCTCGCCGAGAAGTTTTGTAGCAACAACATATCCGCCGCCTCCGTACGGAAAGGCTTCAATAATTTTGCTATATGCCGTTGAAATGATGAGAACGGTTGCGGCAACCGCGAACGCAAGCCCTAACGCTAAATAAGTATGATTCTGCTCCGATAAATATTTATAAGCTTCCTCGGGGCCGTAGCACGATGATGATAATCCGTCGGCGCCGAGGCCCACCCATGCTAAGAATGGAATTAATGTTAATTTATGAAATAACGATTTGTCCGCGAGATCACGCGGCGCTCCCAGCAAGATTCGACGCAGCCGTGTCGTGCTAGAAGAAGATTCATCGGCGGGGGGCGGATCAATCGCATCACCCTTCGAAGAAATATTCTTTTTCGAAGAGTTAGTTTTATCGGATGTCATAGTGAAACCGGACCCGAGGCCCGAAGGGGCGGAGGGGTCCGGCAATGCCTGGTGAAAAGACTCCGCACGTGTGATTGCGAGCGGAAAGGCTGGAAGAATCCTACAAAAACTGCACGCGTACTCAATTAACGATTAGGACGCTAATAAAAGACGCGTGCTTTTGCCGGTCTGTGGATTTGGCTTAAAGAAAGATCGTTGGGTCAAACTCAGTGATCGGGATGATCCGGACTCGCGGTAATCCAACGTTAAAGGCCTTCGCATGAATCTCTAAATCATGAATTTCGAGACCTTTTAATTCCATTTCACGATATTGCGCGCTCATGAATTCTTTAAAACCGAGCACGGCAACGCGGCGTTTACCGTTTATAAGATTACAAACCGCTGTTGCAAAGTCTGCATCATGGCTTGCAAGTATAATATTACCGGGACGATCTTTGAGCGCTTCTAATGTTTTAAGAACCGCAAGGTCTACAACTTTTTCGTCTGGAGTTCCCGAGAGCGGAACCGGCCGGTAGCCCATAGCTAATAAAGCCTGGACGAAGGGTCCTGGCAATTGTCCTGAAGAAGCGTTTAAGAAGAAAAGCGCTTTTGTTTGAATTCCCCAAATCTTTTGAGCGAATTCACGAACGCGTTCCCATCGTGGGCGCTGTTCCGGAGTCGGACGAACTCCGCCTAATATTCCATTTCCGAGCGTTGCATCAATATTTTCGCCATCGACGAGTAAATATGTGCAGTCGGGATCTGTTATTATCCCTTCATTCATTGTTATTTAATAAAGAGCATCTGTCGAAAACTCAATCTCGACATCGTTCTAAAGCAATTTAGTATTAATTTAGCTACATTATCTGAAATGTAGTGATTGCCGCGTGCGAATCATCAAATGAAATGCTTCGTGACGCGCGCACTGAATCGCGCCGCAGAATGCAGCGTTAATTAACCGTTTGTTTAATGCACTGACTTATTTGTATAGATGCGGCTTTTGCTGAATTTGCAAGATCAAGACGTCCGCTGGACTGAAAGGTAATTTCTGCTTTTTTTAGCGATCGGACAAGTTTATCTGCCATTTTTAAAATAGGATCTTGGCGTAAAGATCGAATCGACTTCTTTTGTTCAAGCATTGCAATCTTTGCTTGTAGCGCCGAGATAAGTTCATCTTCCGTACGGCGGTGACGACGGCGAGATTCTGCGGAGCGGTTGGATTTCATCTTCTTTGTTAGTTGATTGAGTGATTGTGAAGTTAGAGAAAAGAGTAGTTAAGCAATGGCGAGGTTAGGCATTTTTCAAAAAAGTTGAAGAGGTACTTTTGTTGCCAAGGGGGTCAGGCACCCCTAACCGGGGTCAGGCACTCCTAATTGAGGTGCCTGACCCCGGGGGTACAAATTCGCACTTTTGTGCCGTTGAACGCGGGCATGCCCGTGAGTGGATCGGTGCGCTCGCCGCCGACCGCATCATTAAAATGTGAATGATCCAATTCCGAAACGAACGAATGCGGCGCTGTTACAATTCCTCGCGGAACGCGATCGCTAATATTCGCAGTTGCTACAAATGATCCCGAGCGGCTTTCAATCGCTACGGACTCGCCGGATTTGATTTGATATATCTCCGCGTCGCCGGCCGAAATTTCTATCACTGCGTGCGAGTCGACGGCTTGGCTCGAATGCAGCCGGTTCAGCCACGAATTCATTCCGCCGCGGCGCCGGCGCGTGATTAAAGATAACGGAAACGCGCCGTCGATTTGTAGCGTTGGGTCCGTTGCGTCGGCTGAAAGGCAGATTTCAATTTCAGGCGGGAATAGTTGTATTTTACGATTCGGCGTCCGCAGCCGTTTTATTAATTCTCCCGGCGAGAGCTGGCCAAGAGCGAGGCCGTGCGGATTCTGTTGTAATTTGCGCAGCGAGATTTTTCCAAACACCCTTAACATTAATTTTAATACATTTCGTTCGCCAAGCGCGAGCGTGAATCGCGAAGTATAACGATGCCGGAGCAAATGTAACTTTCTTAAGAACGTTGCATTGGGCTCGCGAAGCGGAAGCGCAGGGAGGCGTTTCGCAATTTCGCGCGCGAACCACCATTCGCTGCGCACTTCGGAAGGAGCAGCGCAAACCGCATCTGTATATTGAACGTACGGTTTTGTTAGAAAGCTCGAATTTAATATTACGCAATCCGAGCGCTCAATCATCGACGGTGGCGGTAAAATGTAATGAGCGTGGCGCGTCGTTTCATTCATATACGGGTCGAGCGCAACGAATAGATCGAGTTTCTTAAACAATTGTTCAAATCGACGCCCGTTCGGAAATGATATAACTGGATTTCCCGCAACCACGACGAGGGTGCGCACGCGGCCCTGTTCAATCGCGTCCGGCAAACCTGTGCACGGAATGTCGTCGAGAATTCGCCGCGCGGGCGGATGCACACCTCCGGGCAGTGGCGCCTTTCGATCTAACAAATGATCGCCGAGTTTTGTTAAATCTAATATTCCGGGATTGAATAGAAGCCCGCCGCGCGCGTCGACGCGGCCGCACACGGAATTTAATAAAATGACCGCCCATTCCGCGAGCGATCCGCGCGATTGCATCGTGAGCCCGCTGTGCCCTGCGGCGAAACTCGATTCCGCGCGCGCGAAATCCCGCGCGAGATTAGATATAACAGTTTCGGCGATGCCCGTCCGCGCCGCCGCGCGCGGAACGGTATATTCGCGAATCGCGCGGCGCGCTTCCTCGATTTGATAGGTTTTTTCGCTTAGAAACCGCTCGTTCGAAAGGCCTTCGGAAAGAATAACATTCACCATCGCTAACAAAAGATCCGCGTCGCTTCCCGGGCGAATGGTAAGATACAAATCGGCGGCATCCGCCGTTTCGGTTCGCCTCGGATCAATCACAACAAATTTTCCTCCGCGTTTCTTGAGCGCGGCAACGCTCTCGCGCCACCGCGGAATGGAAGTCAGATGCGCCCACGTGGAGACGGCCGGATTGCCGCCGAGCAGGAGCGCGAATTGTGTATTATCTAAATCGGGTATTGTAACTAATAATGGATGTCCATAACATAAATCCGATAGTACAAATCGCTGCGCGCAGTCGATTGTTCCAGCTGTATAAAATCGCCCGGTGCCGATCACGCGAGCGAGCGCGGCTGTTGAAACCGCGGCCGACCACGAAAACGCCACGGGATTTCCTTGATAAAAAGCGATCGCGTCGGGCCCGTGCTCGCGTGCAATGTTCGTGATTTTTGTAGCAATTTCATCGAGAGCGCGATTCCAATCTGATTTTATAAATAACCCAGGCTTCGACTTGGAGCTTCTTTCCATCGGTTCGACGAGCCGCGCGGGATCGTTAACAAGTTCAACGAGCGCGCTCCCTTTTGTACAAAAAAAGCCTTTTGTAACAACGTGGTCGCGGTCGGGTTCGACGGAAAGAGGTTTGCCGAGCGCGTCCAATGTTACAATTGCGCCGCAGCCCGCCTCGCACAGCCGGCAGTACGTTAGTCTTTGCCCCACCAGCCGACCGCGCTTCGCAACGCGTTCTCCTCGTCTTTTGTTAGTGAACGCACGCTGCCGCGCTCGGCGCCGCCGAGAGAGACCGGTCCGACGCGAGTCCGTTTTAGATATATTACTTCATTGCCGATTGCGCGCACCATGCGTTTCACTTGATGATACTTCCCCTCGTCAATCACTATTTTTATTGTATTCGAGTTTTGTCGCTCGGCCGCAATCGCGCCGCGTGACGTCTCTCCGTTGCCAAGATCGAGTGGTTTTAGTAATGTTAATTCTGCGCCCGGTTCGATCGCGTCGCGTAATTCGGCAACGTATTCTTTTTCGACGTGCCAGCGCGGACTTGTGAGTCGATGCAACAGTTGACCGTCGTTTGTTAATAATAACAATCCTTCGGTATCCTTGTCGAGGCGCCCGACGGGCAGCACATCGGCGGGCAGCTTCGGTAGAACGCTATAAATCGTCGCGTTTTCATCGCGCGTGGAAGTTACAAATCCGGCGGGTTTGTAAAAAAGTAATATTAACTTTCCGATCGGCGCGACAACGGCGCCGTCGAGTTCGACGCTCGCTCCATCGCGGACGTGGCGCGCGCCGTCGCGCACTTCTTCGCCGTCGACGCGCACGCGCCGCGCGCGAATGATCAAGTTCACTTCGCGCCGCGTGCCGACGCCGGCTTCGTGGAGGTAGCGATCCAAACGCACAACGGTATAGAATACATCAAAACTATGAAATTAACCGTTGCGGTTGTGGGCGCGGGGCGACAGGGTCTGTGCGCCGCGCATGATTTTACAAAACTAACTGGCGTCGGCCGCGTTTTAATTGTTGATCGTGACGCAGAGCGCATCACGCTTGCTAAAGAGCGGCTCGACGCTTTCGCGAGCGGCGCCGAAATTGTAGCAATAGAAGCCGACGCGTCGAATGTTAATGATCTTGTGCGCGCCCTTCGCGGGGCCAACGCAGTATTATCATCGGTTCCTTATCAATTCGGACCGAATGTTTGCGAAGCCGCCGCTTCGATCGGCGCCCATTGCGCCGACCTCGGCGGAAATCTTAGTGTCTCCGAGAAAATACATCAATTATCAAAAACGGCCCAGCAGAATCATTGCATTGTCGCGCCGGACTGCGGGTTGATGCCGGGCCTCGGCAATACGCTCGCCGGATGGGCGATATCACAATTAGAGGCGGGCGGCGGCTCGAAAATCGACGTTGAGATTCGCTGCGGCGGCTTGCCGCGAAAGCCTAAGAATGCGCTGAATTATGAGTTAGTCTTTTCATTCGACGGTTTAATTAATGAATATACGGGAAATTCTGTAGTGATTCGGAACGGCGAGATTACAAACGATCCGACGCTGGAAGATATTACAGATTGGATGCATTCAAAACTGGGCCAGCTCGAATGCGCGACGACGAGCGGCGGCACGTCGACGGCCGCGGCGTCGTTTTTGGGCCGCGCGAAAAACTATCGTTATAAAACGGTTCGTTACGAAGGGCATTTTCAATTTTTTAGAATATTAAAGAATCTCGGGCTTTTTGAGCCGGGCGCTCGCGACCGGCTGCGCGCGCTGCTCGAACCCGTTTTATATACTTTGCATCCCGACGATCTCGTTTTGTTAAGAGTCGACGCGTCGTCTGCGAACGGCGAATCCGTTTCGCGCGAATATATTGATTATCGTGATCCGGCGACGGGCTTCACCGCGATGGAGCGCATGACCGCGTTTCCGGCCGTTGCAGTACTAGAATTAGCATTGGAAGGACGGCTCGCGCCCGGAAGCATACGCGTCGAAACTGATTTGCCGTTTGATGACTACTTTTCCCGCCTTGAACGGCGAGGAATTGTAGCGCGGCACTAATTATAATGAAGCGCGAGTCGCGATCGCTTTTGATAAAACTGGCGGTGTCGTTCCCGCTGTTTATTTTACTGCTCGAAATCACAAGCCGGATTTTTCTTAATGATACTAAAATATCGCCGCCGGCCACTCTCGAAGCATATTTTAACGCGCTCGGCACGCACGATACAGATCGCGCGGCTCAGAAACCACAATTCGGGCCAAAGCGCGGATTTCGTTTTGTAGTTTTAGGCGACTCGACGGCGGTCGGGTTTCCGTACGCGCCCGGACTTTCGTTTGGTTCATTTATAGCATTGGGGCTCAGCGAAGCGACGGGGACGCCGTGCGACTGGGAAGTGGTCGGAGTCGCAGGGCGCTCCTCGGCGGGAATTATCAATGATTTGCCGCTCGCGCTCGAATCGCAGGCGGATTGTTTTTTATTATATATTGGGCACAACGAATTTGCCCACCGGATTGCTAATATTTCACCGTTCGGCCGGGCGCACAATTCTTTTTTTGATAAAACCTTCGCGGGAATGTCTAATATTCTTTGGAAGCTGCGAAACCGGCCCTTCAAGATGGATGCAAAGAATGGCCCGCCGATGTTTCAGAGCGAACTCGCGAACGGGTATCGATTATTACAATACGGCAATACGGAGGAACGCGAATCGGGCCGGCTCCCGGTGACCGAACTCGAACGCAAGTATCATTTTGAACGTTATCAAAAAAATATCACAACAATTGTTACGGAATTACAAAAGCTCAAAG
Source organism: Planctomycetota bacterium (assembly GCA_046160785.1). GTDB lineage: Bacteria > Planctomycetota > UBA1135 > UBA1135 > JACQFD01 > JACQFD01. Next base: position 19,589 of record JBJXHE010000035.1, read on the forward strand.
TGCCCGTTATTATTATTGAGCCAGCTTCGAATCTTCTGGCAGCACCGCTGTCCTCCGGCAAACGGTATGATTCGCGGGCGATGGATGCTTATAATCGAGGGATGCAACAATTGCCAGCGGATCCGTCGAAGGCGCGCGAGCAACTTCTCCTCGCGCGCGAGCTCGATCCCGCGCCGATTCGCGTAACACAACCATTAAAAGAACGGCTTCAGGCGGGCGCGCAGGGAACGCAAATTGTTAAAATTGAGAGTGATGGAATCGAGCATGAATTTATTGATATGGTACATCCGAAACCTGCGCTCGCCGCGAAATTTGCGGAGCGAATCGCACTACAATTGCCGGACGGCATCCCGCGTCTTGATAAGAATAAACCCGGACAATTAGAATCGTTTCGCGCGGCGTGCGCACGGCATCTCGCCCGGCCCGATGTACAATCATTAATAATGGACGGCGACGACTTGGGCGTATTGTTAAGTGCGCATATGCATCTGGAGTATGGAAATCCCGGCGTGTCGGAGAAGGAAATATTAAATATTCTGCCAAAGGATCGATTATTTGGAATGTCCATTATTCTTGATCTTGCGCTTCGCTGGCGATCGGCGTCTGCGGTAGCAAATCAACAAATCCACGAAATCTTGAGTATTCGCCCCGAATGGAAACCTGCGATCGATTGGTGGCTCGAGCAGGTGGACGAAAAATAACATAAAAGGCCAAGCAAATCTTTCCATCGTTAGAAATAGAACGCCGAGGTTGATATCTTTAATACTGGGAGATCTTGAATGGGTGTTTGTCCAAATAGAGAAGGAGAAAACATGAGATGGAAAGCACTCGCGGCATCTGCCGCCATTGCAGGATTGTTAGCTATTAATGCCGGTGCGGCGCCGGCGGCCGCGCCGATCAGCGTGAACGGGAGTTGGACATTTTCATTAATGTCCGCGCGGTATTCGCCGGGTGACGACAAGCCGTCGAAGTCTAAGAACGTTCTTATTGGTAATATTACCGATGATAACAATGGCGCGAGCTCGCCGATTTGCCTTGAATTTAATATTGACGGCCAGGCCGTGGTTCTCGAGGGAACGCGGCACGGAAGCGGATTCTTTGTGCGTTCGCAGGATGGTCAATTTGTAATTTCAGGCCAGGCGACTTCATTACAAAACTCGCAGTCGGCTCGACTGCGCGGCATTGGATCGCGGCTGACTGATTCCGAAGTGGAATCATTAACATTTATGGCAAAACGAAATCCTAGCTAAAAAAAGAGTCGGTGCCTGGCATTTGCGCCAGGCACCGTACCGTGTCTGTTAAGTAGTATTAGCTAGAATTAATTTAAGAATCCGAGGTTTGAATAGGAGTAACCCGGAAATACTTGAGCTGGAGATCCGCCGAGCCATTGTGCGAGGATCGTACACCAGACGTCTCTGAAATCGACGACCATCGGCGGCTGTTTATGATTTGTTAGATTCGAGACGTGCATCGACGGATGCGGTGTCGTCAATCCGCCGTTCACGGAATTTCCAATTACTAATATTGGCGAAATGGTTCCGTGATCGGTGCCTTCGCTTCCGTTTTCATAAACAGTGCGGCCGAATTCGGTGTAAACAACAATAAGAGTGTCGTCCATCATTTGTAACGCGGTTAGATCTGTATAAAACGCATCGATGGCATTCGAAAGAGTGAGCAACAGGTTTGAATGATAACTATTCTTATCCTGCTCGGAATGCGTATCAAAACCGCCGTAGCCCACATGGAAATAGCGCGCGCCCAGATTTGCTTTTAACAATTGAGCGACAAGTTTCAGCGCCTTGCTGAGCGAGCTGTTCGATGGATACGCGCCCGTCGCCGCGTACGCCGGAATCGTTTTAAATGTATCAACTAGACCTAATAAATCGAGCGATGTATTTGCCATTTGCCCGCCGCTCCCGGGCGCCGCGCTCATGCCCTGCGCCATCGCTTCGTATGCAATCCGCCGATTCGTCTTATCCGCGGAATATTTACTATCAAAAGGAAGCACAAATTCTGAAACGCTACGAATCGCTGGAATTAGCGTTCCCGAGCCGTCCAGGATGCCGTCGACCTGACTGCTGCTCGCTTCCACCCCAAGCGGGAAGGCGCCCGGCGATTGTAATGATATGTGGCGCGCGACCCAGCCCGCATTGTATGGATTGCTCGGCGTTCCCGTATCTAATATTCCGGCCGCGACGTCGTGCGAAAAGTTAGGATTTGGATAACAACAGCCTTGAATGACCGCGACGCGCCCCGCGTCGAAATGTGATTTTAACGCGGAGAGCGACGGATGAAATCCGATCTCGGAATTCACTTTTAGTAGAGATGATTCCGGAATGCCGATCGTCGGGCGGTAAATAGTATAATACATTCCGCTATCTTTGCCGTACGGAACAATAGTATTAATTCCGTCGTTTCCCCCTTGCAGCTCGATAAATACTAAATTTTTCGGGCCGCTCCATGCGGAGCCAAACGCGGTTCTCAATACGAGCTGCGGGCCCAGATAAATCGCGGGTGCTGTAAAAATTGCGTGACGCAACAATTCGCGCCTTGAAAAGGCCATGACAATCTCCTTGGATTACTTGTTATTAAAATTTCTAATATATTATGTTGCTTGAAATTCCGCGGACGACAGAACGAGCGCGATGGCGCCCCGTACCTTCTTATCAATAGTATCCTCGTCCCAAACGATCGCAACGGGGTTGCCAGCATTGTCCACCATTAGATAATTTGCGATCGCGCCGAGCGTGGCAAGCGCCGGCGATTGGATTCCAAAGTTTTGTAAAATGCGCTCGGCCGCGATTTGTGCCGTCAGTTTTTTGTAGCTAGGCCCGAGGATCGTCTCAGGTTTGTATTGTAAAAGTTGTGTTGGATCGCGCGCTTCTGAAATCCAATCGGCAACCTTCGCTCTTTCTAATAATCCCGACGCTGTCACCCATGCGAGGCCGTAATCCCAACCAAAAACCGTCGGTGGATCAAATAACGATTGTCCGAGTTGATCTAAACGATTGCTCAGTGCGTAAGTATTTGAGACGGACTCATCTTCTTCTTTATTAATATATATAGTTTGAAGTTTCATCTTCAACGGCCGAAACGCACTCACTAAATATACGGCCGGCTCTTTCACGCCCGCGTTTTTAGAAGCATCGGAGTAGAATTGATCTGAAGTAAAGATTCGCTGGAGCACTGGTTTGATCGCGGTGTCGTTCGCAAGATAAATATTTGCGAGTTCCGCGATGAACGGATCGTCGAGCGGAATATCGTAAGCAAAATAACTAAAAAGCTGCCGCGCGACGCGGTGTGCTGTCGCGGGTTGGACCACAAGTAAATTAATGATATCCGTTCCGTCTAAATTACCTGTAATGCCTTTGAAAGTCTTGGTCCCGAAATCGTGTTTTGATTCGTTAAAAAAGAATATACCGTCCTTGACGGTCCAGCCCGTAAACGCCTTGGCCGCTTCGTCGACGTCGGTTTCTGTATAATTAGCAATCCCGTTTTTGTCATTCACGCCGGTTGTAAATAATTCCATCAATTCGCGAGCGAAGTTTTGGTTTTGCTTGCCTTTGACGTTTGTATTGTTATCCAACCAGATCAGCATCGCCGGGTCTCTCGAAACATTTGTTACCATTTCGCGGAATGATCCCATCGCGTGTTTCCGGAATATTGTATTTTGTCGGTGCATATATACAAAATCGCCGACCTTGCTGTGACCTGTCGCGAAGTGGTTGTGCCAGAATAATACAAGGCGCTCGATGAGCGGCGCCGGCGTATCTAACATTAAATTGACCCACCAAGCCTGAAGATCTTCAATACTCTTCACGTCGGGCGGAATTTTATCATTTATTTTTGGAGTTTTGAGAATCTTAGCTACAGATTTCGCCATTCCAGATTTGGTCGCGGATTTAATTTGCGAGATTGTCGCCCCAAATCCCGTGCGGCGTAGCAAATGCGCCGCGTTTTGTGCATTCCAAGTGACAGTCATTCTAATTGGTGTTTATAAACAAAACCGCCGAACACCTTTCCAGTCTCGATCTCCGGGCGAGTGTATCGTCGGCTATTAATAAAACCTTGCATGCACGCAGTTTTTTCCTGCGCTTGACAACGTTCGCGCGGATGGTCGCGCGGATTTTTAATTAGGATCGAATCCCGTTATCTATCGAACTCTGATGCCAAATCCCACACCGTCGCCGAAACTTAATACTTGAGCTAACAGCTGCGGATGATTTGTAAAGTACGGGTTGAACTCGCGCAGCGCGAGGGTTGAGGACCGCTCATCTTCCTTAATAATCTCCCCGGCGACCTGTCCCGACCACAGAAGATTGTCACAAATAACAATTCCGCCGATTCGCAATTTTGGCAAGGCAAGATCAAGATAACCTTTATATTCTTCTTTAATTGCATCCAGGAACAACATATCAAAAACGCCTTCGCACCGCGCGATCGCTTCAAGGCCAGGAGCTAATATAAATTCAACGCGTTCCGCGAGGCCGTCTTTTATTAAATATTCTTTTGCAGTTTGCTGGCGCGTGCGGTCGACATCAATTGTAAATACTTTTCCATCAGGTTCGATGCCGCGCGCGAGACTCAATGTCGAATAACCGATCGCGGTGCCGACCTCGAGCACCCGCTTCGCTCGGATGGCGAGTGCCATCTGTTCGAGAAACCGGCCAACTTCCGCGTCAACAATTGGAACGCGGTCGCGCGCGGCGCGGGCTTCCATTTCGAGCGCTGCGCCTGAGCGGGGGGGCAGGAGATTCTCAAGATACTTGGCCTGTACGCCATGGAGGATGCCGTCGGGGATTCCTTTCATCGCGACATCATCGTCGCTTATCTCGAATTCACAACTTTTGAGTCGAAGCATGGCGGCGGAACAGCAGTGTCATTTACACTTTCAATCCACACTGCACCTGCCGTACCTATGATCCGACACCTCGCCGCAATTTCATTATTATTAATACTTGTCTCAAATGCACTTGGCCAAACGCTAAGAATATATGTAATCGACGTTGGCCAGGGATCGTCGACACTGATTATTAGTCCGACGGGCCAGTCGATGCTCATTGATGGCGGACCGGATCAGTCGGGATGGATCAATTCGCCGAGCGGCCCCGGCGTGATTCCGCAAACCATGGCGGCTGCAGGAATCGCACAATTAGATTATACATTATTGACTCATTATCATTCGGATCATTATGAAGGAATCACGGAAATTGCGACGCACAATTATTTGAAGTCAACCGCTAAATGTTATGATCGCGGCAATAGTCCCGCCCCTGAAAACGGCTTCACGGCTCCGATTAATGCATATATTTCGGCCATCGGCGCCAAGCGTCAAACGATGACCGCGGGAACTATTATTAATCTTGGAGGCGGTGCCACGATTACTTGTAAAGTTGTCGCGGGGCAAATCGCGGGAGGCCCGCTCGTCAATACATCGGGCTCTGCACAGCTAGAAAACTCGAATTCGATCGCAGTTGTACTGTCATATAACAATTTCGAATTATTTGTTGGCGGCGATCTCACGGGCGGAGGCGGCGGAACTACAAATGTCGAAAACCCTCTCGCGCCGTTCGTCGGCGACGTCGACGTCTATATTGCAAATCACCACGGTTCGTCGACGAGTTCGGCTGCAACTTTTATTAATACAATTCTTCCTGAAGTGTCGTTTGCTTCGTGCGGACTCAACAATTCCTTTAATCATCCGTCGGGCACGTTTCTCAATAATGTTAATAAAGCGACTCGTTCGACGCTTGTTTACGGTACAACAGGCGGCACGAACAATGATGGGTTCGGCAATCGCGGATACGTCAACGGCGGTGGAACTATTAAAATCGAGTCGGATGGCAATTTATATCAAATCACTCCCGTCATCGGAAAAGTACAAACGATTTTGTGTGATGAATTGACCGCGACGTACGCGGGCCCGTCGTCAAATGATCTTCGTATTTCAGAATACATGCCCGATCCGAGCGCGGGCGGCGTGCCCGACGACGCGGGCGAATGGTTTGAAATTACAAATGTTTCGGGATTTGAACGAAATCTGAACGGCCTTAAATTTTCACATTCCGACGGGGTTGGGGAGCTCTTTACTTATTCAACTCCGTTATTACTAAAACCCGGTGAATCGTTTGTTTTTGCGCGAAGCGGCGACAGCACTCGCAACGGCGGCATTGTCGCGGATCACAGCATGCCATTTGGTATATTTGCGCTCGCGAACGGTTCCGACAGTATACTGATGCGAAATTCGGTTAATACAACAATTGATACTATTAGCTATACGGCTTCGTGGCCCGATTCAACGGGCGTCGCGGGGCAACGTATTAATTTGTTGACGGCCGGATCGTTAATGAGCAATTGGTCGGCGGCTACGGCATCGTATGGATTAGGAGACAAGGGCACGCCGGGTTCAGCCAACACCGCGAACAATACTATTTTTCCAGCGCAGTTCGTTTCTGTTAATACACCAACGGTAGGCGGCACCTGGAATGTTAATTTTACATCTTTCAATGAACCGGGAGATATATACGTTGCGGCTCTGTCCGAGTCGACGTCGATGCCGCATTTTGATCTCGTGGGTCTCACTCTTCCCCTTCTTCCCGACGCACTTTTATTTGAAAGTTTGAACCTGCCCGGTTTTATTAACTTTTTCGACGGAAACGGTTTTGCAACAACGACGGTCGCGGTTCCAAACGATGCGGCGCTTCACGGCTATTCATTTTTCGCCTGCGTCGGAGTATTAGATTTCCCGTCGATTCTGCCCGGAAAGGTTTCGGCGGTGGTTTCAATAACGATACCATAGCCGCCCGGGCCGCGGGCGCGATCCGGCAATACTATTAATGTCGAAAAACTATTCCGTACTTCGCGACGCGGTCCACGGAGATGTATATTTAACATCCGAAGAATTAAGAATCCTCGACACGCCGCAAATGCAACGATTGCGCGGCGTCCGCCAGCTGGGAACGGCGTATTTGGTATATCCGAGCGCGCAACATTCCAGATTTGAACATTCCATCGGCGTCGCGGAGATGTCGCGCCGGATGATTGAATCAATTCAACGAAATGCAAATTTAAATCCAGCGGAATTGTTAGGAGTTCCGGACCGCGAGGCGCGCATTATTAGGATTGCGGCGCTGATTCATGATTGTACACATATTCCGTTTGGACACGGAATCGAGGATCAGACCGGCCTGTTTCCGCGCCACGACTCGGCCTATCGTTATGAAGAACGATTATCACAAAAAACCGAACTCGGGCGCGTCCTTCGCGAACTCGGCGTTTGGGACGAGGTCATGGCCGTATTAATACAAAAGCCCGGCGACGGCTCGCCGCGCGTGCCGCCGTATTGGTGTCAAATTCTATCAGATACAATTGACGCGGACGTGTTTGATTATCTAAAACGCGACGCTCTGTTTACCGGCCTCAATCTTTATTATGACGAGCGCGTTTTGTCGCATTTCAAAGTCGACCGCCGCTCGGGAAATATGTTCATTGATCTCGCGAAGCATCGCATGCTGCGCGAAGATATCTTATCCGAAATCGTCCGCGTGCTCGAGGCCAGATATTACTTTAGTGAGCGCGTTTATTATCATCACGCGAAAGTCGCCGCTGGCGCCGCGCTCGCGAAGTGTGTTGAATTGTGCGTGACCACAGGTGCGCTGAAGGAATCCGATTTTTATGATGTTAATGATAGCGGAATTCTAGACAAGATTGAACAGGCGCCCATTTCCAATCCCGCCGTTCGCGGCAGAGTTAAGAATTTTGTCGAACGGATTCGCTCTCGCAAATTGTTAAAACGCGCATGCGTCTACCCGCTCGCGCAAAATATTCATTGCGCCGATGAAATTGTAAAAAAGTATTTTGAAAAAGGTTGCCATGCGAAACGCGCCGAGGCCGAGCGCCGCATCGTGGACGCCGTCGAGCGCGCGACCGGAAAGCGCGAATTAGAAGTTATATTATATTGCCCGCGGCGGTCGATGCAGCTCAAGGAAGCAAAGCTACATGTAAAATGGCCTGGTACAGCGGGCGTTCGTCCGCTTTCGGAATTCGCCGCGCAAACTCCGCGTTTGAAAGACCTCGAAGAAAGCTACAAAAATTTATGGAAGTTCTACGTATTTGTAGCAAGCGACGAACCTGCTGTATTGGAAAAAGTGCGTGAAGTTTGCAAGCTCGAATTTCCAGCCGCTGTGAATACTTACGATAATTGACGGTAGTGCTCGGCACGAATCGATTTATTAATATATGAAATACGCGTTTGATTTTACGTCGGCGGTAAAGAGCGAGCCCACGGGAATTGCGAGGTACGTTGTCGAAATCCTGCGCGCGATGTTAAAGAAATTGCCGGCGGATGACCGCGTTGTCTTGGGATATCGATTATCAAGATGGCACCGCCGCGAGAACGCGCCGAAATTTAATGATCCGAGAGTTACAATTCGGCCGCTGCAGTCGCCGTTCGCGTTTCTAACCTATGGACGGCCCGACGTTTTCCACGGCCTCGGTGTTAACATTCCGCTCGGACTTCCCTCGTCGACGAAGCGATTTGTTACAATTCACGGTTTTATTAGCGAAGAGGAAGTGGCGCCTGAGAAGCGCGAGGCGTACCGGCGGAGATTACATAAAATTCGCACGATGCTTTCGCGGTCGGACCGCGCATTTGTTGTTTCGCATTATGAAAAAGAACGCACCGCCGAATTGTGCGATTGTCCAATTGATAAATTAAGGGCGGTCTACCACGGGGTCGATCACGAAAATTATCATCCGCGCGGCGACGCGGAGCGTGACCGCTCGATTGTTTATGAACGCTTGCAAAAAGCGGCGGGGCGCGCCGAGCGCCGGCCATTTTTCCTGTGCTTGGGTGCCGTGACCGCGCGAAAGAACGTGCCGTTATTGTTAGAAGCGTTCTCGCGTTCCAAAGTTAAGGACGATTATTGTTTAGTTTTGGCCGGCCAGTCGCGCTCGGAAACGCCGCAAATCCTAGCGCGGCTTCCAGAATTAAAATTACAAAACAGCGTCATCCCGATTGGCCACGTTTCGCCGGCGGAAGTTCCGAGTTTCTTAAGATTGACGCGCGCGCTCGTCCACGCGTCGCGCTATGAATCCTTTGGTTTGCCATTAATTGAAGCAATGGCGTGCGGCGCTCCAGTTGTATGTTCTAACACTTCGGCGATGCCCGAAATTACGGGAGGCGCCGCCTATTTGTTTCATCCCGATGAAGTGGATACGATGTCGGCCGCAATGGATAAAATTGCATCTAATAATATTCTTTGCGAACAGCTTCGCGCGAAGGGAATCGCGCGCGCGTCGGAATTCACGTGGGAGCGCGCCGCCGGCGCGACGCTTGCTACATATCGCGAAGTGTTAGAAAAAGTTTCATGAGCGAATCGATTCGCACTCCGCGGCTGGCGGAAGTGCCCTGTCCTCTCTGCGGAAAAACTGATACTACAATTCGATGGAAGGGCCGCGATCGGTTGATGGGGGTTCCGGGCGAGTATCAGGTGGTTCAATGCAAAAATTGTAGTTTTCTGTACCAATCGCCCAGGCCTCACGACGAGGACATTTTTTTAATATATCCTCCGGACTACCCCGCGTACCACCCTGCCGAAGTCGAGGGACACAAGCTGCTTCGCGGCGACGGTGTCAAAGCCGCGGCGAATCGTTATATTCTTTCGCATTCGCTCGGTTATAAACATTTGGCGGACGAGCGGGTTTCATTATTAACAAAAGTCGCGGCGTTTTTTCGCAAACCTAAAGTTAATAAACTTGTATTCCCGTGGACCGGAAAAGGCCGCATGCTCGACGTGGGCTGCAGCAGCGGCGCGCGCATGAGTAGTATGAAGGCGCTCGGGTGGACGGTCGCCGGTATTGAATTTTCGGAAGACGTTGCAAATGTAGCAAAGCGCGACCATGAGAATGTATTCTTTGGCGATATTCTCGCGGCGCCGTTCGCGGACCGGTCGTTTGATTTAGTAACATGCTTTCATGTTCTCGAACACGTTACAAATCCAAAAGATGTTATGAAACGGATGGTTCGATGGCTCGCACCGGGCGGAATGTTAGTGATCGAATTGCCGAACGCGGCGAGCGCGGGCGCGGCCCGCTATGGAACGCACTGGTTTTTGTTAGATCTTCCAAGGCACTTTCACCACTTCACGCCGGAAACGTTAACAAAACTCGCCGAGGATTCCGGCGGAAGAATGGTGCGCGTTGAGCACCGCGATAGTTTAGGAACATGGATTGGTAGTATCCAATTTCGCGACGCGGACCGGGCGGGCGAAGCGGCCCCGGCTTCAAAACTCGATTCGAAAGCTAGAAAAAAAAGAAAATCACTAAAACGTATTTTGCGCCCGTTCGCGCTCTACGAACGCCTGCGGCGCCGCGGTGAAATTATTCGAGCGTTCATTTCCGCGGACGCGCCAAAGTAAATATTAATTATAGCCGGCCGCGTTCGAGGATGTTTGTGTAAAATGCTAAGGTTTCGCGGGCAGCGCGCTCCCATGTAAACAATTTCGCGCGTTCGAGTCCGCGCGAGATCAGTTGTATTCGTTGCGGTTCGTTGTCCCAAACGTTATTAATCGCTGCCGCCATCGAATCGTCAACGGCCGGATCGAAATACTCGGCGCAGTCGCCCGCAATCTCGGGCATGGATGTAACATTTGCCGTTGCGATGGGAGTTCCGCACGCCATCGCTTCGAGCACCGGAAATCCGAAACCTTCATAAAAACTGGGAAAGAGCGACGCGCGCGCGCCGCAATATAACAATGGAACGTCGTCGTGTTCGACGTAACCCAAGAAACGCACGCGGTCGGTCAATTGTAATGTTGCAACTTCAGCTAATACTTTTTCGTAAACCTCGCCGCGCGTGTTGCCGCCTAGAAGTAGTAATCCGTCGCGCGCCGCGCGCGAGCGGGCGAACGCTCGGACGAGGCCTACCGTGTTCTTGCGAGGATACATCGCCGAGAAACTTATCAAATACGGCCTGTCGATTTTTAGTTTTGCGCACGCAAACTTAATTTTTTCCGGATCGTGCGGCCGAAAGCGCTCGTGATTCACGCCGTGCCAAACGGGCTGAATGCGGTCCGCCGGAAACTCGAATGTATCTAAAATTCTTTTTTTGATAAAATGCGAAACAGTAAGAACGCCGTCGACGCGGTTCAGCGTCTCGTGAATCAGTTTTGTACGTTTCGCGACCCACCGCTCGGTGTTTGGAACGTACCACCCTTCCATCGGAATCAAATCGTGAAGTGTAATAATCTTTCTATGCAATCCGCGCGGAACACGCAGGACGCTTCCCTGCGGGCCCAAAACGCGCAGCGAACCTAGCGAATGAAAGATATCAATTGGACCCGTGAAGATTTGAAAATACGGTGCAACGAGCCGGCGATAGCGAAACGCGCCGAGCCCGCGCTTCTGTAGTATTTCGCGTTTTTTATACTTTTCAGGACGGATGCCAAGCGTGAACGCGTGCTCGGGCGCTTGTTTTAACAATTCCGGAAGCAGTTCCAGAATATAATATGCAATTCCTGACGGATCGGTGCGGACGGCGGGTGTAACGTCGAGAGTAATCCGCGGCACAGCTAAATATTACAATTTGTGCACTCGGCTATTTTTTCTTTCCGATATAACCCAACTCTTCGAGTTCTCGCCGCTTCGCTTCTGAATCAAACATTTCGAGCCCTTCCTCATTTCCAAACCGGTTTGTCTCCCACGTATCAATCTGTTTTTCTTTACGTTCAAATGTAAACGCTTCGAGCAGCAGGCGCCCCGGCATATCTTTGCCTTTGGGAATCCCGGCCAAATAGTAAATAGTCGGTCCCATATCAAGAATGTGTGGAGACTTCTCCTGCGGGATGTCTTTAAATTGATATCCGGATTTTACACCGGCTCCGTAGAAAGCAACAATTCCGTCGGGCGCCAAACTATGATGATATTTTCCGCGTTCCGCGCGCTCCCAGCCATGGTCGGAACAGACAATTAATGTATCGTTCGGCGCCATAAGATTCATAAACATTCCAACTTTAGCGTCGGCCCATTCATAACTTTTGTCGACGACGCCTTTGTAGCGTTCTATCAATTTTGGCTCGACGCCGAGTTCCGCTGCCTCTGCTTCTGAATACTTCCAGAAAAAGTGGCCCGCGTCGTCGGTGAGGCGCGTATAACAAATAAGAATATCGGGTTTATATTTGCTATTAATTTGGAAGGCCGATGCTACATAAAATTCGTCGCGCACGTATGCCGTGCGGAAAATCGAAAGCGGCGAATCTTTAGCAACCGTGGTCGCAGAATTAAAGTCGTTCCACGTTTCGTCGTCGACGGGCATAAACTTAGCAAGTTCGTCGCGCGTGATCTCTTCAGGCGCGCGCATCAATGGAGCTAATATTGTCCCGAGATCCTCGGGATAGGTCGTCGCTGCTAATGATCGTTCCTCGAGCTGTTCGCGCGGTCCAGTTAATACTTTCGCCCACGCGGCGCTGACCGCATCGCTAACAATCCATCCATTTTCCACCGGCTCCGCGGGATACGACGCCCACCAACCAATGACGCTGATTGGTATTTTTAATTCTGACGCAATATTCCAAATAGCTTTTTTTCTACGGAAGCTCGACGTCACCGGAATGACAGTATATAAATCGAGACCCGCGAAAAGCGCGCGCAGCGGGCGGTTTTGTAATTTTAATGAAAACGTCGGGAGAAATTTCGTACGCCGCGAAACGAAATCTAATATTCCGTGCGACTCGGGTGTGTGGCCAGTAACAATTGTAGTCCAAATCCGCGGCGACGCGGTTGGGAGTATGGTTCGAAGGCGCGCGGTCGCGCCGTCTTTTCTTAGCTTTTCAAAATTCGGAAGACGTTTTTGTTGTATTAACGGATCGATCTTATCCCACGTCGCGCCGTCGACGGCGACTACAAATAAACGGCCTTCGGTTTTCTCGCGCTTGGGCGGATTCGGCAGCGGGTCGAATTTTGGAACAAAGTCGCGCGGGTCGCGTGGTTTATTTGACTCCGCCTTCACTGTGACGGCGCCGGGAGAATGTATCGAATAAAGCGCGGCGCCGCCCATGGCGATTGCTACAAAACCAAGAGTTAACGAAACAATGCTAAATATCTTCGCGAACGACGAGCGCAAGATCATAAGACTAATGATTCCCGCAACGATGCCGACGGTCGTCCCCGTTGCAAACTTCAAAAAATCGGCGCCGCGGTACTCGCGCACGATTTGATATCCAACATAACTGAAAGCAATCCACGAAGCGATGAATAGATTTAACGCGGGCCGCCCGAACGCTCGAATCTTAAATACAATATTAAAGAGAACGTATGCAATCACTCCCAACACGAGTGCGCCGGGGATCAGAACTCCCGCGGGACCGCCGCAGAAAATCGCGGGGCTCGTCCACGGGATTCCCGCGGCCGAGTTTCTAATAACTAAAAAAGTTCCGAACGCTAACGATGCAATGGCAAACGGAACGGTCCATGCCGCGAGGACAGACAGGAGCTGACCATTTTTTTCGTCGGATTGTGAATTCATGTATCAGCAATATTAATACTAAAACTTTGGCTTCGGCGGCGGGAGCTGATGTCCTTCACACTGGGATTGAAATCCGGCGGCGCGGTGCCCGCCGTCGCAGAAGGGTTTTTTGTTAGAAGCGCCGCAACGGCAGAGTGCGATCGCGTCGCGGCCGTTCAGATCGTAAGGCTTTCCAGACTGATCTTTAATTGTAAACGCACCGCCCGAAATTCGAATCGGGCCGTGGTCGGAAATTTGGATGTCAACGTTAGTCATGTAAGTAATTGTTAGTATCTGAAAATTAACGATGTGTTAATAAAACATTATTGTAAGCGCCGTCGAAACCGAGTTCATCAAAAACGGTTTCGAAGATCGACGTTGGGTAGCGCACGAATCGTTTATTTCGGCGTTCGCCGCGAAGCATCCAATAATACGGCCAAATCGACTTTATCAATTCGCAGAAATCGAAAGCCGATATTCCCGATCGCTGTATTCCGTACGGCCAAATCTCCGTCGAGAGCGCGACGGGCGTGCGGAATAGTTGCATTCCGCCGCGAATCACCGAAGCTTCAAATCCCTGTACGTCCATCCAAATCACGGCGAGGCTTTTTGTAAATTCCGCTGGAAGCGATGCCCATAATTCGTCGAGCGGGCGCGTTGCAACCTCGATCACGCGCCGTTTCGATTCTTGATAAATTTCGCCGTTTGCGCGCGCGGTGCCCGCGGCGCGAATCCGGTGGTCTCCAAAATTAGTATCGCTCAGTTCAAATTCAATTTTCCCCGCGCGATCCGAGAGCGCCGATTCAATACAAATCACGCGATTGCCGAACCCATTTTGTGTAACATTGCGTTCTAATAATTTAAAATTCCGCGGATCGGGCTCGACGGCGACGGCGCGTTCGTATTCTTTGTTATATAACATTCCGACAGTGGTCACGCCCATGTTCGCGCCGATGTCTACAAATGTTCCCGTGCCTTTCGCAGGCGCGAGCTTGACCGCGCGCAGATGTTCCGCGACGCGAGACATCAAATCCTGTTCATACTCGCGATGGCAATATAACGATTTCGCAATATAACGATCCGCGGTGTCGACGGTGAGGAGCCCTTGTTTGGTTCGTATAGTCGCCGTTTTGTTAATTTTACGGACGAACTTCCAGCAAAAGGATCTAAATTTATAAGTCGCGCGACGCTCTTGAGTCGAAGACATTCGTTAACCTTCAAGTTCTCTAAAAAACGCACCGAGGCGGTCAATCGATTTTAGTAAATTTTCGCGGCTGGTCGCGTAACTCATTCTAATAAAACCGGGCGACGCGAACGCGCTGCCGGGCACGAGCGCGACGCGCGCGTGGTCGAGAATCGCGGCGGCGAGATCGGTATCTGTTTGAATGAGAATTTCGCGAAAGCGTTTATGTAAATAAGGGCGCGCGTCCATGAATAAGTAAAAAGCGCCCTGCGGAACGGGAATGTTTATATCCTTTCGCAGCGCTTTTGTTAAACCGTCGACGAGCAGCGTGCGGCGCGCCTGGAACTCCGTGATCATTGCCTTTTGGTCCGCAGGATTGATCGCTAACGCTTCGAGCCCGGCCCACTGCGTTGGAGTATTAACATTACTTGTAATTTGCCCCTGGATTGCGACCGCGGCGTCGGCGACGTGCTTCGGCGCGGCCATGTATCCGAGCCGCCAGCCCGTCATTGCAAAAGACTTCGAAAAACCGCTTGCTACAATTGTTCGCGCGAGACCTTCGCCGCCGACCGACGCCGGCGAGATATGTTGCAAACCGTCGTATACTAACATTTCGTAAATTTCATCCGACAGAATCCAAAGATTGCGTTCGCGCGCAATTCGAACAATTCCTTCGAGCGTTGATTTGGAGTAAACAGCTCCCGTCGGATTATTCGGAGTATTTAATATAATTCCGCGCGTTTTTGATGTAATCGCTTTTTCGACTGCGCCGGCATCCGGTTCAAAACGAGCATTGACCGCGTGAACTGTTACCGGACGCCCGCCCGACAATTCGATCATTTCGGGATAGCTGACCCAATACGGCGCGATAATAATAACTTCATCGCCGTCGTCGACGAGCGTCTGCAACGAATTGTAAAGAGCCTGCTTCGCGCCATTTGTTATAACAATATTTGACGGCTCAACGTCGATCGCGTGCGTTTTCCGCAGGTGTTTGGCGATGGCCGTTCGCAATTCGAGGATTCCGCCGACTGCCGTATATTTAGTTTTACCGGCGAGCGCGGCGCTGTGCGCGGCGTTTACTACAGAAACGGGTGTATCAAAATCGGGTTCGCCCGCGCCGAGGCTGATGATGTCGGCCCCGTGGCGGAGCATGTCTTTGACGCGCGCGTCGATCGTGAGTGTTGGCGAGGGCCGTAGGGTGCGGGCGCGATTTGAGAGATTCATAGGGTGGTTGAAGATTGAATCATACAGTCAAAAAGAACGACCCGCGACGCGTCCGCCGTCGAAGTGTTCGCGAAACCGTTTCAAACGACTGTTAATCTCACGTTCGTATCCAACATTTTCAAAATTGGCATGGCCTCAAAAACTCCGGACGACTCCAAAAAAAGCGCGACCGATTCGCAAATCATAGAACGCATTGCGCGCCCAGGA
Source organism: Planctomycetota bacterium (assembly GCA_046160785.1). Taxonomy (GTDB): domain Bacteria; phylum Planctomycetota; class UBA1135; order UBA1135; family JACQFD01; genus JACQFD01. The sequence goes on from JBJXHE010000035.1 coordinate 35,707, forward strand.
ACGGCGATGCGCGCGCTTCTCGACGAACAGAAGCGGCTCAAGAAGCGGCGGCGCAGAATTCAATTATCGGTTATTTTACTAATTTTATTGGTTGTAAGTTATTTTGCAATTACAACGTTTATATTTAATCCGGTGGAGCCGAGCGCGCCGCCGTTTTACGACGCGGTGCCGTCGAACTGTCATTTTTTTATTAGGAAAACAAAATTAGCAAACGACTTTCCGCTCCCCGCGACGCCGATTACCCCGCATTCGGAGCAGGCCGTTTTGTGGCGCGCGTTTGAATCTGGAAAGTTAGGAATCCCGGCGGAGACGGTGAAGTCGTGGATGAATGAATATGATGAATTTGTAAAATCCATCGGAAATGCGCCGATCGATCCGCTCAAGGATTTGTTAGGACAGGAAATCTGCATTGCCGGGCGGTTCGCCGAAAAGGGCGGCCTTGCCGCGACGAAATATTGTATTTATTTGCGCGTGAGCTGGAAGATTCGCGCCGCGATGGGCATCGCGCGTTATGAATACTTTCGTAAGAAGTTCGCGCCCGATTATCAAATTACAATTATGGACGGCGGGATCTGGAAAGTTGCCGGCGCTGCTTCAAAAGATATATTCATTGCGCGGAAAGGAGATTTATTGATGATCTCCAACGACGACGCCTGGATTCGCGATTCGGAGGAATTGTTAATAGACCGCGAGGGTTGCTTTGGGCTTTCAAGCAAATTCGCGGAAGATATTCGTATGAAACTCGAGAGGCGCAGTGAAGGGCGGTCGAATCCCTCGAATATACAATTGTATGCCGATCTGGATGCTTACAGAAAAGCGTCCGGCGCCGCGCCGAAGTATCCAGATATCAAATCCGCGGAATTCGGCGAGCGAACGTTAGCTAGTCTATATTCCCACGGATTCTTAAAAGACGTCGCCGGCGTTTTGCGATTTGAAACAACTCCACGCAAACGCATCGCGCTCGATGCAACATTTCGAACGGACGCCGAAAAACTCGACGCGTTTGGCAAAAAGATATTTCAAGATAAATGGAATCATTATTTAACTTCAAAAGATTTGCGCGAGCTCGCGGAAATGACGCCGCAGGCCGCGTTCAGCGGCGGCGCGTTCGGCGTTTCGGGAGGCGACGTAGCCCGGCAATTGGAAGCGTTATTAACAATTGAAGACCGCCGCGCGCTCGATGATACAATTAGAAAGACCGGAAAATATGATACTACAAAAGCGCTCGCCGACGATTTTGGCATCGCCGTCGGCGATCGTACCATTATGGTTTTGCGCGAGAATAACTATCCGCACGATGATAAAGATCCGGTCGGCATCGGCCCCGATCCCGCCATCGCTCTTATTTTACCGCAGCGTTCGCCGGAGAAAGTGCGCCAGATCCGCGATTACTTTTTAAATAATAAAGGACATTTCGGAATCCAAGAAACTTACCATTGGGATCTCGACGGCGGTTATAAACTTCTCGAATATTACTCTCCGCTCGTTCCGGGAACGGGCGAAATTGCGGTCATTCCTCTCGGAAACGACGATAAATCGAACGTGATTGTTAGCAATCAGGCAAAGCTAATTCGTAATATTCATAAAATCTTTGCCGTGGCGTCGTACGCCGACGACCGGCCGTACGGCGAGAGCGCGTTTTATAAAGATCTCGTCGACGAGCAGAAAGGTAAGAAGATGAATTTTGTAATGTTTCTAAACGGGCCGAAGTTTGCAAATGCGCTCAAAAAATATGTTCCTTACTGGGCCGGTCTCGAAAGCATGGTGGATCCGACGCTACAGGCTGAAGAGCGTCCAGCGTTTTTTGCAAAACAACTAAAAGCGAAATATCCACAATTCACGCCCGAGAACGTGCCCGAGAAAGAACGCGCGGAAATCGAAGCGCTCGTTGACGAGGAAATGTTACAACGTGAACAAAAAGCGAAAGCTAGTCTTTCGCCGCAATTAGTACAAAAGTACGAAGAAGTCGTTCGTTGGGTTGCCGCCATCCCGGGCGGTCTGGCATCGATGGAACTCGAATTGAAGCGAGTTCACTTATATCTAAACGTGTTTTTGGAATAGTTACAAATAGCGTGCTGGCTCATCTTCGGTCGGGTTGGCCACGCACGCTGACAGCCGCTGGTAAATCCACAGCTTAGGCCTATTCTGGCTACCGTTCCTATCCGGGAGGCCATTGCGGCAACTCCGCAACATCCACTCGGCGGGCGGCACCGTATCTACCAATACCATGAAGCGAATCTACATCGTGAGCTTTCTATCTTTTCTCTTCGGCGCGTCGTCGGTTAATTGTAATGAAGCCGCCGCGTCTGCAACTGAGACTAAATCTGCTACTTCCATGCCCAAATACTCCAAATCCGGATATGATATAACGCCGCTCTCAAAGGAGCGCGTCGCTGAAATTGTTAAAACGCTCACGCCGGAGCAAATTGAAGTAACACAAAACTCCGGAACGGAGCGCGCGTTCTGCGGCAATCTTGTCGATCAGAAAAAACCGGGATTGTATGTATGCGTCGTCGGCGGCTTGCCGCTCTTTCGCTCCAATGCAAAATTCGATTCGAAGAGCGGGTGGCCTTCGTTTTTCCAGCCGGTCGACCCCGATCATATTATTGAAAAAAGAGATATATCACATGGAATGGTCAGAGTTGAAATACTCGACGCGCGCTCCGGCTCGCATCTCGGACACGTTTTCGACGACGGCCCTCCGCCGACCGGGCTGCGTTATTGTTTGAATTCCGCAGCGTTAACATTCATTCCCGACGGTGAGCCGGTTCCCGCCGAATCTTTACCTGTAAAATCGCAGATTGCTTATTTTGCGGGAGGCTGTTTCTGGGGCGTAGAAGATATATTTCATCAAATCCCCGGAGTCATGGACGCCGTGTCGGGCTACCAGGGCGGCAAGACCGATAATCCGACGTACAAAGACGTTTGTTACAATTCGACCGGGCACGCCGAATCCGTAAAAATAGTCTTTGATCCGAACCGCGTGTCGTACGCCGATCTATTAAAAGTGTTCTTTAACAATCACGACGCGACGCAGCTCAACCGGCAGGGGCCCGACGTCGGCGATCAGTATCGTTCCGCAATCTTTACAGCAACTCCCGAACAGAAAGCCGCGGCCGAAGCTTATATTAAAACCCTGCAGGCCACGAACGAATACGCCGGCCGCAAAATTGTAACAATTGTCGAAACGGCCCCGAAATTCTATCCCGCCGAAGAGTATCATCAGGATTACCACAAAAAGCACGGCGGGTCGTGCAAAGTTAAGTAAGTCTTATCGTTAGACTTATAAAATGGTGCCCGGGACAGGGGTTGAACCTGCACGGCTTTGAGGGCCACCAGCCCCTCAAGCTGGCGTGTCTGCCAATTCCACCACCCGGGCAACCAAGCGCGGCGACGGTCCAGGCGAGTTCGCCCGAGGGCCGTCGGCCGGTGAAGGGGCGAGGATTCTAGGAAGCCAGGTGTTTACGTCAACGTCGCGACCGCGGCTTCGAGTCGCGCGAACGCCGCGTGGATTTCAGAAACGGAGACAGCACCGACGCTCAGGCGAAACCAGCCCGTGTCGGGTTTCACTCCGAACGCCTGAAACGGAACTGCGGCGAATCCGGCCTTTTCTAACAAAAACATTCGTATCTCTTCGTTTGTTGTAAAGATTCCGCCGCCGGGTTTCTTTTTACCAAAAAAGTCGAAACGCGTTGTTAAATATATTGCGCCCTGCGGTTCGATGGCATCAATTGGAAATCCCTTCGAATGCATTTTATCAATTCCTTGATACAGCGCTTCGAGGCGTTCACTAACATTCGCGAGCATGCGTTCATGAAATTCGGCCATCGCGCTCGGATGATCGAGAAAACGCGATGTTGCGATTTGCTCCGCGCGCGGCGCCCACGCGCCGACGTGTCCGATGATGTCGCGCATTCTTGATACAACTGCGGCGGGGCCGACGATCCAGCCGACGCGCAGGCCGGTCGCGCAGAGCGATTTGGAGATGGCGTCGACAAATATAACATAAGGCGCGCACTGCGGAACGAGCCGCACGGGCGTCTCGTGCTGAAAACCGCGAAATGTTAAATCCCGGTAGACTTGATCATACATTAAATATAACGGCCGCGCGCCCGCGCGCTTTCGTTTATCATTTTCCTGAACTAACAATTCACCGAGTGCGCGCACCTCATTGACGGGCATGACGGTTCCGGTCGGATTGAGCGGAGTATTGACAACAATGAGTCTTGCCTTCGCCGCGGCATTTCTTAACGATTCCGCCGTTGGAAGAAAATTAGCTTCGCGCCCGACGGGGATTTCGAGGCCCGAGGCGCCGCACAAATGAATATAATGATTATTATTCCACGACGGCGTCGGGAACGCTACAATTTCGCCGGGATCGAGCACGGCTCGGTACGTCGCGTAAATGCACGGCCGCGCGCCGCTCGCGATCAGTATCGAATCGATAGGATACGAAAGGCCGAGCTTTTCTTTATAAATACGCTGGACGGATTTGCGCAATTCCGGAATGCCGTCGCTCGGCGGATAATTCGTCTCTCCTGCTTCAAGCGCTTTGTTAATTTCCGCTTTTAACAATTCTGGAATTGGAAATTGCTTCGGCGCGAAATCTCCAACTGTTAAATTGCAAACTTCGCGGCCGCTCGCGGCCATCTGGCGCACGGCCGCCGCGATTTTTAGTATTTCGGAACCGACAAGCCCGATCGCCATTTTGGAAAGTCCGGCTTCGGCTTCGGCTGCGCCGCACGCGGTTGTAATTTCGACGGGGGAATTCGGCAAAGTCGTGGTGGTCACTCGGAGGTCTTATTGAAAAAAATAAAAACTAAAAGAAAAAAGTAAATAAGAATTGGTTACAACAAATCCGCCGCGTTGAACGGAACGTGTACTAAAATTAAATCGCCGTCGCGTTCGAGCTGAGCTTCGTTTCGCGATGAAAGCGCTACTAACAAAAACTTTGTGGCCTGTCGGCGCGCTTCGCCTTCGAGCCCGTCGAGTTCGGCGACCTTCACCATCTTTAATAATCCCGCCGCGTCGGCGAGCGTCACGCGCCGGCCCGCGAGATGTTTGCGCGCGGCTTCGCAACCCTTCAGCGAGAATCGATACGTTCGCGGATTCTTAGGATCGCGTTTGCGCGGACGGCTCACTTCAATCGCATCTGTAAAATCGACAACTGTATATTTCGCGCGCGCAATTAATATTTCCTGCGTGCCCTTCGGCAGCACAGGCTTCGGCGGCTTTTTGCGCCGCGCGTAGCCGCCTTCGGGCGTTGCGCTCGGGGCCGCGCCCGGCGTTGCAGGCGTCATGACTACAGTTCCGGCCGCGCCGCTGTCCGCGTTTTCGCCGTCCGGAACGTCCGGCAATTCGTCACCGTCCGTTACTTCGGCCACGGCGCCGGGCTCATCCGCGAGATTTGTTGTATCTAATATTTCAATCGTCTCCGACTCAATCAGCGTCTCGGAGTATTCAGTTATTGTAACTTCCTCGCTAATGATCGTTTTCTTGGCTGCCGGCTTTTTTGTAGCTTGCTTTTTCGCCGCAGCCTTTGCTTCCTTTTTTATATCTTTATCTTTAGTTTTAGGAGATTTCGGCGCGCTCGCTTTCGCCGGCGCAGACTTCGCAGCGCGCGGCGAAGCGGCCTTCGGCTTGGACTCGACGGATTTATCCTTGGAAGGCTTGGGCATGCGCTTTTTGGAGAAAGTTAAAATATGAATGAGGATTTGTTGTCATCGACTCTCGCCTGAACCGGCGGTGCGCGTCAATGCGGCAACTATTGTTAACGTTGTCCCGGCCATTCTCCCTTGCGAGGGTCCGCCGGTCGATAGTCGCGCGAAAGCCCTGGCGCGCCGAATCGTTTTCTTAACTCTTCTTCAACCTCGGAAAGCGACTGCAAAGACTTTTTCCCGGGAGGCAAATCGGTGCGGCGCGCGTTTGTTTTTCGATCGGGTTCGAGTTCGGGATTTCGAAGCGGCTGCGGCGTGAATTTCACCTGGTCGCGCGACAATTGAAGCGCGAGCCAGACGCGCACGCAGCCATCGTTATGATTCAGTTCCGCACTGTGCTCGCCGAATTCTAACTTTCGAATACACGAATACGGCGTGTCGGAAAGTGATTTTAAGAATTCGCGCGCCTTGCGTCCGAGCGGCGCGTCGCCATCGCTATGATTTCCGCGGCCATGTACAAAAATAACGCGCCGCGTTTTTGCATGAAAAGCACGTTCGAGCGCAGTCTGCATCGCGGGCACAGCTTCGGCCACGACCAAGCCGTGAAGATCCACGAAGATTTCATCAATAGGATTCGAAGCCGCGGACATGACAATTGTTAATTAATGAAGCCGGCCGTGCGACCGGGCGCGAACTCAATATTGGTAACTCAAAATGCATTTCATTACGATAACTGAATAGGATAACTGAATAAGCTAACTGATTAAGATACCTGCAAAATAATTTATGTCCAAACTACGCGGCAATCTAATCGTTGGCCAATCCGGCGGGCCCACGGTTGTTATTAATCAAAGCCTGGTCGGCGTGATCGAAGCAGCGCTCGGTCACAGCGAGATCGAAGCGATTCTCGGCGCGCGCCACGCTATCAAAGGAATTCTCTCCGAGGATTTTATTGATTTGCGAAAACCCAGCCGCGAAACGCTCGAAATTGTAGCATCGACGCCGTGCGCCGCGCTCGGGAGCGTGCGCAAAAAACCGACGGAGGACGAGCGCAAAAAAGTTTTTGATATATTTAAGAAAAACAACGTTCGCTACTTTTTTTACATCGGCGGCAACGACTCGGCTGAGACGGCCCACCTCCTCGCCGAGCAGGGCCGGATCGAGAATTATGAACTCCGCGCGTTTCACGTTCCCAAGACGATTGATAATGATCTTCTCGTCACCGACCATTGTCCCGGCTTCGGCTCGGCAGCGCGATTTGTAGCATTGGCGTGCATGGGCGACGATCTCGATAACCGCTCGCTTCCCGGAATTAAAATTAATGTTGTGATGGGCCGCAAGGCGGGTTTCTTGACCGCCGCGACCGCCCTCGCAAGGCAGCGAGGCGACGATGGCCCACATTTGATATATTGCCCCGAAACCGTTTTTGATGAAAATCAGTTTCTTAGCGATGTCGAGCAAACATACAAAAAACTCGGCCGCTGTATTGTAGCGGTGAGCGAAGGCATCCACCGCGCCGACGGCGTCGAAATCGGCGCAACCGGCGAAAAAGATTCGCACGGAAATGTACAATTATCCGGAACGGGCGCGCTCGGAGACTACCTATCCGGACTTATCAAAAAACAGCTCGGCGCGGCGCTGCGCGTGCGATCCGACACGTTTGGTTATTTGCAACGTTCGTTTCCCGGAAACGCGAGCGAAGTCGATGCTAAAGAAGCGCGAATGGCGGGGCGTGCCGCGGTCGCTGCATCTGTAGCAACCGACGCGCCCGCGAGCGGTTCGATCGCGCTGCGGCGCACGGGCAACGGCGCCCAATACGCGTGCGAAACTTTTACTACAGAACTCAAAAACGTGGCGAAAAATACGCGTTCGATGCCGCCCGAATTCCTGCACGGATCAAGCGGCGTGACATCTGCATTCCTCGAATACGCGCGGCCGCTCGCCGGGCCGCTTCCGGCGAAGGGATTTTTGTTAAATAACCATTAAATAAACGATAGCCTGCCGGTTTTATTAAACTAAAATTCCAGAAAACTAACTATAAAAGCAACGATCAAGACTTTGTCCAGCGAAACACAACAAAACCAAGATTCGAAGCCGCGCGATGAATTCGCCCTGGAAGCGCCCGCGGCCGAAGCGCCATCGCCGGTTGAGGCGCCGCAGAATGAGAGCTGGTTCGTCCCTTTTGTAGTCATTCCGCTGGCGATCGCGCTCACGATTCTCGGAATTGTATTCTTGGGAAATTTTCTTTTAGGAAACACCGGCGCACGCAGCTTCGACGATCTGCTTCAGGATATTCGCGGCGGCGGATCGAATACTAAGAAACAGGCTGCGTTCCACCTCGCGCGGAATCTTAAGGAAGAGGACGACGAATATCAAAAAACGGTGCGCGCGTCCGGCGGACCCGCGGCGGGTCAACTTGCGCCGCCGCGCCTGAAACGCCCGCGAAGAGACTTAGCAAAAATGGAAGCCGCGTTTGATGCTACAAAAGGGGAATTGGAAACTCGGTTATTCTTAGCAGCCGCGCTCGGACTCGCGGGCGACGATGATACTATTGACTTTCTCGCAAAATATATATCAGATGTGCAGGAAGGCGACTCCGACGGACAATTCCGCGTGACCATTTTGTTAGCGATGGCGCGAATCGGCAGCGAGCGCGCCGTTCCGTACTTTGAGGAGGAATTGAAGCGTGCGTCGCAGGGCGATCAAGACCCCGGAATTATGAATGCTCTCGCAGCCGGACTTGGAAATATTAATTCAAAAGCGGCGACGCAAAAACTGGTCGAGATATTAAATATATCAAAAAACCGCGGACCCGGTCCGGCGGGCGCATCACGAACAAAGACCACGTGGAAAGTTGTACGCTGGACGGCTGCGCTCAATCTTGCAAAGCGGCGAGACGTCGACGGCGAATCCGCAAAATTAGCAATTCCGGTTTTGTTAGAAAGCATCGACGATGTTCATCAGGACGCATTTCGCCCCGACAACGAAAAGACTTTTCACGGCTCCGGCGGTTCAGGGGGATTTATGCCGGCCGGCGTCACGTCGCAGGGCGACGGTTTCCGCGAACAGGCCGCGCAACAACTCATCGAGGCAATTGTATTTTTGGATATTAAGGAAGCGGTTGCGTTACTACAAAAAATCGCGGCCGCCGATCCCAATCTTCGCATTCGGAGTTTCGCGCTGGAAGCCGTCAAACGCCTCGTTCCGGCCGCATCAAAAAACCCGGCGAAGTGAACTCGTTCGCGCTCGACTACGAAGAAGTTCGCGGCGCCTCGAAACCTCCATTCTTGACCACGCTTGCGCGCATCTCTAGTTTCCGACGACTTTTTCCGTCGCGATCGCGCGTGAAAATAACAATTCTTCTTCGCGCGCCCGCCCGCAACTTCTTCGGTATGGCTTTCGCGTTATGCGCCCCGCGCGTATCGCACCGGACCGAAGTATCAATAGTATCAATTTCGCCGTCCGTGATTCGAATGCTACAAAACCCACCATGAGCGAAGCAAAAGACCACAATTCGCCAACAGCCAAACCCGCGGAGCCCGCGGCCAAGCTGTATGCATCGCCGGCGCTGTCGCCAAGTTTTTATGAAAAGCCTGTTTCGCGCCGGGGCTTTTTCTGGATCGCGACGGGGTGGGGAGCATTTTCTGCGGCGACCGCGCTCGGGACCGGCCTTATGACGCGGTTCTTGTTTCCTAATGTTAATTATGAACCGCCGCAATCATTTAAATTAGGATTCCCAACCGACTTTCCGACGGGCGTCGACGAGCGTTTCAAAGCTAAATATAACGTTTGGATTTCGAAGGGTTTCGATCCGGTTACTAAGAGAACCGGATTCTTTGCATTGTCGACCGTCTGCACGCACCTCGGCTGCACGCCGAACTGGCTGCTCGCCGAAAGTAAATTTAAGTGTCCCTGCCACGGCTCGGGTTTCCAGCCGTCCGGAATGCACTTTGAGGGCCCCGCGCCGCGCCCGCTCGAGCGCTTCGGCATCCGCCTCGCCGACGACGGTCAAATATTAGTAGATAAGAACCGTAAATTTCAGCAAGAGAAAGGCGAGTGGTCGAATCCCGAATCATTCCTAGATTACGTTGTGGTCTAATTTAATTAATTATATTAATTAATCATATTTTTTCTTTAACAACCTAAACGATGGCCGACCTCTTATCCTCTCTTCGAAAGACGCAAGTCTGGAAGTCGATCTTCCGGCACGGGCCGCCGAATACAACGCGCAATCGAACGTTAGTTATTCTTTCGAACTTTTTCTTGCATTTGCATCCCGTGAAAGTGAGGAAGTCGGGCATCCGGCTTTCGTACACGTGGTGCATGGGCGGGCTCACGTTCTTCTTATTTTTAGTAGAAACGATCACCGGCCTATTATTAATGTTCTATTACAGGCCGACCGCCGAATATGCGTTTCAGGACATCATGGCGCTGCGCGAACACGTCGCGCTCGGACTGATGCGCGAAATGCACAGATGGGCCGCGCACGCGATGGTTATTACAGTTTGGCTTCATATGTATCGCGTGTTCTTGACGGGTTCGTACAAACCGCCGCGCGAGTTCAACTGGAACATCGGCGTCATTTTGTTAGTTTTAACACTACTATTATCCTTCACGGGCTATTTGTTACCTTGGGACCAGCTCGCGATCTGGGCGGTCACCGTCGGAACGAACATGGCACGCGCGACGCCATTCCTCGGGCATGAAGGCCCGGGCGCGGCATTACTAACGTTAGGCGGCGTTAATTTAATTCACGCCGGCGACGACGTTCGCTTTGCATTGTTGTCGGGCCGATTTGTAGGCGAAGCGACATTACTAAGATTCTACGTTTTGCATTGCGTCGGCTTCCCACTCGTGGCCGCGGTGCTCATGGCAATTCACTTCTGGCGCGTCCGCAAAGACGGCGGCATTTCAGGACCTTTGTAACAATAAAAAATGATACAAGGAAACGTGCTACAGGGAAACGATCCGAATCCGATCGTTCAGGGCATCAAGGATGTCTCGAACGCGCTTTCGAATCCGACTGTTTATTTTATATTAACAGTTGTTCTGCTCGCCGTATATATAGTCTTCAGGAAAGCGCTGACGAAGCCGGCGGTGGCGATCACGTTTCTGATCGGCAGCGTCGCATTCTTAGTCTTTTCCCTGTTCGATCCGAACTTCCGGCTGATTGTTACAAAACCTGACAACGTTCCGATCGTGATCATGCTCGGTTTGGTTTTGTATACAACGTGGCTCGCGCTGCGCCGCGCCGTGATCAACGACGAATTGATGAAACGCGGCGAGCCAAACCTCGAAGCGAAAGAGTCGAAGGATCGCGTGTTCACGTGGCCGGACCTCGTGTATGTAGAACTTATTTGTATGGTTCTCTGCACGGTCGCGCTCGTCGTCTGGAGTATTGAATTAGGCGCGCCGCTCGAAGAGCCGTCCGCGCCGTCGCGCACGCCGAATCCGTCGAAGGCGCCGTGGTACTTCCTCGGTCTCCAGGAAATGTTAGTTTATTACGATCCGTGGATCGCGGGCGTCGTGCTTCCGGGTTTGATTATTGTTGGTTTGCAGGCGGTGCCTTACCTCGACCGAAATCCGAAGGGCAACGGTTATTATACATTTAATGAACGCCCCTTCGCGGTCGCCTTCTTCCTTTTTGGTTTCTTAGTATTGTGGGTTTCGCTCGTTGTTTTAGGAACGTTCCTGCGCGGCCCGAACTGGTCGTTCTTCGGCCCGTTCCAGCGCTGGGACATCCACTTCCTCGAACCGCTTGTTAACGTAAACCTATCAGAAATTTTCTGGGTCACCGGCCTCGGCGAACCGCTTCCCGCCAATCCGCTCATTCGCGAGATTCCGGGAATATTAGTAGTGCTCGGTTATTTTGCTATCGCGCCGCCGCTGCTTCTTTCTCTTAGTAAAATGTTCCGCGGGTTCTTTCTTGAAATGGGCGTAGCTCGGTACAGCATTTTTGTAATGTTACTGTTAATGGAGCTTTCGCTTCCTATCAAAATGGTTCTGCGCTGGACCTTCAACCTCAAATACATCGTCGCGTTTCCCGAGTTCTTCTTTAATATTTAATAATCCATAGCCATGGCTGACCGCGGCGACACTGCTTATAGTACAAATGCGCTCCATGTCGTATTTGCGATATCGAGTATCGCTCTTCTCGTATCGTTAGTATGGATGCTCTTTGCGGACTACGGCCGCGAATGGAAGGGCTGGCAGCGCAAGGGGCGCGAAGTGGATATTCAACGTGTCAACGCGGACATCGTTGCGCAGAACAGCATCTCTCAAACGGGAAAGCCGCTTGAAGAGGAAATTAACAATAAAGAGCGTGATGCGCGAGAGCAGGAGAAACGCGTTGAAGAGAATGATAAAGAATATCAAGAATTAGTAAAAAGGCTCGAAAAGGAGAACGGGCGCGTTTTTGCGACGGATCAGGAAAAGAAGTTTTCGAAAGCTAAAGAAGATTCGATTCGCTACACGGTCGAAAAGAAGCGCCAGGATTTGCAGGATCCGAGGTGGGGCGACGACATCATGGCCGCCGCCGTGAAAACTACAGAACACGCGACGCTCGAATACCAAACCGCCGTTGCCGTTGCTAAAGAAACGGAAGCTCAAATAAACGCGAAGCTCGACAAAGTTAACAATACGCGCAAGGAACTCGCCGGGATGCGGCGCGAGCTCGACCGCCTCAAGACGCGCCGCGACGACCTCACTTCGATGATTAAACAAGGCGTGCTCAACGCGCCCGGCATCGACTTCATCGCGCCGACATTACAAATACGCAAGACGGTGCTCGAAGGTCTTTTCTTTGAATTGAATTTTACAAAAAAGAAAAGAATTGATATGTGCATGTCATGCCACGTTTTTATTGACATGCCGGGCTACGAAACGCACACGATCCCGCGCGTCGAAGGCGAAAATTTTGCAAGTCAGTTGATCGATTGGAAGCTCGCCGCCGACGTTGCGGCTGGCACTAACAAAATCGCCGACGCCGGCACGAAAATAACAAAAGAGATCGCCGACAAGATTGCCGCGCAGAAAGATATCAATTCCGTTCTTGTCGATCTGCCGCAGCCGCTCCGCTCGCACCCGCGTCTCGATCTTTACTTATCCGCGGCGTCGCCGCACCCGATGGATACAAATGGCTGCACCGTTTGCCATCGCGGCTCCGGCGAATCTGTAGGATTCACGACGAGCGACCACACGCCCGAAGTGTATCATAAGGAATTGATGAATCCGGCCGACGGTGAAGTGGCGAAGTTTAAGAAAAACTCGGATGCTAACGAAAAGCAGGCTCACGAATGGAAAGAAAAGTATCATTGGCATAAGCAGCATCACTGGGATTTCCCGATGCTTCCCGCGTCGTCGACCGAGGCGAGTTGTTTACAATGCCACAAAGATAGTATGGAAACGATTCGCGAAGCGGCGCCCACGCTGTATCGCGGCTGGCAGCTCGTCGAGGAAAAAGGCTGCTATTCTTGCCATAAGATGCAGGGCTGGCGCGACAACCGGCGATCCGGTCCGACGCTGACTAATATTGCTGAAAAGCTACAAAAAGACTTCGCGTATTCGTGGATTGAGAATCCTAAGAATTTCCGCCCGTCGTCGCGGATGCCGCAGATCTTCCATCTTGAAAATACAATAAAGGTCAAGCCGCCCGAAAAACCCGTTTTGGAAACGGTGCGCTCCGAGGTCGAGGCAAAATTAACATTCGCCGAGAAGAGTAATAAAGGAATTGTTGAATCGAAAACGAAAGAAGCCTTCGACGCGCGCATGCGCGAATTCGACGAAGCCTCGAAGAAGCACGAGGAGATCGCGGCAGTTTACAAATCGATGAACCGCGATTATGAAACTAACGTTTGGGACGATGTTTCGATTCACGGAGTTGTATCATTCCTGTTTAACCGCTCGAAGAAAAAGGCCGAGCAGCCGGAATTGATCAATCCTCCGTCGAAGGGCGACGCGGAGAAAGGTAAAGAACAATTCGTGCTCGCAGGGTGTCTTGGATGCCACATGGTCGGTGAAGGCGAAACGAGTATTGGTAAAGATAATCCCTATGGAACATTTGGCCCCAATCTTGAAGGCATCGGTTCGAAAGTAACAGAAAAGTGGCTTTACAATTGGGTTAAGGATCCGCATGCGTGGTGGCCCGATACGCGCATGCCGAATATGAAACTTGCAGAGGACGAGGCTACAAATATTGCCGCCTATTTGGCAACGTTAAAGAAAGAGGGCTGGGCGCCCGTGCTGCCGCCACTTGATATTAACGTTCTCGATCGCGAAGCGATGACATTCTTAACATCAACTTTTTCCCGAGTTGAAGCCGAGAAGCGCCTGCGCCAGATTCGTGAAGGTAATTTTGACGGCACTTCCACCGACGCAACGGCGTCGATGGATAAGAAGCTTTGGCCGGAGACGCCGCTCAAAGGTAATGATGCAGTTTCGTTCTACGTCGGCGAACGCTACATTTCGCGGCAAGGCTGTTATTCGTGCCATGAGATTCGCGGACTCGAAGAGGGCCAGGCGATCGGCGTCGAATTAACAGAATGGGGTTCGAAGGAAGTTGAAAAGTTAGATTTCGGACTTCTCGAACACACGTGGGAAATAGAACAAAAATTTGGTGTTAATAAACATCCGTATATGAACCTTCCCGGTTCCAAGACCGAAGGCCGGGAACCGGCGGACGGGCTCAATCATATCAATAGACTCCAGTGGCTCTCGCAGAAGCTTCGTGCGCCGCGCTCGTATGATCGCGGGCGCGACAAGGCGCCTCTCGATATTTGGCGCATGCCGTATTTCGATTTAACAGAAAGTGAGATTCATGCCATTTCCACCTACGTGATGGGACTTGTTAAAGAAGGGGAAGTCGATCCGTCGCGAAAGATGCAAATGACAACGGAGCGCAATATTATAGAAAAAGGCTCGTTCGCGTTTCGCTCGAATAATTGCATTGGCTGCCACATCCTCGAAACGGAAAAGATTGAATATAAAAAAGATAAAGAGATTCTCTCCGCGTCGGGGCTTGTAACCGTCGACGAACCCGGCGACGAAGATATTGCATTACAATTGTGGGAGCCCGCTCCGCGCGTGAGCGACGATCCCGAAGAAGGGAAGGTCAGCGCGATTATTAGTATTCCGCGAAAAGATATCATTCGCCGCACGCCTGCGTACGGCGGCGGAATCTTTCCATCGCTCGCCGGCCATTATCAAGAAAAAGAAAGTAAAGGATTGACCGAGGCGCTGCCGCTGATGCCGCCCATTCTTAAGGATGAGGGCGACAAGGTCCGCGCACCGTGGACGTTTGGATTCTTAAAAGACCCGTACGTGCTGCGTCCGATTGTTAAAGTTCACATGCCGAACTTTAAATTAACCGACGACGAGGCAAAGGCAATTTCACAATTCTTTCCGCAGCGGCACTTAAATAGTTATATCAGAAGAGTCGCGCTGGAAATCCGGCAGAAGGAAGCATTGACGCAGAAAGATCTCGGCGTCAAAGCCAATCTCGGCGGCGTTGAAAAAGTGAAAGCGATCGAAGCCGGAACGGCGCCGCCGCCCGACGTGCGCGAAAGATTATTAGCGTATGCAAAGGAAAAGAAAGTTATAACTCCGCATCCTCCCGAAATATTAGAATACATCGCGGAACGCGAAAAGCAGTATCGCGATGCTAAAGTTGCCGAAAAGAAAGATTATTTTGATCAGGCGTGGGCAGTCATGACGAGCCCGACGGCCGGCAATTGTTTTAGTTGTCATTACAATGGAAACGAGCCGCCGACAGGGCTTCCCGATTCGTGGGCGCCAGACCTTTCGCGTGTCAAAGAAAGACTGCGCCCCGACTGGGTCTACCGCTGGCTGATCGATCCGCAAGTGATTTCGCCGGGCACGAAAATGCCGGTGCCCGCGCTTCCGCCCGAAGTATTGAATACATCGACGCGTGAGCACATCTCTGCGGCGATGAAAGATGTAATGATGAATTGGGAATATCTCGCGCGTCTGACGGGTGCCAAGCAGTAAAAAATTGTAAGTAAGCTATTGTGAGCGGGCGAACTATACTGAAATAGAATCGCTCGCCCGCGCGCGATTCGAGAATAGACCTGGGCCGAACCCTGTTGTATTCAATCCAAGTCGATTCATGCTTAAATTAACGCTGCCGATCTTAATAGTTGTTATATCCGCTGGCGCCGCGTGGGGTCAGGGAGCGCGTTTCGGACCCGCCTGCATTAATACAGAAAACGGCAAAGGCGTTCTCGTCGAGCGTGTGCCCGCCGATTCGCCCGCCGCGAGAATTGGCATCGAGGCCGGAGATGTTATTGTTAAATTAGGCGAAGTCGAAATTACAAATATCGACGTGTACTCCGCGGCTTTTGATACATTAAAACCCGGCGACCGCGTTGTCGTAGCGTTTCGAAAGGCGGGCACTGAAGGGGAATTGAAGCAAGAAACTGTAATATTAGAAAGAGTGTCCGCGCCGCCGGCGCCGATCTCTGCGGGTCGTGTCAAAGCGAACGCCGAAGAAATGGCCGCGCGCATCCGCGCGAACAACGCCGAACTACAAAAAAATCTGAGAGAGAGTATTGCAAAGACGCAGCGTGAAGTGGGGGAAGCAAAACGAAACGCGCGACTCGGATTTCTCGGCGTTATTACAGAAGAACGAAATAAATCTGTATACGTCGTGGAAGTCGTCCCCATGTCCTCCGCCGAAAAAATTGGAATTAAAGTCGGCGACCGAATTGTAAAGATCGAAAACCGCGATGTTAAAGATCGCGAATCGTTTCGCGGCGCGATCCAGTCGAAAGGCCCCGGAAACATATTAAATCTGGAAGTCGAGCGCGAGAATAGAATATTAACGTTAACGCCGGAGCTCGGCGAAACTCAGCAGGATATGGATTTCGGGCTCGCGGAGAACATGATTACCAAAATTGCGCGCCCCGAAGCGCCTGTTCCGGGCGTCATCGTCAACAGCGGCACGCGCGAACAATTTGCCGCCGCCGAAGTTGTAAAATTACAAAAAGAAGTTGCGAACCTGCGCGAGGAAATCGCGCAACTTCGGGAAGAGTTAAAATCGTTGCAATCGATTGTTCAGCGCGAGCGGGATGAAAGGCAGCGGAAGAAGTAACGGTAATATTAATACTGCAATATTAATGTAAAAAGTGCCGCATGCCGGTAAACACCATCGCCGCTCCGGCGTGGTCGGCGGCGGCGATCACTTCCGCGTCGCGGATTGAATTGGGCGATCGAAAATTTTTTTCTTGCGGCTGCGGGGGGGGGGGCGTAGCGTTTAGGAGTATTAGTAATAAATCGTTATTGAAGTTGAGTTTGGTATTTTTATGCAAGTACATTCACCCCCCGACTTATTGCTCCGCGCGTTCGCCAGCGTAACAGCGGCGCTTTTGTTAGTGGGATGCTCCGATTCAAGAACAGTAGTATCCGCTGCGTCGCCGATAGCGGCGATGGATTGGGGATTTATAACGAAGTTAATTGACCTCGGCACCCGTTATGAGGGCGAGCAACCACGATTCTTACTAACTGTAGAAAATAGGTCGGGAAAGGATCTTGATCTTGTTCGCATTGAAAAGACCTGCGCGTGCGTGCTCTCGACGGTGACAATTCCCGCGAAAGTTAAAAATGCCGAAAAACTAAATATTCCGATTGAACTCAGGACTTGGGGCGTGACGGGATCCGCGGATCAAGTTATTACAATATTTTCAAGTACAGGGGAATTCGCAATGGCCGAGGTGCGCGTTACAGTGAATCCGCCGCCGCCAGGTTTGCCTCCGGAAATTATTGGGCTGTGTTCGCTCATCGACAAGGAGATTACTACAAAAGAATATGTAGTGACCTTCCCCGGGTTTTCGGTCGCAAGTGCCCGGACTGTCTGTCCAGAGAAGGGAATGAAGGTGAGTGTTATTAACGAGACGAACTCGATTCGCTTTTTTGTAGACTTCGCGATTGACTACTCTCGTGGTCACGAGGGCGGAACAAATTTGGCGCTCTTTGCACTACTCGCTGGTGAAACAGAAGAGAGACAGTTTGTGTTACCGCTTCGCTGGTCGGTCAAGTTTCCATTTGAAGTAACCCCAAATCGGATGCACTTCGGGGGTGTTAAACGCGGAGAGGTTTCGACGAAGATCTTGTCCGTGCGGATACTGGATGATCGTGCAGCTCCATTTCGATTTTCAGCGGGAAAAGAGTCGACGACGGCAATCTACGATTCTAGTTCCCAGACAATTAGCATCACAATCAATGTGCCCGTGAGCACTTCTACTGACGACCAGACTGTGTATCGAGATGACATACATATCCAATCCGAGGCCTATCGTGATATGAAACACTCAATCCCCGTTGAAGCCGTCGTTCTGAAATAAGTTATGAATACACTCTCTCATTCAATTTTTCAGTCGCAGCAAACACGCCCAGCGCAAGCGGAAATCGATTCGGTAATATCTGCATTCCGCGCACTGCCAACCGCGTTGCCCAATGGGGAAATGCGTGGCACATATAAGTCCTTTAGTACATTTCCGACTCAGCCCAGTTTCACAACAGAGGGCGCTATTCATTTGAAGTTTAGTGGCCAATACTTCAGGTCGGAAACGAAGTGTTGGATGTTTGCTGAGGGCGAATCGAAACCGAGATTAGTAACCGGGGTGGATCTGTATTGCCCAAAGGGCTCATATTTTCTAGATCAACGGGGTGAATGGGAGCCGTGTCGCCGAACCGATGTACGCGTTAAGATTGACCCGCGAGTCTATGGCCGTACGGTCGAGACTATCACCGAAAGCATCCCAGATTTCATGGGAAGACTAAAATATACGCATATTTCAATTCCCTCGAAGTCTGACGATGCTTGGAGTATTGAGTTCCGGCATGTATCAGGAACGTCACCTGTCAAGGTTGATAATGCTCTCTTTCGCTTTACTTGCAACCCCAAGTTAGGATTCCAGTGGTCAGCTATTGAAGCTTGTTATGACGACGGTTCACCCTTCAAGATTTACAGAGTGAACAAACTGATGGATGTGGAAAATGGTTTTAACATTGCTTCCGAAGGGTCAATGACATACTACAGGAAAGGCACAAAAACAGTGCTTGGAGACACTACTTTTAACGCCACATGGCTGGGTGGGAAAGTAGAAGAGAACGGGGAACACTGGTTTTCGAAAGAATTGTCGATTCCCAAAGACTATGTACCACGCTGGACATTTGGTCGGCTTGAAGACCTTGCATCGTCGGCACCAGCGACACTACCGGCTGTCAAGAAGGGACAAATGGGCAATGAGACATTAGTACTTGCTGTAGCCCTTGTATCAATATTCATCCTTGATGTGTGCTTGTCGCGTACAGTAAGAAGGCGATCCCATCTCAAGCACTAAATTTCCTCAGGAGGAAGAAATGCGTCTCATATTAGTATTTTTCGCTTCTATACTGTTAGCGAGCTCCGCGGCTGCCCTTGTAAGCAGCTTCAAAGGTCGCAACATATCTTCGATGGACTGCGTCGGCTATTCGAACGAGAATTGTCTGACGGGCTGTGGAATCGTTGGCCCTGTGTCAATGCCAGAGTATTGTCGCACGCGCAGATTTCATAGATATAAACTTTGTACGGGTACTAGCGCCGTAGACAAGTGTACAAATAACTATCTCGATGTTTGTATCTGGGACAACTACTATCCTGAAACCCCCTATGATTGCACGTGCGTCGGCACTCCGAACGAAGAATATGTGTTCTTTACCAGTGGAACAATAACTGCGTGTAATCAATAACGATAATGACGAACAACACGGGGCGACAGCGCCTTGGATTATTCGTTCTCGTTGGGCTAAGTTGTATCACGATACTCGTTATCGCGTTCAATTTATTGTTATCTTCTCAACGCTCGACTCCAGTAAGCCCAAGTAACCTGGAAATGGGAGGACCGGCCAGCTCTGGTCGGTCCTCGACCTCTGCCGATACGACGTTGCGAACGCCAGTGCTCGCCGATTCAGCTCCGACACAATCGCGACCAAGTGCACTACAGTCTGCAACATCAAGACCGATGGGTGGCGCGCGAAGCTGGGACAGGCGTCCACCACAAAAATTAATTATCAAAGTACTTGATACGCACGAGAACGCGTGTGCTGGCCTCACTGTAAAAATCGGAGCGAACACTCGCGATCCCGATATTCGATTTCAGGCGCGTCCGATGCAAGCGGTCTCGGATACAGAAGGGAGAGCAGTCTTTACCGATTGGCCGATCGGATTTGGTGTGCGCGTCGAAGTCGAACCCAATATGGAAAAGAGCCTGTACTTCAAAGAAAGGAGTATCTATCCGTCGTCGGTAGTGCCCGAATTTGAGATCATCATGAAAGCCGGAGCCTTCGGCGGTCTTCGCGGACAGTTGCGAATGAAGGCGACACGAGCCCCCGTCGCAGGTGCAGTTGAGGTTCGCATAGATAGATCGTCCAGAGCACTTCAAACAAATCCAGTAGGTCAGTTTGAATATGGATCAATACCGGCCGGTGATTGGAACATCAAGGCCGGTACAGGGGACAGTCAGTTATTCGAGTCAGAATTTACAATTCGTCCGGGCGAAACTACAGATCTTGGCTGGATCGACTTAGAAGAAGGAGTCTGGTTGGCGGGGATCAT
>JBJXHE010000036.1:0-59446 GCA_046160785.1 Planctomycetota bacterium
AGGCTTGCTGGCTCCATGTCGTGCCGCTCCGAACGAAGACATACGCCGCTCCCGCAAAGGCGGCAAGATTATTGGTCTGGTCTCCATTTACGCCAGAACTGTTACTGTCCTCACTGATGGCTCCGACTACGATCGTGTCGCCGGAGATGGCAACAGAGGTGCCGAACTCGTCTCCCGACTGTGCGTTGGAGGCCTTCAAGTAGGCTTGCTGAGTCCAGGTCGCACCACTTCGCACAAATACATACGCGGCTCCGGAGCTCGACGCGCTGTTGTCACTTTGATTGCCATTCACGCCCGTTGCGTTGCTGTCCTCGCCAATGGCTCCCACAACGATGGTGTTTCCTGAGATGGCCACTGATGAGCCGAACTTGTCGGCCGAACCAGTGTTCGAAGCCTTGAGGTACGCCTGCTGAGCGATGGGATCGATTGTAAGCGGATAGTGCGCGTTGAGATCATCGACGAAAAGTTGCAAGCTGTTATTTGTAGATTCGAAACGCGCAGGGAGCGAAGTGCCGTTAGCGTCGAGCACAGTCAAGCCTGAGTAGTTGAGTACAGACGCGTTGCTGCTATCTACAAATCGAACGTCGCGTCCATTCGTTTGTACTCGCGGTTGCAGACTGCCCCGAATGGCGAGATTGAATACTAATGTTCCCTTTGTGTTCGCCGGCCGCGCCTGGACAGTGTAACCATGTTCAAGTCCGCGCCCGTCATTCTTGTACCATTCGGTTAGATTAGAATCCCATTTATATAAAACGCGTTGACCCTCGGCGGAAACATTTGAAGTATTCAAGATCGGAGCTTCGTGACCGTCAATCCCGTAGCTTTGCAATTCCAACCCCCACGACCAGCCGCCGCAGTCTGGATTTGTTACAAATCCGCGGCCGTCGAATTGTGTATTCCACTGCTGGCCCGGATTGAGGAATCGATAACCGCCGTCGACGGGAAACGCGGTATGGCGGCCTGCTTCGTAGGCAGTTCGAATACTTGACCAATCCGAAGCAGCCAGTGCGTCGGGGACGTACTCCTTCGTACGCATCGTTAAATTGCCTTTGCTCGACCGCGCGGCGTTATTCTTAGCATCAATAACGAAACCGCTGCCGATGGCGAGAATCATTAAGAATGCCAAGCGGATATTTGTTATTTGAATCATGAGACTAACGATGAATGAAGCAGGAGTTGGTTTGAACGCGGTAGGGAGGATTCGACGGGCCGATTTCCTCGGTGTCCATAGAAACGCTCGCTCATTAGAACCGGGCCATGAGGCGAGTGTGGCGTTAGCAATTAGTTCCGCTGCGACTGCATCACAAATATTGCCTGCTCTCCGAGAAACCCGCGCCAACCCGCGAACCGCGCCACTTCCGCACCCATTCGCTCGCTATGCGCCCGCAACGCAGGATATATCAATTTGCCTGCGCGCTACGCCGGTTTCATGCGCCCACTCACCTGCTCATAAAAACCTGGACTATTAAATAATAGAATAACATTTTTTTGTTAGAAGAATCTTCAGGCAGGTTACGGCTCTGGGTTTCAAACACCACCCGTCGCAAACCGCGACACTTTTTATTAGTATTATCAACTTTCACGCGGCGGATTTGATAGAAACTTTAAGAAATTAGAAGAGGCGCAAAACTTTTCCGCATGCCGATGCCGATAGACGCGCTGCGCACGGGCTTCCCCATCCGGTGCGACTCCCGAAAATGCTTCCTCCCCAGGCTCCGGCCCGCCCTCTACGCCTCACCGAACTCGCTGCTGCGCTCGCGCACGCGGTTCGCAATCCGCTCGCCGGCGCGCGTGCGAACGTCGAGCGCACATCGCGCAAACTCGCTGCCGCGGGTGCCGAACACGCGATCTGTAATGAAACAATTCAATGTTTAGATCGGATCGGTTCGGCAATTGATCAATTCATGGAACTCGCGGAAGCGCCGTCGCCCGTCACGCGCGAGATTAGTAGTCATCAGTGGATGCAACAATACGGCACGGCCGCCCGGATCTACGGTGAGAAACTTGGGATCGAAGTCGCGATCGACAGCGGAACAAATATTACCTTTCAAACGGATTCGCGATTTATACAGAAAGCGGTCGAACGGATTCTTGAATTTTCGACCTTCATGGGCGCGCGTGCGCTAACGCTAACGATCGCCCCTTCGGGCGGAAAAGTAAATTTTACATTTGTGATGAGCGAAACGGAGAGCGAAGGCGCGCCAATCAACAATATAACTTTCAACGCGTCGGCGCTCGGATTCGAACTCGCGGTTGCGCGCAACTCAGCCGCGTCGGCGGGCGCGGTTTTATTTATTCCTACAAATGCTACCGCGGCAAACACTACAGATTCACGCTGCATCGTGCTCGCGTTCAACGCGAGCGTCCGGGAGAGCGCGAAATGACCGCGAAGCGAATTTTATTTGTAGATGATGAATCGGCGCTGCGCTCGGCGATCGCCGAATGTTTAACATTGGAAGGGCACGCCGTCGTTGAAGCCGCGAATGTTAATGATGCCGAAGCCGCGTTTTTTGAACAGCGATTCGACGTGGTGATTGCCGACCTGCGTCTGCCCGACGGCTGCGGCCTTGATTTGTTAACTCGCCTGCGCGCCGTCGACACGCAGTTTGCCGCAATTATTACAACTGGTTTCGGAACGTACAGCCAGGCGCTCGAAGCAATCCGGATTCGCGTGGCGGCGTTTCTATCAAAACCGTTTTCGCCAGCCGAATTATTACGAATTATTAACGAAGCGCCGGCGGCGCCGCTGCCAGCGGATGCTAACGTTCGCAAATTCTCGACGCGCGCGACGCAAACCGGAATGGATATATTAACCGGTCAGGTGGAGAATGAAATGTCTCGAATCCAGGTGCAACCGTGGGTTGCCGCGCGTGCGTTATCATTAGCGTGCGAAGCGTTGCAAAACGCGGTCGACCACGCGTTCCCCGAGCAGCCGGGACGAATTGAAGTCGAGACTTCGCGTCAAGACGGATCCTTTATATTACAAATACGCGACGACGGATGCGGTTTTGAAGTTTCGGCCGCGATCGCGGAAGCACTGCGCAACGCGCCGCCCCATCATCATTTGTATACGAACCATGCACGGATGTCTGGATTGCTAAAATTCCACCTGGACGCCGACGAAGTACGCCTGGATTCGGAACCGGGCCGTGGAACGAATATTAAACTAAGATTCCGTCACGCATTTGATGAATCGGCGGATTTACAGTTAGAGATGAGCGACGACGACCTCGCGGTCGCGTGTCTTTGGAGTTAACATGTCCGAGGAACTCTTCGCTACAAAACCCGCAGCGCTCGACGAGCCGAAGGCCGCGGTGCCATCGGCGGCGTCCGCCGGGGGCGTCGAGGATTTGTTTGATTTCGGTGGCGGCGATCGCCGCCCGGGAGATCCTTCTCATGCTACAGATAAGCCGGCGGAGAAACCGGCCGCGGCGCAGGCGCGCAACGTTGAATCATTACTATTAGAAACGGCGGCGGTCCGTACTGCCGGCGCCAGCGCTGCGTGGCATCGCTCTCCCGCCGTGTGGTTCGCCGCCGCCGTATTAGTAAATATATCCGTTGTTATATTTATCATGATGCGCTTTGAAGCGCAAACCGAGAGAATCGTACAATCAACGCGGTCCGCGGACGGCGCGGCGGAGCGCAACACGCCTATTATTACAGCTCCGGAAATTGCGCACCCCGCCGGCGAGGAGCCTCGGAATAGTAAGATTCATGATAACGTTACAAATAGTGAATCGCCCGTTTCTAACCATTCCGAAACTACAAGTCCCGCGAAGGCTCCGGTCGTAGTTGATAAAACGCCCGATGCAAAATTAGTCGAAGCGGATAGTTTGCTCCAACGGGGTTTCCTCGAGCAGGCGCGAAAAAAATATTATGAAGTTCTTATCCAATTGCGCCCGGGCGAGCGCGGCGTTTTGGACGAACAAAGTGCAAGATTAGGAATCGCTCGCAGCGTCGCGCGCATGGGCGCGCCCGTCACGTCGCCGATCTCGCTTCGCTACTCATTGGAATTGTTAAAAACCGAGCACGCGGAGGCGGGGCGAAAATGAGGCGCATCCGTTTTGTATTCTTGCGCAGTTTAATGATCCTATTGTTAGGAGCCGGCGCTGCGGCTGCCGCGCCAGACGATTCGCAGCTTATTGTCGAAAGCGTTCCCGGCTCCGATCCGCAGAAAATAAATATTCGCGCGAATCGCTGCTCCGCGCGCCGCGTGATCCAGGAAGTTGCCGCCGCGGTAAATTTACAAATCGGCGCGATGTCCGAGGATTTCCACGGCGAAATTGAAAACATTACAATTCGATCAACGGCCGTTACTGAGGCCGTTGAGGCGATTGCGGGATCGTTAGGATTCTACGGCAGCGTTCAGAAAGGAATTATTATCATTGAGCCGATGCCCGACGCATCCGACGCGGCGTCGCGGCCCGCGATTCGCAATCATTCGATTGAACAATTCCAACAATTTCTCGCCACGGGCATTCATCACGAAAACGCGCCCGCCGCGTGGTTTGAATTAGTAGCATTGCAGGAAGAAGCTAATGAAATTCCCCAGGCGATCGAAACGCTCCGCGCTTTTCACGAGAGTTCAACGAATCCCGAATTAAAAGTAACCATCGAAACGCAAATCGGACGCCTCGAACTCGAACGCGAGAATTATGAAGAGGCCGCGACCGTTCTTTCTGAAATTGTAGACAAGAATGTTACTAAAAAAGCCGTGCCCGAGGCGATGGTTCTCCTCGGCCGCACGCGTCTCGCGATGGGAATGCCCGAACTTGCGAATCGCTATTTCGAGATCGAAATTGAGAAGTATCCAAATGCAAAATTCACGACGCTCGCGAAGATCTGGAATATTGAGACGCTTCGCCAGACGGGCCAGGTCGAAGCCGCATGGGAAGCCGTGATGGAACTCGAGGCACAATCGTTATCATTCGAATTTGCACTCGAATTGTTAAGAGTGCGCACACTGCTTGCGGAGTCGACGGCGAATTATAGTGATGCACTCGAAGGCTGGTTTGCACTTGCTGCCGCAGAGACGAATCCGAAGGAACGCGAAGTCTGTCTGCAACACGCCGGTGACTGTGCGCGCAAATCGGGAGACGGTCTGGCAGAGTTGTTTGCGCGAGTCATGACCACAGGCGCTGAGCAACGAAACGAGACCGTAGGACGGTGGCTAGTAGACCACGGATTTGCTGAACTCGCCGCGCGCCGTCTCTCCTTTGATCCCGAAGCAAAATTACTTGCTGTATACGATCTGGCCACACGCGGAGATCTTGAGAGTGCGCGCAAATTGCTGCGAGCCACACCCTCTGAGGGGAAGTGGGCGCTGATTCACAATCTGATTGATGCGGAGATTGCACTACGCAGTCATGCGGCGGAGCGTGTTCCACAACTGCTCAACACTTCCATTACGAGATCGTCAGACAAGGCCTTTGTCAACGCGGCGTTTCGCTGTTTGGGTGATGCCTACATTCAGCTCGGAGATCTAGACCGCGCGGAGCTCGCGTACCGCGGATTCATACCAGAGGGCAAGAAATGATGCGCCTTGCACTTTCACTATTATTAACGATCCCGTTATTTAGTCTTCGCGTCGACGACGCTAAGACTGCGGAGACATTGCCCGCTAAGACTGTGGAGTCGTCTCCCGCGATGTCTTTGCCGTCGTCGCGACCGCTCGACGCGCGCATCGCGGAAATACACAAGAAAATTGAGAGCCTGAAAGCGTTCGAAGCACAGCTCGCGTCAGGCAGTATGATTGTCGGTTTTGATCTTGAGAAGCAGTTCGATCTGCCTCCGTTCGGCGCGGACTCACATACACAGAAACTTCGCGGTGAAATCACACAACTGGAAGAGAAGTGGCTCGCTATCCGCACAGAACGCGATAAGAGTCTCAGCCTGCTGACGGCGCACAACGCAAATGTAAAGAATAAATCGGAAACGGTCGAGCCCCCGAAACCTCATCCGCAAGCAGAGCCTGATCCGATTCGGCTGGCGATTGTGTATATTAAAAAACGCGAGTACCAGCGCGTCATTGACACACTCTCAACCGTTACCGGTCCGGATGCGCGATTCCTCGAGGCATGTGCATATGACGCGCTCGATGTGGTCGACATGGCGCAGGATTTATTCAAGAAATCATTGAGCGAAGGCTCTAAAGATCCGCGTCTGGTTGCGTCGGCACAACGCGCAAGCAAATTTGTTGAATGGCGCATCCAGTTCGGCCGTCCGGAAGACTTGACCGCACCGCTTCGGCGCGGGGAAGTTGCGGATGTCATACAGTCTGCGGTGAACTCCGCTCGCGACATATCGTCAGGTTCGTTAAATACGACTGAAACGCCGGCGGGAGACGTGAAATGAGCCAGGAACTCGCACGCGAAGTTCACACATCCGCGGCGCGCGAAGCTGCATCCATGCAGATCCGCGAGGCACACGAATCATACTCGCGTCTTCTGCTCAGAATCGCCAGCCTTGAGCGAGACCTGTCTCGAGCGAACGCAGAGTTGAAGCTCAAGATTCATGATCTCGAAAATCAGAAGTCAACCCTCGAAGCCGTCATTCATGCAGTGCCTGGCGGAGTAATTGTTGCTTCTGAATCAGGCGTCATCACACACGCGAATCCGCTTGCACATACTGTGATTGGCGCGCCAGAGGGGTCGTTAGTCGGTGTGCGGCTTAAAGACGTGCGAAACAAAAACGGCACGATGCTCTGCGAGGGCCGCGAAGGCGAACACGAGTTCGAGATTTTGGACGGTAGTATACGGATACTCATGCGCCGCCGGTCTCAGGTCGTAGACACGAACAATACTACTATTGGAAGCGTCGACCTTATTGAAGACCGCACGGAACGCCGTGAGCTGGAACTCAAGATGGCCCAGCGCGAACGTCTCGCGTCAGTTGGCGAAATGTCGGCGATGGTGGCACACGAGGTTCGCAATCCGCTTCACGCAATTGATGGTTTTGCGAATCTGTTACTTCGCTCCGTTTCAGACTCTGCTGCGAATCCCAAGGCAAGACTCTATGCGGGGCACATCGTCAAAGGCGTTTCGGAACTCAACGCCGTCGTCTCCAATCTGCTCGAGTTTGCGCGTGTAGACCGTTTCACACCGCAGAAACGCGACATCATTCCGATTATTAAACAATGTGCCGACACCTGTCTCGCCGCGTCGCTGGCGGCGCAGACCAAGAATGTCGTTATTAAATATGAATTTAACAATTCTCCAATCATATCCATTGACGAAGTGCAGATTGCGCAGGCCGTGCGCAATTTGATACTAAACGCCATAGACGCAGTGGGCGCGAACGGAGAAATAACAATTCGTGCTCAAGAACAGAATCACGGTTTCTCGATTCAGGTTGCGGACAACGGACCTGGTGTCCGTCCCGACGCCCGTCATCGAATTTTTGCCCCGTTCTTCACGACCAAATCGCGAGGTACAGGGCTCGGCCTAGCTGTTGTGGCAAAGGTCGCAACTCTTCACGGAGGCAAAGTGTCACTCGATTCAACGCCCCGTGGAGCAACCTTCACCCTGTGGATTCCACACAACAAGTCGCAGGAGTATTAATGACAATAGAACGCATCCTAATTGCTGATGATGATCCTCTAGGCCGAGAGTTTCTTGGTGAAGCTCTACGTAGTCTCGGTTACGACGTGACTGCTGTTGGAACTGCGGAAGACGCTATTGAACGCGTCGGCAAAGACGTTCCTGACGTCGTCCTCACCGACTATCAGATGGGTGTCAAGACAGGAGTTGATCTACTCAAAGAGATCAAGCGCCGGTCGCCTAAGACATCTGTCGCGATACTCACGGCCTACGGCACTGTCGAACGTGCGGTTGAGGCGATGCGCGAAGGCGCGGAAGACTTTTTGTTAAAACCATGCAACCCCGAGACTCTTGAACTCTTGATGGCGCGCATCGACCGCGGGCGCAAGATGATTCAAGAGAACGCATACTTGCGCTCGGAACTCGAAGGCGGCCACGATCAAATTGTAGCCAACTCGACTATCATGAAGCGCACACTTGAAGAAGCGGGACGCGCGGCCAAGTCGAAATCGACTGTGCTTGTACTCGGCGAAAGCGGAGTCGGCAAAGAGCGAATTGCACACTATCTTCACTCGGAAAGTCCGCGAAAGGACAAGCCGTTTATTCGAGTGAACTGTGCAGCGCTTGCAGAGTCTGTACTCGAAAGCGAACTCTTCGGACACGAGCGCGGCGCGTTCACGGGTGCCGTCGGGAAACGTGAAGGCCGCTTTGAATTAGCAGATGGCGGCACACTGCTCCTTGACGAGATTGGCGAGCTTCCCTTGCGTCTGCAACCGAAGCTGCTGCGTGTGCTCGAAGAACAGGAGTTTGAACGCGTCGGCGGATCGCGAACTCTGCATGTCGATGTGCGCGTCATTGCTACTACGAATCGCGACCTGGCCGTCGAAGTGAAAGAAGGCCGGTTCCGCGAAGACTTATATTATCGATTGAATGTCTTCCCGATTCGTGTGCCTTCGCTGCGCGAGCGGCCGGAAGACATCGAAGCACTCTCGGATGGATTCTTAGTGAAGTACGCGACGGAGAACCACTCTAGTGTCAAGAGTATCACATCCGAGGCGTTTACTGCGCTCAAGAATTATCGCTGGCCTGGAAATGTCCGCGAGCTTGAAAATCTGATTCAGAGAATTGTAGTACGCGATGCGGACGAGGCGATTCGACTGGACGATGTGATCTCGGATCTGGGTGTGGTGTCTAGCAATGATCTGCCGGTTGCGGCGGGTCCTGCTAGTGATGCGGCCGGGCGCAAGCTGTCGGACATCGAACGCGAGGCCATCGAGCGAACGCTACAGATCACTCATAATAATAAAACGGCGGCCGCGCGCATCCTTGGCGTCACCGCTCGAACACTATCCAACAAGTTAAAATCGTATCGTTTACTCGACGCGCGTTTTGCACGAATGGGAAAGCCGGCGCCCGCTGGCGTTAACACATTCGGAAACTCTCCCGGCGTGCGTGTGCCGTACAAGCCAAACCCAAATTGATACAGTCTAATTAATTATTGGCTAATGAATATTGTCTAACTAATACACAGCAGTAGTGTAGTCGGAGTTTAACGATGACCCAGCCCCTCTCCGGAATTGATAGATCGCTTGGATATGTGAAACATGCGCTCGAAGTTTCATTGCTGCGCCAGCAGGCGATTCAATCCAACCTCGCGAACGCGTCAACGCCTACCTACAAGCGCGTGGAAGTAAAGTTTGAATCTTTACTACCAAAAGATGTCGACGCCCAGTCGTTCATTGGCACTAAACCGGCGGTCGTTCGCGACATGTCGCCGGGCCGTGCCGATGGCAATAATGTTGAGTTCGACGTTGAGTACGCGAATCTCGAAAAGAACCGTTTACAATTCGAAGCACTCGCGGAAATTGCTAGTTTAAGAATTCAGGGAATGCGCAGCGCCATTCAATCGAAATAACAAATACATACGGAGACCATCATGGCTGACGGACCCTTTCGATCCTTTGACATTAGTGCTTCCGCACTCTCCGCGGAACGCTTGCGCATGAACGTGATCGCGACCAACATCGCGAACGCCGGTGTACTAAAAACGGCCGAGGGCGGACCCTATCAGCGCCGCGAAGTCATCTTTGAATCGATTCTTAATAATACCATTGGAAACGAGCGCAGCGGAATTGGCACCGAGGTGAAGGCTAAAATTCGCGTCGACACGAGCCCCGGTGAAAAACGCCACGATCCTACAAATCCGCTCGCGGACGCAAAGGGAGATGTACACATGTCCAACGTGAGCCCCACTGTTGAAATGGTAGATCTCATGACGTCGGCGCGCGCGTACGAAGCCAACCTCTCCGCAATGAAGATCTACCGCGAGATGGTACAGCGGACACTTCAATTAGGAAGATAGTATATGAACGCGATCGACCCGATCCAAGGTCTGTTTGCAGACCGTTCAAAAGCTACAACTGGCGCCGGTGCCGCGGCACAGGTAGACACGGCGCGTCTGCTCGCAAGAACGGATTCCGAGAGCGGAACTTCGCCATTCTCTTCTGTGCTCGAAAACGCAGTGAACTCGATCGTAGACCAGCAGCGCGTCGCGGACCGCGCCGTTCTCGATCTTGCCTCGGGCCGCCGAGACGACATCGCGAGCATCATGATTGAAGTACACAAATCTGGTCTTGCGTTTACGTTCGCACTTGAAGTGAGAAACAAGATCATGGACGCCTATCACGAGATTTCCCGGATGAGCGTCTAGGTTAGATCCCCCAGTTAGCACAACGGTACATCAGCCGGAATCAATAAAAAATTATCGTGGACATCTTTGCATCATTAAGACAGACGTGGAGCGCGCTCACCGCAGGCCAGCGCGTTGGCACTATTCTGGTCGTACTTGTGTCGGCCGGTGTGCTCGCGGGTATTTCGTACTTTGGAAACCGTGTTGAATATCGTGCACTTGCAGTGGGCGATCCAACCAAGATTGGAGAGATCGCAAGCTCACTCGAATCCGCGGGAATAAAACCCCGAGTTCAAGGCAACAGTATTCAGGTTCCAGTAGACCGCTTTGATGAAGCAGTCCTCTCGATCGCGAAGCAAGGACTCAACACCGATGGTGTGGGTTTTGAACTGCTCGACAAGGGCACGAACGCATTCACGACTTCACTACTCGAGAGAGTGAATGTGCAGCGCGCGGTCGCTGGAGAACTCGAGCGCATCCTGCGCGGCTATCCCGGAATTGCGACTGCACGTGTACTCATCTCGCAGGATCAAGAGGGCTGGCGAAAACAAGAAAAAGATGGCACCGCCAGTGTCAGCGTCATGCTCCGGCCCGGCAATTCACTCTCTGCAAACGACGTCGCCGCGATCCAGTCGTGTGTGGCCAATGCGTGGCACACTCTAAAACCTGAAAATGTGTCCGTGAACGCGAACGGCAAGAAGCTGACGCGCGATGTAAACACGGATATGGACAAGCAATTTTCAGCCGCGAATCATCAGCTCGCCGCGCAGTTAGAGTATGAAGATGCACTACAAAAACGCGCGCAGTTAGCGCTCGATCGTGCACAGGGTCCGAGCAAGACGATTGTCACCGTAGTTGCTGAGCTCGACTTCGACTCGAAGACGGAAAAGAGTTATGTGGTAGACCCTGAGAAGATCGTGCCGAAGACCGAGACAATCCACGAGGCTTCGAAAGGAAACGCGAACGCGTCGAGCTCGGGAGTCACCGGTATCACGGGCAACACACCGGCAGATTCGCCTGGTGTGGCTGCCGCCGGGGCGGATTCAAAGGATATTGATAAGACTACTACTGTCGACAACGCGATCTCGTACAACGATCGTGTTACAGAAAAACGCGGCTTCTCTGTAAAGCGACTCAGTATTTCGCTGTTTGTCGACCAGTCGTTAAAAAAGCGACTTCCTGAGCTTGAAAAGGCTGTGAAGGCGGCCGTTGGTTTTGATGACAAGCGTGAAGACCAGTTTAGTGCGACAGCAGAGTCGGAATTCCAAAAACCTGACGAAGAGTCTGCCCCAGTACAACCGGTTTCAAGTAGTAACATTCCTGAGCTCATGTCCACCGGCGGACGCGTCGGCGCGTTAGTAGCACTGGCGATTCTGTTTCTATTCTTAATTAAACGTGCGAATCGATCCGCGAAGATGGCCACAGCAGGCTCGCGTCCCGGAGTACAGTACACATCGGATCAAGGCGTGACTCAGGGACGCGCGGGCGCCATGGGCACCGCAGACATCGCTGCCGGCAGCGACCGGCCGCCCGAGGAAATCGCGCGCGCATCAGTAGCTAAGAACGCGGCCACCGCGGCGACGTCCGATCCGGCGGCGGCGGGCAGAGTGGTGCGGACGTGGCTTGAAGAGAAACGTCCACGATGAAGCCGGGCGGAAAAAAGAACATGTCGGGCCCCGAAAAGGCCGCGGCACTATTGTTAACTCTTGATGCGGATGCGTCGGCGAAATTGTTAGCTACACTTCCAGATGACGCCATTACAGCCGTTGGAAAAGCGATGGCTGAAATTAATTTGGAGGAGCTCGACCGCGAAAAAGTGGAAGAGATACAAAAAGAATTCCTTTCCTCCGTGCGCGAGGGCGCATCCATTCCGCCGGGACTTTCCGAATTATTAACAAGAACGCTCGGCCCCGATCGCGGCAAACAAATCCTTTCGCGCATCGAAGAAACGGTCAAGAGAGAACGCCCATTTGTTATATTAGAACGGCTCGAAAACGCGCGATTAGTAAGATTGCTGCGCGACGAACATCCGCAGGTGATCGCGCTCGTGTGTTCGCGAATTCCCCCGGAACGCGCGGGCGCGTTTCTGAGCGCGCTGACGGAAGACGAGAGAATTGATATCGCCGAGCGAATGGCAACGATGCAACCGATCGTGCGCGATCTTATTGATGATATTGCCGCGGGGCTTGCTACAAAAGCGCAGACGCAATCCGCGGTTCCCGTGGATGATGAAAATCGCCGCCTGCGATCGGTAGCGGAAGTATTAAATGCGGCCGAGCCCGATATTGAAAAAGAAATTATGCAGGGCCTCGAAGCGCGCGACGCGGACATTGCTAAAGAAATCCGCGATCGAATGTTTACATTCCAAGACCTCTCGCGGCTCGACAAACGCGGAATGCAAAGAGTGCTTTCGACGATCGACGTGCGCCAGCTCGCGCTCGCGCTTAAGGCGGCCGATCCCGAGATTACTACAAATTTCTTTGCAAATATGACAAAACGCGTGAAGGAGATGGTCCAGGAAGAATTAGAGTTGCTTGGGCCCGTTCCGCTTGCGGATGTATTAAAAGCGCAGAATGAATTGATGATTGGCATTCGCGCGATGATCGAAAAAGGCGAGATTCGCCCGATGCGCGGCGGCGGGGGAGGCCTCGTTTAATGTTAGCTTCGCGCCGCACGTCATTTGTTGTATCGCTGCCGGCAAACGTTGTGGACGCGCATCTGCGATCGTTTATATCTGTTCCGACCCGCGACGAACAAATGCAACAACTCGCGCGCGAAAATGCGCTGCGCGAGGAAGGAGCGCAGCGGGAGCGCGAAAAGATAGAACCGCTGATTCGTGCGATCGACGCGGCCGCGGGGGGAATCAAGTCGGCATCGCAGCGATTTGAAGCGTCGTCGAAAGCGCACATTATACAATTATCCAAGGCGATCGCCGAAGAAGTATTACATCGCGAGGTCGACGCGGGACACTACAATATTCCCGCGATCGTCGACGAATGTTTAGCGATCGCGCGAGGAGGCGACCGTGGAGCGACGATTTGTTTAAATCCGGTTGATTATGAAACGGCGCTGGCTGGCGATTTGTTAACGATGGAGAAACGGCCGAATATTAAACTTCGCGAGGATGCGACGGTCGAGCGCGGCTGCTGCCGCGTCGAAACGCCCTACGGCGACGTCGTCCGAGATGTCAACGATGTCGTTGCAGACGTCTTCGCCGCAGTCGACGGCCGTCGCTAACAATCCGCACTAGTAAATATACTAGTAAATATTGTAAATATATGCAAAACGGCATTCTGAGCGCTGAAATTTCGCGCGTGCGCGGATCGGCGCGCGCGGCGTACCGCGGGCGGATTGTTAAGGTTGCGGGCGTGCTCGTCGAGGCCGAAGGACTTCCCGCCGCCGTCGGCGATCTGTGTCGTTTGGAGCGTGCGGGATTGCGCCCCATGCTCTCGGAAGTTGTAGGATTGCGCGGCGACACCGCGTGTCTGATGCCGTACGGCGAAGTAACGGGTGTGTCGGCCGGCGGGCGTGTTGTCGCTCTGGGACGGCGCCTCGATGTTAAGACTGGCGATGCGCTGCTCGGTCGCGTTCTCGACGGTTTTGGCAATCCCCTCGACCGCCTTGGTAATCTTAATAATACAACGCATATATCAGTTCACCGCGACGCGCCGCAGCCGCTTTCGCGAGTCGGAATTAATAAATTAATTCCAACGGGCGTCCGTGCAATTGATGGATGTCTATCGATCGGACGCGGCCAGCGAATTGGTATATTCGCGGGATCGGGCGTGGGAAAATCAACATTGCTCGCCGACATCGTGCGCGGCTCGGAAATCGACGTCGCGGTCGTCGCGCTCGTCGGAGAGCGCGGCCGCGAAGTGCGTGCGTTTGTTGAAGAAGCTCTCGGCGAGTCCGGCCTCAAAAAATCTGTAGTGATCGTCGCGACGTCGGACCGCTCGCCGCTCGAACGTTATAAAGCGCCATTTATAGCAACTGCAATCGCCGAGAGTTTTCGCGATCGCGGAAGAAATGTAATGTTAGTGATGGACTCCATTACGAGATTCGCGGCCGCGTGCCGCGAAATCGGCCTGGCCGCGGGCGAGCCGCCGACGGTGAAGGGTTATCCGCCGTCCTTCTTTGCTACAGTTCCGCGGCTCGTCGAGCGCGCGGGCACGGCGGAGACAGGTTCGATCACCGCGTTTTATACAGTTCTTTTGGACGGCGACGATATTGATGATCCCGTCGGCGACACGCTGCGCGGCCTGCTCGACGGACATATTGTATTATCCCGAAAATTAGCAAACCGCGGGCACTTCCCGGCAATTGATATATTAGCAAGCGTTTCGCGTCTCATGCCGAAGGTCGCCAGCGCCGGCCATCGCGAGGCCGCGATGAAGCTCCGTGAGTGGCTTTCGACACTCGAAGAAAACCGCGATTTAGTACAAATCGGAGCCTACAAATCCGGTACGAATCCAAAACTCGATCTCGCGATCACGCGCGCGGCCGCGGTCGAATCGTTTTTGAAGCAAGAGTCGGGCTGTGCGACGCCGGCCGCGGAAACGTTACAATTACTTCAAGAAACAGTAAATTAACGAATGGGAGATCCCGGACGATTTCGATTTTCGCTGGCGCGCGTGCTGTCGGTGCGCGAGACCGAATTATCATTAGAAAAGCAGAAAGTAACAGAAGCGAATTATCAATTGCGTTTGGCCGTGGAGGCCGTTGAAGAGGCGGAGCATCAGGTGTCGGCTTTGGAGCGCGAACTGTCAGCGCGTCGCGACACGCCCATCATTAACATTGACGAATGTTTACAAACCGAGACTTTCCTAACAATTATCAAAGCGCGCTTGCTCGCCGCCGCCAAGGTGGCCGACGAACGTAAGTCTTTGCGCGACCGGGCAATCGAGATATATCATTTGGCCAAGCAAAAGGTGCGAGTGCTCGAACGCCTGCGCGAATCCCGCAAGGATGAGCACGCTCAAGCGCGTCGCGCTTTCGAGACGAAAACGATGGACGAGGTGGCAAGCCAGCGATCTCAAAATTCGGAAGCATCGCCTTCCGAACGCTAAGAAAACCGCAACCACCGCCGCCCGCAGCTATGCTTAAACTCTCTCCATTAGTAGTCTCCGTCGGTGCATCCGTGGTTCTATTTGTAGGAACCACCGCAGGAATCTTAGCATCGCAAGGGCGCTTCGGCGAACTCTTGGGCAAGAAACCGGCAGGTGCAGGCGATCACACCGAGAGTGCTCCGGCAGGTGAGAATCTAGATGGCACTGCCACACAACCCGCGGATCATAATACAACAACAGATTCGCCGGCACCGGTCGCGGCCTCGATGGGTAAAGATACAAAAACTTCCGGTGATACACCCTCCGCAAACAAAGGCGGCCATGGCGCGGAGAATACAAATACGAAAAACGATTCGTCGAAGGTTGCTAAGAATAACGAAAAAGTTAATACATCCGACAAATCGAACAAGCATGGCGGCGGCGCGATCACGACGGATCCACAGCGCGCGCCGGCGAAGGAAGTAACCATTCCAAAGCGTGGAGCGACGGCGTCGGTCGTGTCAAAATTTACATTGCCGTCGCCGTTTTCGTCGCAGGAATTAGAAACATTGCTGAACGATTTAAATGAATCGCGCGATCAATATGATAAGTTACAATTAAGAGTCGCGGAGGAAAAAGCGGCGAACGAGCGCGACCGTTTGGAAATTGAAGCAAATTTTGAAAAGCTCAAAGAAATACAAACAAAACTCGACGCGGAGAAAACGGAAGTCACCGGAAAAGTAATTGAATTATCAAAACGCGTCGACGCTCTCACGGCCGGAGAGGAAAAATTTATTAAAGCGACCGTGAACCGAATCAAAGATCTCCCGGTCGATGAAATGAAAGTTCAGCTTTTTGATTTGGATACTCGCCTTGCCGCGCAGGTTGTTTCGCGGCTTGAGCCTAAGAAACAAGGAAAATTGATACATTCGCTGCCCGCTGAAAAAAGAGTGTTAATAACTAAAATGCTGGAGGCTATGTTGCGCCTCGGGGAAGCTCCCGCCGCGCCGCCCGCGGCGAAGCCGACACAAAAACCGGCCGAGCCAGCGGCAGGGCACTAACAAAATAATATTAAACAATTCAACACTTACAATAGACCGAATACGAAGGAACGTGGCAGATGGCAGACAAGAAAGAAGACAAACAATCCGGCGAAGCGGCCGCGGGGCCCTCAAAGAAAAACGGGGGTAAGCTGCTTTTTATAATATTACCTATCGTGGGCGCCGTTGCGGGAATTGGCGCGAGCATGGCGTTTCCCAAACCGCCGAGCAATCATGCTCATGCGCAAACGGATCAGCAGGAAGAATATTTAGATTTCATGGTTCCTGAAATTAAAGCAAACCTCGCGCGCTCGGGCGGACTTCACTATTGCGCGGTTGATATTCATATTCGTATCAAATCACGTGATATGGGTAAAACAGCAAAACGGCTCGGACTCACGTTTAGCGGCGGGGGCGGCGCCGATGGCGGGCACGGCGGCGGCGGCGGAAAGAATGCAGCGATCCAGCCGCTCACGGGAAATTTCGAAGCGGGTGCACGCGACCGAATTATATTATTACTAAACGCGAAAAGCATCGACGACCTCGAAGGCCGCGAAAAGAAAGAATTATTAAAGCGCGAAATCAAGGAAGAACTGAATGAAGTGTTATTTCAACAAGACGATGGAGAAATCGATTCCGTTCTCTTCAAAGACATCATGATTCAATAAATTATTAATAGAATACTAATTTATTAATAAACGCCGAGTTTTCATTACGTGCCGCAAACGTTACTATCACAAGACGAAATCGAAGCTCTCCTCGAGCTGGTTGAAAACGAGCGCGCGAATGCGCCCAGTTCTTCGGACCGCGAGGTTTCTGATAATTTACAAATAGACGACGCCGAAATACTCCGGCGTGATTTTTCAAAACCCGATCGTTTGCCGCGCGATGAGTATCAATGGCTGCAGGGCGAGGCGGCACACGCGGCCGTGCGCGCGAGCGACGCGCTTTCGAAATGGCTGCGGCTCGACGCTCGCATCGAATGTGTCGCAATTGAAACGCAAAAATACAAATCTTTTTTGTCAGGATTAACATTGCCGTGCGTTGTTTATCCAATTCGGTTCGGCGAGGAAGACGCACACCCCGGCGCGATTTCGTTTGATCCATCATTAATATTAGCCGCCGTCGATCGCGTGCTTGGCGGAAAAGGAAGGGCGCGATTCGCGCCGCG
This sequence comes from Planctomycetota bacterium, assembly GCA_046160785.1. Lineage (GTDB taxonomy): Bacteria > Planctomycetota > UBA1135 > UBA1135 > JACQFD01 > JACQFD01. The sequence continues at coordinate 17,484 of JBJXHE010000036.1, forward strand.
CGTGATTTCTGCCATTGAGCTGCCCGTGGGCGACCGGCTCGCGCGGCTTATATTAAATAGCTTTTCGGAGGGATTTGCGGACGTCGTACACATTGCTAAGGAAATGTCGGGCGCGCCTGGCTTTCACGTGCGCCACGCTCGTTTTGTAGAATTCGAAAGTCCCGTAATTGTAGTTACCTATTCCGTTGGCGGTGATCTCGCGGAAACGGAACTCCGATTTGTTATTCCGTCGGCTGCTTGCCAACATAAAGATTCGGCGCCGGCAGCGGTCGTGCCTGCAGGTCCGTTGCCCTCGCTCAACAATGTTCATGTTGAAGTTGCGGTGCGGCTCGCGGAAACGAATATGACTATTCGCGAATTGTTACAACTTGAAGCGGGCGACGTCGTTGAAATGGATCAAAACGCCGGCTCCTTTGCCTCGGTCGAAGTTGAAGGCACGCTCGTCGCCAACGCGTCGGTCGGAACCTATCAAAACGAATTCGCCGTCACGATCGAGAATCTCATCCAAAATACTATTCGCCCCAATTGAGAGAATTATAACATGTGCCCAGAAGTTATTAATGAACCCGGCTCGGTCGACGTCGCCGCAGCATCGTTCGCGCCGATTACATCAAAAACAACCGGCGGGGCGCCGCTCGATATGCAATCGTTGCTCGATATCCAGGTGAGCCTTTCTGTCGAGCTCGGCCGCGTAAAATTATCATTAGAGAAAGTTACACAATTAACGCCCGGCGCTCTGATTGAACTCGGGCGGCCCGCGGCGGAACCCGTGGACGTATTTGTTAACGGCACCCCGATCGCGCGCGCGGAAGTTGTAACAGTTGGCGATAAGTATGGAATCCGAATTGTTGAATTAGTGTCGCCCGAAGAGCGGTTGAAGAGGATGGCGCGGAAATAGCGGCAGGCGCTGCTGGGTTCGTATTCGAGTAGAGTTCGTGGCGAGGCTCTTGGCAGGGTGGCGTGTCCACCCGCGCCTCCGTACCGGATAATTAACGGTAACAGCCCGTCCACGTGACAAAACCATGAAACGAATCGCCACCTTAATATTCGCGTTATTTATTATATTCTCCGCTACCGGGATCGCTCAGAATCAATCAGCGTTTCCAAATCGGATCTATCCAAACCTGCCGCCTGGAGCGATCGGTCCATCCAGCCCGTTACTAAAGATGGCGGATATGAATCAAGACGGGGACGCGGATGCGGTCGCGATTCATTATCAGCATGTTTCCGTTCAACTCGGCGACGGCGCCGGCGGTTTTGGTAGTATACAATACGCAAATGGAGTCTTGCAGCCGCTCGCCTTCGCGCTCGGGGATATGAATAATGACGGCAAGATGGACGTCGTCGAATCGAGCTTTCCCGGCACAATTGTAGGAATTCTTTTTGGCAACGGGCTCGGTGGTCTTATATCGCCGATTACGGCGCCAACGTTACAATATCCAATCGGCGTTGGAATCGGAGACTTCGATGCCGACGGCAATGCCGACTTGGCGATCGTTAATGAAATTGCCGCGATGCTACATATCAAAACGGGCAACGGCGCGGGAGGGTTTACTACAGATACATTTTATGCGGTGCCCGACATTTTTCCGAGATACATCGAAGTTGGGGATTTTAACAATGATAATGATCCCGACTTTGCCGTCTCATGCGATACAAGTATACAGATATTTCTCGGATCCGCAGGGCCGCTTTTGATTCCGGCGCCTCCGATTGCCTACGCGCTTCACACGATGTCTTCGGGAGATTTTAATAATGATGGATTTCAAGACCTCGTCGCCGGCACCGAGAACGGGCTGAACGGTACAACCAATCTATTTCTGAGCGACGGACTTGGCAATTTTACACTCGCGTGGTCGGATCTTAACAATTCCGGAGCGGGTTCCATTATCGTTCATGATCTTAATAATGACGGTTTTGCCGATTTTGCCTCCGCCCATGAAACGTCGCTCAACGGCTCCCAGCCGCACGATGAAGTGCGTATTTATCATGGAGACGGAATGGGAATGTTGCAAATGGCATCGACCGTCGTTGTTCCGTCGCGTACGCGGAGCGTCGCGGGAGCAGATCTGAATCAAGACGGATTTGTAGATATTATAACGGGCTCCGTTTACGATGTTTCGTTCGCGAAGCCTTATCTTAATGATGGCACGGGCGCGTTTCCGGTGGTCCAGCAAATGTACAATGTTCCGGAAGATCCCTTGGACGTCGATTCAGTAGATATGAATCTCGACGGCACTCCCGATATTGTTACATGCAGCTATAGCTCGGGGCGCATTTCTGTATCGACGACGGACGGCGCGGGCGGGTTTCTTTCATATTATGAAACGGCTCCGACGAATTTGTTGCGACGGCTTGCTCTCGGCGACTTTAATAATGACGGAATGAATGACGTTGCCGCGACGCGAACCGGGTCGTTCGGCCTTATTCGATATTTCGGGAACGGCGACGGAACATTAGGAAACGGCGGCGTCTTTGACGCCGGCCCCTACCCGAGCGGCATCACAACGTTAGATTTTAATAATGACGGAAATTTGGATTTGGTTATTAGTAATATCAACCCGACTGTCACGAAAGTACTTCGAAATAATGGAAGCGGTGGATTCGTGGTTCACGAGACGATTAACAATAGTTCGCCCGTTTTTAATCTTGCATCGGCCGACGTCGATCTCGACGGCGACGCGGATTTTGCAATGGTTAATACTGGGAATAACACAGTTTCATTGTTTAAGAATAATTTGGGAACGCCCGTGTTTGCGCCGCCCATTTCGTTTTCCTCGCCGGGCACCCTGTTCGCGATCGCGTTCGGCGACGTTCGCGTGAACGGCGCGCCTGAGATGATTATTACAATGAATGACAATGCGCCCAAAGTTATCGTTCGCGTGAACAATGGCACTGGGTCGTTTTTGTTAAGTGCATCGTATCCGGCCGCCGGAAACAGCGGCGATCCCATCTGCGCGGATTTTAATAATGATTCCATTCCCGACGTCGCGGTCGCAGGAGGTTCGACCGTGAGCGTTTTGTTTAGCGACGGAACCGGATCGTTAACAAATCTTCAGGCGTTCACGGCCGGTTCTGGAATTAATGCAATCACATCCGGAGATTACAATTCCGACGGATGGAGGGATTTGGCCTGCGCGAGCGCACTCGGTTCCACCGTGTCGACTTTATACAATACGCATCCGCACGCGCTTGGAATCGAAGAGTACGGTGCGAGCTCTCCGGGATGTTCGGGTCCACAAGTATTAACTACAAATCTTTCGCCGAAAATCGGTCAAGCTAACTTTCAATTCCGCTGTTTGAACGCGCCTCAATCGTCGCTCGGCGTTTTGCTTGTAACAGACTCTCAGCAAATTCCCGGATTTGATATGTTTGGAATCGGCGTTGATATTCATGTTGATTTTACGCTTGCAACAGAAATCTATGGATTAGATATGTTGAGCGACGCAGCCGGCCTGGGCATCACACCCGCTCCGCTCCCGAACGTTCCGTCGATTGTTAATAATTCCTATTACGCCCAGGCGATTTGGATATGGCCGGCCGCTGCCTGTACGCTTCCGCCCTTGAACGCGTCCGCGTCGAACGCGCTTTCGATTGTGATATTGCCGTAGAGGAGTCGCGCGCGTTTGCACGATGTGTTGCAAAACACCGGCAAACGTGCGCACCCAGCGGAACCTAACAACATTCTTGGACCCGTTGGCGAATTGTGTAGACACTAGAACAACGCATTGGGGCATGACGAAGATCAACGCGGTGTAACGGCTCCTTTGTCTCTAATAATATAAAAAGCTCAAACACCGAACTGAGGGCATGTTCTTCAAACTGTTCCTTCCGTTCATCACAGGATTCGCGAGTCCTACGCCGCAAGATATTTTTCAACCGCAGTTCTTTAGTAACAACAGCGGCGTGCAGTTTGGGTTTTCGCCGGCTGGCCGCGACGTTTTTAGTAAATCGATATGTGAAATTCGAAGTGCAGAAAAAAGACAATCGGTGGAGCTGCCGGTGACACCGCGTAATGGAATTGTTACTTCTTATTTCAATTCTCCGCGGAAACGCAGCACAGATTACTACAATTGATGTTCCAACATATGACCTCGATAACGGCATTTGCTTCGAACATAACAAAATTGTATGCCTGCGCGGCCAATCATTTGTAATCATTCCGCCTCCCTATGAAACTGCCTATGTCAAGGATACTACTATTTCGCACGCGAAGACATGTAGCGACCCAGATGATGCTCTCATCGTTGGCGGTGGCGCACCCGGCGAGATCATCATGCAGCTAAACTGTAGAAACGAGGTATTGATATTTAACGTGGATAAACTGTAAATTGAGTTCCGCGGACGCCTGCGGAATTACAATGCACACTTTCCACATTTCGTTCTTATTGTTAACTTCGTGCCTTGGCCTACAGCAGACCGCAACTAAACCGAAGACGGACACGCAGCCGATCGTTTCGCGAATAGATACATTTCTCAATGCCGCTGGAGTGCGCGGCGGGATCTTAATTGCTAAGGATGGAGAAATCATGCTCAGCGCCGGTTACGGTTTTGCGGACGAGGAGCGCAAGTCTCTGATTACAACAAAAACGGTCTTTGACATCGGCTCGATTTCGAAACAGTTCACGGGCGCCGCGATACTCAAATTGCAAGAGGAGGGAAAGTTAAGAGTAACGGACACATTGAATATATTCTTTAAAGATGTCCCAGTCGGCAAGCAGAGCATTACGATACATCAATTGCTCACGCACACCGGCGGATTTGGGCCGGACATTGTCGAATTCCCCGCGAATCCGTCGAGGGATGAAGCCGTACGAATTGCCCTTGATTCGAAACTCGTCCTGAGGCCCGGCGAAAAATATAAGTATTCAAACACGGGGTATGTGTTGCTCGCAAATATAATAGAAATCGCTTCGGGCACGTCGTACGAGAACTTCGTGAACAGTAAACTCTGGAAGCCCGCGGGAATGCAGAAGACTGGTTACATTTTGCCAAAATACAATGATGATGAGGTCTCTCACGGATTTGATATTTCAGGCAGTCTTGGTTTGTCGAGCGACACATGGGCGAAGGACGGCCCATCGTGGCGCACACGCGGCGCGGGCGGTGTACTCTCCACGCTCGAGGATCTCTACAAATGGCATCTCGCGTTGAACAGCGAAGCAGTACTGTCGGCACGATCTAAGGCCGAGCTGTTCAAGGCACATGTAGCTGAGACCGACGATGGCGCTTCACACTATGGTTACGGTTGGGCGATTCACAAAACTCCACGCCAGACACGGCTGATTGCGCACGACGGAAGCAACGGCATTTTCTTCGCAGACTTTCACCGGTATGTGGATGAGAACGTCGTTATTATTTACTTTACAAATGAACGCAATTCGACCTCGCGCGGAATTCTGAATTCTATTTCCAGCGCATTCTTTGATGGCAGTGTGCCGAGTCTGCCAAGTACATCCAACTCACTCTCGCCGTCAGAATTAGTAAGATACACAGGAACCTATCAATTGCCTCTGGGCGAGACGTTCGAACTCGAATTGCAGAAGAATCAGTTGTCTCTTCCCGCGTTGACGTGGGGAATGTGCAAACTACTTACGAACTTTCCGAAGGTAGATGACTCCGAGCGCACGCGTAATTTGGATGTACGCACAGGTTCGACTATGAAGTCCATTGTGAGTGGAGATTTTGCAAGAATCGCGGATGTGCTCGACTTGGACGGTTCTCTTGAAGAAGAGAAGTCGTACTGGACAAAAACCCGCGATACTTGGGTGAAAAGATTTGGAGAATTCAAGAGATCGGAAGTCATCGGTTCGAGAGTCGAGAAGCAGTATTTGAACACGTATGTCTTACTACAGTTTGAACGCGGCGCGACGGTTGTTCAATTTAGACAGAACGACAAACAGAAATTTCTTATTGGCACTGCTAATAATCTCTTGACGAGCCAGTTTTGCCTCATGCCGGAATCGAAGACCGGCTTTTTTGTATACAACCACGCGCTGCGAACAACGGTGCCGGTGACATTTGACTTCGACGGCGCAAACGTCACCGGATTCACGATCGCGGCCGCGGACGGTTCCGTGCGAGCCAAGAAGGTTTTGCGATAGGATAACCGCACACGCCAGCGGCCGTCGCAATGCAAGACTCCAAGACGCCAATTACTAAAGATTCGAAGATTAACAAAACGCCCGCCGCGTTCCGCGCGAAAATTGAATTTGCAAAAACGTTAACATTAAGAAAAAACGCGGGCGACCTCGACGCTGCGGAACGCGTTCTACGCGAGCTTATTATTGAAATTAGCGAAGCGCCCGCGCGGCGTCGATTCCTCATGATCGCGCGGGCGCGGCTCGGCGGAGTGTTAGCCGAGTTGCGCCGGTTCGGCGAAGCGCGCGAATTGTTGCAAGACGCGATTGTTAGCATGCGCCACGCGCGCAACCGCGAGCCCTCCGAATTTGCGCGCGCCCTCAATGCGCTCGCGAGCGTGGAGACCTTTGAAGGATTCATCGATCGCGCAGATTTGTTATATTCTGAGGCGCTGCGCGAAACGGATCGTTTACCTCGCGAAGACGATCCCGTGCGCCTGGCAGTATTGCATAATCTATCCGTTGTGCGGCGGAGACGCGGCGACTTCCGCGGCGCGCGCGAGGCGGCGGAGCGCGTTTTTGTTGAATTAATAAAAACCCGCAAGCCCGGCGACCCCGCGCTGCGGTGGGCAAAATTAAATTTATCTCTGGCCCGCCTCGGACAGGGCGACACGGCCGCGGCTCTCGCCGTACTGCGTCCGCTCGCTGCCGAATTGGAGAAAGAAAAACCAGAAGTACTCAATTCCGAACATTTACGTTTGCGCATTCATCTCGCGTGCAATTTGTTAGATGCTAACGATTCAGACGGCGCGCTGCGTATCGCCGAAGCCGCGTCGCGGCTCGCCGCGGAATTGTTACAGAAAGGAGATCCCGACGCGCTCGTTCTCGACGCGGTTCGCGGGCGCATTTTTACAAATACAGGAGAGGCTTCAAAAGCGCAGCCGCTGCTCGAACGCGCCGCATCGGCCGCGCACGAGAAAAACCTCCAGTCCGTTGAAACGTCAATATTACAAGAACTCGGCGTTTGTTACAGAAAAAACAATGATCCGAAGCGCGCAATTGAAGTATTCAAAAACGTACTTTTGGAATTGCAACAATGCCTGCCGGCGGGGCACCCCGAGATCGTGCGCTGCCGCCGCGAATTGTGTAATACTCTGCGCGAGATCGGACGCGGCCGCGAACTCGAAGCGGAATTATTAAAATTCGCCGACGACGTGCGCGCGCGCCTGCTCGACGCGGCGCTCTACTCGGCGCGCGAAGCCGAGGCGGTTGCATTCGCCGCGGGCGAAGACCTCTCGTCGCTTTTATCTAATTATTTTATAATTAACGGCGGCGCGGCGCTGCGCGACGCCATCGTTGAATTGATAGAAATCCGAAGAATCTTAGCGTCGTGGGATGATCTGTATCATCGCCCGCGAGGCGGATTTGATGAATCGCCGCGGCTTAAACTACTCCGCGAGACGGCGCAGGTCGCGCGCACACGGCTTGCGGAAGAAGCAGCACGCGTCAGCGACGCCACGGCGCCCAGTATTCATTATCAAAATTTATTTGATATGATGCGCGGCCGCGACCGCGCCCAGGAAGACTACCGGCGCGAGCTTGCGCGCGCCGGCGCGTCTCCGCTCCGCGTGGATTTGGAACATTTGCGCGCCGGACTCGATCCCGGCGCGGCGCTTGTAACCTTTCTTTCGTATACAAATCTTTCGTTGACAGCAGGCGATGTAACAAAAACGCCCGCGCGCGAAATGTTAGCGTGCGTCGTTTTGCCAGGCGCTCCCGCCGCGATCATACGATTAGGCAGCGAGAGAATGATTGATCAAGCCGTCGGCGAATGGCGCGCCGCGATCGGCATTGTTCCTGCGGAATCGTTACATTCACAAAAAGTAATACTACAAAAATCAGCGCTAAAACTACAAAAACGTCCGCGTCGCGGCGGCGAGACGCGCGGAATCGGCGGACTCGGCGGGGCGGTGAAAGACGCTGCTGAAAAGGCGGGCGAACGCCTGCGCGCGATTCTTTGGGATCCGATCGCCCCGTTATTATTAAAATCCCGGAAAATTAATATTTGCGCGTCGGGCTCCGTGCATTTGATACCATTCGACGCGCTGCCGGGCGCCGCGGGGCGGCTCGGCAATTCCTATCAAATACAAATGGAAACGTCGGTTGCGCGTTTGCTAAGAAAAACGCCGCCACGCGGCGCGAAGCGAATGTTAGCAATCGGCGGAATTGATTTTGGCAAGACCGGCCGCGACCCATCGAAGGTTGCACCGCACCGGTTCCGCGCACTCCCGGAGACCGCCGCGGAAGTTGTTAAGATTTCTAAACTTTGGAATTCGCGGCCGGGCCAGTCCGCCGAAATATTGCGCGGTTCGCGCGGTACGAAAAAAGCGTTTCTTGAAAAAGTAACAAACGCCGAATGGATTCATTTGGCGACACACGCGTATTTCGCCGAGACGCCCGAACCCGCGGACGCGGCGCCGGGATTTATAGCAAATAAAGAAACGTGGTTTTTACAATTTTCGCCGATGGTGTTTAGTAGTCTTGTATTTTCTGGAATTAATAATAACAAAAAGGCGGCTGCGGCCGCGCTCACGGCCGAGGAACTTGCCGGCCTCGACTTGCGCGGCGTGGGCCTGGCCGTTCTCTCGGCGTGCGAGACGAATGCGGGCGTGCGCCGCGCCGCGTCGGGAATCGCATCGCTGCGCAACGCCCTCCATGCAGCGGGCGCGCGCGCATCATTAACATCGCTCTGGCGCGTCTCCGATCGCGCGACCTGCGAATTGATGGAGACTTTTTACCAATCCGTTTTGTCGGGCGCCGCGCCGTGCGACGCGCTGTGGCACGCGAAGAGCGCAGCAATCGAACGCGGCCGCGAAATTCGCGACTGGGCCGGCTGGGTTGTGACCGGCAATACTTCTTTTAAGTAGTCTTCAAATTATTTGTCCGCTTTGGGACGTGTGATCCATTTCTTGATTCGCAGTACGTTTGTTGACGATGGAGGTGGCTCGCAATTGTGGCGAACTCGCGGCGCATACCGGTGCCGTGGATTGCAAAGCTAATATTGCGAATTTTCCCAGCGTCGATTTCTGCCGTCACCGCGTCCTATCTTGGACGACGCAACGAAGTTACGATGCGCCGACTGTTGAGGTCCCGGATGTATACAAAAACGTTCACCATCGTCGCGAGCGCCTTGGCGCTCGTGTTACAAAGCAACCCGTTACAAAACAGTCCAGCAGGTGGCGGCGGGTCGACCCTGCAGGCTCCGTTTATTAATATTGTGGAATTTAGCGAAGCGGTTCAAATTGCAAAGAACGCGAATTTACCAATGAATGCGTGGATGCCGTTTTATGGAAATATTAAGGTTCAGAACCAAACGCCTTCGGGAAATGTTATATCACTTGTTCCCGCCGGCCGCGCTGCGGTTCTGTATCATTCAACGGGCTGCCCGGGGGCGATCGCGATCAACGGCGGCCTCGCCGGAATGTGGATTATTTCGAGTGTTGCTTCGAATGTTGAATTTATGCCCGTCCAGCCCGAGCCCGAGTTTACAGTGATCTCCGACAACGGAACACACTCAGCTGTAAAAGGCCCGGCGATCGGATTTGTTACAACGGCAGTTGTGTCGTGGTTTGATCCTATCAAATATTCGCTGAGCGCTCCGGAAAAATTAATATATATTATGCTCGCGAGTTCATACTGCGGCGGAGTTGTTGTTACCCCTGGCTTGATTCACCAGGCTGGACAACCATATGGCCACGACTACGGCTACGCCCACTAGTATTGAGATCGAGACGTCCGGCGCGAAAGACGATGATCACCGCTCACCGCTCCCAGAATATTAAGAAAAAACGGGTGCGGCGAGCGGTTCCTGCAATCGTCCTAGAGGATTTACTAATAAGTATGAAGTCGGGCAGCGACAACGCATGCACGGCGTTTTTGGATTTGTATCGTTCGTTGCTTGATTGTTATATTCACAAAGTGTTGTCTGTTGCGCAGCGTCCTCTCGAGAGCACGGGCGATTTTGTTAGCATTACGTTCGACCGCTTCATTCGAAGTTTGCGTTCCGGCAAATTTGAATATCAAGGCCCCGCCCAATTGTGGAGTTATGTAACAAACATCGCGCGCAATCAGGTTCGAAGCGCGCGCCGTAATAAACGTAATTCGGCGATCGAAAGCGGAGCTGCTGCGGTCGAAGCTCAAAATAACAAATCAGTCAAATCGGAATTGAACGAAACGAATGCACATCTTCACGACATGTTCGAAAAAGCATTGATGATACTAAAACCCGTGCAGCGCGACGCGGTCGTTCTCCGCGTTGTCGAGCAGCGCGACCTTTCTTATATCAAAACGCAGCTAAAAAAAAGTTCGGAAGGAGCCGCGAGAAAGTTTACAGAAAGATCGATTCGCGAACTTGTTAGAATTATGAATAACCAAATCGGAGTTGGATCCAATGAATAAATTAGCCGCTCAAAAAAATCGGATTTTTGAAAAGAGTTTTTCAGACGCGATCGACGCCGTCATCGACGGCAAGCCCGTGGATTGGGAAACGTTCGGAACTGTAAAAAGAAAACACCCCGGCGCACTCGATGCGCTGCGCGTTATTGAATCGATTCGCAATCTCTACGGGGGTGTCGCGCAGCCGGGATCATTAGTCAATTCAGGCGCGCAAGCGGAGAGGCTACAAATCCGCGAAGAGATCGGCGCTGGGTCGTTCGGTAAAGTTTATAAAGCGTTTGATACAATTCTTTCGCGCGAAGTGGCTGTTAAGATTGTGAAGTCGTCGGGCGGACTTGCGGAGCCGTGGATGGCAGAAGTTCAGGCGCTCGCGCGCGTGCAGCATCCAAATGTTGTAACGATTCACAATGTATCAAAACGCGACGGGTCCGTTTTTATTGAAATGGAACTGGTCGCCGGCGAACGCATCAACGACACACTACAAAAACACGGGCCGTTCGCGCCAGCCGGCGCGCTCAAGATTACAAATGAACTGTGCGGCGCGCTCGCGGCGGTGCACGCCGAGGGAATTGTGCATGGCGACGTCAAGCCCGCGAACGTGATGCGACGCCGCGACGGGCGCGCGGTATTGTTAGATTTCGGACTCGCGCGCGCGATCACGGCCGGAACCGTCCGATACTTCAAATCGCGCCGCGGCACTCCGATCACGATGGCGCCGGAGCAAATGATAGAAGGGGAGAACGCCGGCCCGCGCGCAGATTTGTATTCTTTAACTGTAGTTTTATATTGGATGCTCACCGGGCGCTATCCGCATGAAGCCGAGTCGATGGAGGAATTCCGCGAGCGCGTTCTTGAGCATGCGCCGGTTCCCATCACACGCTACAAAAAGAATTTGAACCCCGATATTGTTAATATTATAGAAAAAGGCCTTGCGCGCCACGCACGAGACCGTTTTGAGACCGCCGAAAAGTATCAAAAAGCGTTGCAGGCCGCGCTCAAGTTTGAGGAAAGAGAAAATGAGCCGACGGTTTGCGGCGTGAACCTTTTTGTTAAAAGAGGCGGGTCCGATGTACGCCTTCAATCGGGAAGCGAAGTGCGGATCGGCGAGCGCGTGTACCTCGACGTCACCGTCGATCGCGACGTTTCTTTTTATGTATTTAACGAAAGCCGCTCCGGGGAATTATTCTTACTATTCCCGATTCCCGGAATTGATATGAAGAATCCCGTCGCCGCGGGCACGCACCGGATCCCCGGTTCGCGCGACGGAAAGGCGAAGTATTGGACCGTCACGTCGGATGGCGGCGGCGAAGAGCGAATCTTTGCGGTTGCGACGCGCCGGCCGATCGCGGAAATTGATAAATTAGTAAAACGCTCGCGTGCGGCTTCGGAATCCACGGAAATGATGTATCCAAAGGTCGCGGGCACGGCGCGCGAAGCGCTCATGCGCGGGATCGGCGGACTCGGAGAAGACGACGATTCCGAACCCGTTTATACAAATCGCCGCGGCCGGCTTCATCAATTATCCGACGAACTCGATCGCGGCGCGGCGGAATCGAAAACAGTTTGGAAGCGGCTCATCATATTAAAGAACGCGGGCGCTTGATACGCGGCTAATTGTAGAATCGCTTTCTAAATATTACTTTTGGGCGCCGCGCGAAGCGGCGCCTGTCGTTTCGGGGCGGCTTTCCGGTTTATTTGTAGTGTGCTCAATAGTTTCACTTTCCCGCTGCAACCTCATCCTTCGCAGGCAGCAGTTCCTTCCACTTGTCCAAAAACTTCTGCCGGTTTTGATCGAGCAGCTCGCCGAAGTTGATACCAAGCAATTTGAATGTTTGTGATCCGAAATGATGCACAAAAACGTCGCCCGCAATCATGCATTGAAAGCCCGCGAGGCGCGCGCGGACGCAATAATCATCATCTTCAAAATTACCAATACCGAAACGCTCGTCGAGCAGGCCGACGGCTTTATAACATTTATCTGTAATGAGCATGCAGAGGCCGATGATGCGCGGCGCCGTCTGCCATTCGCGGCGGTGCTCGTTTCTGTAATTAACTGAAAATGCTTCGAGTTCGCCGAGCGACCGATAAGTAGCGTTTGCGATTTGCTGCGCTCCGGCCGCGAAATTCGTGCGCGGGCCGACGATCCCGATCTGCGGATTGCTCTTCGCACATTCTAATAATCCGTCGAGCCACCGCGGCGTCAGCACGACGTCGTTATTTAATAATACAATATGTTTTCCGCGCGCCGCGCTCATCCCCTGGTTCGACGCCGCCGCGAATCCGAGATTCTTATCATTACGAATCACGCGAACGTGCTTTTGCGTTGCTAAGAATTGTGGAGTTCCGTCGGTCGAGCCGTTATCAATAACAATCACTTCGTGCGAAACGCCCGTGTACCCGGCGATCGAGCGCAGACATGTACTCGTGAATTGTAGATTATTCCAAACGGGTATAACAATAGACACCAGCGGATTTGTAAGTTCCGGCAGAAACCAATCCACTCCCCACAATTCCATCGGCGAAGGCACACCGTCTTTACCATAAATTTTCTCTAGCTTTCCGCGCAGCGCATTGGTGCTTTCCTGGACGAGACGGTCGCGCTCGGAGACGGCCAGCGATTCAAACGATTTTTGACCTTCATGATACACAAAACAATCCGTTGCTATTTGTAACTTATAGCCGAGTTTGCGGAGGCGATGGCTGTATTCGAGGTCGTCGTTTCCCAGGAATAAATTCTCGTCGAGTCCGCCGTGCTTTTCTATCAAATCGCGCCGCATCGCGAGGCAGAAACCGATCAGTAATTTTGTGTCAACGGCGTTGCCGGCGTTCGCTTCCGCGAGCGCGTTCGAAAGTTGTAGTAGATCGGAAGGCCGCGGCCCCGCGATTTTATTTAAGTAAAGTTCGTATTTTTGTAATGCCGCGACGTAATTTGAAAGCGGCCCCGTCGCGCCGACGCCGCCGCGCAGCGGTCGCAGAAGCCGCGGCAGCCAGCCGGGCGTTACGACCGTGTCGGGATTTAATAATATTACAAATCCGCGGTTCGGATCCGCGCCGCGCGACGCTTCGATTCCCTGATTGCAAGCTTTCGAAAATCCGAGATTGGTTGTATTTTGAACCAGTTTTAAATTTAACTTTGACGCGTGTCCTTCCGCTTTCGCGCACGTCTCGTCTTTTGATGCATTGTCGACAATAACAATTTCGCAGGCCTCGGGCGTATTATTAGCGAGTGCGCCAAGGCAGCGGTCGATGGTTGCGCTCGAATTATATGTAACAACAACAATCGTGACGGGCTCAGCCGGCGGCTGAAAACCTTTGTGATTCATGGCAGTCCGTGGCAAAAGTGCTCCGCTATTTAGATATAGGAATTTTTTATTAAATAGAGGAAAGTCGTTTGAGTCGTAGTGAGTGTCTACGTCGAAAATGGCTTGACGAAGAGTTAATAGAAAAGGACATATTTAAATAGGATGACTTTTGCTACGGGCTGCTAGGAACTCCGGGGTAACGCCTCTTCGGAGTCGTGCCCGCGCGATCTTGAGACTGTCCGACGGCCCTGTGGCGGCACGCCGCGGAAATTTGTAATCTTGCGCGCATGCTCGCATGCACTCTGCTCTTGCTGTTCCCGTCCGCGATTCAATCCGACACCGCCGACTGGAACACGGTCGTCGTGAAATCCGCGCAAGCTGTCGTTTCTATCCGTTCGCGGATTCGCGTGCCGGTCGGCCGTGATGAGGCGGGGCCGTTCGAAGGGAGCGGATTTGTAGTCGACGGACAAAACGGGCTCGTTGCTACAAATCGGCACGTCGCGGGCGAGGGCGTCGTGCTGGATTTGGAAATACAATTTTTCGACCGCTCGTCGACTTCCGCATCGTTAGTGTTCGCGGATCCTTTACATGATTTTGCATTCTTAAAGTTCGACCCGAAAGCAGCGCCGCCCGGATTAAATACAATTCCGTTCGACTCGCGAACGCCGGAAATCGGCGAGGAGATTCGCATGATTGGTAATAATGCGGGCCTCGCGTCAACTGTATTAAACGGAACGATTAGTAATCTTGAGACGCACTGGGATCAGGATCCCGGAGTTGCCTATTTGCAAACTAGCATTATGTCGTCGGGCGGTTCGTCGGGTTCGCCGATTGTTGATAAAGACGGCAACGCGATCGGAATGCAGTCGGCGCACGACGAACGCAGCAGTTACGCGCTCCCCGCGGAATATTTAGAAACGGCGCTTCAAAAGTTAAGAAAAGGAATTTTGCCGCCGCGCGGCACGATCGGGCTTCGCATCCGAAAAGCAGATATAACAGAAGCGGTCGCCGCAGGCGGGCTCACGCAGGAACAAGCTAAGAAAATGACCGGCGACGGAATCGTATCTATTTCAATGATCGAAGGAGTCGTTCCCGGATCGCCCGCGGAATTTATAGCAAAAGCGGGCGACGTTTTATTATCGATCGATTCAACATTAGCGGATTCGACGCGCGCGGTCGAATCGATGCTCGACCGTTCGATCGGCCGCACCGTGAATATTAAGATTGCGCGAAATGGTAAAATAGATACGGCGGCGATGACCGTCGCGGATATGGCGGGCGACCGCGTCGATCAACTTGTATTATTTGGCGGCGCCGCGTTTCATAATATTACATTTGAAATTCGCGCGCGCGCGGATTTGCGGCGCGACGGAGTCTTTGTATCCTATGTTGAAATGGGCTCCGCGGCGGAAGCGGCTGATTTGCGACGCGACGACGTGATTCTTAAGGTTGGGTCCACGACGATCCGCGATGTTTACGATTTGTGGGACGTTTTGTTAAAAGTGGAACACGGCGAAAAATTAATATTAGTCGTTCGCCGGCCGTCGTCGTTCGACTCGGCGACGAGAACGGTATCGATGGTGTCGGATCGCATTTGGGATCCGACGCGATTCTTAGTAAGAACGCCCGCGGGATTTATCGATTCGCCGCCGGCGAAATTGTTAACACGGACTGAGTCGCAGCCCGCCGAGTCTCGCCCCGCGGTGGTTCGCCCGCCGCAGCCCGTGAATGCTAACGAAGGCTCCAAAAAGAATCGTTAAATTGAACTATCGGGAAATTTTAGATTCCAAGCGGGAAAACGCAGCCCACGCCGCGGTGCGCGCGGCGCTCACGCCGGTCTCGTGGATTTATTCGGGCGCCGCCGCGATTCGTAATTTTACATTTGATTTAAGACTAAGAAAAATTGAGGCGCTTCAGCGCCCGGCGGTTTCCGTCGGGAATCTAACCGTGGGCGGCACGGGCAAGACGCCGTGCGTTCTGTGGATATTACAATTCTCCCAGGAGTGCGGGTGGCGCGCGGGATTGTTAACACGCGGCTACGGCGGAGACGGCGCGGCCAACGACGAAATTGATTTAATAAAAAATTATTTTCCCGCGGTGCCGATCGCCGCCGGCGGCGATCGCGCGGCGGGCGCGGCAAAGTTGTTAGCTACAAATTCGAATGTACAGTTCTTTCTGCTCGACGACGGATTCCAGCACCGGCGCGCCGCGCGCGATTTGGATATTGTACTGATAGATGCTACAAATCCGTTTGGTTATGGTTATTGTCTGCCGCGCGGGCTGCTGCGCGAGAGCGTGCGCGGGTTGCGCCGCGCACACGGAGTTATTGTTACACGCGCCGACCAGGCTGATTTGAACCGTCTCGAATTGTTATGGAAGGAATTGGAGAATTTTGGATACGCAGGTCCGCGCATCGAGGCCGCGCACGCGCCAAAGCTACTAAAACCAATTGGCGGCCGGAATCAGCCGCGCGAATTAAACAGTCTTCGCGGAAAGTCCGTGCATTTGTTATCAGCGGTTGGAAATCCAGCGAGTCTCGAAACAACAGTTACCGCGCTCGGTGCGCGCGTCGCGGAACATATACAATTCCCGGATCATCACCGTTATCTTCCCGCCGACTTGCCCGACCTGCGTGCGTGCGAAACGGAGCGCGGGGAAGAAATTTGGATAACTACTGAAAAAGACGCGGTCAAACTAAAGAAACTCGGCGTCGTCGATGGTTACGCGCTATCCGTCAAATTTACAATTACGCGCGGCGAGCGGGAGCTGAAAGAAATGTTAAATCGCGTCATTCTGGAATCTCGTTGAGCGTATAGTAAGCAACGCGGTGCAGCAGCGGCTGGCCCGCGGCGGACAAGACCCCGTCGAAGTGAAGTTCATGCACAAAACCCTTGCGCAATCCGTCGATCGTTAATTTAACAGATTTTCCGCCGGCGCCGGGCTTGGCGGAGAGAATCTTAAGATCGGCTTTTTGAACTTCCTCGCTTCCGTAGCGTTCATGATACAGATAAGAAAATCGGATTCCGCTGTACGATTTTGGATCGCGCGCGGCGTCCGCGTCGATCGTTTGTGTAAATATCAATTCGAAACCGTCTTTGGCCGCGCGGATTTCTTTAACTTCGAACGGCGTTTTTCCAGTCCATACCAATCGTTGCAATCCTTCGCCGCGCGACCCGCGAGAACCCCAGCCGCGATTCGTCATGCCGACGAACATCGAAGCATCTTTTCCCCAGCACATTCTAACAATTCCGCAATCGAATCCCTGGCGAAACGGAAAGCACGCGCCTTGATATTTACCATTTACCCTTTCTAAGAATACGCGCGTGATTTCGCTCGTGGTTTGGTCGCCGACGAATAGTTGTTTATCAAATGGTCCAAATTTTCCGCCCGTTTCATCGCTAAGAATATCGCTCGAGGCCTGGCCCATGCGCGGATACGGAAACCACACGGCCGGTAATTTTAGTTTAAGATTCGGATTTTCGGCGGCCGCTTCGATCATTAACTTTCCCTGCGGCGGCACGGGCGGCTTCGGAAGCGGCGGTTGAAATGTAGTATCGGTCCACCATTTCAAACCCTCGGGATGGCCAATGAAATCGCCGCGTTCCATGTGATGCAGCGAACACGTGCCGTTCCAGTCGCCCTGATTATCTGTATAAAACATGTCGCCCGCGGAATTCATACCTAAACCCGACGGCGATCGCAGGCCCGCGCACACCGGCGTCATCTCGCCTTTTTTATTAACTTTTACGGCCCAGCCGCGCCACGGCACCAAGCTGCGGCCCGAGTCGGTCCAGCTCAGATTTAATGTTATCCAATAATCGCCATTCTTATCTTTCTTCGGCCCGTACGCGTATTCATGATAATTGCCGCTGATCGACCATTTGTCGCAAATCGTATCGTAAGCATCCGCGATTCCGTCATTGTTAGTATCTCGCAGTCTCGTCAATTCGCCGCGTTGCGTGCAGTAGATTCCGTCGGGCTCCGCTACCAATCCGAGAGGCTCGTGGAGGCCCGAAGCGAATTTATGATATGTAATATCCTTCGGCGGATCGGAGTACGCGTTATGAATCATATAAACGTCGCCGCGCCGTGTACAAACCACCGGAGTGCCATCGGAGAATGTATCGATTCCGCCGACTTCGAGTACGACGTCGTCGGGAGCCGGAATTGTTACAATCCGGTAATATTCATTTTCACCCGGCGATTGTTTGCCACTTGCGGGGAGGCTGCGCCAAAACAAGCCGCCGCTCGAAATAACAATTCCAATTGCGGCTGCTATCGATATTAACTTTGCCATCGGTATTCAACCTCCACTGACGCGGCCACCGGGATTTCTACAAATAACTCGAATTGTCCGTCCTGCCTGCGGAGGTGCGTCCGCGGTCCGATCGACGTTTTGATACGATACGCTTTTGCGTTTTGAACCTCGAAATGGTTAGGTTCAAGTTCGAAGATCTTCGGCCCGGCGTCGAGCCGCATCCAAAGACGCACCGGTCCGTTTTGTTTTATTTTACGTTTCAGCACCGGTCCGAATTGTTCGATTCGTGCATTGCACGTTTCTGTAATTTCGGATGTTTTATATTCATAACGAAAAGTCGGAATTCCTTTTTCATCGAGGGCGTAGCCGAGGAATTTCATCGCGTCCGCGTCGGCGGCGTCCGCGGGCTTGCTCATATCGGCCGGATCGGAAACATATACATTTATTCCTGGCGGAAGAGTTATCAAATCCTTCGAAAGCGGATCTGTAAATTGTCCGGCGCGCGCGACCCACGCCGACGACGCGCTGATAAACTTTCCTCTCCAAATTGTTGCAATGCGGCACGCGCCGGCGTCGAACGCGTAATGTATATTTTCAGGCAGACCGACGGCAATCGCGCGCGGCCCGACGCCGTTCATAAATGTTCGAAATACGATCGGCGCATCAACCGGGCGAAGCTCATGATCCGCCGAGGAGCGCAGTCCCTTCGGCAGCGGCGCGGCATCGCCTAAACTTAAATAAACCCACAATGCTTCAATTTGGCGTTCCGTGTCGCCGTCGAGGATGTGGTTGAGTGAACTCTTTCCATCCGGCCAGAATTGTGGCATTCGCGTGCCCGGCCGTAACTTTCCCGGTTCTAATAAATAATCGCGAAACCACGCGTAATTGATACGTTTTGTAGTTGTAGCAAGATCCATCGCGGGAATTCCTAACGATTCGTTGCCCGCGAATTTGTGACATGTAATACATGAAAACGCACCGGCCCCGATCATAAGTCTACCGTTCTCGACGTCCGATTCGTGAAAAACCGGCTCGCCGGTACGGTCCGATTTATCAATAATCCGCGAAATGATAGTCAGTTCAAATTCAACGTCGAACGATTGGAATTGTGGCATCCGGGTAGCCATGTACGGCCGTACGCGTCCGTTTCTTGATATGACTTCACCCATCCATCGCGGATGGAGTTTTCGTCCGATGCCCGTGAGCGGCGGGGGAATCCGCCCTTCGTCTCCCATTTCGGCTTCGCCAAGTGTAGTAAACCACGGAATTGTAGTATCTCCGGGTTTGCCTGCGCCGTCGCGTTCGTGGCACGCAATGCACCGATACGAAATGAGCGTCCGCGCAAAGACTTCCTCGGGCTCCGTTCGAGCGCCTTTATTACTAGATATATTAATTGCCGTCTTAATTGATTCTGTTTCACTCTTCGTTAAAGAATACTTTGGCCGGTCGGCGGCGCCGTTATTGTTGCATCCTGCTGGATTATCCAAATTGACTTGTAAAATATATTTACTTGCCGGTTTCGCACTCCATTTTTCCTGCGAGTCTGGCGGTGCATGGCACGCGGAGCATCTTGCGCCAAACACCCTGGATCCTTCCCGCGCTTCCTTTGGATTCTTATTAAACGAAACCCAATTCTCCGCGAGTCCGAGCGCCGGAGCGTCATGATACAATTCCGTCGAATCTACTTCTGTAAATTTTCCGTCGGGTCTTTTTAAGTAAAGTGCTAGGTTTTCACCGCCTTCGAATTCAAAAAACTCGACGCGAATCGTATCATTCTTCCCGGTCAGATTTGCGGTGCCCGTTTTTTGTGTGGATGCGTGGATGCCGTCATTATCAATAATTGTTTTGTTATTGATGATCAGCCGCGCGCCGTCGTCAGATTCAATTCGAAATGTATGCTCGCCCGCGGGCAAGTTCAGAAATCCCGAATATACAACTCCGAAGTGTTCGCCGGACAGGTTCGCCGGTAATTGGATATTCGGGCTTACTCCCGACTGAACGAAAGACAATTTACTAAAATCGGGAAGTTCGCTCCACGAGCCCATGAATATTGAATAATGAACCCCCGGTCCTTTCGCGAGCGCGAGTTCTCCGTTTGCGTCGCGCGCGAGCTGCCCTCGTAACAAATAGGCGGCGATCGAACGCGCCTCTGTATTTGTTAAATTCATTTTCGGCATGCGGCCCGAAGGGCGAGCCTCGTTCGGATCTAACAAAAATGCCGTGAGCGCCGGAAGATTTGTTTTTGTAGTTAAATCGGGCAGCGGCGACGCGTTTTCAATTGCAGCCGCCGGCGGATCGAACGCGCCGTGGCACGCGACACAACCAATCTGATGATACAATTTCCGGCCGTCTTCGATTTCGCGCAGTTCAACTCCGTGCGGTGTTCTATCAATGACATTCTTTTGATCAAAAAGATAATTTAGTAATAATTCAATTTCGCGATTCCGTTGATCTTCTGGAACGTTAGCAAATACATCGGGCATGCGCGATCCGGGATGTAACTTTTCAGGATTTTTTAAATATTCTTTAATAAAACCGGGCGCGATGCGCGACGCTACAGTTTCAAGATTCGGCGCGGGATACTTCAGCGGCCGTTCCGCGAGGAAATCCGAAACATGACAATTCAAACAGCCGCGTTCGGTAAGAATCTGTTCGCCCAGGCGCGCTGCGGTGCCATCGCTCTGTGGAGGATTTGTTAGAAACGTCGCGCACGCCATCGAGGCGATCGCGATGAACGCAACAATTGACCGGACGGAAGGGAGAGGCATGCGTCGCAATCTTATGCGTCAAATGCGCCAAGGGGGTCAGGCACCTATCATTGGAGTGCCTGACCCCCCCTTTTTGTCACATCGTTCGCATGTCGCGACGAAAAAAGGCACAATTACGGCCGTATGTCTTCACTCTCTGAGCGCGTTATCAAACTTGGCTCGCCGCGAATATTGATTCTCGGCGATCTCATTCTCGACGAGTACGTCCTCGGCGACGTCTCGCGCATTTCGCCCGAAGCGCCGATCCCGGTGCTCGACGTGCGACGCGAAGATCACAAAATCGGCGGCGCCGGAAATGTCGCGGCAAATGTTGTATCGATGGGCGGGCGCGCGGGCGTCCTTGGTGCGATTGGTAATGATCGCGCGGGCGACGACCTCAAAGGATTGTTAAAAACATCCGGAATTGATATATCTCCGGTTATTACAGATCCGAAGCGCCGCACAACGATCAAATCGCGGCACATGGCGGGGCCGCAACAATTAGTAAGAGTCGATCGCGAAGATCGCGGGCCGCTTTCGCCGGAGGCCGCCACACACGCCGTGAATTATGTTAAGAAGTTCGCCACGGAATATCAGTTAATTATTATTTCAGATTACGGCAAAGGGCTACTGAGCCACGAATTGTTAGATGCTGCAATTCGATCCGCGCGCGCCGCGGGCGTTCGCGTTCTCGTCGATCCGAAGGGTTCCGATTATTCACGATATCGCGGCGCTTCAATTGTTACACCGAACCGCGCCGAGGCCGAACTCGCGACGGGCAGCAGCATCAGAAACACGGCCGCCGGAACGCCGCGAATTGAAGACTTAGTAACCGCCGGCGAAAAATTGTTAGAATTGTGCGAGCTCGAAGCGGCGATTATTACATTAGGAAAGGACGGCGTCTTTTTCTTAACAAAACAAGAACGCGTTCCTCACATCATTCCGACGCATGCACGACAAGTGTATGATGTTACAGGTGCTGGCGACACGGTGATCGCACATCTCGGAACGCATCTCGCCGACGGGGCAAATATTGAAGAATCGGTGCGGCTCGCTAACGTTGCTGCCGGAATTGTAGTTGCAAAATTAGGAACCGCGACCGTCCGCCGCGAAGAATTGCTCGACGCGCTCGACGTACGCGAACCGCGTCGCGGAAAATTGATGTATACAAAAGATGCCCTCGATCGGCTCGTAACAGAACTTAAAGCCGAAGGCCGCAGTATTGTATTTACAAATGGGGTTTTTGATATTCTTCATGCCGGACACGTTCGTTATCTTCGCGACGCGAAAGCGAGCGGCGACTTCTTAATTGTAGGCGTCAACGACGACGCGAGCGTTCGACGGATCAAGGGGGAGAACCGGCCTATCAATACAATTGGCGATCGCATGGCCGTTCTCGCCGGGTTGGAGATGGTCGACGGAGTTGTAGCATTTGATGAGGACACGCCGCTCGCGATTATTGAACGGATCACTCCGAATGTATTAGTAAAGGGGCAGGACTGGGCCGATAAAGGCGTCGTCGGCCGCGAATGGGTCGAATCGCACGGCGGTCGCGTATTATTAATGAAGCTCGAAGAAGGCCGTTCGACCACCAATACGATTCAACGCGTTCTCGACTCCTACGGGAACACTACAAAAAAATAATAACGATCCCGGGCGAAAACGCCCTGCGGACCGGCTTCCATGAATCTGACAGATCTTTTGTTATTACTATTCGCGGGTACCGCCGCCGGCGCGGTCGGATCCATGCTCGGAGTCGGCGGCGGAATGATTATTATTCCAGTGTTAACAAGTTTTTTTCCGTTTGAATTTGAGCAGGCGCGCGCCACGAGTCTATTTGCAGTCATTGCGACGTCGTGCGGCGTCGCCGTTGCGACGGGAAAGGAACGTTTCGGAAACCTTCGCCTATCTGTTATATTAGCCGTGCCGACTGCGCTCGCCGCGTTTCTCAACGCGCTGCTGGCTTACCGTACGCAGGCATCCGTTCTTTATTTATTATTTTCAGGTGTGTTAATCGTTGCGGCGCTCTTAATGTGGCGGCGCGAACCGCCGGAAAATAATTATCATGAATCGGACGGCGCATCTCCTAATTCGCTCGACGGGATTTATTATGATCCCAAACTCGGCCGGGAAGTGATGTATAAGATTCGCCGCGTGCCCTCGTTATTTGGAGTATCGGCGGTCGCGGGCGGAGTTTCCGGATTATTAGGAGTCGGTGGCGGCGTGTTTCAAGTTCCCGCGATGTCGCTGCTCGGCGAAATTCCCATGCGCGCGGCGACGGCGACGAGCAATTTTTTGTTAGGAGTGACGGCCGCGGCGAGCTTGCCAATTTATATGTCGCGCGGACACGTGCGGCCGCTCGAATCGACAGCTGTAGTCATTGGTGTATTCGGCGGCGCGTTCGCGGGGGCGGCGTTTGCTAAGAAACTTCACGGGACAGCGCTTCGGCGTTTGTTCACAATAATATTAGTTATTCTGGCGATTCAAATGTTTAGAAAAGGATTATGACCGCCACAAACATTACAATTTCCGCGAAGGGATCGGCGCCTCAGCGAACGCGCGGCGAAGGCGCGGTCGGACGATTTATTACACTTGGCGGCGTCTTTGGCGCGTTACTACTGATGATTGTTGCATTAGCTAAATCTATAGATTCGACAACTGAAGATGCGCCGTATGTGTTTCACGTCGATACATTCATTCAAGGCGTTGTCGACGGGCGCCCCGACGCACTCGCCGCGGCCGGTTGCGTTCTATTGGTTATGACGCCTTTGTTCCGAATCATTTGGATTACAATTATGTTAACGGCGTCGAAACGTGGGCGTTTTGCGGCGGCGGCGGCGTGCGTGCTCGCGATCTTAGTAGCGGCGATGTTTGCGGGTAGCTGGAATTAGCCTCATAATATAACAATCAGATAATATAAACGATATGGCGCTCGACCCGATTCATACCATTCGCGCCGCGGAACGGTTGCATCTCAAGGATGCGATATTTGTATCATTTGTGCCGCTCGGCGCCGCGGAAGGACACCTGCGTGCGGTCAACGGAAAGATTTCATGGGTCGGCCCGTCGAGCGCCGTCGAGCGCGGAGAAGATGTATTAGAATGCTGGAGGCAAATTGTAATTCCAGGATTGCCGCTCGCGGGGTTGACTCCGCTGCGGATCGCCACGCGCGCGCTTCCTCATGTTGACGTTAAGATATTAGCAAAATGGTTTCATTCACTCCCGCGTGCATCGCACAAATCATTAGCATTGCAAATGTTCGCGGAGTGCGCGTCGAACGGCGTCTTGCTTCCGATTGTTAGTTTAGAGAATGCGCCCGAGGCCGTTGTGCTCGGAGTGTGCGACGCCGCCGCCGAGTGTGGACTCCGCACCCTCATTCAGTGGAATGGTAATATTAACGATTTGAAGCGCGCGAACATGAATCCCGACCCGAGAATCCGGCTGGTCGAATCGTATGAAGCGGGGGAAGTGTTACAATGCGGCGACGCCTGTTTTGATACGTTTACGGCGCTGCGGCGCGCCGCGCCCGCCGAGCGTGTCCAACATTTATCAAATACGTATTCTATTTTTTCAAAAGCGTTCTCAGCGCCGTTCGGAACATTTGTACGCGGCGCATTTTTCGACGTCGTATTCTTAGATTATGAAATTCCAGGGCGCCTCGACGCGAAAAACGTCTTCGAGTTTGTAATATCTGCATTTTCCGCGTCGCAGGTTGAAGCGTGCGCGGTTGCTACAAATCCGATTGTGCGGCGGCATGAAGTGCTTACGGTCGACCGCGCGGCCGTGGCGCATGACGTAACGGAGATTCTCTCCGCGGCGCCGTCGGAATAATAAAATATAACTATCGAACTGCGATGAGTATTATTACAAAAATTTGGTTGTGCCGAAAAAGAATCGCGCTGGCGATCATTATATTTATTCTCGGATTGCTGGCGATTGAGGGCCTCTTTCGCGTTTGGCTGCGAATTACAGATACGCCGTACACCGGATGGAGAAATGAAAAGGAGATTCGCCTTATTTATCAATCCATGGCCCGGAAAATTTATTTTACAGAAGACGCCACTTCGAAACCCGGCGATACGATTCAAAAAGAGAATAATGTTGTCCATCCGTATTTTGGCTTCGACGCCGCGATGTACGTTGAGCAAGATGCAACGCTCACTGAGTATTTCCGGAGAGATACTGCAAAAGACAGTTTTGATATTTTAATATTGGGAGGATCCGTCGCGGGAATGTTCAGCGGCGTTGGAACCACTGAATTTACAAATAGAATTGTCGCCGATAAAGAGTTTCGAAGCCCGAAATACAATATTATTTCGCGCGGGCGCGGAGGGTTTAAGCAGCCGCAGCATCTCTTTGCTTTGCAATATTACCTTTCGATCGGTTGGAAGCCGCGTATTGTTATATTTCTTGATGGATTCAACGAAGTCGCGCTGGCCGCGGCGAACGTCGATGCGAACGTCAATCCAACTTATCCGTCCTTCGCGCATTGGAGCCCCGTCGCATTTGAATTAAAAATAAAAGCAGCGGCGCGCGAAGTGATTGATCGCGTACGCGTACGTAACAAATCGGCGCAGAGCGTCGCCGAAACGGCTATTAACTATTCGCTTTCAAACAGTGCAATTCTGGGAAAAATCGCGCTCTCGCGCATCACCCGCCTCTCCGCCGAGAATCATACAGATACGCAGACATATTTTGAAATGATGAAAATGCAGGGGCACGATGCCGAGCAGCAGGGGCCTCGTTTTAAGCTTTCCATGGAAGAGGCGATCGATTTATCTATAAAATCGTGGAGCGAATGTTCAAAATACGCGCAGGCTATTTGTAACCTTCAATCGATTACTTTTATACACGTGCTGCAGCCGACGCTGCACGACGAAGGCGCGAAACAAATGTCGGAAGAGGAAATAAAGAATGGCGCCGCTCCGAAAAGTTATTTAACGGGCGTCAAGCTTGGTTACCCAAAACTGCGTGCCGAAGGCGAACGATTAAAAGCGGCGGGCGTTCGATTTGTCGACGCTTCGATGATCTTTAAGGATTCGTCCGAAGAATTGTATATTGATAATTGTCATTTGAATCCGCGCGGAAACAAACTTCTCGGCGCGTTCATCGCTACCCAACTTTTAAAATAGTCCGCATCAGATCTTTTGTAGCTTTCGGTTTCTTTGTTTTTTTCTTGAGTTCGGGTTTTGCAAATAATGAATCGTCGACCGGAACATTCCATTCCACAGTATCTGTAATGAGTTCCAATTCGGAACCCGCGACTTTGATCTTAAGCTTCGCAGGCTGTAACACCCCGCCGAAATCTTTATATTCAATAATCTCGGTCGTCGATTCCATGAGGCCCATTTGCGACTCGGATTTGCCGAACTTTCGATATGGAAGATAAGTACTCGCGTCAAGATATGTGGTCTGTGGAAACCCTTCGCCGTCGTATGGCGTGTTTAATACTATAATACAATCGCGATCTCCATCTTTCTTGCGTTCGAGAATTTCAACTTTTTTCCAGAGGGATCGCCACGCGACAGCGGCGTCGAAGCGCGTGTCGCGTTTCATTTCGGCGAGTTCGGATCCTTCGAGCTTGCGCAAACCCGTTATTTTAGAATTCTGCCAGGCTTCATTGCCGTCATAAACACTAATCGAATCGCCGACAAGCGCTGACGTCGTTTTTATACATATCTTATTCGGCGCCTTCGCGAAGATTTCCATATTCATTTCAATTCCGATCGTAAGCATCCGGCTCTTGGCGTGCATCGACTCCAATTTTCCGAATAGTGCCGCCCCACCGTATGCGGCCGCGACACGCTCCATTAATTTTATAGTTTCTTCATCTGCTTCGGCGAGCGGTCGATCCCCGGCAGCCACGTCTTCATTCTTCGGTTTGTTAAATTTAACGCTGGCCATTGAAGGAGAATTGCGCAGTTCCTTCAACGCGACGGCCAGCGCGGTGTCTTCATTATTTTTATAGTCCTGCAAACGCGGCGAAACCTGGACGTCGGGGATGACTCCGTCGCCTTCGACGGACTTCCCATTTGTTAATTTAAAGTCTGCGATTGGCGTCATCAAACTCCAATCGTAAGGAAGCGTTTCCACCGTGGAGGGCAATGCCGCGCCCATCGTTTGCATTCCAACAATTCGAGCTCGTCCGATTGTTTGTAAACCCGCTGATAATATTTCGGCTGTGCTTCCCGTGGACTCGTCGACGAGTATTACTAATGGTCCTTCATATGGATTTTCCGCGGGATTTACAAAAAACCGCACCGTGCTGACGCCGCGCATTTTCATTTCGCCGAGGTCGACTTCTTTCTTAACAAAAAATCGCGAGACGCCCATCGCGACCGCGCCGACGCCGCCGGGGTTTCCTCGCAAATCAAGAATCACTCCAGCGGCATTATTATGATTCTGAAGAGCGTCCTCGACTCGATCCTGAATTTGAACTGCGCACGGCGTAAATCGAATATAAAGAATATTTCCGTCAAGAATCTTTGATTCAAACTCTCCGCCGAGCGAGCCGAGGTACCCAAAATCAATCGGCTGAATCTCGGGTTTTCCGCGACGCAACATGATAGAGCGAACACCGGATTGTTTACTTTTTATTGTTAATGGGACGCGTGTGCCCTGAGGACCCGATAAGACTCCGTGAATCATATACGGGAGCATTCCCTGCCACCGTTTCCCGCCGTGTTCTTTCGAAACATCAATTAAATCCTGAACGTCGTTGTCATATATTATTATGATCTCGTCGCCCGTCTTGACTTGTTGATTCTCCGCGTCGGAACCGGGCGTGACGTGTGTAACAATAATGGTTCCCTCAACTAATGCGGCGCGAATTCCGACGCTGCCTTCATCACCCGTTTCAGTTTCAGTTTCAGTTTTTGCAGTATTTGCCGCGTTATCGGATATGTTATCCAATTTTTGTATATCAGAAGTAACTTTCGAATCGTTTGCCCCTGAATTATTATTAGAATTATTCTTCACGACCGGTTCTGAAGGTTTATTGATAGACTTCGACTTCGGCGGCATGATCTGAACGTGTGAATGGCCGAGCGCATCTGTCATTTCGTTGAGGGCCATCGCGAGCTGTGCGGTCGACGCCGCCGAATCTACTTTTGGCGCAACTTTAGCTTTGGCGGCGTTCCAATCGACGCCGCCAAGCGTCGGATCAAAATGTTTGTCTCTAATTTTAGTCCACGCCGATTCGAGTATTTCACGCTTCTGCTCGATCGTTAAATTAAATGATGGAGAGGCTTCTCTTGATCGTCCGGCAGTTGATGTCGCCGTGTCCCTTGCTGCGCAACTCCAGACAAAAAGAGTGAATAAGACGAGAATCGCGGCGCGAAGCGCAGAGAGGTTTCGAAGAAGTAGCTTTCGGGGGTTTTTGGACATGACGTTCAACAGATATATTAGAACGGAGAACTAATAAAAAAATGTACTAATAGACACAATCAAGCGACTGTTTTGCGTATTTATAACGAACATCGCGGAGGTTTTCGCCGCGCAAGTCGCGCAACGCATATATTACAAATTCACGCGCCATGCGTTTCCGCCAACCGAGCATGAAATCTGTATTATCCATCGGTTTTGCTAATTCCGACGCAATGTCGGCCGCTCTGGAAAGTGTAGCGTCGTCTAATTTTTTCCCAATCAGGAACTCGGCGGCCTTTAACGAAACAAGCGGCCGCGACGCGACGGCGCCGAGTACAATTCGCGCGCCGGTGACGTTTGCATTGCCATCGAGTTTGAGAGCGGCGGCGACTCCGAGCACCGGAAAGTCGAACGATCCGCGGCGTCGCAATTTCCAATAACAACTTTTCCAGCCGTCCGAAGGCGGCAGAAGAATGTTAGTTAACAATTCATCGGGGCGGCGCGTTGTGTAGTGAATTCCGTCGTTTTGATAAAGATCCTCAACCTTAACATCGCGTTCGCCGGATTTGGATACAAGCAGCACTGACGCATTTAATACAATCAGCGCCGGCGCGCTGTCGGTCGAAGAAACGGCGAGGCACTTCGGGCTCGACGTCGCGACCCAACAAATGTCGCCGTCCTTTTTTATACAAAAATTGATGGCTTTTCGCCATTCGTAATTCTGGTCGTAATAGTTACATCGCGTGTCGAGGCACAAATTGCCGCCAATGGTGCCCATGTTTCTCAATTGTGGCGTTGCGATTTGAGCGACCGCCTGCCACAGCGCGGAATATTGCATTCGCACATTTTGATCGCGGACGATTTGTGTTAAGTTCATTCCCGCGCCGAGAGAAACGCCGCTGCCGTTAGTTGATATTCTGAGTTCCTTAATATTCCGCAAACCAACTAATACTTTGGGTGTTTGCTGGCGGCGTTTCATATTCGGCAGAACGTCGGTGCCGCCGGCGACCAGCATCGTCTCCGCCGGAGAATCACTAAGAATCGACGCCGCTTCGGAAGCCGACTTCGGCGAATGATACTTAAAATAGGGAAGGCGCATCATCGGCGGACCGCCTCCTTTGAATTGTTATCAACGCCGGCTTTCGGCTTGCGCTCAGGTTCGTTCGACGCGCGGCCGTCTCCGCCGGCCCACGGGGGAGTTACTAATAATGGATCCGGCCACGGCGCCTGCGGAAAGGAGTCCGGCCCGTAGCGCGCGGGTTTCCCCGCTGCTTTTTGTTGTAATGCTCGATATATCTTTTCCGGCGTAATAGGTATTTCATCAATTCGCACGCCGACCGCGTCAAATACTGCATTTGCGACCGCAGGCATGATCGGTAGTAACGGCCCTTGTCCGACTTCCTTTCCGCCGAACGGCCCCGCCGGATCGGGATCCTCGATTAATTCAATAAACATTTCGGGCATGTCGAGCGTCGTCGGACTTTTATATTCAAGAATGGACGGAAATTTATGTACTAATGCATTTGATAATTTTCCGGGCAGCCGCCGGAATTCTTGCTCTTCCATGAGAGCCTCGCCGAGACCCATATAGATACTTCCCTCGACCTGGCCTCTTGCTAATACTGGATTCAGCGCGCGCCCGATATCGTGCGCCATCCAAACGCGCGGAACTGTTATCCAGCCTGTATTTTCATCAACTTCAACTTCAACAATCGCCGCGGAATAGGAGTAAGTTGGCGAGGGGCCGACGCCGCCGCCTTTAAATTTAGCAGCGGGTTTGTTGGGTTTGTACGATCCGACGGTTCCTACAGTTCCGAACATCGTTTCCGCAAGAACGACCGCGTCGCGGAACGGCATTCCTACCTCTGGATGACTACAATCAAAAACGCGCCGCCCCGCGAAGACGAGCCGGTCTTTTGGTATATCTAATTTTTTGGCGGCGGCAGTTGCTAACATTTCACGCGCGCGTTCCGCCGCCTGGATCGCTGCATTTCCCATCATTAATGTTACGCGCGATGAGTACGATCCGAGATCGACGGGCGTGAGGTCGGTGTCGCCTGTGACGGCTCGCACGTCGATCGGTTCGATTCCTAATATTTCTGCGACGCATGCTACTAAAACGTCGTCCGAACCCTGGCCGATTTCTGTAGCACCGCAAAAAACGGCCACGCCGCCGCTGCGGTCTAATTTTAGTTGAACGCCCGACTGCGGCATGTCATTCCAATAAATCGCTAGGCCCGCGCCGGATAAGTAAGAAGAGCACGCGATGCCGAGCCCGCGCCCCTTGCCCATTTTCTTATATTTATTTTTCCAATCGGAAGCTTTCACAACCCGCCGAATACACTCGGCGAGGCCGATGGTTTGCACGTGTAGAAAATTAGCAGTAATCGTGTCGGGCTTTTCTACAATTTTGAGCCGCAGCTCCGCAGGGTCCATTCCTAATTTTGTAGCAATCTTATCAAGTTGCACTTCCTGTCCGAATCTCGGCTGGACGGTGCCGTGTCCTCGTTTGGGGCCACAGGCCGGTTTATTTGTAAATGTGCGGCAGCCTTCGAATTGATAGGTTGGGATATGATATGTAACAGTTTGAAGCGCGCCCGTATAAAACGTGCTTGCGACGCCGTACGAACCATAGGCGCCGCCGTCGAGAATTGTTTGCAAATGAAGCGCTGTTAACGTTCCGTCTTTCTTTACGCCCGTCTTGAATTTCATTTGAACGGGATGTCTCCCGCGATGGCAATAAAACACTTCCTCGCGCGTCAATGCAATTTTAACGGGACGGTCGAGAATCATCGCCGCCTTGCCTACTACAAATTCATGATTAAATATATCGCTCTTTCCGCCGAAGCCGCCGCCGTTGGGCGTTGCTATAATTCGAACGTGAGCGGGGTCGATCGCAAGCGATTTCGCGACGGCGCGATGTAAATAATGCGGGCATTGCGTGCTTGAATATATAGTTAATTTTCCGTCGGGATCTTTGATGCCAACCGACGCGTGCTGCTCGATCGGCAAATGTGTATTTCCCTGGAAAAAAAAGATATCTTCAAAAATTTCGTCGGCGGCCGCGAAACCCTTTTCCAGCTCGCCGAATTTTAAAGATACGATTTTATGAATATTCCCTTGGTCGCCGTAGTCGTGGATGCGCGGTTCGGGGAATTGTAAACTTTCTTCGGGAGTCGAGTATGTTCGCAACACTTCATATTCGACATTTATCAAATCCATCGCGTCAAATGCCGTCAACTCGTCTTTTGCTATAATTGCAGCAACGGGATCGCCGACGTGCCTCACCTTGTCGCGACAGAGCGGATATTCGTCCTGGCTCACTGGCAGCAATCCGTACGGAATCGGGAAGTCGGCGCCGGTCAATATGAGATGAACGCCCGGGTGGGCTTTCGCGCGCGAAATATCAATATTAATAATTCGCGCGTGCGGAACGTGCGAGCGCAATAATTTACAATGCAACATTCGCGGAAAATTAAGATCGTCGGCGAATTTGGTTTGGCCCGTGACCTTCGCGCGTCCGTCGACGCGGCGCCGCGGTTTTCCAATAATATTCATATTCCGCCGGTCGGCGAAGTTTTTTTCGATATGTCCGTTGTCGCTCACGACCGCACCTCCGAATCGCCAGCCGGAATTTTAGCGTTCACGGACGGATTGCATTTATTATTAGCTATACGAAAAACGCCTTCTTCGACCGCTTCCACGATTTGTAAATATCCCGTACACCGGCACAGCACTCCCGAAAGCGCCTCGCGAATGCGCTCGCGCGGCGGATTCGGCTCTTGATCGAGAAGCGCTTTGGCGGTTACTAAGAATCCAGGAGTGCAATAACCGCACTGCGACGCGCCGCAATCGGCGAAGGTTTCCTGTAGCGGATGCAATCGCCCATCTTTAGTAAGTCCTTCAACTGTAGTAACGGAGCGGCCGTCGCATTCGACGCCCAATACTAAACATGACAAAACCGGTTCGCCGTCGAGAATCACGGCGCACGCGCCGCACTCGCCGAGTTCGCAGCCGTGTTTCGTTCCAGGCAAATTGCAGTCTTCGCGCAAGACCTCTAATAGCGTTTTGTATGAATCGAACGAAACCTCCGCGGGTTCGCCGTTCACTTGCATCGCAATTTGAATTTTAGTCTTGGGAGGCGGTTCGTCTTGATTTATCATATTATTTCGGTGACAGGCCGTTTAATAGAAATGCTACAGTATTTTCCGCGACGTATTTCGCAGATTGTTTTCCGTCCGGGCGAAACCAGCGCGCCGTCCAGTTGATAGCTCCGAGAATGGCGCGCGCCGTTAATGTTGTATCCGATAACTCGAATTCGCCGTTCGCCGCGCCTTGTGATAATAAACTTCGAATCGACTTTTCATACTGATCGCGCTTTTCTACTATTTTAGTGCGGAGCGCTGGAGGCAATGCCTCTGTTTCCAGGTGCGCGACGGACCCCTCGACGTCGTCTAAAAGACAAAGAATGTGAGTTAACAATACGCGCCGCAACTGTTCTTTAACACTAATTTTTGAACTCTTTGCCATTCCGACTTCCGACGTCATGCGCGCGAGCGAGCGGTCCTGGCAGAAATATAATATTTCGTCCTTGCCTGAAAAGTAATAATAAAGATTCGCGGGCGACAGATCGGCGGCTGACGCGATATCGCGCATTCCGGCATTGGCGTAACCGCGTTCGCGGAAGACGCGGGCGGCGGCGCGCAGGATCGCTAGTTTTCGATCATCGGCGCGGCGAAGGGCGCGCGATGTCGCGGGCGGGTCGGAGGATTGGGTTTTTGTAATCACGGACGGGGAATCGAACGACGGTTCGATTTTCGAACGGTGGTTCTAATTTAGCGTTGGTGGGAGAGGATTGTCAATGATTGGAGTGGGTGGCAGTGCGAAGGAGAATCGCGTCGGGGCCGCGCGGGCTAGCTCGCCTATAACCGGGGCGCCAAAATATTAGTTGCGACCGACCCGCCTGGACCACTGCCGTATTAATTGATACTAACGCCTTCTTCCGCGCACTCCGGCGAGCCGCGCCCGCGCGGCCCCGACGCGATTATTAATGTTCGGGAGAGGCGCAGCATTTTAGCCCGCGACGGCTGTGGGTGGAGTGAGGCGGAAAGGTAATAAACGACGCGTTGCGTCGTTTATTACCTTTCCGTCAGTTACTACTGATGGGACAGGTCAGGGGACAGGTCAGGGGACAGGTTTATACCTGTCCCTTTTTTCCAATTTCGACTAAGCTCCGCGCGTGCCAAAACCATTTCGCATTGATACCAATATTCACCGTGCCGCGGGGTTGCCGCCGGCGTTTTATTACGATTCGAGTTATTTTAGTGAAGTTATTGACCGCGTTCTTGCGCGGACGTGGCATTGCGCGGGCGACGCAAGTTTGCTCGCGGCGCGAGGCGATGCAAAACCAACATTACTATTAGAGGGGAGCGTCGATGAGCCGTTGTTATTTGTAAACGACGGAGGAAAGGTGCAATGTTATCCAAACGTTTGTACACATCGCGGGCATGCGATTATTGAAAAAGCGAATTGTTATGAATCGTTCGTTTGTGGGTATCACGGGCGGCGGTTCGATTTGGGCGGGCATTGTAAACAAATGCCGGAGTTCAAGGGCGTCGAGGGTTTTCCGGCGCCGACCGACGATCTCGTGGCGCTCGCGTGCGAACAGTTTGGTAAATTATTATTTGTTAGCTTGGATCCCGAGCATCCGTTTGAACAATTAATAAAACCCGTTCGCGATCGCGTTGGGTTCCTGCCAATATCCGATTTTGTTTATGATCCCAGCCTCGATCGCGAGTACGAGTTCGACGGCAACTGGGCGCTCTACGTTGATAATTATCTTGAAGGTTTTCACATTCCATATATTCATCCCGCGCTCAACGCCACGATGGATTGGAAAAATTATAGATATGAACTCTACGATTCGTGTAATTTACAAATCGCGTATTCGGCCGATGGAGAACCAAGTTTCGACATCCCATCGAATCACCCCGACAACGCAAAGAGAGTCGCCGCATACTACTTTTGGCTTTTCCCTGCGACGATGCTTAACTTTTATCCGTGGGGACTATCTTTAAATATAATAGAACCGCTCTCCGCTACAAAAACGCGCGTGAAATTTAAAAGTTATGTTTGGCGGCCCGAATTGCGCGCAAAAGGCGCCGGCAGCGGACTCCACCAAGTGGAAATGGAAGACGAAGCCGCAATCTCCGCTGTTCAGCGCGGAATGAAATCTCGCTTCGCGCCCCGCATCCGCTATTCGCCAACCCAGGAACAGGGCGTCCACCATTTTCACCGATTGTTAGCGAAGCTGCTTCAACCGAAATAACACGCTGCCGCGCGGCCCCGGTGTGTATCGCGTGCTCGCTCGCATAACCGTGGCGCCAGAATATTAGTTAATCAATACGAGCCTGGACCGCCAACGCGCTCGGCGATACGAGACCCGTGAGTCCGCGCACCGATGCGAGCTGCGCGCGCGACACACTACCGGGATTATTAATAATAAATTTGTATTATTCGGTGTTGGTTTTTTTATGGAAATAACGGGGACTGTCCCCGTTATTCTTTCTAAAGGACTTGTGGCTGCAAAGTGACAGTTCTGTCCCATTGGGTGCCCGACGCTCCTGCCGCACGCTTGTTATTGTTAACGACGGAAAAGTAATAAACGGCGCAACGCGCCGTTTATTACTTTTCCGCCTTGGTCCCCCCAAAGCCATTGTGGGCTAAATCACTGCGCCTCATAACGAATAACCTAACAATTCGCGTCGGGGTCACGCGCGCACAGCTCGCCGCGGTGCGCGGTCCTCGGCGTTCCGTATCGCCGAGCGCGGCAGCGGTCCATGCGCGTATCGTTTAACTAATATTTCGGCGCCACGGTTATGCGCGCGAGCACGTGCGGCCCCTACGCGATCAAGGCCTGCTAATTGTTAACATCCCCACCCCTCCCCGCCCCACCCCACCCCACTTCACCCCAACCCTAACATTCCTTTTGCTACATATCCTGCAATCGCCGGATTCTCTTTTAATCGCCTCACACTATACCCATACCAATCTTTACCAAAGGGTACGTACACCCTCAACCCATGCCCCTCCGCCACCAACCGTTTCCGCCATTCTTCCGCCACGCCAAGTAACATCTGAAATTCATAACGTTCCTTCGGAACATTAGTAGACTTCAAATACTCGCGCGCGTCCTCAATGAGCGGCGGATCATGTGTTGCGATTCCAACCTTTATCGCGCCGCCTTCCAGCATCTGCCGTAATAGTAATTTATACTGTTTCCGCACTTCCTCGCGCCCCTGATAGGCGACATCGGGTTTTTCTTTATAAATTCCCTTGCAGAGGCGAAAGCTAGTCTTGAGCGGAAGGAGATCGGTGACGTCCTGCGGCGTTCGATACAAATAAGCCTGAAGCACGACGCCGCAATTCTCAAAACCCTCTTTCTTTAGTTTGCGATAGACGTCGAGGGTTTTTGTAGTTACCGGCGAGTCTTCCATGTCGATTCGCACGAAATTATTCGTAGCTTTTGCGCGTTCGACAAGCGCGCGGACAAGTTTGTAACATTGCGCTTCGTCAAGATTGAGCCCGAACGCCGTAAGTTTAATAGATATATTCGAATTTAGTTTTTCTAACGCAATCCTATCAATAACGCGCGTGTACTCCGCCGCCGTCTCCTCGGCTTGTTTAAAATCAGTTATAAATTCTCCGAGGACGTCCACCGTCGCCGCGCAGTTTTGTTGATTTAAATTTCGTACGGTCCGGGCGGCGTCTTCGAGCGTTTCGCCTGCGATATAACGATCCGCGATTCGGCGAACGACCGGCTTGGGAACGAGCGGCAGAAGTGCGACGACCGCGCGGTCGAAGGCTTTCATTTGTTAGGATTGGTTTTCGGAGGTGCGCAAAAAAGTTATCGGGAGCCTAACCCGCTCTCCGCATTTCGTGCATCCATCTGTTAATCTTACCCAATGACCTCGCAGGATCTCCGAGCGGCGATAGTACTAACGACCTTCGACACCGAGGAGCGCGCGGCCGCGTTCGCGCGGCAAATGGTTGAAGAGCGCCTCGCGGCCTGCGGCACGATCCTCGGCGGCGCGCGCTCAATATACATTTGGAATGGTAATATTGACGATGCGCGCGAGTGGGTTCTTTTGTTAAAAACAATTCCGGGCAAGACGGCGACGCTTGCGTCGCGGATCCGAGAATTGCATACATACTCGACTCCCGAAATATTAGTATGGAACGTCGATTCGGCGAATCCTGATTATGATCGATGGCTGCGCGAACATTGCGAGCCCGGCCGGCCAATTGAATCATAGGACGCATTGGATAATTTAACTGAAGTTTCACAGGACGGCAGCGGGGCGCCGCCATGGCTTTCACGGCGCGGGATTTGGATCGCGCTAATTGGATTTGTAGCTTCCGAGATATTGTTGCAATGGACGGCGATGCCCGCGGCGGCGCGCCACTGCGCGTCGATTACAATATTAACGGGACTGTGCTGGACGCTTGAGGCGATTCCGATCGGCGCTGCCTCGCTCATTCCGCTCGCGCTGTTTCCATTATTTGGTGTATTGCCCGCGACGACGGCGGCGTTCACGTATTTTGATGATATTAACTTTCTTTTCCTCGGCGGAATGGCGATCGGCGCGGCGCTCGAACGCTGGAATTTACATCGCCGCGTCGCGCTCGGCGTCGTCCGCGCGATCGGAACCGGTCCGCGAACCATAGTATTGGGTTTTTTGTTAGGAACGGCCGTGGTGTCGATGTGGGTGTCGAATACTGCGACCGCCGTTATGATGTATCCAATCGCCGTGGCGATTCTTGAAACTGGAAATATTGGTAAACAGAATCCCGGTGAACGCGCGTTCGCGACGGCGTTATTGTTATCTGTAGCGTACGGCGCAAACATCGGCGGCGTCGGAACGCCGATCGGCACCGGGCCTAATTTTGCATTCTTCGGACAATTCAACTCGGGGAAATCATTAGCATCCTTCGAAGCGCCTGCGTTTCCGATTTGGATCGCGGGAATGTTACCTTTGTTATTGTTAACAGGCTTCGCGGGGTGGCTGCTCCTCACGCGCGTCGTTTTGCGCGTTCCGCGCGAGATCCCGCGCCTCACGGAGAGTTTTAAAGAATCATCGCAAATAGGCAAATGGACCGTTCCCGAAATTCGAACTGCTATATTATTTGGAATTGCAATTATTCTTTGGATTGCGCGAACGCTCCCGTTCGGCGGTAAAGAATATGGATGGTTACAATTCTTTCCCGAACAGCCGTTCGCGGGCATAGACCGCGAAAACGCGATTACGAATTCAACGATCGCGATTGGGATCATGATTATTGCATTCCTCATTCCCGCCGGAGACAAATCGAATAGTAAATTACTGGACGCGTCCGCGATTCGTAAGATTCCGTGGGATATGTTATTACTACTCGGAGGCGGCTTCGCGATCGCGAAAGGGTTTTCCGACTCAAGACTCTCCGCATGGCTCGGCGACGCACTCGCGCCCGCGGCCGGTTCTGGCTCGGGATTGCTGCACGCAATTTTAGTTACAACGGCGCTTTCCGCGTTTGTTACATTTCTAAGCGAAGTGACTTCGAATACCGCAACTTCGCTCGTGATGCTGCCCATCGCGGCCGAACTCGGCCGCGGCGCGGGCATCGACCCGCGCCTGCTCGCGCTTTCTGTTACAATGGCGGCATCGTTAGCATTTATGCTTCCGATCGGAACGCCGCCGAATGCGATCGTTTTCGCGTCGGGGCGTATTAAAATGTTAGATATGATCCGTGCCGGCTTTTTATTAAATATGGTCGCAATCGTTTTATCGACGGCGCTTTTGTTCATTTGGATTGCGCCCATTTTTAATATTCCTGTGACGATGGATCCGAAATGAGAAAGTTACTATTTATGATACTGATCGGCGCCGCCGCGGGATTCTGCGGGGCCTCGTGCGCGAAGAAGAAAATCGACGCGGTAATCTTAATAACGATGGAATCCGTCTCAGCGGCGGACCTGTCGGCGAATCATTCGATTTATGCAACGGGCGACACGACGCCGGTCGAGCAGGGAACTGTATTCGCGCCCGCGGTTCCCGAGGATTTGGATGATTTAGCAACATTAGGCGTTCGATTTTCGAATACGTTCGCGCCGTCGGGGTCCGCGTTTGCATCGTTAGTATCAATTCACACGGGAAAGCCGCCCGAAGAATCTGGCGTTTATTGTGATCTCGACCGGCTCAACGAAGCGCCGACGCTCGCCGAATCTTTATCATTAAACGGAATTCACTGCGGCGCATTTGTAGCGCGCCCATCGTTAACAAAAGGCTGCGGCCTCGAACGCGGATTTGAAACATATATAACAAAACCGCGCGGTGCGAGACCCGGGGAGGGCGACGCCGGTTCCGACGCGCGCGCTTGGATCGAGCTCAACCGCCTGCTCCGCCCCGACCAGCCGATTTTTTGTTGGATTCATTTATCCATGCCGCGCGCGCCGTTCGAGCCGCGAGACGAATGGTTAAGAAGGTTTTCGTTAGTGTTGGAGCCGGGGCGCGCGTCCATCGCTGCGCTTCAGAAATTTACAAAAAAAGAAATGATATATTCGGCGCCGGAACGCGAGGTGGTGCACGCGTACCACGCAGCCGCGATTTTGCAGGACGCCGCGATCATTGCTCATTTTCTTTCCGCCGCGCGCAAAACGCTTAACAATTTTGAGAATACTAAAATAATCTTCGCGGGAACGAACGGCGAAGAGCTTGGCGCGCGCGGACCATTTGGATCGCGGCGGACGCTGCGCGACGCGACGCTCCACGTTCCTTTATATTATTTCGGACCCGGGACACGCGCGCTGCCTCGCGTTAGCGGTTCGATGATCGAATTGCAGGATCTAACAAAAACGATCGCCGATGCGCTCGGTTGCGAGCCGCCGCACGGCTCGCGCGGCGGCGATCTACTCTCGCTTGCTACGGATCCGAATGCTAAGAAACGCGCGGTGTTTTCGTCGTGGGAAAATCGTATATTTACTGTTCGAACGCTGCGCGAGCGGCTTATTTGTAATCCCGCGATGGAAACGCCGGGCGGCTGGCCGCCAGGGCCGCTCGAAATTCAGAGGGAAGAATTGTATGAATTGGATCACGACCCTCTTGAATTAACAAATCTTTCCGGAAAGCGGCTCGACCGAATTGAACAATTGCGCGGAATCGCCGAGCGCGAGCGGACGTCGCGGCAATGGCGCGCGCCTGTGGTCGAAACCGACCCGGACCGTGTGAAACTACTCATGCAAGAAGGCATTCATTCGGGCGACGGACATCCGGCGACTCCCATTCCCGCCGCGACGAGTGGAAGCCGAATGTGAATAATAACGTTACAAAACCGTTTTATTCAAATCCTTCATCGGTTGGATTTGCGAGTTTACAGTTCGCGTTTTTGTCGGCCAGCGCTTTATTACTGAACGAGTTCAAGATGAACGAACCGGCCGCGCGCGGCGTCACTCAAATCATCGGCGGGTTCGCGTTATTTGTAGCAGTGCTGTTTCCAATATTTGTATTGCTCAGTCCGTCGCCGGCGAACGGGCCGAAATTATTAGTTTTTCCCGTTGCAGCAACGCTCGCGCTGGCGCCGTGGATTCCGCCGTCGTGGAACCGGGATCCAGCCGGCTTTTTTAGAATTATATTTAGCATTTCGATTCTTGGCAATATTCTCCTGCTGTTCGTTCCAGCGATCGGAGCTGGCCCGCCCGCGCGCGGCCGTGAGATCCGTTGGGGAGCCGGCGGAAAGTTAATGTTACTGATAACGATTCTTGCCTTTTCCGTTTCGGTGGTCGATTTGTATTTTCTCAAGACGGAATTATGGGTGAAGACGTACCGCTTTGGCGGAATTGTTACTTCTATCATTTTTATATATTTTCTGGCCACGCGGTGGACGTCGTCTCCGGGCGCATTGTTATTCTCTGTTGTTGCCGCGGTCGCGGCAGCCGCGGCCGTGTTACTCAACGATCGCGGGCCGGGCGTCTCGCAGTTTTTTGATTCATCCATCACGGCGCTATCCTTAATGATCGGCGCGCTCTATTGCGCGAGCCACGTGTCCAAAACGAGTTCGTTTGTATGGACGTTTATTTTAATATTACTGATGCAAGGTTGCTCCGCGGCATGGCCCGGTTTCGGCCCTCCGCTGGCCGCGGGAATTGTAATGTATATTCTATCCGCGATGATGAACCGCAACGGCGGAGGCGCGGCGCTGCTCGCGATCGCGCTTGCGGCACTCGGATTTGTTACATCGACAACGTGGGGGAGATTCACGGATTGGTTAGATTCGATCGAACTGTACGAAGCGGCCGGCGAGAGTTTTATCATCGATCCGCACTCGGCCGCCGGATACGCCATTCTTGGAATTATCGTATTAATTGCATTCGCAGGCGCAGCACGAATGATTAAGAATGCGGCTGTTCTCGCGGGGATATCGACGTCCGTTGCGTGCTTTGTGATGTCGAAGTCGTTTCCTGAAGTGCAAACGTTTTATCTTATAGGAACCGTCGTATTGTTCATTATTGTGGGCGGCGCAATTTTTTCACCGCGCACGAATCTTATCATTGATTCCGCCGTCGAGCCGGACGAGGGGATTTCATGAGCGATAGCAAGGCGGCACGGATCCTTTTCGCGCTCGCGGCGCTCGTTTATTTATTTTTACAAAACTGGACGCCGCAGGAAGCCGACGCGGAAGTGGGATTTCAAGCGACGCGCGCGGTCGCGCTGCGCGGCGAATATTACCTTTCTCCGGACACGCCCGGCGCCGTTTTAATATTAAGAACGACGGAACCTGTACACGGCGATGCCTACAATTGCCGCCGCGAGGAGAACGGCACGCGCCAGTATCCGTACTGGGGGCTTGCTTATATTACGTCCGGCGTTCCGTTTTATTATATTGGACACTTTTTGGATTTGGCATTCCCGACGGTCAACGAACAATTCGCAAAACAGTCCTATTGTGCGGAGGGGATTCAGGGTTCTGAGTATTTCGCACGAATCTTAGTGTTCTCGATGCAGCCGCTCTCGGCCGCTCTCGCTCTCGTTTTTGTTATGATTGCCGCGCGCCGTTGCGGAGCGTCGCTGTTCGCCGCGCTCGCCGCATCGTTATGCTTTGGCTTTTGTAGCAACCTCGGCATGCAGGCGCGCAGCGGCCTCTCCGACGCGATGGCGGTCGCAACTGTAGCATGGGCGGTCGAGCGCGCGATCGCCGCAGGCAAATCGGGCCGCGCGTTCGACGCGGTAACGTTGGGAATCGCGCTCGGAATCGGATTATTAATAAAAGTTCACACGGTGTTCGCCGTCGCCGCGCTTCCGATCTATCTAATCTGCTCGCGCGAGTCGCGTTGGAACATTTATAGGATAACGGCTGGCGTCACGGCGGGAATGGCGCCGTTTTTAGCAATCTTCTTTATTGCTAATCATGTTCGCTGGGGGAGCCCGTTTATCACGGGATACGAAAAGTCGACGGCGCATGCGTGGTTTCTGATAGATCCGGTTCAAGGCATGAACGCGTTGTTGTTCTCGCAGTCGAAGGGAGTTTTAGCGTACGCGTTTCCAACGTTTACATTGGGAATGGCCGGGTTAATTGTACTATTCGCTCGACGCATGCGCGCGCTGCCGGTCATATTATTTATATCTATTTGTGTAGCGATGCTCATGCCCGCGTCGACGATCGAATGGCACGGCGCATGGTCGTTCGGACCGCGCTACGCATTAGTTGCATTTCCGCAGCTCGC
>JBJXHE010000037.1:0-21445 GCA_046160785.1 Planctomycetota bacterium
ACGCAGACTTTTTGGTGCGTGATGACCGGAACTGCGATCGGCCCCGACAACGACGTCGCGAATCGCGAAGAGTGCGGCGCTCACCGCAGTTGTTGTAACAAATAGCCAAAAGGGCTTCGCGCGGGGACAGGTTTAAACCTGTCCCCTTTGGTTCTAGAAAAGTGTTTGACTAAAACGGCTGCTTCAAATTACCGTTTCAAACACGTGTTTGAATCGATTCCGAAGTTCACGAATAATCGCCGCGCCGCCGACCCTGCGTCGGACGAAACGCGCGCGCGCCTGCTCTCCGCCGCCGGCGAAGTTTTCGCCGAGCGTGGATACCGCGCGGCGACGATTCGCGATATTTGTAATAAAGCGCGCGCCAACGTCGCGGCGGTTAATTATCATTTTCGCGACAAGGAAGGGCTCTACGCGTCGGTACTGCATGATAGTTACAAAGCAGCGCTTGAACAGTATCCTCCATTATTAAATACAGCTAAGAATGCGCCCGCGCGCGAGCAGCTCGAAGCGTTTATTTTATCATTACTATTCCGCATCCT
This sequence comes from Planctomycetota bacterium, assembly GCA_046160785.1. GTDB lineage: Bacteria > Planctomycetota > UBA1135 > UBA1135 > JACQFD01 > JACQFD01. Next base: position 540 of record JBJXHE010000037.1, read on the forward strand.
CGACGAAGGGCGGCCGGCGTGGCACGGAAAACTCATGATGCGCGAACTCGCGGAACCGTCATCGGCGCTCGCGTCGTTTGTCGAACAGGGAGTGCGGCCGTTATTTGAATTATTACAAAAGATTGTTAGTGATCTATTAAAAGAATTTGGCGGCGGCCGGCGGCCGTCGAAGGAATCTGTCACGCGCTCCGCCTGCAGCGTCATCGGACAGTGCCTTTTTTATAAACATGCTCGGCCCGTTTTCGACCGCCTCGCTCCCGGCCAAAGTTATGATCGCAAGTCGATCGAAGCTCTCGCAAATCATATTTATCAATTCTCGCTCGCGGCGCTGCGCAGCGAAGCAAGGCGGTCCAAGTGAATTTTATTGCATTACGCATGCTGCTCGGCGACCGCGCCAAGTACTTCGGACTTTTGTTTGGAATCGCATTTGTATCATTAGTCATAACGCAACAGTGCGCCGTTTTTATTGGTTTGATGAGCCGAACGATCGCGCCGATTACAGATACGGGAATCGCCGACGTCTGGGTCACCGATCCAAAAGTACAATACGTCGACGACATCAAACCGATGCAAGACACGGCATTGTTAAGAGTGCGCGGAATTGAAGGCGTCGAGTGGGCGCTTCCTTTATATAAAAGTTTGCTGCGCGCGCGCCTTCACGACGGCCGTTTTCAATCGGTGCATGTCTTCGGGCTCGACGACGCGTCGCTCGCGGGCGGCCCGCCCGAAATGATAGAAGGCTCGATGCACGATTTGCGGCGCGCCGACGCCGTTATTGTAGATATTACAGGTGCGAATGGTAAATTAGCAAAACCGCCTGCGAAGCCGGGCGGCAAGCCGACTCCGCTACAAATCGGCGACACGCTCGAAATTAACGATCACCGCGCAGTCGTCGTCGGGATTTGTAAAGTTTCGCGGACGTTCCAGTCGCAGCCCGTCGTTTATACTACCTATTCGCGCGCAGTCCAGTTCGCGCCGAAAGAGCGAAAACTGCTTTCGTTTATATTAGTTAAAGCGAAAACAGGGGTCGACCTCGACGCGCTCTGCCGCCGCATTCAAGAAACGACGCGGCTCATGGCGTACACGAAGGACAGCTTTCGCGAACTCACGATGCGTTATTATATGAAATACACGGGCATTCCTATCAATTTCGGAACAGCCGTCGCGCTCGGTTTTTTAGTTGGTATCGCGATCGCCGGACAGGTTTTTTATAGTTTTACGCTGGATAATTTAAAACACTTCGGCGCGCTGAAGGCGATGGGCGCATCGAATGGAAAATTATTACAAATGATTTTTGTGCAAGTGTTTCACGTCGCGGCGATCGGCTACGGCATCGGCGTCGGCGCGGCTTCGCTTTTTGGCTATATCTTTCGCGGCACCGAGCTCGCGTTCCGCCTGCCGTGGCAGTTGCTACTGATCACTGCTTGCGCCGTTTTGTTTATTTCGCTCGGTGCGGCGATTCTTAGTCTACTCAAAGTGATGAAGCTCGAACCCGCCGTCGTCTTCAAGAATTAGAAATACGAAAAGTTCATAATGATCGCCACGCAAAATAGTATGATTCGGTGCCGCGGGCTCACGAAGTCCTACGGCTCCGGCGAAACGCGCGTGCAGGCGCTGCGCGGCGTCGATCTTGAAGTGTATGAAGGCGAATTGTTGATGCTCGTCGGTCCGTCGGGCTGCGGAAAAACAACGTTAATATCCATTCTCGCGGGCACGCTCGACGCCGACGGCGGCGAATGCAATGTTCTCGGCGCCGACCTGCGCGCAATGTCACAAAAACAAAAGACGGCGTTCCGGTGCGTTTCGATTGGCTTTATATTTCAAACATTCAATTTATTGCCCACTCTGACTGCGATCGAGAATATATCAGTTCCGCTTTTGATACAAGGACGCCCGCGCCGCGAAGCGTTTGCTAAAGCTCAGGAGTTACTACAAATAGTCGGCCTCGGCGACCGCGGCCGCTCGCTTCCCGCGCAACTCTCGGGAGGCCAGCAGCAGCGCGTTGCGATCGCGCGCGCTCTGGTACACGACCCAAAATTGATTGTTTGTGATGAACCGACGAGCGCGCTCGACCACGACACGGGAACAAAAGTAATGAAACTTTTCCGCGAGATCGCGCTCTCGTCGGGCCGAACGCTCGTTATTGTTACACACGACAGCCGAATTTTTGAATACGGCGACCGAATCGCGCGCATGGACGACGGCGTCATCGAGAGCGTCGTGGATAATACAAACAACAATAATAAATAAACTTTTAATCAAAAACTACAAAAACGACATTCCCATGCTTCGCACTTATATTCTTTCAGCCGTGGCGCTCGCGGGCTTCAGTTTCGCCGTCTTTATGTCGCAGCAGACGAATGCTACAACTCCAGTCGCGCAGCCGGCCGGCACTCCCGCGTCGTCACCATTTGATAACACGATCGCCGGCGCCGGAATTGTAGAATCCCGCAACGAGAACATTTCGATCGGAACTCCCGTCGCCGGAATTGTCACAGATGTTTTTGTTAAGGTCGGTCAGACGGTCGAATCCGGCGCGCCGCTTTTTGTTATCGACAACCGCACGCAGACGGCCCTGCTCGGCGTGAAGCGCGCGGCGCTCGAATCCGCGCGCCAGAAATTGCAACGTTTACAAAACTGGCCCCGAAAGGAAGATATTGAATCCGCGCGCGCTCGCGCCTCGGAAATGGAGAGTTCGCTTTCGGAAGTTAAGAATTATTTGCAAACCGCCGAGGCCGTTCATACAAAACTACCGGGTTCGATCGGCGCGGAGGAAATTATAAAAAGGCGGTCGGCCGTCGAGGTCGCTGCAGCGCGCGTCGACGAATCGCGCGCGCAATTATCGTTATTAACCGCCGGCGCGTGGTCGCACGACATCGAAGTTATCAAATCCGAAATCGCGCTGGCTGAAGCGGAAACGCGCGCGGTCGAAGCGGAAATTGATAAATCCATCGTGCGCGCGCCGATCGCCGGAGAAATCTTAAAAGTTAATATACGAAAAGGCGAGTACGCGCAAACGGGAGGCGGCGCGGAATCATTAATGATGATCGGCGACGTGAGTAAACTTCACGTTCGCGTGGATATTGATGAAAGCGATATTTGGAGATTTCGCGGCGACTGCCCGGCCACGGCGCTCGTGCGCGGGAATGCTAAAATTAACACTCCGCTCACGTACGTGCGCGCGGAATCGTATGTGATTCCAAAAATTTCGCTCACGGGCGAAAGCAGCGAACGCGTCGACACGCGCGTGCTGCAAGTGATTTATCAATTCGACCGGGGCACGCTTCCGATTTTCGTCGGCGTGCAGGTCGACGTTTTTATTAATATCGGCGCTCAAAAATAAGTAATAATTTGAACAACGAAATGAAATACTTAAAATACCCAATCTATCTATTCGCCGCGTCGATTGGCTATTTCACGGCGGCGTGCACCGTCGGGCCTGATTATAAAAAACCTGAAATGGCGGCGCCCGAAGCGTGGACGCAACAAGGCGCGGGCGTCTCGACGCGCCCGGCTGATCTGGCGGCGTGGTGGGCGAAGTTTAACGATCCGCAATTAACCGATCTTATCGAGCGCGCGTTTGCTAATAATCTTGATCTTAAGATTGCAGAGTCGCGCATTCGCGAAGCGCGCGCGTCGCGCACGATCGCGGGTTCGGCGTGGTATCCACAGGCCGGCGCGAATGCTAGTTATCAACGCCAGCGGCTCAGCGAGAATTCCTTCGGAGCGGGCGGTGGAACGTTCCCGGGAATTGATCGAGATATCGATTCCTACTCGGCGACCGCCGACGCGACATGGGAATTAGATATATTTGGAAAAACCCGCCGCGCCGTGGAAGCAGCCGATGCAACAATCGACTCGGCCGTCGAATCGCGCCGCGCGATTTTTGTAGCATTGCTCGGCGACATCGCGCGCAATTATATTGAACTTCGCGGATCGCAACGGCAGCTTTCGATTCTTAATGAACGCGTTCGCTCGCAGCAACAAACCATTGATTTAACAAAAGTGCGCGTTGAAACGGGTCTTGCCGCGAAGCTCGATTTGATACGTGCCGAGGCGCTTTTCGAAAGCACGCGGGCCGACATTCCGCCGCTGGAATCATTCGTGCGCGAAGCGTCGCACCGGCTATCTGTATTATTGGGCGAGTTTCCTGGATCGTTAAACTCGGGCCTCGACACTACAAAACCGATTCCGATTCCTCCGGCCGAAATTCCGGTCGGCGCGCCCGCGGACGTATTGTTACAACGCCCCGACCTGCGCCGCGCCGAGCGCGAAGTCGCGGCCGCGTCGGCGCGCATCGGCGCTGCCGTCGCGGAAAAGTATCCAAAAATATCATTAACAACATCGATCGGGCCGAAAGCGACGACACTCGGTGATTTGTTTGATCACAAAAGTATCTTTTTCTCGATCGGGCCGAACATTAGCATTCCGCTTTTCCAGGGCGGCCGGCTCGATGCAAATATTGAGATGCAAACCGAACGTGAGAAACAGGCGGTGCTACAATTCAAACAGTTATTACTTATCGCGCTCGAAGAAGTGGAATCGGGGGTCTCGCGTTTCGATCGTGAACAATCGCGGCGAAACGCGCTCGCGGCGTCGGTCGCGGCGCAGGAACGCGCCGTTCAAATGGCGAAGGCGCTCTATGAGCAAGGGCTCGTCGACTTTCTTAATGTTCTCGAAGCCGAGCGCGTTTTGTTACAAGCGCACGACGACCTCGCGAGGAGCGAAACGCTGGTTAGCGTTCACGCCGTTTTTATCTATAAATCGCTCGGCGGCGGCTGGACGGAAGCTACTTTTGAGGAGTGATCTCTTCGGGCCGCACGGCTTTTGTAATACCGAGTTCGCGCGCCTTTGATTGAGTCGGATTCTTTTTCTTTAGTTTTTCATCATAATCATCGGCGCGCTTGCCGATTTGTTCTATCTGTTCGGCCGTCCCCTTTCCAAACCAATTGTAAGGTTTTGTTAATACTTTCAGATCGCCCTTCACCTTTGTTTTGCAAGATAAACGAAATTCGTTTTCGTGTCCGACGCGCCCCGCGGGCAGATGCGGCGTGAGCGGATCATAAACTTTCACGCGCATCTTCTCTTGCATTCCGGCGGGCTCGGCATTATTAGCAGTCCCTTCTAACAAATGAACGCCGCACGTGCCGCAGAGTCCGAACCCGTGGCAATTTGCTACATTTTGCGCAATGAAATTCGGGCAGCCCGGAAATTGATAATAAATATCGATTCCGGCGTCGCGTGCCGCTTTGCGAAGGTTTGTACCGGCGGGCACCTCGATTTCACGCTGCTCGCGGATGAAATAGATCTTTGGCATGGGGAGTTGTGTTAATTTGACGTTCGCAACCGGCTTCGTCGAGACAACAATTTCCGCTGCCCAAAACCAATATCAATAAAGTGCTCCAAGGATTCGCTACTCCGGAAGCTACTGCCGCGTTCGCGGCGCGGCACGTCAAGGAAACGGGAGTCGCATCGGGACACTACCGAACGGCGCGCAACCTGACCGTGAGTTCGGTCGGGATCGGTACGTATCTCGGCGAAACCGACGACGCGGCCGACCTGGCGTACGAACAGGCCGTGATCGAATTCGTGAATCTCGGCGGGAATGTTATAGATACGGCCGTCAATTATCGCGCGCAGCGCAGCGAACGCTCGATCGGGCGCGCGATGGAAAAACTCGCCGGCGATCACGGAGTGAAACGCGAGGCAATTGTTATTTGTACAAAAGTCGGATTCTTATCATTCGATCATACGTATCCCAAAAACCCGCGCGACGCGCGCGAATGGGTGCAAAAACAATTTATTGATACGGGAATACTACAACCGGGCGACCTCGCTTCGGGCAGCCACGCGATGACGCCCGCGTATTTGCGCCATCAAGCAGCGGCCAGTTGTAACAATTTAAACGTTTCTACAATTGACGTTTATTATTTACATAATCCCGAGACGTGGCTGCGCGAACAATCCGTGCGCCGCGAAGACTTCTTAAAAATGATGCGCGCGGCTTTTGAAACCATGGAGGAACTCGTCGCGAATGGTAAGATTCGCAACTACGGCGCCGCGACGTGGAGCGGTTTCCGCGTGCCGCCGACAAGCCACGAATATTTATCTTTGGAGGAACTTGTTCATTTAGCAAAAGAGATCGCGGGCGACGGCCATCACTTTCGTTATATTCAAGCGCCGTGTAATTTAGCAATGCTCGAAGCGGTGCGGTTTGCGAATCAGCGCGTCGACAATCGTTTATTACCATTATTCGAGGCGGCGCGCGCACTCGACGTCTCGGCCGTCGCGAGCGCGACGATCTGCCAGGGAAAATTAACAGAATTTCTTCCGCCGCAGATTGCCGAAGCATATCCTGGGCTTTCGACTGACGCGCAGCGCGCGATTCAATTCAACCGTTCGGCGCCGAATATAACAGTTACGCTCATCGGAATGAGCAACCGTTTGCATGTGCTGGAGAACAGTAATGTATCCAAACGCCCGCCCGCTCCCGTGGAAATTACTAAAAAGCTATTGTTAAAATTAGCGTGAGCATTCCTAACACTCGAAATACTTTACACCCTTCACTTAAGGCTCCTATGAAACTATCTTCCATCTGTAAATTCACTGCGGCCGCCGCAATCTCGATACTCGGAGCCGCATGCAAGACTCATAGCAGTCCTGGAGACGCTGCACGAATCCTCCGCACGGAAAGGTTTATGTGCGATCGCGAGAATGTGCGCATTGTTACAAATGATGGAGATGTGATTCTGAAACGCGGCGACACGTCGCCCAGAATTTTCCCGCGCACAAAGCAAGTGACGTGGTACGGCGAAGAAGGTGGACTCTCAACAATGGACACATGGATGATGGTGCAAGACACTGCGTACATCCTCGTGATCCGCGAATCTTCGGGCGGGGCTGGAAAGGTAATATTCTTTAGGAATTGAGAATTGTTGTCCCGCGCGGGCGGGTCTTCCCATTTGGGTATCTCGTGAGCGGCGGCATCGGTTTGCCGGCGGCTTTTCCACGAGGACTCCCATGCATTCCATCATTATTTCGAGTTTTGTATCATTTGCGGCGTTGTTTACAATTTCCGGCGGCGGCGACGCAACGCTAACAAACGACGCCCACACTTCCGCAACAGCAGCAACTAAAAATTACGGCGCCGCGCCCTCGCTCACGCTAAAGGGAGGCGGCACAAAAGTACATTTAAGGTTCGGCCTCTCCGCGATTCCAGCGGGCACAACGGGTTCACAACTAGAAAAGGCAGAGCTGCGTTTGTTTGTTAATAAGGTAACGACGCCCGGCTCGCTCGAAGTGCGCCGCTGTCTTGCCGATTGGAATGAAAGCACGATCCGAGATAACAATTCTCCGAATCTTAGCAATCCCGAACCCGCGACGCTCGCGATCACAACCTTTGACCGCGGAGATTTCATTTCTATTGATGTAACAGAAATCGTGCGCGACTGGATTGACGGGGCGCAAACGAATTTCGGAATTGCAATATTACCGGTCGACAGTCTCGCGGCCGATTTTGATAGTAAAGAAAATACCAGAACCGGCCACGAACCAAGTCTACAGATCAGCATCAAACCGGTTGTCACAGCGGGCGCGCAGGGACCGGCGGGACCTCAAGGGCCACAGGGCCTACAGGGCGCCACTGGTGCTGCGGGACCTCAGGGTGCACAGGGTCCAATAGGTCTTACAGGTTCTACAGGTGCAACTGGACCTCAGGGTCCGATGGGACTTACTGGAGCGACTGGACCGACCGGTCCGATTGGACTTACTGGAGCGACTGGACCAACAGGTCCGATGGGACTTACTGGAGCGACTGGACCAACAGGTCCCCAGGGTCCGACCGGACTCACAGGCGCAACTGGGCCTGCAGGTCCTACTGGTCCCGCTGGCGCGTCCCCGTTTTCACTGAACGGCAATAATGCTGTCTACACACAGGGAAATGTAGGTATTGGAACTACGAATCCCACAGAGAAACTCCATGTCGCCGGAAATATCATACTACAAAACACGCTCTCTGCCTCAGCCTCGCCGTTGACACTTCAAGATGGGTCAACTGTTCTTTTCCGAGGCAGCGCAGTATCTCCATCGGTAAATATTATTCATGGAGTGTTACAGAACTCTGTCAATAACGGAGCCTATGGCGCTTCTATTGGTGGAGGAGGAAATTCTGGTTTCCCAAATCGAGTTTATGATCGGTATGGGACCATTGGAGGAGGACAAAGCAATACTGCCGGCAGTGATTCTGGAAGCATCTTCGACGGCGAGGGAAGTGTAGTTGGCGGCGGACAAAGCAATACTGCCTCTGGACAAACATCGACTGTGGGCGGTGGATCGCAAAACGCGGCAACGTCGGCCGGAGCTGCAATACTTGGAGGCATTGCGAATGCCGCATCGCATTTTAATACATCTATAATTGGAGGATCCAATAACGTCGCGTCCGCAGTCGGAGCCGCGGTTCTCGGAGGTTACAATAACACGGCTGCGGGTCAGTACAGTGTCGCCGCAGGCCGTCGCGCAAAAGCTAATCATGACGGATCGTTCGTCTGGGGAGATAGTAGCGATGCTGACGTTGTTTCATCGGCCGCAAATGAACTGACGTTCCGGGCCTCCGGCGGCGCTCGAATCTTTACAAATACCGCGCTGAATGCCGGCGTAAAACTCAACGCAGGCGACGGCGCGTGGTCGACGGTTAGCGACCGCAATCGTAAAGAAAATGTTGAAACTACAAATCCGCGCGATGTGCTTGAAAAGCTTGTGTCTATTCCGGTTTCCACTTGGAACTACAAGGCACAGGACTCTTCCATCCGCCACATGGGGCCGATGGCGCAGGATTTCTACAGTGCCTTCAAACTCGGCTCGGACAATATATCTATTTCCACGATTGACGCTGACGGCGTCGCGCTCGCGTCGATTCAGGGTTTGTACCTGATCGTTAAGGAACAGCAGAAGACGATCGAGGAACTGTTACATCGACTGGAGACACTCGAAGCCGGTCAAAGGTAACGTTAATGATTCGATTCGCGTTTCAATTCCGCCGCCGCCGCAATCGTGGATGTTAATTTAACGCGTTCCGCCGCCCGGCGTCTTGCAAAGTCGCGCATGTCGACAACCTTGTCTTTCTCGTCGACGATCTCCGCGCCGAGGAACGTTTCTAATACATCTTCTAATGTAACAATCCCAACCCACGCCTGGAATTCGTCGCGCACAATCGCGATGTGCTGGCGCTTCGACACGAACCATTCTAACAAATGATCGAGCGTCATCGAATCGGGCACAGAGTGTGCGGGCAGAGCGAGTCCTTCGAGAGTCCCGCGCTTATCTCCTTGAAGTAATTTATCAAATACGGTCCGTCGCAGAACGAATCCTACAATTTCATCGGGGTTCGTTTCTCGAAAGATCGGCAGGCGGCTGTGCGCCCAGTGGTCGCTGTGCGACTGCACCATCGAAAGCGGCAATTCCGCTGGCAGCGCATAAACTACAGTTCGAGGCGTCAGGATTTGGCGAACTGTCATATCTGATAATCGCAGCGCGTTCGACACCCATCGCGCCTCGCGAGCGTCGAGGTTGCCTGCCCGCGCCGCAGACGTCGTCAAAGCTAATAAATCTTCGTTCGTTGGGCCGGCGTCTTCCGACTTTCGCTTCGGCACAATTCCAATGACCGCGCGTCCAATCCATACAATGGGCGAAAGCGTGCGAACGGTTCCTTCGATCCAGATTGCAGAACGCAGCGCGATCGGCTGAGCGAACGACACGCCGAGCGCGCGCGGCAAGAGGTCAAAGAATAAGAATAATCCAAATAGTAATATTACTGAAATGCCCGCGATCGCCCAATTATTGGATTGAATTCCTAATACTTCTACCGCGGCACTCGAAAGCGAAACCGAACAAATCACCACGCCTGCGTTTGCGGCGACGTCGAGTGCTAACAATGCGACCAGCGATTCTTCAATCCGCTCGCGAACGCGCGCGAGCGCGTGCGCATTGCGCGAGCCTTCATGCTTAAGTGCTTCGATCCGTGATGACGGAATCGTCTGGATTGCTCCCTGCCAGAGTGAAATCAAAAAGGAGAGCCCGAGACAAAGACCAAGGGCCAAAAATATCGTGATCATTTCGATCGGAATAATAACAAGAAGCGGGTGCCCGGCGGGAGACCTCGATGCTACTTTTCGGCTGGCTGGCTCGACGGCTGCGATTCCGCCGGGCGTGATGACGGACGCGACGCGGGCCGCGAAGCCGTCGCTCCCATCGGCCGAACCGTCTCGCCCGCACGCAAATAGGGGGTCCGCCGGCCGGTCTGGAGGTCGGCGATTCCTACAAATCGCGCGGGCAGTCCATCGCATTCAAACGGAATGGGACCGTCCATCAAATGATAATGAAGGTGGGGAGCCGAGGAGCGCCCGCTGTTGCCGAGAAGGCCCACGACTTCGCCCGGTGCGACGGTGTCTCCCGGCTTCACGCGGACGCTCTCGAATTGTAAATGTCCCAAAAGTGAATATTCCCCGTTCTGGTGATCTATAATAATACAATTGCCGAGAACGGAGAGCTCGTCGAGCATGTACATCTGTAAACTTCCCTCGTCGCCGGGCCGCGGATTATCTTGAATTTTGTTTTGTACAAATAGAACTTTTCCGGCCGCGGGCGCGATTACTTCAAATCCAAATCCGGCGTAATCTTCATTGCGTTCGCCAGTTGTATTTTCAACAAAAATACGCCCGTCAAAATCGCAGCCCGCCAAATCGTAAGCAAACGATTGCGACCGCTCGGTCGAATGGTGATCTGTCGTTTCGTGCGCGACCGTCGTGCGCGCCGGCATTCGCAGCGGGAATACTAATTCTGTTTTGACGCGATACCGGTCGACTGGAATCTTTAACTTTTTTTCGCGTGCGCCGGGCGCGCTCGACTCGCGAAACACAATTTCGATTTGATTAAATTCCAGGTCGTGCGGGGTTTCGATACAAATCGGAAAACGCGCGCAGCCCGACGCGTCGGAACGCATCGTGAAGAGACTGCCGTAGCCAAACTCGCGCGTTTCTACAATTCCGTCGCGGTCGAGGAGCGAAATCGAGAGTTTTGTAGTTTGTCCGAGGACGAGCGTGGGCGCGGCGATCCAGAATTGTAATTTATTGTATTTGAGCTCGGAGTCGCGCGGCTCGCGGTGGAGCTTCTGCGGAATTGTATATAATAAAAACGGCTCGTCCGCGCGGCGTTCCTTAATATCAAATATCTTCGCGGGCAACTCCGCGCCGACTTCGACGGTGCGATACACAAATTCCGTGTCGCGTTTTCCAAACGTGCGCTTCACGCGCCGCGGAAAATAGACACCAGCCGTTTCCGCGTAATCATAAAAGGAAGTTATCAATTTCGGCGACGACGGCCCCGCGGACGCCGGCTGCTCCTCCCGCCGGATGAGCCTATTTGTAATTTTATCATAAAAGTCCAAGCTCGACGAGCCGTCCGCAAAATATACAAAAACGCCCTGAGCCTGCTTGCCGTCCACTTTGCGCTCCGGACCTAATGAATATATTACTGATTTTTCTTTAGCATACAAATCCGGCCACGGCGCGGCGCGCCGAATCCACTCGCCGCGTTCCGCGCCTTCGAGCGCGCGCGTCGAGGCGCCGGCGCGTCTCTGGACATCATTTTCATTCACAATCGTGACCCAGCCGGCAAGCGGATAGTACAATTCCACGCGCTTCCAGTGCGGCGGACGGCTCCACTCGCCGTAAAAACCCTCCAGCCCGTCCGATCGCATGATCCCCTCTCGGTGGATCGATTGTATTTGCAATAATCGCGCGCGTCCTCCGGCGGCTTCGAGCCCGTTCTCCACAATTCTTTCGGCAGCGGGATCACTAATATTCGGTTTCGACGCGGCCATGTCGCGAACGGAAATCCGCAATACTTCCGGCTCCTGTGCGGCGATCATTAAAATCCACAAAAACGGCACGCATCGGCGCATAAATTCTTTGTATAAAATCATCGATCAACAATGTTACGAAACCACGCACGCCCAAACGAACGCCCAGAAGATTGCACCGTAGAGGCGGTCCGCGTCGAGTCCAAGGCGCTTCGCGGAAATCCGTGGGGCGATCCGACCGATCGTGAGCTGATCGCGGTGCTGCCGCCGGGTTATCACGACGACGCGAAACGGCGGTATCCCGTCTTGTGGCTGCTCGCAGGTTACTACGGTTCCGGGCGCATGTCGCTCAATCGTAACTATTCTTCGCCGGCCATCGACGAGCGCGTCGGAAAGTTAATATTACAAAAAAAGATGCCGCCGGTTATTTTAGCATTGCCCGATTGCATGACGGCGCTCGGCGGCAGCCAATATTTAGATTCGCCTGCGATGGGAAATTATGAATCGTATCTTTGCGATGAGCTGATTCCTGCGTTCGATGCTACATTTCGGACGATCCCGACGCGCGAAGGCCGCGGCGTTCTCGGCAAATCCTCGGGCGGCTACGGAGCGCTTCGGCTCGCGATGCGGCGCCCCGAATTGTTCGCGGCGGCGGCGTCGCACTCGGGAGATTGTTATTTTGAGTATTGTCATGTTAAAGATTTCCCGTCGGCGGTGAATGCCATTCGAAACGCAGGCGGCGTCAAGGAATTGATAGATAAGATTCGCGCAACGGAAAAACCGAAGAACGACGACACTCTCGCGTTAATTAATATAGCCATGGGCGCGTGCTACTCGCCGCGGAAGGGCGCCCCTCTCGGCTTCGATCTTCCGTTTGACGAGACGACAGGCGAACTTAACGAAAAGGTTATGAACCGCTGGTTTGAAAACGATCCCGTTCGAATGGTTGAAAATAAACAATACGCGGACGCGCTCCGATCATTAAATTTACTTTTTCTCGACTGCGGCACGCGCGACCAGTGGGCGCTCCATCTCGGCCTGCGGATTTTCGTCGAACGCTTGAAGCAGCTCGGGATTCGTTATGAGCACGAGGAGTTCGACGACGACCACATGTCGATCTCGTACCGTTACGACCGGTCGATTCCATTATTAGCAAAAGCGCTCGCAAAATCGTAGCCACGGGCGCCGTCAAACTCAGGAATGTCTAACAGCCCGTGGCAAAAGTCATCCTATTCAAATATGTTCTTTTTTGTTAACTCTTTGTCAAACCGTTCTCGACGTAAGTTCTTACTACGCCTCGAACGACATTCCTCGATTTAACAAAAAACTCCTATATTTAAAAAGCGGAGCACTTTTGCCACGGGCTGCTAAAACTGTAATTGTAGTATTACCGATTCTCGCGGTCGTCGCGGCCGCGGCTATTTATTTCGTCGTCGCGCCCGGCGAATCCGCCGCGACTTCAAATACTACAGATGGCGAGCCGCGTGAAGATTCAACCGATTCGTCCGAGACGCGATCGTTAGCAAACACAGGCGACCCCCGCATCGCGCGCGCGGCCGACACGACGATTTCAGGGCGCGTCGTGGATCAATTCAATCAGGCGGTCGCGGAAGCGGAAATTACTATTGGCGAAATATCATTTAAAGCCGACGCGCGCGGCGAATTTAAGAAAATCGAAATTCCGGAGACGCGTTCCCTTGAAAATATTATTATCAGCGCCGACGGCTGGTATGCTCCGGTTGTTTTTTTGATAGATCATGGCGAGCGCTCTTCTGTAAATTCGCGATTTGTTAAGAAGCTCAAACTCAACCTCGGCGAGAACAACCTCGGAACAATACAATTAAAAGCGTCGGGTGCGATCGAAGGCGACGTCGTCGACGATCGCGGGCTGCGCGTCGAGGGCGCAACCGTCGCGGTCGCGGGATTTCAAAGAACCCGCATCGCAACGCGCACCGACGCGCGCGGACACTATTTGTTAAAACAAGTTCCGCCTGGAAATGTAAATTTAACAATTGTGCTGCGCGACCGGCAGGCGGATTCGCCGGGCGTGACCGTGTCTGCTACAAAAACGGTGCAGCTCGCCGATATTGTACTTCCGCGTTCCGCGAGCGAGCGCGCGCTGCGCGGTCGAATTGTTAATTCAGGCGACGGCGAGCCCGTCGCGGGCGCGCAGATCAAAGCTCCCGCGGCCGCGCTCGATAACGGCGCCGCCGCGACGGTGTATTCCGATACCCATGGGAAATTTACATTGTCCGGAATTGTAGATACTCGAAAAATGATAACGTTCGACGTGGAAGGCCACGGCTATCCAAGTAAACAATTCGGCCCGCTGTATCCCGATGATCAAAATTTAGTGATCGCTCTCGACGGCGGCCCGCGTTTCGAATTGTTAGTAACAGATGCGCTGTCCGGCCAGCCCATCGAGGAATTCGGCGCGTGGACGTGTTCGCCGCTCGGCTCCTCGCCCGATGATTTACATCCGCCGATTATGAAACATCCCGGCGGACTCGTGCGTTTATTAGCATCCGCACCGCGGCGCACGCGCGTCGTCGTCGACGCCCCCGGCTACCCGCTTTTTGAAGGGCACGTTGATTACTCCAAATCGACTCCCGAGGTCCGGCTCCCGCCAGGATCAAAAGTTAAGATTCGGGCCGTCTACGGAAACAAGCCGGCGGCGAACGTTAGCGTTTCTATTTGTTATACTAAGCTTCCTGGCAAATCACTCTTTTCGGGATTTGTTAGAAATCCAAACGTCGCCGCCTCGGCCGGCAGCGAATACCGCAAAGATAAAGAAGGCGCCGACATGGGCAGCGTGAACCCGGAAATCCGAGCGCGGCAAAAGGACGCCGCGCGAAAAACCGACGGCGCCGGAAATTGTGAATTTGAGAGCATTCCGCCCGGCGAGTACATCGCTATTATTAAAGATGCGAAGGGCGGTGAATCGTATTCCAATGCTTTTATTGTACAAATCGGCCAGCCTGTGGAGGTTCTCGCGTATATTACAGTTCCGGGAACGCTGGCGGGGCGCGTCGATCGAGAGACGAACGATCCGCTGACCATTGTTGTTAAACGATCCGACGGAGTCGATCCTCTTTTTCGAGCGAGCGGAAATGTTGATTCGAATGGATCCTTTACTATTCCAGGTTTGCCGCCCGGAAAATATGTAGCAACCCTCCAGTTCGGATCCGACGCCTCTTCGGCTAATTTTAACAGCGCGTCAACTGTATCGTTTGATGTACATACGGGGCAAACTACAGAAATCGGATTTTCGCCGGCCGTTGAAGGGCGAGGCGGCATCTCCGGAACGATACGAATCTATGGTTACGTTCCCGAGAATATTAAACTTCGCTGGACGAAGACCGAGCCGTCGCCGTCGCGCGAGGGCGTCGCGACAACGTTACAAAAAAACGGCGAGTATGAATTTAAAAATGTGCCGCCCGGCAAGATCACGCTAAAGTTACAAGCAGATAATTTTATATTATCAACTCTGGGCCCGATCGATTTGGAACCGGGCAAGTCGGCGTACTTTTCCGCCGAAATTCCGCTTGGCTCCGTGCGCGTTCGCGTCGGAGCGCGGAGTTCCGGCGAGAATGTGGATGTTACTGTTCGACCCGCGGCCTCTTCGGGTAGTTTTAGTAAAAACATCGGCAACGGCGGCGACGCCGTCTTCCCGTGCCCGCCCGGAAATGTAACAGTTTCGGCGACCATCGACGGCAAAGCTAAATCTGCGAACGGAGTCGTTTCCGCCGGCACGGAAACGTTTATTGAATTGTAGTTTTGACGATTTGTCTTAGCAACACGCGGGTCTTCCCCACTGTTCAGGTTTTTCTCCATGAATTTAGACGCGGGCCGAGTCATTAGGGTTGGCAGCCCGTGGCAAAACTCCTCCACATTTAGAAATATACTGAAACTTGGTCTTTTTTGTTAACTCTTGGTCAAACCGTCCTCCGCAGCTCATGTTCAAATCGAACCCTATAGATCAAGACGCTGACTTGGTCAGTGCATTGCATTAGATATGAGTGGAGCAGGAGTCCAAAATGAATAACCACGAATTGAACGCGGCAATGCTGAATAAAATGAAAGCAGCGGCAACAATAGTCGGCTGCAGGATACGTCTGCCAAACCATCTCTTCGATGATGTTGTTCAGGAGTCGTTACTAAGATTTTTTCGTTGCAAATCGGAAGTTTCAACGAGCTTGAATCGCGACAAAGTGCAGGCGTGGATGCTGGCGACGGTTCGACGGGTCGCCTTGGAGATGCGCCGCAAGGAGGTTCCAAGGCCGTTGACAGACTATGCGGGCCGAGAAGAGTCAACAAACCTGCGTACAAGAAAGAAGCGGTGTCACGATATCTCAATTGAGCAAATAGAAAGTTCAAAGTTGAACAAAGTGCAAACAGATACAATTCAAATGCTAATGAAACGACTTAGTGTCAAGGAGATTGCGGATCAATATGGCGTCACTTCGCAAGCAATTCGTGACCGGTTCAGACGGATTGAGAGAAGAATACAAGAATTCGCTGCAGTAGCTCCAGAACGCAGACTCATACACAATGCCTCAAGCAATTTCTTTAAGTCTAGGCCTGCGCTGTGGATGACGGCATTCCACCTATATCGCGCGGGCAAATCCTACAAATCGATAGGGCAAAATCTCGGGCTTACAGCCAATGCGGCAAAGCTACTCATACGGCGAATTCGGAGGTCCATCAACGTTGACTAGGATCAAGGAATCGTTTCCTGACGGCGACCCCCCCCCTTCCGCGCCATCATATATTAACAGCCTCAGTTGGAGAACCGCCTAACGGGCGAAGTGAAACAACTAAGGACAACTCACGAGCGTTGATGACGAAATCGTGATCGAGTAGGCTTCGAACATCAGTTGCAAACCAATATGAACAGTACACAAGTTACTAGAATTAGCTATGGCATTTGCTAATAAAACAGCTATCGGCAGGCGGCGGCTGGGTGTTTTAGCCGCCGCAGGGTTGGGAAGCGCAGTCATTGTCTATTTATTATTTCAATCCGACGCGATCAATATCAATCGCAATGCTTCCAATGGAATTAATGAAACAATGGGGACTGCGTACGTAAACGAGCCTAGAGGGGCGACTCCTACGCATGCGACTGTTACTCCGGATAGGAGTGTTGTGAATGAACCGCCGCAGAGTACAACGCTGCAAGACACTACACATTCGTCAAACATTAACTATCAGCCACCGTCACGTGAAGAGAATGATTTGGTCGCAGGAAAGCCACTTGATGATCTCTCGTGGCTAACCGGTAACGATTACTGGAACCCGAGTCGCAACCAATTGACGCCGGAACAGGAAGCAAATCTAAAAAAATTAATAAAAGAAAGGAGGTCCGATTACGACGAACTTGGTCGTTCAATAACAAAAAAAACAATAGACATCGTTCAGGCGTTACATTCGAGCGGCAAGCTCAATGATCGCCTGAAATTACTTCCTCCTCCGGGCATCCTTCGCCAAGGTCTCATTGGCATCGGAAAGACCGATGTTCATGTCTACATTACTCCAGTCCATTTTCCAGAGATGACGGACAGCATTCTTTCTGTTGACGGAGTCGCCAAGTCTCTGGCGTTCGAAGTCAAATCTTTTCTCTCCAATCCTTCGGGGTACATCAAGTAGCCGTATACTGAGGTCGTAACAATGCAGCACTTTTTTCTTCCGATTACTACATTTCTGTTCTTGATTTTATTTCCTTTTTCAAGAACAACTGTCAACGCTAGTCCGTCAATGCTTCAAAGTACGTTTGTCTGTAGCCTGACAGCGACTCAAACATCGAACACATTGCTAGCCTGTGAAACTGGTGGTTTGACATACGTGGGTGGGAGCTCGGTTGATTGTGAAGAGCCGTGCTCGCTTTCGACCGTCGATGTTAGTGGATCGTCGTCTTGTACTGGTGACGAAGCTGCTACATCTATTACGGGGTCGGGGCCGGGTGGTAGTGGCCCTGTCATTTATACAGAACATCCAAATGGCTTAGCGTGCGGAACGTCTGTATCGTATTCTGTTGTCTTTCTTCACGTAAATCGCCCACGTACATCAAAGAGTTGGATGTTTACGTGCCATACATGCAACTAGGCAAGTGTCAATTAATACAACATGCGCGTACTAATTTCACTTTTATTAGTATGTTATTTTTATATATTGGCCCCTTACTCACCGCCGCTTCAAGATGCCTCATTCAAATTTCCGGTTGTGGAGAAAATACTCTCGGAGACATTTATCGAAGGCGATGTAGTCCCAGTTTCGTTTGAATTTGAGAACGCAACCAGTAGACCGCTTAAAATCGTCAAAGTGTCCGACGCTTGTAACTGCGCCTCATCCACTATCTTGGTTGGAGGAGTTAAACGTTACGGCGTCGGTGCTCCAATTTTTCCAGGAGAAAGAGGAACAATAACTATTAATATTCGGACAAAGGGGTTTGACGGCGATCGAATTGTAAGTTCAACGATATGGTCAGTATGGGGAGATATCAATTCAAACGGAGAACAGGCAAACCAGCCAATTCAACAGAAATTAATAGTTAGATTACGAGTCAAGCGTACATATACTTGGAGTGACCATCGAAATATGGTAAGTCCGTTAAATGTCCACACTCGAATGGGATTCACGCAGGAGTTTACGCTAGCTCGTTTTGATAACAAAAAATTTGAAATTGTCGGGTTTACAAATGATACAGATTACTTGACGTGCGATGCTCGTGCTGCTAATGAACAAAAGTCGGAATGGATTGTCAACGTTAAGATTCTTCCAAATGCGCCCCTGGGTCTGCTTGCCAAGCGCATTAAGGTTGTAACATATCCGCCCATTCCTGACGCTGCCACGCCGCCGGCGATCGAAATTAGGACTAGAGTAGTTGGTGAGGTTACAATGGACCCAGACTGCGGAGTTCATTTTGGAATCGTACGAAAAGTTCCGCAGACGCGAGTGATTCACTTGCTAACAGTGGATCCAAAACATCGACTCGTGTTGTCAAATCTAACCTTTCAAGCAACCAACAAAAACGCCGCGAGCTCCATCGGGCCTACAGTGTCCACGACCAGTGTCGGTGATAGTGTTGAGATTGGAATAACTGTGGGAGAGACTATGAGACCTGGACCATTCTCCGGGATAGTTTCGTTTGATACAGGTGTTGTCGGTGGACCGGAAAAGTTATCATTTCCGGTTTCTGGTTATGTAAAATAGTAGTAAGCATTCTGCCAAGCACACCTTGACACGTATGAGAAACTCTCATGAATGTCAAACCCAGTACCGCCCGAGTCTTTACAAAACAGTCAGGAAACTATAATATTGCTCCGTGACGAGAAGCTCATAAACGCGCTCGCGCGTTTATGAGCGTCTAGCCGGGTCCCCCCAAAAACCGGGGTGGGCTAATTCACTGCGCCTCCGACAAATCCCATCGCTAAGATTCGCGCCGGGGTCGCGCGCGCGCAGCGCGCATCGGTGCGCGGAAGAAGGCGTCGCGTAACGCCGAGCGCGGCAGTGGTCCAGGCGGATCGGGTTTTATTAATATTCTGGCGCCACGGTTATGCGCGCGAGCACGCGCGACCCCGGCGCGATCTCAGCCTCTCAGTCGATTCCTAACAATGCTAAAGTTAAACTCTCTCTCCCCCAAATAACCTTCGATACAAATCCGTCTGCAGCATTCCGTCAGGATCGCATCGTTTCTTTAACGCCAAGAACCTATCAATACTCGCCGCCGGCCAAATCTTTCTTAACGATTCCGCTCTCAGCGTCGCATCTTTAGCAAAGTAAAACCGCCCGCCCGCCGCGTGTACGATCTCATCCATTGCATGCGCCAGCGCCCATAGCCGTTCGCGATTCTTCGCAGTCACCTGGTAGTCCATTGCTAATGAATAACCGTCGACCGCGTGCGTTAATAAAAACGGATCCGGCCGGTGCCGTTTGAAAACTAACAAATACGGAACGACCCCGCGCTCCTGCGAAAGCGCGATCAGCGATTCATACACTTCGCGCGCGCGTTCTTTCGGTATGAAACTTTGATATTGTATTAATCCGCCGGGACCGTACGAGTATTTCCAGCCCGGAACATAATCTAACAAAAACGAGAACGCGGCGAGAGACTGGCGGTATTTCGTTCCCGGCGAATGGCAGCGAGACGTGAGGAATTTCATTAAATTTACCATTCTCATTCCGTGATCGTTAACAAACGGCCGCAGCAACATCCACATCCACGATTTCGGAAATCCTACAATTCGGTCGGGCAGCTCCTGGGTCGCGGGATTTAATGTAAACTGCGCCTGCGGATCCTCGCCCTCGCGCAAATAACGCGCGACGTGAATCACGCCGCGGCCGAGCGAGCTTCCCTTTGCAAAGCCGTCGAACCAGCCGACAAAATAATCAATTTTATCTTTATATTCCTCGAAACAATCGAACGCCTCGCCAAGATTGCGAACCACCACCGGCTCCACTTCCAACAGCCCCGAATAAACTTTTTTTAGTTGTAATGTAAAACTAGTAAAACAACCTAACATTCCGAAACCGCCGATCGCCGCATAATAAATATCAGAATTTTCCGACGGGCTGCAGCGCAACTCTTCGCCCGTAGGCAAAAGAATTGTAAATTCAAGAATGTGGTCGCCGAATGTGCCGCGTTTAAAATTATTCTTACCGTGCGCATTCATTGCCGCGAGACCGCCGTAGCTCGCGAACATTGTTCCCGTCACAACGGGCGGCCAATATCCATCCATCAGCGTCGACCGCCAAGTCTTAGCAATCGTCACGCCGGGTTCGGCGCGGATGATTCCCGTATTTTTATTAAATTCAAGAATACGATCCATCCCGGACGTGTCGAGCACGAGGCCGCCGTTATTTTGAAAAGCATCGCTATAGCTATTCCCCGCGCCGCGGATTGCTAACGTTCTTTTTTCGGCGCGCGCAAGTTCAAAGATCCGTCGCAGCGTGTCGGGATGGCTCGCGCACACGACGCGACCGGATGATACTAATGCGCGCCCCCAGCTCTCGACGCGCTCGCGCGGCCGCTCAAGATCGACGCCCCACGGCGGCG
>JBJXHE010000038.1:0-12391 GCA_046160785.1 Planctomycetota bacterium
CATGCCGTCGGACCTAATGGATCTATTGCGCATTTTAATGGTGGACCTGGATATTCAGGAAAAAAGAAATCCACGGATCGATTTTCTTTGTCGGCTAAAGGTGAAATTATTGATTCATTTTTACAAAATTCTTAATTCCTTCTTCACTGGATGAGATAGGATTTTGGACATCTATTTCTCCAATTACATACGAAATAAAATAACTATCATTTTCATCAAATGCACTACCTATATGGATCTTAACTTGTTCTGGTGTAAGATCGGTGTGCGCGATCCAGGTTGACCTTAATGTGTGAATTGCCTTTAAAGTTTCTAAACGCTCCTTTACTAGTTTGTATCTTTTGTCGAAATCATTGAGATCATAATTAATTGAAATGATGGCCATTTTGAACTTGTGGGTGCTTTGGGCGAAATTGCCCACACAGCGGGGCGCCGGTATAGGCGACGAATGAAGAGGTGCAAGCCGCTATCTTTTTTGGGCAGAACAGCCCCAGCGCCCAAGAAATCGACTTTTTGGGCAACTAAGCGATTAATTGTGCAAGTGGCCTTTTAGGGGCAAAGCCACGAAAAAGGAAACCTGCAAATTCGACGGAATCCAACGCGCAAGGATGTGCGCCGCGAAGTTGGACTGATCGTGGCGCGTCTGAACTACGGCTGAATGATCAATGCCAATCCAGCGCTCGAACTCAGACCGAGTGTTGAGGGGAAGCATGGATTGTTATACCAGGGCAAGATGGCCTGAGCGTAGAGCCTCGTGCCGATCAACTGTGGTTCGAACGGGATTGGAATCGTGACAGTTGCGCGTCCATTGTCGAGAGTGGTCATGTCATAGCCCGCAAGAAAGTTGCCGGTAATTCCGACATGCATCAAGATACCAATGTTAAATAAATCTGTTCCAGCAATGTCGGCTGTGTCGGAAACCAACAAAAGAGGAATGCCATCGTTCGGAGTCTGGTTGCAGCGGATCTCGAAATCGGAAGTTCCAATCGAGGGTCTTTTATTAACATCAATCAGGTGTCCGCCGTGGCAACCCGAAGTTCCAAAGGAATAGGTGAGCACTCCCGGCGCAAAGTTAACAAATTTTAGTCCTTGACTGGAGACCGCGAGTTCGATCTTTCCATCAAGATTGATATCTCCAAGAGGTGTCAGCCTCGCGCCATTGAAGTACGAAGTATTGTCAATAAAGACCAGATGTTTGCCGATCGCCGGATTACTCGAGTTTAATAATACGTAACCTTGATGATTCGTGGGGCTACTGGATGTGCCTGCGGCGATTTCGGGGAACCCGTCTTGGTCTAGGTCGCCTACTGCAGCACACGAGGCACCGAGGCGGTCGCCAGGCCACCAACCGTGGATGCGGCTCAATGTGGTGCCCAATGCACTTGATACTACATAAACAGTTCCCGCGTTCGTTCCGGCCAAATCAGCTCCCGGCGCGCCAGTTAATATATCCAATCGTCCATCAAGATCGATGTCGCCTGCCGCGGCGACGGATGTGCCGAGCAACGCGCCTGAGACATCTCCTGCAATCGTCAATACAACGGCGAGCGTCCTTCCATCGAGAATTCTAGCCAGCCCCGTGCCCGCTGCGTCCTTGAGTCCCACGAGCACATCGGGGACGCCATCATTTGTAACATCACCCACGGCAGCGATCTCAGGATACGACATGGACTCAGTTGTATAGCCGAGTGGTGCGCCCGTCGTACCGTTTAGAATTTCGACACCGTATGCAGACCCGACCAACAGCTCTGGAATTCCATCACCTGTAGTATCTCCGATTGCAATCATTCGCCGTCCAAACCACGCATCGATCGATCCGATACTAGTCGACCCAGTCTTCTGCCAGAGCTTCACTCCAATCTGTGTTGAAAACGCCATGACCCAGCCCGGATCATAATATTTATAATGATCGCCCGGCATCGAGAGAGCCACATCTTCTACTCCGTCATGATCGATGTCGCCGATCGGAGCACAAGAGGTTTCTGTACCGTTGAAAAAAATGCCACCCGAAGACAAGAAAAACTGGCGAAGTACAGTGCCGTCAAGGCCCGAGCAGACTCTGCCTGATTTTGAATCTCCGGACACATAGTCAGGAAAACCGTCGTTGTTGACGTCGGACATGCGCGCAACCGAGAAGCCGGCGCCGAACGGAAGAACTTCCTGTGAAAATGCTGAGGCAGAAGTAAGGAAGACAACAGTGGTGCTCAAAAGACTAAGAATTGTCCTCATGATTTCGCTCGCCGTAGTGAGAACTGTGGGCCGTCCAATTAAACCCTTTCCCGCCAAGAATGAAATACTCTAATTCGGCGGAATCCAACGCGCGAGGATGCGCGCCCCGATATATCCAATACCGCAGAACGCGGCGGTGCCCGGCGATCCAACCGATATAGCTACAATTGCGTGGAACACGAGCGTTGATCGCAGTCCGGCGCCGACCATCATGCCGATTCGCGCCGCATCGAATGGTCCGCGCGCGAAGGCTACAGATATGGGTTCGATCAGCGGAATCCACAGGAGTGGAAGTAGAAACTCTGAATCAAATGCTAATAAAAGTCCACCGATTGAAACCAGCGCGGCGATCGCGGTTCGAATCCTACTAAAAGGACGGTCTTCCTGAATGGCAAAGATAGAAATCCCGCAAATGTAAAATCCGTAGCCGTACGCGATCGCATAAATTTCATCATGACTCGCTCCAAAAGCCGGAGGATAAACGGGAAACTTCGATGCGTAGTCACCGGCGACCACACCCGCCAGGAAGTTAAGACTGCGCGCCGCGCCGAGCAAAAGGGGGCCGAGCAGCGATCCGCGTTTTGTAACAAAATCGTACAATAAAACGACGGCAGCGAGCGGAGCGACAATTTGCCAATTGTTAGCAAAGTACGACGCCGCAAGAGCGAACATGGTTAAGAACGCGCCAAGCAATACAGCTTCGCGAACGCTCACTTTCCCCGACGGAATCGGACGGTCGGGCCGCGTTTTTGTATCGTCTTCGCGGTCGGCGACATCGTTCAAGATCATGCCGGCTTGGTAGATCGCTAACGATGCGAGAATCGCTAACGTTACGCGCGCGACATCGATCGGCGGGCCGGGCTCGATCGGATTTCCAAGTATGCTCGCGCGCGCGACTGCAACGCCGCAAAGCACATCGGCGACCGGCGAAAAAACATTACTAAAACGGACGAGCCGAAGGCGCGCTCCGAGCGGTGTCGCCGCGAAGCCGCCGTTCATCATTACAATACGGTTTTGTTAGAATACACCAAAGAAGACGCGCCGGACGTCATGGAACGTCACCCACACCATCAAAGCGATCAATAAAAAGATGCCGACGGTTTGCGCGGCGCCCATGACGCGGTCGCTCACGGGGGAGCCTTTGATCGCTTCGACAATCACAAAGAATAGATTTCCGCCGTCGAGCAGCGGAATCGGCAGCAGATTTATTAACGCTAAATTTAACGATAGAACCCCGAGGAAGAATAGTAATTGTATCAATCCTTCGCTCGCGACGTGATAGGTCGTCACGGCTAATAAAATCGGGCCCGCGACGCTCTTCTTCGCCGACACTTGCCCGAGCGCGATCTTCTTTAGAAACACTACAATTTGTTTAATAAATCGCGTCGACGCGGAAAAACCTAAACGAAACGCGTCGCCGAGGCCGTCGGCCTTGAGCAGCCAGTGATCTGCAACAAATTGCAACCCTACAATTAAATCCGGACGCTGATCGACCGCTACTTGTAACAAATGGGTTGTGGTGCCTTCGGCTGCACCGGGCGTCCTAGCCGGCGTTTTTGTATCGATTCCGGCTTTCTCCGGAATCGTAGTCTTATGATTAGCACCATCGAGAGTTGGGCGCTGCACTTCAACCTTTAGCGTTGTTTCTTTGGCCTTCGAAACGGTTTCTCGAATATCGCTCCACTCGGAAATTGTCTGCGCGCCAATCATAACAATTTGGTCGCCTGATATCATTCCGGCCTTTTCGGCGGGCGAGTTTTTCCGAACTGTAATACGTGATAGGCCGTCGGATTCCGTCATTCCAAGCGAATCGAATACGCCCGCCCGTGCGGATTCTTCGATGCGTGCTTCTAACAATACGCGCGATTCGCCGCGTTCGACGACAATGCGCCATGTCGGTTCTTTTTCTGTAGCAAGCTTCAATTCGTCAAGATTCGAAACGGCTTTATTATTTGCAAATAAGATTCGATCGCCCGCCTGAATTCCTAATTGTGCGATCGTCGAATTGTTACGAACGCCTCGGACGCGATCGCGCGCCGCCACGACGCCAAGAATGGGGCGCGCGGAATTCGGCACTGGATCCGCCGCGATCCGGACTCCGGCGCGCAGGTTTGCTAATACTTCCGCGCTGCGCTGTGCGACGCTGCGCGTTTCTGTATGAGTTTCAGTAGAATTTACTTTCGTATTGGCTCCCGGCTCGAATCGCAATACTGGCGCTGACCCCAAATCCTGCCACGGTTCAAAGAGCGTTTTGTTAGCATTGAAATCCGGCGGCCGCCCGTCGATGGCTACAAGAAAATCGCCTGTGCGAACTCCGGCTCGATGCGCCGGCGAGCCCTCGATGACGGCGACTTCACACGCGAACCGCGCGGCTGGAATTGTAGCATGGGATTCCGGAGTCGTAACAATAGCAAACCGTTCGGCTCGCTCGATGCCGAGGTACGGCGCGCCTTTTTCCGGATCGTATTCTGTAGTTATCAATTCGTCGCGGCGGCGATAGCGTATTTCTTTATGATCGGGAACGCTTTCTCCGGATGGAATGGTAAGAATCGGTTCGTCCCATACAATTTGAACGGGCGACGGCGCAACCGCGATCTCGATCGGGATTTGTTCGAATGTATCCATTCGAGTTCCGTTCACCGACAGGATCACGCTGCCCGGAATCATATTTACTTTCCACGCGGGGCTCCCCGGAACGACGGCGCCGATGACGGGACGCGTCGATGGCACGCCGGCGGCGTATACAATTGGAAATATAACAAATGCAATGGCGAAATTCATCATAACGCCGGCGCTGTATACAAATATTCGTTTGAGCGGCGATTTCGCGGCGAGAGAATCGGCCGCGGGTGCGTCGTCGTTTTCGCCGATGTCTCCGGCCATTCTTACATATCCGCCGACGGGAATTGCGGAGATGCGGAAGTCGCAGCCGTTTTTAACAAAACCCCAAACACGCGGGCCGTACCCCAGCGAAAAAACATAACAATGAACGCCGCACAGACGCGCCGCGATGAAATGCCCGGCTTCGTGAATAAATACGAGAAGTCCGATTCCTAGTATCGCAAGAAGGACCGAGAAGAGTGTTCCCATTCAGCTATTTAATAAATATATTCATAAAAACTATAATACGCGCACCGCGGCGGGCGGCGACCACGTGCGCGCAAATTCACGCGCGCGTCGGTCAGCATCGAGGATCGTTTCGAGCGAGTCGGCTTTCATGACGGAGACGCGTTCCAGCGCATCGGCGCAGAGCCGCGCAATGTCAACAAAAGAAAGATCATTTTCAAGAAAACGAATTGTAGCAATCTCATCGCTAGCATTGAGAATTGCGCCGGCCGTCCCGCCGAGTTGTATCGTTTGATAACCTAACTGAACGGCGGGATAGCGGCGCGGCTCGACTTCTGAAAATGTTAAATTAGCAAATTTCACGGGGTCGAACGGATCGAGCGCGAACGGCGCGCGATCCGGATGATGCAGCGCCACTTGAATCGGCACGCGCATATCGGGAATGCCGAGCTGGGCGAGCATGCTGGCGTCGACGAATTCAACCATGGAATGCACGATCGACTGCCGATGTATCAAAACGTGAATTTGTGCGGGCGCCAGATGAAATAAATAATGTGCTTCGACGACTTCGAACGCTTTATTCATCATCGTCGCCGAGCCAATGGTAATTCTCTCTCCCATGTTCCAGTTCGGATGCGCGAGTGCTTCGGCGCGCGTGATCGTATCAAATGTTGAAATGTCGCGATCGCGAAACGGCCCGCCCGACGCCGTTAAGTAGATTTTACGAATCTTAGCTTTCGGCTCGAATCGTACACATTGGAATATTGCAGAATGCTCCGAATCGACGGGCAGGATCGGCGCGCCCGTTTTTAACGATAGGCTTGTTAACAATTCCCCGGCGACGACGAGCGATTCTTTATTAGCGAGCGCGAGCGGTTTTCCTAAACGTAAACATTCGTGGCTCGCCGGCAATCCCGCGGCGCCCGTGATTCCGTGCATCACCAAGTCAAAATCGCACGCGGATAACAAATCCGCGCTCGCGTTCGATCCCGTTATGACCTTTCTTCCCGAATGCTTCAATTCCGCAACTGTAGCGTTGCCTTCTTCGCCGCCCGGCTCGCTCAGTGCTACAACTGGAACGTTAAATTGTCGTGCCTGTTCGAGGAGGCGTTTCCCGTTCCGCCGCGCCGCGAGACCCACGATCTGAAATCGCTCGCTTTGGGATTCAACTAATCGCAGCGTGTTTTCGCCGATGCTGCCGGTCGATCCGAGGACAACGAGTCGTTTCATGGAAGATTACAAACGATAGACGGATGTATGATTAACCCAACCAATAAAAAATACTGTGTGGGAATCCCAAGCTAAATATTGCCCGATGTGCGGCGCCGAGCTCGCTCGGCGTGCCTTCGAAGGCATTGAGCGCCCCGCGTGCACGGGCTGTAATTTTATACTTTACGCGAATCCAGCGTCGGCGTCGTGCGCCGTCGTGGTCGTCCAGCGCGAAGTATGTTTAATAAAACGCGGAATCGAACCGTACCGCGGACACTGGACTCTGCCGGCGGGTTATCAGGAATATTATGAAACTCCGGCGGAAGCGGCCGCGCGCGAGGCGAAGGAAGAGTGCGGCCTCGAAGTCGACGTGATTCGGCTCCTGGACGTTTTGTATACAACGGATGACGTCCGCAAACGCGCGAATCTTAATGTTTACTTATGCCGCCCCATCGGAGGCACGCTCGCGGCGGGCGACGACGCGGAATCGGCCGCGTTCTTTCCGATCGATGCGCTGCCGGAGTCGATCGGTTTTGAAAACAACCGAAAGATTCTCGCGGCGCTGCGCGCGGAGCTTCCTAACAAATGAAAGATTCGAACGGCAGCGTGGAACAGTCGCGGCGTTTTCTGTAAATTTGGCGCCTTCATGACAACAAAGCCGACGGGTGAATCCGTTACTTATAAAACCGCGGGCGTCGACATCGACGCAAAGTACGCGGCTGTGCAAGGCGCGGCGGCCGATATCAAATCGACGCATACTGCCGCCGTGCTCGGAAATCTGGGCGGCTTCGGTTCGCTGTTTCGGTTGCATTCCGCGGGCAAATATCATGATCCCGTATTAGTAGCAAGCACCGACGGCGTCGGCACAAAGCTCGCGGTCGCAGTCTTAGCAAACCGCCACGACACGGTCGGCCAATGCATCGTGAACCACTGCGTTAATGATATATTAGTGATGGGCGCGCGACCGCTCTTTTTCTTAGATTATATTGCCGTTGGAAAAATGGAGCCGCGAGTGGTGCATTCGATTCTCTCGGGAATGACGAAGGCGTGCCGCGAAAACGGCTGTGCGCTCGTCGGCGGCGAAACGGCCGAGATGCCCGGACTTTACAAATCGGGCGATTATGATCTCGCGGGTTTTATTGTTGGAATCGTCGAGAAAGATAAAATTCAAGACGGTTCGACCGTCCGGCCCGGCGATATTTGCATTGGACTCCCATCGACGGGGCTTCATACCAATGGCTATTCGCTCGCGCGCAAAATTTTCTTCGATCTGTTAAAACTACAAATCGACGACCGCCCGCCTGAACTTGGCGGCGCAACCATTAGCGATTCGTTGCTCGCCGTCCATCGTTCGTACTTAAATGCGATGACGCCGCTCCTCGAACAAAATCTCGTCCGCGCGATGTGTCACATCACGGGCGGCGGATTTCAAGATAACATTCCGCGCGTTTTGCCTGCGGGAACGTCGGTTGTTATTGATCGAAATACCTGGACGCCGCCCCCTCTCTTCCGATTCTTAGTCGAGAAGGGCCGGGTGCCCGCCGACGACGCATTCCGAACTCTAAATATGGGGATCGGAATGGTTGTCATCGTGCGCCAAGGGGATATCTCAAAGGTACTTTCGATCCTTTGCGACCTCGGCGAAGCGCCCGTGGAAATCGGCCGCGTGATTGAAAGTGACAGAGCCGAGGGTGACAGAAGCGTCCGACTTAACTAATGAATACTGCAACACTGAGAACACTATGAAACCGATTGCACTCTTCGCCGCCGGATGGATTTTTACAGTTCTAGGAAGCACGGCCTTCACGCAGGCGACGCCGAAAACCGCGGAGCCCGAGTCGCGGCCGGCGATCGATGGTTCAAAATCGATTTTTACAAAAAAAGCCGACCGCGATCAATTTAACAAAAAAGTGCGCGAGTATTTAGAACTCCTCGACGCGCGCACGGATGCATCGAATCGCGAAGGCACCGAAAGCGATAAATACAAAGCCGCGGAAAAGAAAATTAAACCTGCGGAAACGGCGCTTCGAAATTGGTTAAAAAGCCAGATCGCGCGACACTACAAAACCGATTCCGATACGCTCGTCGCCACCGCCGACTGGCAGGCCGCGATTTCCGAACATTTAACTTCTCGCAGTGAATACAAAAAAGGCGCGAGTTCGGTCGGCTCGGAACAAATGTTTACGCTGCGCGAAGAGCCTAAGACTACGTACACGCGGCGGTTGCCGAAAATGTATGATCCCGCGAAGCGCGCGTGGCCGCTTATTATTATTGTTCAAGATAAGGGAAAACCCTCGAAGGCCGTTACTACAGAAGACTTCAAAGCTAAAGATCCCAAAGTAAATTTACTTTGGGACGGCGACAGCGAAATCCAGGGTTCGATTTCAGTTGCGATTGATATTCCCGATTCGTTGTGGGGCGATCCTGAGAAAATGAATCGCGCGATTATCCTGCCGATGCGCGAAGTGCTGATGGGTTTCCGAATTGATACAAAACACATTGCGATCGGCGGCATTGGCGCGGGAGCGGGCGCGGCAGCGGCGGCGTATTTGAAGTATCCATATTTGTTCTCGGCCTTTATTGCAAAAGGCGGCGGGCCCGGCGATGTATCGCCTGAGAATTTTGTAAATATTCCGTTTTTTATCACCGGCGACGCGGCGGGTTTTGATAAAGAAATCGACGGCCCCGGCGGCGCGAAAATGAAGTGGTCGGAGCGCGCGAAGGCGGTCGGAATTGATATAACAGTTCAGGCCGAAGCGACGGGCGACGACCTCGCCCGGTGGTTTGCTACAAAAACTCGCAACAGCTATCCGCCGCGCGTGATGGCCGCGCTCAAGACCGACAGCAAGCCGCGCCTCAGCGTTTGGTTAGTTTATGAACCCGAGCCTTCAGTTCTGGCTCGCATCGAGGCGACGGTCGACCGCGCGACGAACACGATCACCGTGCAGTGCGAGGACGTGAAGAAATATCATTTATTCCTCTCCGACGCGCTGCTCGATCTATCAAAACCGGTCACGATCAAAACGAACGATCAAGAAAAGAAAATATTAATTCCACCGACGTTCGAAACATTAATTAATAAGTGCTACCAGGAATATTACAAAAGCGGAATCGACTACGCGGGAGTGTTTACATCCATTCCGCAGGCGATCGACGTGCCGAAGAAGAAGGCGACGGCGGTTCCCGCAGTTCCTCCCGGCGATACTAAAGATAAAGCCGGAGACAAAACCGGCGGCGAAAAAGGCGGGGAGTAAGAGTAGCTTGCTTCTAACCTTTCCGTGCGCGCGCTTTTTGTAGTCAGCGCCGCGCTTGTCGCCGGTGCAGGATCATTAGTCATCGAGCTTGCGTCGGTGCGGGCGCTCGCGCCGTATTTTGGCGCGTCGACCGAAGTATGGACGGGCGCGATTGGAGTTGTATTAACTGCGCTCGCGGCGGGATACGCCATCGGCGGAGTCGTCGCGGAACGCGGCCAGGTTTTTCGTAGTCTTGGGTTGGCGCTGTCGGCGGCGGGCGCATTTGCAGCATTAACGCCGTGGATACTACCGATCTTCGCGGGCTGGCTCACTCCCGAAAACTTATCATTGGGCGACGCGATTTGGATACTTCGCGGCGGCGCATTTGTAACACAGGCGACGATCTTCGGATTCCCGATCTTTTTGTTAGGATTTGCGAATCCGCTGCTCGTTCGCGCGTATCCACAATCAGTAACATTCCCCGGCCGCGCATCGGGAATGATCTTAGCCTTGTCAACGCTTGGCGGACTGCTCGGCACGTTCGGAACGACGTATTATTTCATTCCACAATTCGGCACGCGCGCGACTCTCTTCGGCAGCGGCATGGCGATGGGAATTCTAGGAACGGCGATCCTCATCTTTGAACGCTACAAAAAACGCGACATTGCGGCGGCGCTCATCACGGTCGTGACCGCGGGTTTTGTATCATACCCGTCGATGGCGGGTTTTATTAAAAATAACGATTCGAACTTTCGGATTCTGGCCGAGCGCGACACGGTTGAACAATTCCTGCGCGTCGTCGAACCGAAAGTTACAAATCCGAGCAAGAATACGAATCGCGAAGTTTGGCTCCAGGCAAATGAATGTTTAGATTCGTTCCAGTCGCTCGACGCTCCGAACCGCGCCACGCCGGGACATTATTATGATATTCTTGCGGCGGCCACTCTCTTTTCGGGCGTCGACGAAAACGCGCGTATCTGTGTCATTGGCGCCGGTGCAGGTTCCGTTTCGCGAACCATCAAAGAATTGCACGAAAATCCGAGCGTCGATGCGATCGAGCTCGATCGCGGCGTCGTCGATCTGGGACGCGAATATTTACGTTTAGGCGAACTCGAGAATTTTACAAAAGTCTGGGCGGGCCTCGACGGCCGCACGGCGCTTCGCTATTTACCGCAAATGCAACAAATGTCGGCCGGCGCTTCGCGGCCCGAGTCGCGCTCTCCGAATTTGTATGATGCGATTCTCGTCGACGCGTACGCGAGGCAGGTCGAGATCCCGTTTCATATTGTTACAAAAGAAATGTTTCAATTGTGTTATTCAAAATTGAACGACGGGGGAGTTGTAGCGATTAACGTTTCAAGTTTCGGCGCCGAAGACCCCGTGCTGCGCGCGATCGCGGCGACGGTTTCCGAAGTCTTTGCATCCAATCTTTCGATCTTAAACGTTCGCGGCGACCACAACTGTATCATCGTCGCGCGCAAGCGGCTCCCCGTTCCGGCGCCCGCGAAATTGTTAATTCGGATGCGCCAGCGCAAGAACGCGCTTGCAACCGCGATTGCACAATACCTGGCCCACCCGAGCGGCACGCTGCCGTTCACGCGCAAAGCTACAGATCCGATTCTGACCGACGACCTCGCGCCGCTCGAATGGTTACAAGCCGAGTCGCTACAAAAGGCGCGCGAGCAGAGGCCGTAGGTACAAGTTATTATTTGAGTTCCGTTCCGTTATTCTTAAAGAATTGAATCACCGCGTCGTGAAATTTCCCTTTTGTGTCATCCAACATTGTTAGCGATTCTCGAACGTCGGGATACTTCGCAGGATCAAGAATAATTTTTACGGTGCGGCCGTCTTTTTCTGTTAGCCAGACGAACCCGGACGAAGCCGCTACAGGAATTGTTGGCGAAGCCTCCTCGTAGCGACCCTCTTCGAGAGCCCTTGCTCCAGTTTTAGCAAGGGTCTGCAAATGTATGCTTTGCGATTTGTCAACTTCCACGCGGCAATCATCCAGTAGATTCTTTAGTTTTTCTCGGTCGGCGTAGCTGAGTAAAACTTTCTTTGGATTCCAGTAGTGATCCGAAATGATGATATCAATTGGATCGCCGCCCGGTGGCGGCGCGACGCCCCGCGCCAAGCTAAAGATAGAATTCGCCCGCGTCTTGCGTTGTTCTTCTTTTGTTATTTCGCCGGACGGTTGCGAATCCATTTTTGGAGACAACGATTGGGCCCCACTCTCTTTTTCTATTCGTGTGCGCGTTAATGTAGTATCGGTGGCGGCGTCCACGCGCGATTGCACAGATGGATCGGGGCGCGTCGACTGAAATACTCCTGCGCCCGGCGTTTTCGCGGGCGTCCAATCCACGAATGACAAAATAAGCGCGGCCGTGCCTGCTAGCAGGATTACTAACAATGCGATGCGGCGTGCATTCATTTCGCTATGTGCTCCGGCTTGGTTAGAAATCCTATGTGCGACGTCATTCATCCATAATTATACTCAGCGCATTCAAGCTGCCGCTCAAAATACTCTTATCAGCCTGTGGCAAAAGTGCTCTGTTATTCAAATATAGAAATTTTTTGTTAAATCGAGGAAAGGCGTTTGAGGCGTAGTAAGAACTTACGCCGAGAACGGCTTGACGAAGAGTTAACAAAAAAGAACA
>JBJXHE010000039.1:0-20029 GCA_046160785.1 Planctomycetota bacterium
GAGCGGGCTCGAGGCCCAAAGGACGAAAACCGACCCATGACACATACTACAACAGCATCTCTTACCATTGGAATAGATCTTGGCAAACGCATGAGCCAGTTTTGTGTGCTTGATAAGAAACGCGAGGTGTCGAAGCGCGGCAGCGCCGCGACGACGCCGGGCGAATTCAAGCGAGTGTTTAAGAAGTTTGCGAAAGCTCGAATTGTTATGGAAGCGGGCGGAGTCTCGCCGTGGGCGAGCCGGGTGCTGGAAGCTCTCGGCCACGAGGTCATTGTAGCAAACCCAAGAAATGTAGCTTTGATCTCCAAAAGTTATCAAAAATCGGATCGCCGGGATGCTGAGTTTTTGGCGCGCCTGGCGGCGGCGGATTTAAAGTTAGTTTCTCCGATCACGCACCGGGGTGAAGAGGCGCAGCAACATTTAATAAAGATAAAACTGCGGGACGCGCTGGTGCGCAGCCGCACGATGCTCATCTTATCCTTACGGGGGCACCTCGCATCGCTTGGAATGGAAGTGCCCTCGTGCTCGACGGCATCCTTTCACAAGAAACTTTATAATGAACTCCCGAAAGATACAGTTGAGATCGTGGCACCCACACTGATAACAATACAATCCTTAACAAAGTCGATTCATGAGTACGACCGGGAAATCGAACAAATCGCAGATGAAGAATACCCGGAGGCAAAATTGTTACAAACGGTTGCCGGAGTGGGGCCGCTCACATCGTTAGCTTTTATCTTAACGATCGACGATGCGAAACGATTCAAAAAGAGCCGCGACGTGAGCGCCTTCATAGGGCTCACGCCCAAGAGGCAGCAGTCGGGTGATCACAATCCACAATTAGGAATTACAAAGACTGGAAATAGTTATCTTCGCCGGCTGCTCGTACAGAGCGCGCATTATATATTAGGACCTTTTGGTAAAGAGAGCGATCTGCGCGAGTGGGGCCTGAAGCTCGCCGCGCGCGGCGGCAAGAATGCTAAGAAAAGGGCGATTGTAGCGGTGGCGAGAAAGTTAGCGATGATCTTGCATCGAATGTGGGTGACGAAAACCGAATTTATTCCACGCCGCCACGAGCCGCACGTCGTGGTGAAGCGTGCTCTGAAAGCTAAGAAAAAGGAGGCGCGCCCAGTATTGGTCTAAGACTATTATTAAAATCCCGACGAAAACCTCTTTATTAAGACTGCCCCAATCTAACCCATCGAACATTACTGATCTTCCACCGCCCCGTCCGGGCGACTGCGGCCGGTGCCTGGGCTTTCGAAGCCGCGGGTCAGATAGCAGCGCCTGGCGGGACGGATCTCAACATGCACCGAGCTCACTACAATTCGAGCTCAAACCGAGTGCGGATGGAAGCGAGGCGGAGCGGATCGGTTTTGTAGATTTAAAGATTCACCAAGGTGGCCTTGACACAGATGGCCTTCTCATGGAAGGCACTGTAATTAGGGGTGCCTGACCCCCTATGGGACAAAACTGTCACGTTGCCGGCACAAGTCCTTTAAAAAGAATAACGGGGTCAGGCACTGTTAATAGGGGTGCCTGACCCCGATCTCGACGTTCTATTTCTCGGTGACGCGCATAAACCAAAATTTCCTTTTCATACGGCCATCCACGAAAAAGTACATTTTGTTGGGTGAATCTAAATATATTGAATTAGCGTAATAATCCGGTTTGTTATCAATTTCATCGAAGTCTACCGCGATTTCCATCGCACCTCCGCTTGAATTCTTAATAATCGACCACTGTCCCGAAGCCGGAACAATCTTGCTTATATCGAAAGACCATCGATCGCCGAGGACATTTGATACTAAACTCACGGGCGCATTCGCTATAAATGAATAATCCGCGTTGAATTTGATTTCACATTTTACCGTAGTATTCATCGTACAAGCCGTCAGCGATTCCTCCGTCGCGCGCCACACTCCGGAAATTGATACAACGGAAACCTGCTTTGAACATGCGTTCAAAAAGCAACAAAGCAGAATGACCAGAGATTTATAAATTTGCATTGAGCTCGCAATCATTTGTACGAGACTTCGTTTCCTCATGATAAAAACGCCCGGCGGTGTATCGCGCGCGCAGCGCGCCCCAAAAGTAATGAGCAAAGTGCGCGGACGAAGGCGTCTCGTATCGGCGAGCGCGGCTACGGTCCAGGCGCGCCGGTTTTTTTTATTAATATTCTGGCGCCACGGTTATGCGCGCGAGCACGCGACCAACGCGATCTTCTACGTCCCACCGTTTATTTATTATTCCGCGCTCGCACGCGATACACACCGGGGCCGAGCGGCAGCGCGCTACTTGGCGAAAGTCTTTATAAATGTAAACCGCTTGCCGGAATCCGGTTCGCCAAGAATGAAGTACAGTTCACTTGCAGAGCGAAGATGCATCGAAGTCGAGAACGAATATTTATTGTTATAAACCGTTTCAAATTCTAAAACGATCTCCCCTGCCCGATCAGACTTTTTGTTATCAATGGACCACTTTCCCGAACTGGAGACGATTTTATTGTAATCTTCGGACTTTTCGAGAGGGAACCCTTTTACAAGATTCTTAACTTTTGGAAGCCCGCCGGCTTCCATGGCGTCTGATTTCGGCGGTTCTAACAATAGAAATACGGGCACGCTCGCTGTGAACGAACCGTCGGCTTTGAGTTCAATTTCACATTTCAGTTTAGTACTTATCGAATTGTCATTGAGCGAACGCTCCTGCGCGCCCCACACACCGGAAACGGATGCTACAGTAACCGGCTTTGAACAGGCCGGTAAACTGCAACAAAGAAGAACGAGCAGACATTTGTAAATTTGCTTGAATTGTTGGTGCATTTGGATCGCTGCGTCTTTTGTAGGAATCCTCCGCAAAGAAAACAACCGCTTCATACTTCCCGCTCGAGCGCGAATGGCAAATATGAACTTTCCAGGGATGAACGTACGCGGCCGCCGAATTCGATGCACGTGCGAGCGAGAAAGCTGCATTTTGCAAGATTTCCAAATTTTCAATTCGTCAAGAAGTTTCGAAGCGCGTTTAATGATGCCGCGTCCTAAACCACTCGCTTTCCGGGCGCGTTTACGCATTTCTAACTAAAGAGGTCGCCATGTCTAAAATATTAATAACCGCTTTATTCGTCGCAGTGCCGTTCGCGCTGTCGTCGGTGCAGGGAGGCTCTGGAACGAGCGGGCCCATTACCTTTCCGCCGATCCCGCCGGTTCCCGTTCCGCCGAGCGCATGTAACAATTTCTTTCCGCAGGAGCCGCTGGTCGTATTTGATATATCCGGATACTCGCTGACGGGCTTGATCCATCAGCACGTTGCAATCTACTCTTCGGGTCTTGTATCCATTTCGGCTGCCGGCGGCGGAACACAACTATTCCCGTTTTCGAGCAAGGCCGACGCGGTATTTTTACAAACAAGCGCCGTTGAAAAGTTATGGAACAAAGTCATCCAGGCCGGCGCGATGACCATCTGCGATGAAAACGCATTTGTATCGGATATGCCGCTTACTACGGTTACGGTTCATCGCGGCGCCACCAATTCGGCATCTCATACATACAGCTACTATTTCCCGATGTCGCCGGAGAGCACAGCCGTCGCCAACCACATCCAAGACTTCATCAATACTCACTTCCCGAATTTTTAATTAGTTTTCGGAAAAAAGACGAAGCCCGCGGCGCGCCCGCGGGCTTTTTTTTAGTAACAACGCCTAATCCGCTCCGCCGCCGCCAAAGAGACTTGCCGCACGCCGCTCAATCTCGGCGGGCTCCACATCTTCGATATGTGTCGCGATGTGCCACTGGTGTCCGAATGGATCAATGACTGAGCCCGCGCGATCTCCATAAAATTTGTCTTGAATGGGTTCCTTAACTTTCGCGCCGGCAGCGACTGCACGCTCGAAAACAACATCAACATTTTCAACATAGAGCATGATGCTTACCGGTGTGCCGCCGTACGACTCCGGACCTCGGCATCCCATATCTACAAATTCGTCGGCAAGCATGATAGGCGAATTTCCAATCTTAACTTCCGCGTGTCCTATGAGTCCACCGGGCATTTCCATTTTTAGCATCTCTTCGGCGTTAAATGCCTTTTTGTAGAATTCGATCGCTTTACCCGCGCCCTTGATAATCAAGTAGGGTGTCGCGGAGTGATATCCATCAGGAATGGGTTTAACTTTTTTTGTAGTCATTGGAGCAACCCTACCAAAAGTAGTATTATCTACCGGTAATATTATTCTATGTGGCGCAGACGGAGCGTTCCGTTGCCTGATGTCGTAGCAGTATCGGTTCCGAGGCCGCCATCAATATCAATCGGGCCTGCTTCATATACTGGCGCACCGGCCGTAACGATCGTGATCGGATTAAATATATCATTACCGAGTCCGCCAAAGAGGGTCGCTCTATAATTTCCTGTAAACGACGCTGCATCGGCAAGCTGAAAGTTAAAAGTGTCATCACCATCGCCACCATCGAGAGTTGCGAAGAGTCCGCGGCGCGTTGAAGTTGTTATCGATGTTATAAGTGTATTCGATCCTCCAAAGTCAACAATGAGCGTGTCCTTGCCAATGCCGCCGGACATGTGAATATCGAGCGGACCATCCAATTGGCAACCCGTTCCACTCGGTACACCGTTAAATTCGCGCGTAACAGCGAGAGTGTCATTTCCGTCTTCACCCCGGAAATCAACGGCGAGCTGCCCTGCGGAAATCGAATTTCCGCTATTAGATAAATCAAATATTCCGGTATTGAGCTCACAACGCGCAGTATCGTTACCCAAACCCAGGCTAGCATTCAGAACTACAAAACAACGCTCATTAATGTTATTCGTCAGTTGAAACAGAGCTGTATCGTCGTTCTTTCCGCCGTCGACGTTACAAATGATACTGCTTGGAGTTCCTGTCAATTGGCCGGCAACAAGAAGTTTGAATGCGTTCGTGCCAGCACCGAGAATCGCACGCGCATCTAAACTGGATGTAGAAAGCGTAGAGTCAGCAGTAATGTTTACATTATCGTTGCCAGTTCCGCCATCAAATCGAATGGACACATCCGAATTCGTTGTAGCGTCGAAATTCGCGGCTAGCGTGTCATTGCCTGTGCCGCCATAGGCTTCAAGGGCGGCAGTAGAATTAGTGATCGTTCCAAAATCATCGTTAAATGTAAACGAATCATTCCCGGTTCCCAAGTCTACAATATACTTTCGCGACATTCCGAAATAGCCTTCGTTGCCCAAACTAACTGTTACGACATCGTTGCCAACGCCTGTTACTATTGAAACGGTATCGACAAAGCCAATAATCTGATTATTGATTTCGAGTGTATCTGTAAAATCGCCGTCGGCGTTGAGATCCACGGAAACCCTCACTCCCGAAACTTCATCATCTGAAATATCAATAATCTGGTTTCCGGATCCCGTTGTAATGCGCACATCCTGCGATCCGTTGTTATCAAAATCGCCTAGTTGAATAATAGGCACGGGAATTACCGGCACTGGAGCGGCTGCAAACGAAATGGTTGATACGATTAGAGAGAAAAGGTCAATCATGTGGGTGCAGTTAAGGCTGGGAGAGTAAAAGGTTTTTCTTACGGTCGGCTACAGCAAATCAGCGATTAAAAAACCGAGAACGCTTGCCACCCGAACGCTTTTTCTTCGCTGCGGGATGGGCGCTCGCCGGGCGCGCGTGGCCATGGTGTTCACGGCTGGGCGCATGTTCACGGCTAGGTGCATGTTCACGGGTAGGTGTGTGCTCGCGGATGGGTGTGTGCTCGCGGATGGGTGTGTGTTCGCGTTTGGCGGGATGGGCCGCGGGAGGATGTGCATCGGAACGCCGGGCCCCAAACGGATGATGAATTGTGCCGCGCTCTTTCTTAGTAAACCTGTCGTCGCGTTCCTTTTTCGGATGTCGTATGTGTGCAGGCGCCGCAGGCGCATGTGCTTTCGGCCGTGCATGAGGTTCGGGCCGTGCGTGTGCGTGATGTACAGGTTCGTGGCTGTGTTCGTGTTCTCGCCGGGTGTGTGACGGCGCGTGTTCTCGGTGACTGTGCGAAGGACTGTGCTCTCCGTGAGCAGGTGGCGGCGCATGAGTTTTGCCATGTACAGGCGGCGTTTTCGGCGTGATCTTGACGCGCATCATAAACTCGATGTCTCGCAGCAGCCGTCTTTCTCCGCTTTCACAAAACGCAATCGCAACACCCTTCGCGCCTGCGCGTCCGGTGCGACCGATGCGGTGCACATAGGCTTCCGGCTCATTTGGCATATCGAAATTGAATACATGCGAGATTCCGTCGACGTCGATTCCTCGCGCCGCGACGTCCGTAGCAACGAGTACAGGCGACATGCCGTCGCGAAAACGCTTGAGTGCGCGCTCGCGTTGCCCCTGTGCTTTGTTGCCGTGGATCGCATCTGCGTTAACGCCCGATTGTGTTAGAAACCGGCTCAGCTTATCTGCTCCGTGCTTCGTGCGCGTGAACACTAATGCTCGTTCGACATTCTCAGACTCGAGCAAGTGTATTAACAGATTCACCTTGTCGTCTCGCCTCACGATATAGACCGACTGATCAATCAAGTCCACAGTCGCTGCCTGCGGTGCAACCTCAACGTGTACAGGGTTGTTCAGCAGCGAATGCGCGAGCTGCAGGATCTGATGTGGCATCGTCGCCGAGAAGAGCATAGTCTGGTGCTCCGAATGGATCATCGACGCGACCTGGCGGATCGGATCGATAAAACCCATGTCTAACATTCTGTCGGCTTCATCCAAGACAAAGTACTTGACGCCGCTCAGGTCGATGTAGCGTTGTTCTATCAAATCCAAGAGTCTTCCGGGTGTGGCAACAAGCACATCAATGCCGCGTTCGAGCGCGCGCACTTGGTGATACTGGCTCACGCCGCCGTAGATGGCAGTGTGCGAAATGGTGAGGTTTTGCCCGTACGTCGCGAAACTGTCTTCAATCTGGGAAGCAAGTTCACGAACCGGTGCAAGTACTAGAGCCTGAGGATGTGCCGGCCCGCCGCGGCGATGCCGTTCCTTCGGATACTTAGCTTTAGTGCCCTCCGTTAACATCTGCAGAATCGGTAGTGCAAACGCAGCGGTCTTGCCTGTACCTGTCTGTGCGCAACCGAGTATGTCGCGGCCATCGAGTGCGGGAGGAATCGCCTGCTGCTGGATCGGCGTTGGCTTCGAATAACCCTCGTCGTGGAGTGCCTGAACGAGTTGTTTGATGAGACCGAGATCTTCGAACGTCTGCTCAGTCGGTGTTGTCGTGCGGTTGTGTTTCAAGCTCAGATTGAGCCTTGCGCGGGGCCGAATGTCAACAATCTACTCGCGCCGCCGCGGAAATGGCGCGGCACATTCGAGCCAATCCCCGAATGAAAACCGCTTTAATTTCAAGGTTCTACTCCCCTCTTTGCGTTCTGTCGTTTAGGCTTTCGCGCCACGCGGACACGTGCCGTGCTCGCGACTCGAAAACCTTCGACCGACGAACCGATCTATGCATTTATCTACTCACAACTGGATGCGCGCCGAACCGCTAGAAATAACTCTTCGCCGTATCGCAAGACTTGGTTTTGAAAGTATTGAAATCAGCGGAGAGCCGCTCCAGTACCCTCCAGGGGACTGCCGCCCGCTACTCAAAAAATATGGAATCCGGTGTTGGGGCGCAGTAACGCTCACACTCGGCGAACGCAATCTTGCGGCCAAGGATCCGGCTCAACGCGCGAGCACCATAGACTACATGAAGTCGGTGGTCACGATGATCAAAGAACTCGAAGGACATGAGATCACGATTGTGCCTGCCACCGTCGGGAAGGTCGTGCCCGACTCAACTCCTGAACTCGAGTGGAAGTGGGTTGTCGCCGGTCTGCAGGAGATCTATGCGTACGCGGAACGCTGTGGTGTGCGTATCGCACTCGAACCACTCAACCGGTTCGAGACCTACTTCTTGAATCGGGCGGATCAAGCACTCCTGCTCGCGTCCGAAGTCGGCCCCAACTGTGGAGTGTGCCTTGATGTATTCCACATGAATATTGAAGAAGCGGATCTGCCTGCCGCGGTCCGCAGAGTCGGCAAGAAGCTCACCGATGTACATGTTGCCGAGAATAACCGTCTTGCCCCCGGCATGGGCGCGATGAACTGGAAGAATTTTGTGAGTGTGCTGCGAGAGGTTGGCTACGACGGTGCGCTGACCATGGAAGCCGTCGCTCCTGTCGATCGCACACCCGCGACGCCGTGGCCGAATCAACTCGAAAGGAACCCAGTAGACATTTCGCCCGAGCAGTTGAAATTTATTCAAGATCACGGCAGCAGCCTGCTCAGCGAAGAGTTCTACACAATGCTCTACGAAACGGCGTCGCGCACACTGCTTCCGCTCGTACAGTCTGCGCGATGAAAATCATTAGCGTTGATGCGTCGTGGCTGCACTGCCCGCTTCCGCCGGAGCGCCAGCACACCTCCGATTTCGGACGTATCTCGGCGTTCGACAGTGTGCTCGTTACGGTGCGCACCGAAGACGGTCTCACGGGCTACGGCGAGGCCAAACCCGCAGTGGGCAGTTCAGGAAGCGGCGCAGCACTGGTGGCAATCATTAACCAGGAATTTCGCGCGATCTTGACCGGCGCAGACTCTTCGCAGATCAACGCACTGTGGTCCAAGATGTACAACGGTTCCAGGGCTGCGGCCGCGCAACACTTCGGGCGGCCGATGCCGATTCTCGGACGCAGAGGTCTGCATGTGGCGGCGATCGCAGGTGTGGATCTGGCTCTGTGGGATCTCGCGGGCAAGCGGCGCGGTTGTTCAGTACTCGACCTGATCGGCGGTCCGTCCCGGTCTGCAATTCCAGCCTACGCGAGCGGCGGTTGGGCGCCTGCTGAGCGCATCGGCGAAGAACTGTTACATTACGTATCAACAGGTTTTCGCGCGGTCAAAATGCGGATCGGTTCAATGGACACCCATGTGACGGCCAGTCTGCGGCGTGTACAGGCAGCACGCAAGGCACTCGGCGATAGTGTAGCACTCATGGCAGACGCACATGGCACACTCAACGTTGCCGGCGCGAAACAATTCTGCTCTGCCGCTGCAGAGTTGAATTTGCGTTTCGTCGAGGAGCCCGTTGCATCGGACGATCGCACAGGTCTTGCCGAAGTACGCCGTGCATCCACGGTACCGATCGCAGCCGGTGAGAGTGAATTTACAACTTTCGATTTCGCCGAACTCGTCGGCGAACGCGCCATCGATGTACTGCAACCGGATCTTGCGATTGCGGGTGGATTCACAGAGTGTCTTCGAATTTCTGCACTTGCGGGAGCGCATCGACTCGAACTTGCGCCACACTGTTGGGGTTCCGCAATCTCTTTCCAGGCTGCTCGCACACTCGCACTGGCGAGTCCGGCGGGAGTGTACGTTGAAGTGCCGATGGGAGGCGCGCCTTTGCTCCGCGAGATGTGTGAGATCGATCTGCAATTGCACAGTGGAGCGCTCCTGCCGCCGAGCGGACCCGGCTGGGGCGTCACACCCGATCCCGAATTCGTCCGGCGTTACACTCAAGTCTAGTATCCACCATGACGCGAGACTCCCACATTCAGCACGTCAACGTCAACGTCGATAGTCTTGCCGTCGCGATTCCCTTCTACCGCGATGTGCTCGGACTTGCACTCGATCCGACGCCCGACCAGGGATTCGAATCGCAGTTTTTTAGAATTAACAGTACACAGCAAATCCACATGAATGTGATGGCGGATCTGCGTCCCTTTCGGGGACACTTCTGCATCGAAGTACACGATTTTGTGGGAGTGTTTCAGCGCGCAAAGGCAGTCGGCGCAGTGGATCTGAAACCGTGGGGACGCGTCCGCCGTCTGCCGGGCGGCAAGATGCAGATGTTTGTCCGCGACCCACACGGAAATTTGATTGAGATTGCGAGTACACCTGACAGTGTCATTGATCCTGCGCTGTTCCAGGATGAACTTGTCGAACCTAAACCGGGTGTCTACAAGATCAAGCCGGGAGCCAGTGACGGCGCACATGTGCCCGTATGACCATACTGCTCCTTGAGACTCTGCATCCCGACGCGGAGCTTCTGCTCGCGAAAGCAGACACCCTGCTTCGAGCGCGCGACCCGAACGTACCCGATGTCGATCTAGCCGATGTGCGCGCCATCTTGACGCGCGGCCGCGGCCGCATCGAAGAGTCTCTCATGGCACAGTGCCCGCGGCTCGCTGTGATTGCTCGCGCAGGAGCGGGTCTTGATAACCTCGACACTGCCTTTGCCCGCCGGCGCGGTCTGCCCGTGATCTACGCCCCGGGAGGTAGTGCATCCACTGTGGCGGAACACACCCTCGCACTCCTGCTCGATCTCTCGCGCGGCATCACGCGCAGCGCGCGCGACGTT
Source organism: Planctomycetota bacterium (assembly GCA_046160785.1). Taxonomy (GTDB): domain Bacteria; phylum Planctomycetota; class UBA1135; order UBA1135; family JACQFD01; genus JACQFD01. Next base: position 10,368 of record JBJXHE010000039.1, read on the forward strand.
CGCAGCGGGAGTTGGGAAAACCGTTCGCACTATCACGGCGAAGAAATCTGCGGCCTCACTCTTGGAATTATAGGATTCGGTAACATTGGCCGCCGCGTAGCTCAACTCGCGTCCGCGTTCGGCATGAAGATACGCGTCGCAGAGCACAGATCAGGTGCGCCGCCACACGGCTGCGATCACGAAGTCGTCAGCCTGGATCAGCTACTGGGTACTGCCGATGCCGTCTCGCTGCATCTTTCGCTCACGCCACAGACTCGCGGCATCCTCGGCGCGCGCGAGATCGCGAAAATGAAACCCGGAGCACTACTGATCAACACCGCACGTGGCGCCCTGGTCGACATGCACGCCGTTCGCGTCGCTCTCGAACGCGGCACCCTCGGCGGATTCGCCGCCGATGTACTCGACGTCGAACCGCCGGACGCTAACGATCCATTGTTAAAATTCGAAAACGTAGTCTTGACGCCGCACGTCGCGTCGCTGACTTCCGCAACCTACCGGCGGATCTGCATGTCCACCGCCGCAAACGTCATCTGTGTACTACGCGGGGAAGCGCCTGACCCAGGCAGTGTGTATCGGAGATAGTGTGTGTTCCACCCAGGAATGCTCTACTGAATTGTAAACGAAAGACCGCTAGACGAACTGAGCGATAACGGCGTGACTGTACACCCCGGATGATACCAAAAGCCCTGCGCGTAGAGAGTGAGGTTTTGAAGCATCGGGTCGTTTGGAATTGGGGTCTTTGCGCCGCCGTAGTTGTACATATCGCTCGTCTGATCGAATGACAGGAGTTGCGTAGCATTGACCAGATCAACCAAAAACGCGACGCCAGCGCCCAGTGGGTCGCTGCCCGCGTCGGCCGCATCGGTTACGATCAAGAGTCCTAGCGATCCACTTGGAACATTGGTATTCACAAATCCAAAATCAGCGTTGCCAATCGCGGGCACCCCTGCTGCGGCGATGCCATGACGCCCTGTACACGCAAACGTTCCAGCGCCGTATGTACTTGACGAAGCCACTGGAGATTCGATGTTTTGTAGTATCACAAAGGACCCTTCGAGGTAGCCTGTAACAGCAACATCAAGCCGCCCTGACTGATCGAAATCCGCAATCGCGAGCGATGCGGGATCGCCTTCCGCGAAGTACTCTCCGTTATTTGTATAAATGCCCGGCGAAGTTTGGACCAGGACGTTGATACTATTTCTGACTGTGTTCGTCAGCAGGATATCCGGCCGCAAGTCGGAGTTGATGTCGCGAATCCGTACATCTGTTGGAAACGATCCTGGAATTAGAATCGTCGACGGTGACGAGAACGTGCCGTTTCCATTTCCCATATTTAATTTCACACCGTGAGGTCCGGGATTATTCGCGAGCCCAGCGAATGCAACGTCGAGATTTCCGTCTGAATTGAGGTCGTGGACTGCTGCGTTCAAAACACTAATAAAGGGCGATATGGTTAAACTAGACCCTAAGGAGAACACACCCGTGCCATCGCCGATCATGGAGAATGTGTTTTGAATGAGCAGATCCAAGTTGCCATCATTGTTTAGATCTGCAGGTATGAAGGAAAATGTACCAATGGAGGGCACGCTGTAAAAATTAGCAAAGGACAACGGGAAGTTTCCTGTGCCATCGCCGTAGTAGGAAACAATAAAGAATGGCTGGAGAAAACCCTGCGAAAGCTGGCCGGCAATGGCATCCAGATCACCGTCGCCGTTCGCATCAAATACGACTGGTGTCGCAGCTCCGCTTGGTGCGTTGATACTACTCGACGCGAATCCGCCGAGGCCATCGCCGAGCTTGCGCAAAAACGACGTCGTAGACTGTCCCAGGACCACGTCGATCTTCCCATCGTGGTTCAAATCTCCGAGCGCGAACTGGCCGTCCGCAAAGGGCGCCAACGGCGGTCCGACGCTCGACACCGAACTCGTAACACCACCTGTACCATCGCCAAAAGCGACCACATGGGTCTGTGCTACAGTAGAGAGTATCAAATCGGTGTTGCCGTCGAGGTTGAAGTCGGCCGCGGCCATGTCAAACGGACTTGCGCCAATACTGTTTGTGTTTGTTTTTAGCAGACCATTTGCTTGTAACAAAAAAGTCTTCATATTCGAACTATCCTGATGCGCGACACTCACGTCTGGAAGGGCGTCATGATTGACGTCGGCACACACGACGGCAACCGGCTTCGCACTCGCCGCGTAGGTCTTGAGTGTACCGAGCTGTCCGGCGCCGTCGCCATAGAGTGTAACGATGTTTTCGAGACCGTAATTGGCCACGACGACGTCCGCCTTCGCGTCTCCGTTCAAGTCGGCAGTATCCAAAGCGCCACTGGAACCACCCGAACCACTCAGAGATTGAAAGGCAAAGAATCCGTTTCCAAGGCCGCGATAGATGTACACTCCAACAGTCACCTGTGTAAACGCAACGTCTAAAAACCCATCACTTGTAAAATTCGCAATGACTGCCCCAGCGGGTGCGTCAAACGTGTTGGTCCTGCGGAGCACACCAAATCCGCCTAGGCCATTGCCGAGATTCGCGTTGATCGAGAGATCGGAATTGACCGTGACAAGGTCTGCCTTATTGTCATTATTAAGGTCGCCAATGAGTACATATCGAGTGACTGGAGAATTGTTCACAAGCGACTCAGCGCCAAAACCGCCTGCTCCATTGCCGAGCCGCACCGCAGTGTAGCCATTCGTGTTGGCATTGGTGGATGAGACACAGTCTAGGTTTCCGTCTTGATTCAGGTCGCGCGCTGCGAGCGAGGTCGGAGTATGCGATACACCTGTAAAAGCGGATGTGCCGAACGCTCCTGTGCCACTCCCAAGGTTCAATGCTAAGCGCTTAACCACCGAGTCGAGCACCACAGAGTCGAGTTTTCCATCATTATTAAAATCGCCCAGTACCAGACCCACTGCGTTTCCTGCGGACGCGGAACTGATCTTAGCACCGAACCCGCCGGCGCCGTCTCCAAGAAACGCAGCGACCGACGAACTCGTCTTGTGCGCTGCGACGATGTCGGGATGTGTATCACCGTTGATGTCGGCTACCGCGAGCGCCGCGGGCTCCAGATCGGTCGAGTTCAGCCGTCCTTCTAGGATCGCGCTCTGCGCGATCGACACATGGCTGAAGATTACAAAAATGACACCTACAAGAATGCAAGTTACAAAAGAACCTGAAAGAGCTGAACGGACGCCTCGATGGGCGAGTGTGAGACGTGTAGTCATCGGAACCTCCAAGTCTGAAGAGGAAACGCCGTCGTGACACAGCGGCGTGGTTCGAGCCAGGCAGGATTCTACAACGGTTCGCAGATTATGAAAGAGGTGATGTTGGAGTTGGTGCGTTGTTTCGTGCGGCTAGAACTTTCCGTTCTCGTTGACACCATCACGCTGGGCGATCTCCCCAACATCCCTGCTTGTATGGAAACATTATCGAAACCACTCTTCAGCAGGAGTTGTTAGAAACTCCGACAATGGAATTCCCGAATCGCCAATCAATAGTGCCTTCGCCTTGGGATAGCGTTTCCGAAACGCAGCGAGATCCGGCTTTTTATTGTCTCCGCCACTCTTGACTTCGAGTGCAAACGTGTCGGCTCCGTGACTAACGACAAAGTCTGCCTCGTTCGTTCCATCGCGCCAGTATTGGATACTCCACATCGGACCTTGGAGGTTATTTAACAAATGCGCGCCTACTGCATTCTCCACGAGCCGCCCCCACCAGGAGCCATCTGCATACGCCTCGTCAAATGTCTTCAGAGACAGTGCATTCACAAGCGCGTTGTTCCATAAAATGAGTTTCGGACTGCTGCCGCGCGAACGAACTTGACCCTTCGAATGAAGCTCAAGTCCGCTGACGAGGAATGCGGTTTCGAGAATTCGAAGATAGTTTGCGAGTGTTGTGGTGTTACCTGCGTCATGGAGTGTACCCAGCATTTTATTGTAAGAAACGATCTGTGCGGGATACGACGCCGCAAGCGCGAAGAGATGTCGCAGTAGTGTCGGCTTGCTAATGTTCTGCATCTGTAATACATCGCGCGCAAGTACCGTCTCAATGAGAGAGTCGGCCACATACCGTTTCCAACTCGTAATGTCCTCTGCGATCGGCGCCGCGCCGGGATAGCCGCCAAAGTAGATCCATTTGTTGATATCCCAGCCAAAGGCTTTTTGACACTCTGCAAACGACCAGTGCGTACACCGATGTAAATAAAAACGCCCCGCCAGGCTCTCCGTGAGTCCTCGTTGAACAAGTAGTGCCGACGAACCAAGTAGTAGAGGCTGAACGACTCCCCCGCTTTGCACTTCTTCATCCCAGAGCTGCTTCACGACCTCGCTCCATCCTTGAACTTTCTGAATCTCATCGAGCACCAGAAGGAAGCGCTTTCCTTTCATTGCCTTCGTGCGCGCCAGTCTCCATTGCGTTTCAATCCAGTCGCCCGACAGCGGAAAAGCTGAATCAGCGGTTGCGCTGTGGCTCGGCCAGCCAAGATTCTTAACAAGTTGCACGGCCGCCGTGGTCTTTCCGACCTGGCGCGGGCCTATCAAAACGTGCAGCAAACGGTGCTTTGAGGCCATCGCCTGCTCGAGCTCGGCGACAACGGTGCGTTCGAATTCCATAGCCGCATTATAGGATTTACTCAGTCATTGAGCAAGTTTACTCAGTCATTGAGTAAAAGGGGTTGGCGCGAAGAGTAGTTTAACATTGAAGATCGGTGGCGACTTCAAATTTTTCTTGCTCGTGGGTAAAAACGCTGCTATTTTACCCACGTACATGAAAGGTGCCTAACGAATGAAGCCCAAGCTATATCCGCGTGCAATTCAGAAACGCTTAATAAGCAACCAGAGAAGCGTGTTGCTTCTAGGGCCGCGCCAAGTCGGAAAATCGACTCTGCTCGCTTCTCTTTCTCCGGATTGGTCTTTGAACTTGGCGAGCGCATCCGTCTATCGTGACTATGTACGCGAACCCGAACGCCTAGAAAGAGAACTAGCCGCTGCACCTGCCACAACACGTACTGTGCTCATTGATGAAGTACAAAAGTTGCCGGCGCTTCTCGACAGTATCCAACATGTAATTGATAATAATCCGAAACGGTTCCGTTTCTTGCTGTCCGGCTCAAGTGCTAGGAAGCTTCGTCGCGGACACGCAAACTTGCTTCCCGGTCGAATTCATCTTTTCCTTTTGCATCCACTACTCGAATGTGAATTGGGAAATTCATTTGATCTTGAACGTGCAATGGCTCACGGCACACTTCCGGGCATTTATGCCGAGACCGACGCAGATACACGCGCCGCCGACCTCCGCAGCTACACAGATGCCTATCTTCGAGAAGAAGTACAAGCCGAAGCTCTCGTTCGCGATCTGGGAGGGTACGCACGTCTATTAGACCTCGTCGCGGCAGGTTCGGGAAATATACTTAATTTGCAATCTCTCTGTCGCGAGGCAGGAATCAGCTACGAGACTGCACGAAGATACTTAGAGATCCTTGAAGACACGTTACTCATCTTTCGTGTACCGGCATGGAGCGGAAGTGATCGCGCGAGTCTCATCGCTCATCCGAGAATCTACATATTTGATATTGGAGTCAGAAACGCGTTGCTGCGCCGTCCACTCGATAAACCTCTAGCTGACGAACGTGGCCTGTTACTGGAACACATCGTCGCTTACGAACTTCATAACCGTCTCAGCACACTCTGGCCAGACGCAAAATTGTATCATTTCCGAACTCGGAATGATGTCGAGGTCGATTTCGTTCTTGAAGTGGATCGCGAACTATGGGGAATCGAAGTGAAGGCGGCACGACAAGTATCCCGGCATGATTGCAAAGGCCTCGCTGCACTAGGGGAACGTACCAAGCAACTGAAGCGTCAGATCATCGTTTACCTCGGTGATCGCGCGCAACGAATCGGCAATGTAGAAGTACTGCCGCTTATCGAGTTTTTGGGTGAGTTGCCGAGGTGAGGGGTTGCATTTTTACAAGAGTCCACTGGCGCGAAAATACCGAATATCCTGTTTGTCAAAGACCTTTCGGGTCGACAGCACCCGAAATTGGACTCTCAACCCCGTTATCCGGCTTCTGCATCGTTTGGATTTTTCGAATTATTTCACTCTTAGCAGCTTCCACACTATCTAAAATCTTAATGATCAACTTCAATTGTTCGAATAACCGCAACATCAAATGGCATGCGTTCACTTTCTTGAATTAATTGTACATATGGCTTTCGTAGGTCGTGACGGACGGATTGTTTATAAAAAACATTCGGGATTTTCCGGTTAAGTCGGCAACAACAAGCGGATCTTCAATTATGTGTGAATGACTTGTGTCGTAATCATGCCAGGTTCTGCAATCTGGTCAGCCCTAATTGCTTCAAAACTCAAATATTTAACGGCTGGTTGAATTATGTGCTTTAGACCCTGGTTCGACCGCTTTCGAACATCGGAGTCTTGCTAACCGATTGGAGCAATTACAAATCATAACTCTTAATCGTGATCTCTTTGTCCCCGATGCCTTACCTTGAATTTGAATAATTGAGTCCCTTCGACCACATATTCGCGTTGGCGGAACGTTTCGATTAACTGAAATTGGTAGCGGGGACGCCATATGCGGAGCTTGATAGCGAATTGGGCCGCCCGTTGGCGGATTTGTCGTCGTGCCGAAGCCACGATCGAACATAAGTAACTGCTAATTAAATAGTTGAGTATATTTTCAACGGTCAACCCTGACAAAGGAGTCGATCGATCGCAACCGCGGATTTCATTGCTTCGACAAACTGAATCTATTTGTGGAGGCCGCCCAGATTTGTTTCGGGGCGCCACGAGCAAAGACCAAATCCGACGATTTGAGTCGATCACCGACGAGCAAATCGAAACTCGGAAACTCGAGTTGAACCGCTACCCAAGTTCCAAAGCTGCGCAACCTAGACTCTTGAACTGCTAGCCGTATGTCCGGACTGCGCACAATAACCAAATTCATCGCTCGAGAGAAACCCGAAGAGATTCTCGTCTGGCTGAAATTCCAAATAGGGCTCGCAACTCGCGGCGAAAACATCCTTTGGAAAAACTGTGTTCGCGGATTTACACCGGGAGGATCTTCACAAAATGCTACTCTGAGAATTACCGCATTCGAATCAAGATTAGCTGGATCCGTTCATGATAAACGAAACTGAAACACGTTTAGCAAATATAGCCGCGCCTGGTGTTCTGGAAAAGCTTGTGGCGCTCTACCTTCGTTCCGAATGTCCAGAACCATTTAGAGGACTCGTTGAGACTGGGCACAACAAAGAAGGAAAAACGGTAAAGGATCCAGTTGATGGCCTCTGCGTTTCGGGTAGTGGGGCGAACCGAAATTATGGATATATGCAAGTCACAACTATGTTACTTGACCCGGAGTCCAAATGGATTGAAAAAGTAAAGGATGATATGGATCAGGCAATGCAGGTTTTCCGTAGCGCAGCGCCCCCACCAGGTAGTCAAATAACAATTGCAATTGGATCTAACAGAAGATTTGGCGCTAAGTCTAATTTGTACGTGGAGATAAATAATTACGCAACCAGTCTAGGGGCTCAGATAGAGCTAGTAGAAGCGTCTAGGCTCATTAAGTTCTTGTGTAATGATGCTACAGGGCAATATTGGCGAAAGCAGTTGTTGGGCATGAATGCGGAGCAACTCTCCATAGAGCTGCTAGACAGGATCTGTCGAGCAACCCATGTTGCACATTCTCGGTCGTTCAACATACCAGATCTTCACTCGTTCATCCGGCGCGATGTCGAAAAGTCAATTATTAGCGAACTTCAGTCGCGCGGTGGCCCTCTTGTAATTCTCGAAGGGCTATCAGGAATGGGGAAATCTGTGGTCCTCAATTATGTTGCACAAACAGCTCAAGACAATGGACGACCCGTGATTTGGATTGACCAAATTACAGCAGAAAACTCCGTTTCGCTTCCTGAAGCATTGCGCGACGTACTATTACGGTATGAACCAACACTTTCAGCCACTGCCGGTTACGATGCCCTTCGTCTAACGTCGGACAGTGGATTAATTTGCATCGTGGATGACGTTGCTCGAGCCCGTAATCCGTTGGATCTGCGGACGAAGTTGGGGTCTTGGGTCGGATACGGGAATTCAATGACTTTAATGCCAGAAATTCTTGCACATCGAATTGTTATGACATCTTTCCCAGGGTCATCTGAAGTAGACCGATCTCCGTCGGCGCGTGACAGAGTGCGCATTCAGATTGGCCCCTTCAATGATCAAGAATTGGTTCAATACATTAGTCAACTTGGTCCTCAGCAAAACAAGCAATTCGGCCGGCTTCTAGAATCCGTGGGACGAGATCCATTCATTTTTGGAATCTTAAAGCGGGACATGCCCAACCTCCTAATTGAAGACATGCCGTTCGGGATGTCGGGCCTCGGGAGATTAATTAATCGCTACATTGAGAATTGCCTGCGGGACGAGCGCTTAACTTCACAAGGAATTTCAATATCTGACTTTCAATCGTTCATAGTCAAATTGTTAGAGCGGGTGCTTGAAGAACGAACACCGAGTCCGATACTTGATTCGATATTTTGGCAAACGAGTCCATTAGAAAAATCTATAGCCCTCGACGCATTTGCTACCGCACACCTCGGTTCAATCTCGGACTCTACAGACACTTGTCAATTCTTCTGGGGTCACGACCGCCTTTCAAATGTTTGGATAGGGTGGCATCTAAGTAAATTGTGGGTGAACGCTCCTCTTGAGGCGACAAAGTACCTGGCGCGGCCAGAACTTAGTGAATCTTGGGCCTATGCAGTAGTATGCGTCTCTCAAAACCATCGGAAATCACTACTTCAAGGCCTTAGGCAATCACTGCAAGATGCGCTTCCACATATAGCTGCATTAAGGGTTTTTAACGACGCAGATCCATTCTTCGCTGAATTCACATCATATTTAGAGGAACATCTTACTTGCTGCCTCAAAATTGAACAGATCGGATCGGCGCGCGCATCCGCGGCAATTACTACACTCGCACAGGCAGACCCCACTGTTGTGATACGGGCTACAGAGTGCTTTATCCATGACTGGCGTGTACGCTTGGCACGAGCCCATGCGGGGAACATCGACGCGGCAATCGCACTGGCAGCCATTGATGATTTTACTCCACAGTCTCGTTGGAATCAAATCGAGCAAGCTGTCCACGATTTCGCTCGTCATTGGGTAAGCAAAATTGATGAATTGTCTCGTGAGTTGGAGGTCTCTTTTAGTGATCCCAAGAAGGCGAAGAGTTCACTCGTTCTCGCTGGCTATCTGGGATTCTCGGAACTTTCCCCAGCGTTGGAGCGCATGTGGAACGCAGTATCTCAGCTGGACCGGGTCAATAACGTACTCGAATGGATCTGGGCCCTTTCGCGCTGCTCAAGCGCAAACACTGTCAGTATATGTGAAACCGCAATCAATATTGCCGCATCCGAGTGCGAGAGGTTGAATTCTGAGCAAGAAAATCGGGGATACTCTACAATTGTAAATCCACTAATTCAGTCTGCAAGATTTCCGTTTACCGATGCCTCAATTGATGCATGGCTACGTTGTGCAAACGGAAATCTTGCATTCTCCGATAGTGCTTACATGGTCCTTCGTCGTCAAGACAACCCACGCGCGGCGGAAGCCTATGTTCGACATCTGTCACA